>JAHEJJ010000008.1 GCA_024638915.1 Robiginitalea sp.
ACCTATGGTACGGCCGTGGGGGTGATCAATCCGGATGCACCTTATAAGGTAGTGATCGAAGGGCATTCTGATGAGATTTCATGGTATGTGAATTACATCACGGATGAAGGACTGATCTACGTAATACGCAACGGAGGAAGCGATCATCAGATCGCTCCTTCCAAATGGGTGAATGTCCACACTAAAAAAGGTATTGTGAAAGGGGTTTTTGGCTGGCCAGCCATTCATACACGCGACAGGAGCAAGGAACCACCACCGAAACTCGATAATATCTTTATCGATATCGGGGCCAAGGACAAAAAAGAAGTTGAAAAAATGGGGGTTCACGTTGGATGTGTGATCACCTACCCGGATTCGTTCCAGATCCTGAATAAAAACAAGTTCATTTGTCGGGCGATAGATAACCGGGCAGGCGGATTCATGATTGCTGAAGTAGCCCGCTTATTGCATCAGAATAAAATTAAACTCCCCTTTGGCTTGTACATTACCAATTCAGTTCAGGAAGAAATCGGATTAAGGGGGGCAGAGATGATCACACAAACCATAAAACCCAATGCTGCCATTGTTACCGATGTCTGCCACGACACCACCACCCCAATGATCGACAAAAAAACACAGGGACATACGGAAATGGGAGCCGGACCGGTAATTTCTTATGCTCCTGCTGTACAGAATAAATTACGGGAACGAATAATCGAAACAGCTGAGAAAAAGAAAATCCCTTTTCAAAGACTGGCTTCTTCAAGATCAACAGGAACAGATACCGATGCGTTTGCCTATAGCAATGGTGGTGTGGCATCAGCTTTGATCTCCTTGCCGCTTCGTTATATGCATACTACCGTAGAAATGGTACATCGCGATGATATTGAAAATGTTATTCGACTGATCTACGAAACCCTGCTGACAATCAAGGAAGGAGAAACTTTTAGCTATTTCGATTAACCCTGCCGTTATGAGAAAGCAATGCCAATGGACGAGCTTGTAGATATACTCGATAACAAAGGTGATTTTACGGGAGAACAACTCTTGAAATCTGAAGCTCACAAAAGGGGCCTTTATCACCCAACGGTACATATATGGATTTATACCAGAGATGGAAGGGTGTTGATCCAAAAAAGGGGCCGCGAAAAAAAAACTTATCCGCTGCTTTGGGATGTTTCGGTAGCTGGGCATGTCGGGGCAGGTGAAAATATTTTATCTGCTGCGATCAGGGAAACCCATGAAGAAATCGGACTTGAAATCCGGCCTGAAGCCTTGGAAAAAATCGGGGTATACCGATCTGAACAGGTGCATGCCGAGCATTTTAAAGATTTCGAATATCACCACAGTTTTATCTGTGAGCTCCAATCACCAATGAAAGACCTGAAAAAACAAAGTAGTGAGGTAGAGGAATTAAAACTTATTTCTCTTATAAGGTTCGCCGAAGAAACCTGGGGTTTGGGCAATCGGGCCGCGTTTGTCCCCCACCAGGGCAGCTACTACAAAGAAGTGGTGATGGCCATCCAAAGCGCCTTAAAGCAATCCGATAAAAGTACTGGCCTGGCTTAGGGGATAGAGCGTCTGCTCTCCACTTTCCATATTTTTGACCTGAAACTCCCCGGCCTTCAATTCATTTTCCCCGATGGAAACAACATATCTTACACCACGATTGTTGGCATATTTCATTTGCTTCTGGATCTTGGCCGGGTTGGGATAAATATCACATTTTACCGAGGCCTTTCGCATCGCCTTTAGAAGTTTCATGGCTTCCATGGCTTCGGCCTGGCCAAAGTTTAGAAAAAACACCTGCAAATCCCTCTTCACAGACTCGGGAAAAAGTCCTAGTTCCTCCATGACCAGATAGATCCTGTCTAAACCAAAAGAGATCCCCACCCCACTGATATTATTGAGGCCAAAAATACCGGTAAGGTCGTCGTAGCGACCTCCACCTCCTAAAGAGCCCATATTTATGCCTTGTGGGGCCTGAATTTCCAAAATAGGACCCGTATAGTAATTTAAACCTCTCGCCAGAGTTATGTCCAATCGTACATCACAGCATTCCAGCCCCAGTTCTGCAATCGATTCCAATAGGAATCCGACTGCGGCTATTCCTTCCATGCCCACGGAACTATCTTTCAATATATTTCTCAAGGCCGACATCAATTCCTCATTGGATCCCTGAAGTGAAAACAATGGGGCCATTTTAGTTAAGGTCGAATCGGGAAAACCGCGTTGTTCCAATTCTGCCATAACTCCATCGACTCCTATTTTATCCATTTTATCCAGAGTGGTTGTAAATTCGATCATCTTATCTCCGGCTCCAAGAATTTCAGCCAGACCTGAAAGCATTTTCCGGTGGTTAAGGCGAATAGTTATCCCTTTAAAACCCAGATCCTTAAAAACAGCATCATACAATTGAATAAATTCCAATTCCTGCAAAAGGGAATTACTGCCCACCACATCGGCATCGCATTGAAAGAACTCCCTAAAACGTCCTTTCTGAGGACGGTCTGCTCTCCATACCGGTTGAATCTGATATCGCTTAAAGGGAAAATCGATCTCGTGCTGATGCATTACCACATAACGTGCAAAGGGAACGGTAAGGTCGTAACGAAGTGCTTTTTGAGTGATTAAAGGCGCTAATTCCTGGGCGTCTTTATTATCATATATTTCCGGTCTTATCTTAGCCAGATAATCCCCCGAATTAAGGATCTTAAATATAAGTCGGTCACCTTCATCCCCGTATTTACCGGTCAGGGTTTCAAGATTTTCCATGGCCGGGGTTTCGATGGGCAGGAAGCCGAATCGCTCGAACTGGCTGCGAATAATATTGATAATATAGTCTCTCTTGGCTATTTCAGCCGGTGAAAAGTCTCTTGTTCCTTTAGGTATCGATGGTTTCTGTGCCATGATTGAAAATAATGCTACAAATATAGTTCTTTGCGATAGGAACCTGTCAATTCCGGGCCTACTCCGCTATGATTTGATCGAACCACTGATAAAGCGCGCCCTTGGTAATTACCGCACCTTTCCGGATAAGTTCAAACTTATCTATGTTCTTATCTTTGGTATATGCCTTAGCAGCGGTGAGGTACTCCACAAAATCGGATTGCCAGTTTTTTTTGAACCAGCCAAATCCTTCGTTGGTATTTAAGTCAATTTCAGGGTTCAATACTTTAACGGAAATAAGATTCATCTCCTTTTCATCGCACTTGAAAAGATGCATATGCTGGGCGGAAATATTCTCCAAATATTCAACCTTGGCCAGGACCCCTTCCCAGATCAAGTCGCTAAAAACATCGACCTCTTCTTCAGCCAAACTCGGTTTTTCCTTTTTCAGATTATCCCATTCCTCAGCAGTTATGCTTTGAGTGGAAAGGAAATTAATAAATTCCTGCTCCAGCTCAGTCAGCTGTTCTTCAGTTAGACGGATGTATTTCATCCCGCAAAAATAGGAAGGCCACCCAAAATGAGCGGCCTTCGTTGAATAATTTATTATGCCCCTAAAAAATATACCGCAATCCGAATTGCATCTGCCATCTGGAGATCAGGTCCGGATTATTGATAAAGGTCGATGTCTGATTCGGATCAAAGCTGTATACCGGTGTACCGGTACCATCGATCCTGACTCCTAGGGGCTGAGTGGTCAGCGGATTCTGAACAACGCCCCATTTAGAACTGATAAGGTTTCCGGCATTGAGGATATCGATACTGAATTGAACGGTATGACGTTTGTTTTTCGGGCCAACATTAAAGTTATAGTCCTGAAGTATTTTAAGATCCCATCGATTGGCCCAGGGGCTTAAAATATCGTTCCTGCCCGCATAACCACCGCGTCGTCCATTGAGGTAATCATCTTGCTGGATAAAAGCCTCCAGTGCGGTACGTTGTGCAGCTGCATCCCCGTCGAATTGCATCTGGCCGATTTCAGCAGCGGTGGGTACATAGATCAGGTCGTTGGTAAACGAGCCGTCATTATTGATATCGCCGGAATAAATATAAGAAAACCGGCCTCCTTGCGCATATTCAAAAAATGCCCCTAAAGAGGTAGCCCAACGGTCGTTACTGCCATACTGCCAGGATTTGTTGATCTGTCCTATAAACCGATGTTTATTTCCAAACAAGGAAGGAGATAATGCGGCGGTATTCACATTACCGAAGGCGGGATTCAGATCGAAAATATCGCTGCTGATTTCCGCACCCAGCGAATTCACATCGAGGCTTTCAAGGAAATTATAAGCCAGGCTTATAAATAAATTGTTGTCCCACTGTTTCTGGGCTTTAATCGACCAGTTAAAGGATCTTCCTTTATCTACATTGGAAAATACATAGGCATTAGTAGCACCCCCAAATATCTGTGCCCGGTCTTCCGGACGGTAGATCGCCCTGTTGTCTACCCCTGACAGGGTTCCCCCTGGAGTACCAGCTCCAAAATTATTAACCGTAGCCGCATTCATGTCTTGGGTATAAATGATATCGGTGGTCACCACGACACCATTTTCGAATTTGTAATCAACGCCAAGGTTACTTCTCCAGACCTGAGGGAATTGAAAATTGGGATTTGTGGTCTGATAGAAGAAAAAATCAGTAGACTGCACCTGGTTGGCTACCCATACGAATGGAAATCTGCCCGAGAATATTCCGGATCCTCCTCTAACCTGGAAGCTTCTGTCTCCATGTACATCCCAATTAAATCCAACCCTTGGCGACCAGAGTATGTCGCGATCCGGCAGATCCAGACTACTGAGGAATATCGGGTTGCCGTTCTCGTCGAAATACTCAATGTCGGGGGCATAGGTACCTCCATCCTGAAGCAGGCCGCCTTTTCGGTCGATATTTTCCTGGATCAACTGCTTGGTATTAAAATAAAGCGGCTTATCTGCACGAAGCCCATAAGTGAGTTTAAAACGGTCTGAAATATCCCAGGCATCCTGAAAATAAAAGGCAAGCTGGCCGAATTGGCTTTCTGCTAGTGCCCATCCTCCCGGCGTACCGATCGGCACAGAATTATTGGCCGAAAATATCCCTTCCGCATTATCGATGGCATCGCCGATGAGATCATTATCCACCGCATCGAGGAATGACTGAACATTAGGAAAATCGGCAAATACTCCAACAGCCCCGCGAGCATCCCCGAAAAAATAAGCCCCAAGATTGAAGGAATTGAAAAACTTGAACCTTTCGTACGAGATCCCTGCTGTGAAGGTATGATTCCCCGCAAATATGTTCATAGTGTTAGAGATCTGGAAGACATCCTGCTTCAGCCGGTTGTTGATGGAAAAAGGTTCATGGCCGGCTACGATAGCACGTACACCATCCTGTTGAATATTAATGGCTGGTGCCGGTGAAGAAAATGGATTCCTGAAATCGTTGAATTTGGTGTAGCCTATCTGAAATTTGTTTACCGCATTGCCATTGGAAAAGGTGGAGTTCAATTCGGCCAGATAGGAGTTGATCTCATTGTTGATCTCATATCCCGCGTTGGCAAACTGCAAAGTAATCGCATCGGGGCCACGCCTTCCGATGGCAAACTCGTTTGCCGTAAGGTCCCGTTTGGCATCCAGAAAATTATAGATAAGGGCCAAACGGTTATTGTCGTTAATATTCCAGTCGATCTTAAAGATTCCCTTGATCGATTCTGTGTCGAGCAAATACCCCTCATAGGGTCCTGTATTATATCCTAATGTTCCCAGGGCAGCCTGTACCGCATCCATATCGGTCGCGCTTACCCTCGAGACATTATTTCCTCCCTGGCCTCGGTCTGCCACAAAATTAGATCCCAAATCTTCCCGCTTATCGCTTTCAAAATTCGCAAAGAAGAAGACTTTGTTTTTTACAATTGGTCCGCCTATACTGACGCCAAATTGCGTTTGCGTCAGATCCGGAACAAAAATATCTTCCCCATCCACCTTGCTGCCTGTGAGATCCTGGTTTCTGAAAAACCCATATAACGTGCCGTGCACTTCGTTGGTGCCGCTTTTGGTTACTGCGTTGACAGAGGCACCGGTAAATCCGGCCTGACTCACGTCATAAGGTGCCAGGGATACCTGGATCTGGTCGATGGCATCCAATGAAATCGGCTGGGCATTGGTCTGACCGCCTGGTGTGGCAGCATCCAGTCCAAAAGGGTTATTAAAAATAGATCCATCCAATGAAAAATTATTGTATTGGCTATTACGTCCGCCAAAGGAATTTCCGTCTGCGGTGGGTTCCAGACGGGTGAAATCGGATGCGGAGCGCGTGATGGTAGGTAAACGGGTTAATTCCCTTCTACCCAGGCTTGTTTCAGAGCCGGTTCGGTCACTTCCAAAAGTACCCCCTTGATCCCCGACAAGGACAACTTCTTGAAGTGCCTGGCTTTCACTGATCATTTGTGCGTCATAACTAAAGGTCTTACCCAATGAAAGAAAGATATCATCGCGTATCTGGTCTCTGAAACCAACATAGGATATTGTTACCTCATAGGGTCCACCCACACGCAGGTTGAGAAGGTTATATCTTCCTTCTTCGTTGGATATAGCACCATAGCGTGTACCTGTAGGACTATGTATTGCTACGATGTTCGCTCCTAGAAGTGGAGCATTCTGATCGTCAACAACGGTTCCCCGAATGTTGGAAGTAGTTACCTGAGCTGTTGCCGTTAGGGTAAAAAAAAGTAAGCCTAAGACAGTGAATACTGGAAGTTTCATCGGTTTGCTTTTACGTTAGATTATTTAGGTTATCCAAGTAAATGTAGCAAAAAAAAAGAGCTATGCGGGCATAGCTCTTTACAACTTATCAACGCTTATTGACAACTATTTTTTCTCGGGTACGACCTCGAAGGGTAATTCTACAATTACTTCCCTATGAAGCCTGATCTGAGCATCGTAGGGACCGGTTCTTTTTATCGTTCCCCCCTTGATGGTGATGTATTTCTTATCGATTTCATGCCCTTCATTTCCTAAGGCAGCAGCGAGATCCATACTCGAAACTGAACCGAAAAGACGGTCCTGAGCTCCCACTTTGGCTGCGATTTTAATTTCCAGATTCTTGATGGCTTCTTCGATCTTCTTGGCTCCTTCAATGATCTGAGCTTCCTTATGTGCTTTTTGCCTCAGGTTTTCCTCGCGTACTTTTTTTGCAGATGGAGTGGCTAAAATGGCCAATCCATTGGGGATCAGATAATTTCTACCGTAGCCGTTCTTCACTTTTACAACGTCGTCCTTGAAACCAAGATTCAGCACGTCTTCCTTTAATATGAGTTCCATTCGATCTTGCTTGTTACTTTAATAAATCTCCAACGTACGGCATCAAAGCTAAATGACGGGCCCTTTTTACAGCCTGAGCCACCTTTCTCTGGTACTTCAAAGAAGTTCCTGTTAATCTCCTGGGTAGCAATTTACCCTGTTCATTAACGAGTTTCATCAGAAAATCAGGATCCTTATAATCGATATATTTAATACCCGATTTCTTAAAACGACAATACTTCTTCTGTTTATTGGTTTCGATATTCAACGGGGTCAGATATCTGATCTCTCCGTCTTTCTTTCCTTTGGCCTGTTGTTCAATATTCGCCATAATACCTATACTTTAGCTTTGAGTCTAGTTCTTCTTTTTTCCGCCCATTCGATCGCGTGCTTATCTAACTTTACAGTCAGGAATCGCATGATGCGTTCATCTCTTCTAAATTCTTGCTCATAAGGCCCAATGGCTTCTCCGGGCGCAGTGAATTCGAATAAGTGATAAAAACCACTTTTTTTGTTCTGGATGGCGTACGCAAGCTTCTTCAGCCCCCAGTTTTCCTTAGAGACCATTTTGCCTCCCTGTTTCTTAAGGAAATCTTCAAATTTTTTTACTGTTTCCTCTATCTGCGTGTCGGATAGAACGGGATTTAAAATGAAAACAGTTTCGTATTGATTCATAATATCTTATAATTTTTTAGGAGCGCAAAAGTAAGAATATTTAATTCGAATCACAAGAAATTGAAAAAATCTTCGTTATAGGTACTAGAATCTTAAAAATTAAACTTAACCTAAACCCTAAATGCGCAATCATCGTCATTCGTACATGATTTTAAGCAATGTTTACAGTTTTTATTGCAGTTAAACGTGTTTTTAAGTAATTTGTCGATGATTTAACCCCACAAATCAACCACTTATGAAGTTAAGAAGTATTGTTGTTGATGATTCTTCTATGCAGCGAATGGCAGTTGCAAAGTTAGTGAACAATCATCCCAATCTAGCACTGGTGGCCGAGTATAGCAATGCGATAGAGGCTAAAAACGGCATCAAAAACAACGAGATAGATCTCATTTTCCTCGACGTCGAAATGCCCATAATCAGCGGCTTCGATTTGCTTGAATCCCTTGAAAACCGCCCACAGGTGATCCTGATTACAGGAAAACCTGATTACGCTCTTAAGGCATTTGACTACGATGTGACCGATTATTTGCACAAACCTATTACCATGGCACGTTTCGATGCCTCGGTAAAGCGGGCTGTAGCCAAGTACGAGCAACTGCACAAGGTCAACGAGGACGAAGAGCATATTTTCGTGAAAAGCAACCTGAAAAAGCGAAAAGTAATTCTCAATGATATCAAATGGATAGAGGCGCTTGGCGACTATATTAAATTGGTTACCGACGAAGCGAATATCGTGATCCTGTCGACCATGAAGGCTTTTGAAAAGCAGTTACCTTCGGAGAAGTTTCTGCGTATTCATAAGTCCTATATCGTCAATCTGGAAAAGATCGAGAAGTTCAACAGCAAAAATGTTGAAGTTAGCGGCAGGTCTATTCCACTAAGTCGAAATAAGAAAACAGAATTGGCGGAGGCATTAAGCAACGTCTGATTATAGGTGATCTACATCGTAGATAACCCGTACTCCTTTGTACTGAGAAATAGCATGAAAAGACTGTTCTGTCCTTTTTATGCTATTTTTCATTTTTGTAGGTGATACCTTTCTCGGGATTTTGACCAAAACATGTTTCAGGTATTGATTTCTGATCCTGGGTATGGGTGGGTACTCTGGTCCCAGAATCCATGAACTGTATTTGAGCCGCAGTGCTTCAGTAAACCATTCGGCCGCTTCATTGAGCTTATTATATTCCTTGTGCTTGAAAGTAATGCGAATAATACGATTATGCGGGGGGTAATGATACTGTTCCCGCTCATATAGTTGTTCCGAATACATGGTGAGATAATCATTGCTGCTGACCTGTTGCAGGATCAGATGGTAAGGATTGTAAGTCTGAATGACAACCTGTCCCCTTTTTTCAGTTCGTCCGGCTCTTCCGGCTACCTGGGTCAACATCTGAAAACTCTTTTCGTGTGCCCTGAAATCAGGAAAATTCAACAGCGTATCTGCGTTCATGATCCCCACCAGATTCACATGCCTGAAATCGAGGCCTTTGGTCAGCATTTGGGTGCCTATTAGAATATCGATCTCCTGATCTTCAAACTTTTGTATAATCTTTTCATGAGCATGCTTACCCCTTGTGGTATCAAAATCCATACGTGCAATCCTTGCTTCGGGAAAAAGTACTCCGGCTTCCTCTTCTACCTGTTGGGTGCCAAATCCCTTGGTGTCCAGACTGTGATTCCCACACGCAAGACAGGCCGGCTGGAGCTCGGCATGATGCCCGCAATAATGACATCGGAGCTGATTTCTGTGGCGATGATAGGTTAAGCTCACATCGCAATTGGGGCAACCCGGGGAATGACCACAGCTGGTACACTCCACAATTGGTGCAAAGCCCCGTCGGTTTTGAAACAGGATAACCTGTTGCTTAACCTCCAGTGATTCGTGAATCAACTCGATCAGACGATCGGAAAAATGTCCTTTGAGTCTTTTTTTTCGCCTGGAAAGTTTCAGATCTACCAGTTCGATTTCAGGCATCAGCACATTACCGTACCTCCGGGTCAGGCCAGCATAGGCGTATTTACCAGCCTGAACATTATAATAACTTTCAATACTCGGTGTAGCTGAACCCAAAACCACCCGTGCACCATGCATTTGGGCCAGTACAATGGCGGCATCGCGGGCGTGGTACCTGGGCGCCGGATCGTACTGTTTAAAAGAAGTCTCGTGTTCCTCATCTACAATTATCAATCCCAATCGGGTATAGGGTAAAAAAAGAGACGACCTTGCCCCGATAATCAATTGGGCTTTAGATTTCCGACCCATTACATTAAACCACACCTCTACCCTTTCCTGCATGTTGTAACGGGAGTGATATACTGAGATCATTTTACCAAAATACGCCCGCAGACGTTGAATGAGCTGCGCCGTAAGGGCGATTTCGGGTAACAAATAAAGCACCTGTTTTCCTTTTTCAAAACAATCTTCAATGAGCTTTACATAAAGTTCTGTTTTTCCGGAAGAAGTAACCCCATGCAACAGCATCACCTTTCCCGCCTCATGACCTTCTTTTATGGTTTCCAAAGCGCTATTTTGATCATCATTGAGCACTACTGTTTCTCTGATATTATCGGTTTCACTGTAAGATACCCGATCGGTTCTCAGACTGAATTCCTCCAGGATCCCTTTATCCAGGAGGGCCCGGATAACGCCTGGCGACACCCTGCTTTTTTGCTGAAGCGATTTAAGCAAAACCGGCTTTTTATTGGCAGACTGCAGTTGAAATAAGGCCAGTATGGCCTGAATTTGCTTTGGCGCCCTTTTCATGGATTCGAGGAGTTGCTCCAGGGCATTTTCTTCTTGAAAGCCTTTTGCTATTTCGACATACCTAAGCATCTTAGGTTTGTACTGCTCTACCAGCTCTTCTTTCAGCATGATGGCCCTTAGCCGAACCAGTTCGTTAAGAATAGGAAGTACAGTTTTTTTCTCAAGCAATTCAGAAATATCATTTACCGATAGGGCTCCGCGATTTTTTAACGCCAATAACACCATTTCCTGTTCTTCCTTAAGCTGTTGTTTTCCTTTTTGGAAATCGCTGTTCAAAAGGACAATGGTCTCGCTTTCCAGCAAGAGCGCTCCGGGAACAGCAGTTCGGAATACCTCGCCTAATGTGCACATATAATAGGAAGCAATCCACTCCCAATGCTGAAGCTGCGTCTCATTGACCGAAGGGACCTTTTCTAATATTTGATGGATGGATTTGGCCTCATAGGCCTGTGGTGGCATGTTATGTATTTCCATGACCAGGGCGGTATAAATCCGGGTTTTGCCAAAGGGAACAGCAACCCGCATGCCTTTCTTCAACTGTTGTGCCTCGGCAGGCGTCACCACATAGGTGAATAACCGCTCAAGAGGTATTGGTAATACTACATCGATATAATAATTCATCCGTTCGGGCTCACTTGTTATATCCCCTTGATAGACTGCATCCCGTTGTAAAGATTCAGAAATCAATTATCGCTAATCCATACCCTTTACTCTTAAATCCCATGGTTTCCATTGAAAAAACAACAAGGCATAATCGTCGGACGCTATCTGATCGGCCTAACCACTGGTCTCGTCTCTGCTCACATTTTTATGCAGGTAATTCAAGGTGGCATTGAGCTCAAATCCCAATAAGAGGATTATGGAATTCAACCAAATATACACCATCAGAATGAGCAACCCTCCAAGTGCCCCATAGAGCTCATTGTATCGGGCAATTCGTTCCACATAAACCCCAAATAAATATGAGGTGAGTAAAAACAACAATGTGGTCATGAGCGCCCCATAAGAGAAGAATTTTGCGTGCCGACCCTCCGCGGTGCCGAAATAATATAATATTGCGGTAGTTAAATAGGAAAGTATAGTGAAAAAAATGATCTTGCCTATAGTGGCTCCAATGATATCATTATTGGATAAATCATACCCACGCGTTTTGGCTGCCCAGACACTGAGATAATCCAATATGTAAAATTCAAAATAAACATAGGCTACAGCCCCGATGATCAACAGGACTGAGAGGATAAGACCGACCATTAAGGCATAGGCATATTGTTTAAAGAAATTCCGCGTCAGTTCTATGTGATAAGAGTATTCAAAACCTGCGAATATAGAACTAACCCCATTGGTCATCAGGAATATGGAAATCAAAAAGGCAGATGATAAAAGACCACCTCTTTTCTGGTCCTTGATCTGTTGATATATCTCTCCGAAATAGTCGCCTGTGGCGGCCGGCAGGAATGACTCGAGGAACAAGAGGAATTGTGCATCGAAATTTTCATTTCCCAGACTAACAAAAGGAATGATAAACGGAATGAGCGTGACCAAAAAGATCAGCAATGGAAACAGGGCCATAAACAAACTGAAAGCGATGGCGCTTGCCCTGGCCGATAACGCACCTTCGACAATTCCTATAAAGTACATCTCGATCAGATCGTATAGAGACAGGCCTTCAAATGCCGGTAGCCTGACCTTTTTCAATAAACGAACCACCCATTTGATAATAGGGATACGCTCGAGTTTTTCTTCAATTTCTCTGCTCATTTACACCGCTTTCAGACTTAAGTCTTTGTTAAAAACAGAATGGGTAAGGGCTCCGGTTGAAATATAGTCTACACCGCATTCCGCATATTGTCTGATATTTTCCTCCGTAATCCCTCCTGAGGATTCGGTAAGACATTTTTCACCGATGATCTCCACCGCTTTCCTGGTCTCCTCAAAACTAAAATTGTCGAGTAAGATCCGGTAGATCCCCTGATGTTTTAATATTTCTTCCACTTCCCGAAGATTCCTTGCCTCTACAATTATTTTCAGCTCTCTGCCAAGTCGGTCTAAATATGATTTAGTCTTTTCGATAGCTTTGCTGATTCCGCCGGCAAAGTCGATATGGTTGTCCTTAAGCATGATCATGTCGTAGAGGGCAAATCGGTGATTCTCTCCTCCCCCAATGGTCACAGCCCACTTCTCTAAAGCACGGATACCCGGGGTTGTTTTTCTGGTATCGAGCACTCGGGTATGGGTACCTTCGAGCAAATGAGTAAAATGCGCTGTCTTTGTTGCAATAGCGCTCATTCGTTGCATGGCATTGAGCACCAAACGTTCTCCTTTGAGAATACTCTGAGTATTACCCGTCACATAAAACGCCACATCGCCATGGGAAACTTTGGTGCCATCCTCAATTAATATATCCAGTTTTATATCCTTGTCGAGATATTGAAAAACCAAACGAGCGAAATCTACTCCTGCCAGTATGGCGGAATCCTTCACAAGAAGTTTAGCCTTACCCACAGCATCCATCGGGATACAAGCCAGAGAAGTATGGTCCCCGTCTCCCACATCTTCACGTATGCTGTTTTTAATAATGAGTTCGATCTCCCTTTGGAATTGAGCTTTGGAAATCATAAAAGGATTTTCAGATGGGCTAAATTAATAAAATCTGCATCTATTAAATAATATCCCAAGAGCGAAAATAATAACTTTGGAGCATGAAGGTAAAATTACTCGTTATCGGCAAAACTGACTCCGGTGCACTTTCCGAACTTATTTCAGAATATGAATTAAGGCTCAAGCGCTATATTTCGTTCGAATTGGAGATCGTCCCAGATATCAGGAAGTCGGGTAAACTTTCTGAGGCTGAGCAAATACGAAAGGAAGCAGAGGTATTGCTGAGCAGAGTAAACCCGGGAGATAAAATAGTTTTACTCGATGAACGTGGCCGTCAGCATAGTTCGCTGGATTTTGCAAAATATCTCCAGCAACAAATGAATTCAGGCATCAGGCAATTGGTTTTTATCATCGGAGGTCCTTATGGCGCAGATCAACGACTCAAACAAAAAGCAATGGATAGCTGGAGCCTCTCCAAACTGACCTTTTCACATCAAATGGTACGCCTTTTTGCGATTGAGCAGATCTACAGGGCCATGACGATCTTAAAAAACCAACCTTATCATCATCGATAACAGCCCCATGATTGAAAATGAAGTCAATAAAAGATCTGTTTTCTGATAATGCTGGGGGATATCAAAAATACCGCCCCGAATATCCCATTGAATTTATCGAGGAAATCATTTCTCTAGTTCATGAACGTAACCGTTGTTGGGATTGCGGTACTGGTAACGGCCAGGTGGCTCGTAGACTATCACGATATTTCAATGCGGTGAACGCCACAGATATCAGTCCTCATCAAATAAAAAAGGCTTACCGATCAAGAAATATCCATTATGAGGTTGGACGGGCCGAGCAAAGTTCTTTTCCTGATGATCATTTTGATCTGATTACGGCAGCACAGGCCATACACTGGTTTGATTTTTCACACTTTTTCAAAGAAATAACCAGGGTTTCAAAAAAAGGTGGCATTGTAGCCTTATGGGGATATGGTCTGCTGCGCTTTGAGAATGAATTCGACGCTGTTATCGACGAACTATATCAAAGGTTACAGGCAGACTGGAGCAAGGAAAGGCGCCATATTGAAAATAATTATAATTCCATTC
The DNA here is from genome assembly GCA_024638915.1 of Robiginitalea sp. Lineage (GTDB taxonomy): Bacteria > Bacteroidota > Bacteroidia > Flavobacteriales > Flavobacteriaceae > JAHEJJ01. The sequence continues at coordinate 14,349 of JAHEJJ010000008.1, forward strand.
CATTTCCTTACGAGAAAATTCCATTGTCGAAGTCTTATTCGATAAAGCGAACGTTTACTTTAGATGAACTTATTGGATATATCGATACCTGGTCTGCGATTAGAAATTTCAGAACGCGCCATCACCATGATCCCTTGGAGGAATTTATAGAAAATATTTCAATGGTTTGGGAAAAAAATGAAAAGCGCTTTATGGCGACATTTCCTATTTTTCACCAAATAGGAAGAATAACAAAATGAGCCTAAATGAGAGTGATTATTGCCGTTAATAGAGTACCCTGAATTTAATCGTATGATCTACTTTTTTTAAGGCCTTAATCACCTCCTTATTGTAATCTTTATCAAGATCCGTAATTACATATCCCACTTCTGAATCCGTAGAAAGATATTGGCCTGAAATATTCATTTCATAATGAGCCAAAACCTCATTGATATGCGCCATCACTCCTGGAACGTTTCTGTGAATATGCAGGAACCGATGTGCATTTTGCTGTTTGGGCAGTCTGATGTTAGGAAAGTTTACCGCGTCAAAAGTATTGCCCGAATTAACATAGTCCATGATCTTATTCGGAACGAAATCGGCGATATTACGTTGCGCTTCTTCAGTACTACCACCGATATGAGGCGTTAGAATAACGTTGGGTAGCCCTTGCAGTTCACTAATATATTTTCCGTTGCTCTTGGGTTCGTCGGGGAAAACATCAATGGCTGCCCCCATCAGTCTGCCTTCTTTAAGCGCCTTGGCTACAACAGGTATATCGAGTACAAACCCCCTTGATAAATTAACGAGAAAAGCGCCTTTTCTCATCTGATTGATTTCCCTTTCCCCTAGAAAATTATGATTGGCAGGATTGTCGTCGATATGAAGACTAACCACATCCGATACATTGAGCAGGTCTTCCAGCGTATCGCATTTTATCGCGTTACCCAGTGCCAGTTGGTCGTTGATATCGTAGTAATAAACCCTCATACCCATAGCCTCGGCCAGTACTGAAAGCTGCTTACCGATATTACCATAACCAACGATACCCAGATTCTTTCCTCTCACCTCCCTGGAATGCGCTGCTGTTTTATTCCACCTGCCCGAATGCATCTCGGTACTTCTGGGGAAAATAAACCTCATCAGCATAATGATCTGTCCTATCGCCATTTCCACTACCGAGCGGGTATTACTGTAAGGAGCGTTGAAGACCACAACCCCGCATTTCTTGCAATAATCAAGATCGATCTGGGCGGTGCCGATACAGAATGCCCCGACCACCAATAATTTATTGGCTGCGTCCAGAACTCTTTTGGTGACCTTAGTCTTAGATCGGATCCCCAAGACATGTACCCCTCTGATCTTCTCTATGAGTTCTTCTTCTGTAAGACTTTTATCTACCAGTTCAACAGCAAAACCGTCTTCAGAAAGATTGTCGAAGGCTACCGGATGAACGTTCTCTAGGAGTAATATTTTTATTCGGTTTTTGGGATACGACAGGCTACGCGGTAGATCATTTACGAAGAGAAATTCATCGAGATTAGGGGTAACATGATCCGCATTATCGGCCGCCTTATCCCGATGCACGTTTTCGGTATAGGCAAAAAATTTATGAGCAATACCAGCTTCGCGCATTACATAATCGCTGTAACCATCACCGATCACCTGTACCTCTCCCTGAAGATCGAGTTGCTTTAGGCATTCTATCTTTCCGTTGTGGGTAGCCAACACATTGGCTTCATCGAAGCCAATAATATATCCTTCATCATCAAATTTGAAGGTATTGGCATAGACACGATCTGAAGGGATATTGAATTCTTCTACGATCGGGTCGATGAATTCTTTAAATCCGCAGGAGATGACATAAATATCATCCGAGAATTTCTCGAAGAATTCTTTATTGGCCGATATGGATTTTGATATCTTTTGACGCAGTTCTTTGACCAACGGTGGCAAATGATCCTGATGTGCTTTCAGCAGTCGGATCCTGCGTTCCAGCGATTCCGTAAAAGAAATGTCACCGTCAATACCAAGATTAGTGACTTTTTGTATCTCATCGATCACCTCCTGCCTGTTAACACGGCCCTGGAGACTCATTTCGGCAAGCACGTCGAGTGCTTCCACCCTTGTAAGGGTGCTGTCAAAATCAAAAACATATTTCCGACCCACCTGATATTAATTTGTTAGTTATTTCAAGAGGCAAAATTAGTGATAATATCCAAGGTCGATGATGAATTACACCAAAAGTGCAGATGCCTGAAAAATATGTCTGTAAAAATGCCCATTTTCGATTTTTGGCCCAGAATCAATGTTGATATTGTAACCTTTTAATATGAATGAACATAAAGAAGTCCTGCCAAAACGGCCAATCCGAAACTGAGCAAGGTCCCGATGAGAATATATTCAGTGAGTTTTCTGCTGTTGCTCTCTTTAAGGTCGTTGAATCGGAAAACAGACTTGGCAGTAATCAGCAACCCGATAGCCTCCCAGCGTCCCAGAATAATGAAAATCAGTACGAAAAGACGTTCGATAATGCCTATATACTTACCAGCATTAGGCAGGGACTTATGATCGAGCTCGATCTGTTCCGACATATTTTCCAACAATTTGCTCATTATAATGGCCGAAGGATAGGTCACAAAAACAATAGCCGTGATCAGGGGCCAGTCGATCTGCTCCCATAAGGTCGCAATGGTCTCCCATAGATTTCCAAAGAAAGCGCATGCAAAGAGCACTGCAAGATGCAGCAGCTGATCGATAAGGAAGGGGTATAATTTATTTTTGAAGAGTGAATTCGCATACAGCTTAGCCAGATCGATCAGGTAATGAGATATTGCGATAACAAGGGCCATCTTCCAGAATGATAGGTCCCATAGCAGCAGCATCATCAATCCATAATGAATGACGATATGAGCGTATAGGAATCCGGAACGGGCCTTATTCGCCTCCTTGTGTATCAGCCAACGTGTCGGTTGAAATACAAAATCACCCATGAGGTGAGCCAGTAATAATTTGGTAAAAATGATCATGCTTCCAGTTCCTTAATGATTTGAGTATAGTATTCTAACATTTGTTGTACCAGCAGGTATCGGGCTCTCTTCTGGCGCTGGCTCACCGCCGATTGTCTGATCTTTAACTCATCGGCCATTTGAGACTGAGTCTTATCGGGTGCAGCCAATGAAAGGGCTATAATTTCGGCCGAAACAGGCGTCCAGTTGTCCATAAAATCAGAAGCCAGATCGATCATTAGATTTAAACTCCTATTCCGATGCGACTCTCCGGTGTCTATTCCCATGTTCTTCTTTTGGCTTTTAAGCTTATCGAGCATGCGCCCTGACCTTTGATATGCCGTACCGTTAGACTCGCTTATCCCGTTACCCCTAAAATCCTCTTCTCCTAAACCTATGGCAATGCGCAGATCCAGATCTTTAATCACCTTTAATCTCGCTTTGAGCTCAAGGGCGATTTGAAGCGCGCGTTCCGGAGTACATCGAAGTTGAAATTCATCGCCCCTGTAAATCTCCCAATCCCTTGGGGTATCGCCCCATCTGGTAAGGGTTTCTTTGAGGAGTTGCATCCATTTCGCCGTTTCATGGCGGGCAGAATTAACGATATCTGCTGTGATTATGGCTTTCATAATAATAAGTGTATATACTAATATATTAAAATATAATCTAATTAACTAATATTTAAGTATATTATTGTATTACCTTATAATTTTAAAACCACCTTCTCACCTTAACCAGGTACTGATCATAGGCTTTTCCAAACCTATTTCTCAGTGCTGTTTCCTCCGGCATGATCTGAAACCGGTTTATGTAAGCCACAAAACCCGCAGCGAACAAAGTGTTAAAGGCATTTCCCAGCCACAGTCCCCAGGCCAGCAACAATAGCAGCAAACTTAAATACATCGGGTTTCGCGTGTAATTATAGATCCCTCTGGTCACCAATACGGTGGTTTTCGAGGGATCCGACGGATCGATGGTCGTCCTTTTCCGTAAAAATTGAAAAAGTGCTGTCAGGCAGATGGCCATCGCCAAAACGATAAAGATCTTTATCAGTACGAAACGCCCAAAAAAATCGAAATACCCCACGGGCAAGATCACGTCGAGCAGGTACATAAATCCACCAAAGATCAGGAAAATCAAAATGGGTGGTATTTTCAATGCCATTGAATTGAATTAAGGGATTTTAAAATTAGTATTTTTACCGCCACTTTTGCTTTACCTTCTTAATTTAACAACAGCATGAAGTTGGTATTCGCCACGAATAATCCCAATAAGCTTGAAGAGGTGCGCCTGTTGCTGCCAAAAAAATTCGCGCTTCTTTCGCTCAAGGATATCGGTTGTTTGCAAGACATCCCGGAAACAGCTCCTACCCTGGAGGGCAATGCTATACTTAAAGCTGAATATGTGAATGAGCATTTCGGATATCCCATTTTTGCTGACGATACAGGGCTTCTTGTAGAAGCCCTAAACGGCGCACCGGGAGTTTTTTCGGCCCGCTATGCCGGTGAGCATAAAAATGCGGATGATAATATGGATAAAATACTATCCGAGTTAAAAGGAACAGACAACAGAAAAGCCCGATTTGTCACTGTAATAGCCCTGAAAACAAAGGATGAACTGCATTTATTCAAAGGTGAAGTAAGAGGGTATATCGAACAGGAGCGAAAAGGTAGTGGAGGATTTGGTTACGACCCTATTTTCAGGCCCGAAGGATATTCCAAAACCTTTGCGGAGATGAGCACTAGTTCGAAAAACCAGATCAGCCATCGCGGCCTTGCACTCCGAAAACTTCAGGCCTACCTGCATGCTGTTACCGGAATATGAATTTACTCGATCGTATATTTAGATCAACAGGACCATCTTAAGGACATCAACCAAAAATAATTAACCTATCTTTGCCCCTTTAAATTACGCTTCATTTACATGTGTTGCGATGAGTACCATTAAAACTCTCACTCGCTCTATGCAACGCCTCAAATAGCGATCAGGAACTAAATAGATGATTTCATTTCAAAAATTAGGGTTGGAACCAACCCTATTGCAGGCCATTTCAGACCTCGGATTCAAACAACCCTCGGAAATACAACAGAAAGTCATTCCAATGCTACTTACGGAAACCACCGACCTGGTTGCCCTGGCGCAGACAGGAACCGGTAAAACCGCAGCCTTCGGATTTCCGCTTTTACAGAGCATTGATGCCCGGTCGAGATCGGTCCAGGGATTAATCCTTACCCCCACACGGGAGTTGTGCCTGCAAATCAGCAACGAGTTGAGGCTATACGCGAAATATGTTAAGGGATTGAAGATAGTTTCGGTCTACGGCGGTGCCAGTATAAGCGAACAGGCGAAGACTATACGTTCAGGGGCACAGATCGCAGTGGCGACACCTGGGAGACTTAAAGATATGATAGAGCGAAAACTGCTCGATATCTCCAAAATTGAATATTGTATACTGGATGAAGCAGACGAAATGCTAAACATGGGATTTTATGATGATATCATGAATATCCTGTCTTATACACCAAAAAACAAACTCACCTGGTTGTTTTCGGCGACCATGCCGTCAGAGGTAGAAGCAATTGCCAGAAAATTCATGATGAATCCGGCACAGATTACGGTGGGAGCGAGAAATACCGGAATCGATACAGTGCGCCATGAATACTATGTAGTTGGCGGGAGAGATCGATACGAAGCCTTGAAAAGGCTGGCGGATGCCAATCCAGGCATATTTTCGGTTGTTTTTTGCAGGACCAAAAGAGATACTCAGAAAGTTGCGGAAAAGTTGATCGGCGACGGATATAATGCCGGGGCCCTGCATGGCGATCTCAGTCAGAATCAACGCGATTTGGTGATGGGCGCTTTTAGAAAGAATCAGATACAACTACTGGTTGCTACAGACGTAGCAGCCAGGGGTATCGACGTAGATGATATCACACACGTAATCAACTACCAGCTACCCGACGAAATCGAGACCTATACCCATAGGAGTGGCCGAACAGGCAGGGCAGGCAAATCTGGTGTTTCGATGGTTATCATTACCCGAAGTGAACATGGTAAGATTAAACGTATCGAAAAAAAGATCAACCAAAAATTCGAGGAAAAACCGATCCCCAGTGGTTTGGAGATCTGCGAAATACAGTTGTATCACCTGGCCAACAGAATCAAAAATACCGAGATCGATGAGGCGATCACAGGCTTCCTTCCCGCCATTGCAGATGTATTGGAAGGACTCGACAGAAATGAACTGATCAAAAAGATCTTTACAGTCGAGTTTAGCCGTTATTACTCCTACTACCAAAAGAAACGCGAACTAAATTCAGGCTCTGTAAAATCGGGTGCCGGCGATTATAGCAGCAATGGAGATTCCGTTCGGTTTTTTATCAACCTGGGCGAACGGGACGGCTTTGATTGGAAGTCGCTAAAAGACTTTCTGAAAAAGAAACTCAACCTGGAACGAGATGATCTCTACAAAGTGGATGTAAAGGACAGTTTTTCTTTTTTCAATACCGATTCGGCTTTTAGCGGACAGGTAGTAGAATCCCTGGCTTCTTTTAAACTAGACGGGCGAACGATAAAGGTTGAGATTTCGAACGCACCTGGCTCTGGGCGCCGTTCCAAAGGACAAAAGGGTCGAAAACGAAATTATGATGCTTCCGGACCCAAAAAGAGAAGCAGGGGCAAGTCCAAAAAATCAGGACGCCCGAAAAACAAGCAGAAAAAAGGATTCTATTAGTTAACAGACTATTAAAAAATAGGCCGAGGTTGTAATTTTTTATTTCTTAGTAGTTTTGAGTCAGCTTTGCCATTGATGAAGAAGTTTCTATTAATTATCACCCTTATTTCTGCATTCGCAGGATTAGCTCAGGAAGTCAACGACACAATTCCCTCCATGACCTTTGAGGCTATCGTCCTCAATGCACAATCAGGAACGCCCTTGCAAAGTGTGCACGTAATCAACCTGAACAAAGTAATCGGCACGATCACAGATAATAAGGGGAAATTTTCGATTGAGGCTTCTGTGAACGATACCTTATATTTTTCCTATCTGGGCTTCAAATCTCAAAAGATACGTGTGACAAACGATATGTTCAAGTTCCAGGACACCAAGATATCACTCACCGAATTGGCTTATGCGCTTGAAGAAGTGATTGTTAGGCCCTATCAACTCACAGGCTATCTGGAAATCGATGTAAAAAACCTTCCGATCAATACCGCCTATCAATACAGCATTTCTGGTTTGCCGGTAAGTTATGAGGCCGGTAACAAAAACCCCAGCGCCGTAACCAAGGTACTGGGTGCTATACTAAATCCTGCCGATCTCCTGAGAAATCTCTTTGGAAAACAACCCAACCAGATGAAGAAGCTAAGAAAAATCAAAGAAGACGATGAGATACGAAATCTATTGGCTTCCAAATTCGACCGCGAAACACTTACCGAATTGCTTCAATTGGAAAAAGTCGATATCGACGACATCCTGGCCAACTGTAATTATTCAAAATCATTTATCAGAACAGCCAACGATTTGCAGATCCTTGATGCTATCAGCAGTTGTTATGAGGAATACAAGGTTTTAAATCGAAATTGATTCTTTACTGCCACTCAAGGTCTTGATTTCCTAAAGGATATCACATGTTTGGTTTTTATTTCGCCAGAGTACTAAATAAATTTTATAATTCAACGATCATTTTATAGTTTTAAACCTTGTTTTGGTCGGCCAGATGTTGAATACCCCATACTATAATCGAACCGAAAAAGGATAGCCGAAACATTCCTTAATTCAACAGTATACCAACATATGAAAAATCTGCTTATTGCCAGTATCTTAACCTGCTTGCTTCTCTCCTGTGTGCAAACCAAAAAAGATGATGCTTCGAAAACCGTCTTCGCGGCCGATTCCATCGCTTCTACCGCAAAAGAAATACCATTTACCTGGGAGGGGGCCAATATATATTTCCTGCTTACAGATCGTTTTCATAATGGAAATCCGGAGAACGACTTAAATTTTGACCGAACCGACACTACAGGTGTGCTCCGAGGTTTTATGGGCGGCGACCTGCAGGGGATTACCGAAAAAATTAAATCGGGTTATTTCGATGAGCTGGGGGTAAATGCCCTATGGTTCACCCCAGTTGTGGAACAGATTCATGGTGCCACAGACGAGGGTACCGGAGCTACCTATGGATACCATGGTTATTGGGCCAAGGACTGGACTGCATTAGACCCTAACTTCGGAACAAAAAAAGACCTCGAAACACTGGTAAAGACCGCGCATCAGCGCAATATCAGGATACTGATGGATGTGGTCATCAATCATACCGGCCCGGTTACCGAGACGGACCCGGCATGGCCGTTGGACTGGGTGAGAATGGAACCGACCTGCGAATTCACCAGCTATGAGAATACCACAAGCTGTACCCTGGTTGACAATCTGCCCGACATCTATACCGAATCTGACGAAGCGGTGAAACTTCCCGATCCCTTGCTTGCCAAATGGAAGAGTGAAGGCCGACTTAGTAATGAGCTCGATGAGTTACAATTATTTTTCGAGAGAACCGGATATCCGAGGGCCCCACGATTCTATATTATCAAATGGCTCACGGATTATGTAAATGATCTGGGTATCGACGGGTTTCGTGTCGATACGGTAAAACACGCCGATGAAAAAGCCTGGGCCGAATTATATAAGGAAGCCTCCTATGCCTTCGAAACCTGGAAGAAAAAACACCCTAATAAGGTACTGGATGATAATCCGTTCTATATGGTGGGCGAAGTATACGACTATGGCATCAGCAATGGAAGATGGTTCGATTTTGGCGATAAAAAAGTGGATTATTACGATCACGGATTTAAAAGCCTGATCAATTTTGAACTGAAAACCGATGCTGAAAAATCATATGAGACTATTTTTAGAAAGTACCATAAACTTCTTCAGGGCAAGCTTAAATCGAAAAGTGTGGTGAATTACCTCACATCGCACGATGATGGCACTCCCTTCGATAAAAAAAGGGAAAAACCCTACTATTCCGCCAATGTTCTATTGTTATGCCCCGGGGCTTCCCAGATCTATTATGGCGATGAAAGTGCACGAACTCTTATTGTGGAAGGCACACAAGGTGATGCTACACTCAGATCGTTCATGAACTGGAGCGAAATCGACAGTTTGGTTGAAAAACAAAACATCCTTAAACATTGGCAAAAGCTCGGCCAGTTCAGAAGGAATCATCCGGCGGTTGGAGCCGGTAAACATCGCCGCCTTGCCAAATCACCCTATGTTTTTAGCAGAAGCTATATCGATGGGGAATTCAAGGACAAGGTGGTGATCGGCCTGGATCTCCCCAAAGGAAAGAAATCGTTATGGGTAAAAGGCTATTTTGGAAATGGAACCAGACTATTTGATAGCTATTCAGAAACAGAGGTTGAAGTTAAAAATGGCAAAGTCTTGCTGGACAACCCATACGATATCGCCCTGCTGGAGCTTGCTCAATGATTTTATTTCTGGGAGTGAAGCGCGATTCTATTTCCCTCTGAATCTTTCAACAAGGCCATAAAACCGTGTCCCCCGCCTATTTCAGTTTTTGGTTTTAAAATCGTGCCTCCTGCAGAGGCCACCCGGCCGAGTTCAACATTTACGTCCCTGCACGAAAAATAGATCAGCACACCGTGGCTATCACTGGGTTGATACATCTCATGATGAACCAACGATCCCGAGGCCCCTTTATCACCGTCAGGGGGAGGGAACCAACCCATGATCAGTCCGTCCAGATCATGAACCGAGATGGATATTTCAAAAACCGATTCATAAAATGTTTTCGCCCGGTTCATGTTCGTCACGGGGATTTCAAACCAACCAACCATAATATTTTTTAATTAGATTCCATCAATTCTTTCAAGCTTCCAAGGCCTTCTTCAAAATCTTTGCCCACGGCCTTATCCATATTCATAAATAGCATCATTATACTCATCGGAAACTTATTGCTACCACTAAAACCCCATATTACTTCGGTCTGGCCGTTATCGGTTTTCTTTACTTTCAGGTAAGCATCAGATACAGATTTCCAGGGTTTTAGAAATCTCAGTTCTGATTCTATGACTTCATTATCAACTATGCGTTTCAACTCCTGCTCTCCCATGCCTACTTCCTTGTTCCCATCCCATTTACTAATCGCCCCTACCTCTCCGTCGGTGCCTACGAATTCCTTTTTCATATTGGGATCCCTCTTTCCCCAGGGGCTCCATTCGTCCTGGTTTTTAAGATATTTTAGATAATCAAAAACTTTTGATACCGGTTGGTTAATAGTAGTACTCCGGTTAACATCATAGCTCTTAGGTGCAATGATCGCCAAAATAACAATCAAGAGCACTAGCCCTAAAACAATGTAAAGAACAGTCGTCATTAGTCTGATATTTAGTTTGTTAATTCAGGATATAAGTTACATTATATTATCTGTTCTCCCAACAAATAAGGCTGATGAGAGGTCTTTTCTTTATTTTATTCAAATTTTCAATAAAACGAAAATGGAATAAAGCCCTTTTAACGGGAGAAGGGTAATTACCTTAGAAGGCCAAATAGAAGAAGAATGCATGTGTTATTATTAAGAGGAACGAACTATTTCAGAATAATACCTTTCAATGATCTGGTCCGAGTTTTTAATGGTCTTTTTTGCCCAATCCAGGCGCTTGGCCAATATCTCTTTTTCGTTAAGGTGCCAACTTATTTCACTTTCCCGAAGTTTTGCGGTAAGTACCTGCAGAATAATAGCCACAGAGACCGAGACATTGAGGCTTTCGCTAAAACCCACCATAGGAATCTGAAGAGTGTCATCAGCCGCTTCCAGAACCTCATGGCTCAGACCTTCCTTTTCCGTGCCAAAAAAAATCGCTGTCTTTTGATTTAAATTGTATGCATTGAGATCTATGGCTTCGGGTGAAGGGGTTGTCGCTACAATCCTGCACCCCTGGTCCCGCAGGTAACCAATACACTCCGCAGCATTTTTATAGCTGTTTATATCGACCCATTGCTGGGCTCCAACAGCAATATTCTTGTCGATACGGTTTCCAAAACGATCTACTATAAGATGCAACTGTTGTATCCCGAAAACATCGCAACTCCGAACAATGGCGCTCGCATTGTGCATTTGGAAAACGTCTTCTGCCACAACGGTAAGAAAATTAGTCCTTAAACCAAGAACCTCCAGGAATCGCTCTTTGCGTTGCGGAGTTAGTAATGACTCCAGATATGTTAGCAGGTTTTTGTCAATCATCGCTCTAATTTAAGAAAAACGTAATTTTGGAAGATTGCAATAGTTATGTCAAAAAAAATTGTGGTGCTGACTGGTGCTGGAATGAGCGCCGATAGCGGATTAAAGACATTTAGGGACGCCGATGGACTCTGGGAGGGTCATGATGTGATGGAGGTGGCATCGCCCCAGGGATTTGCGCGCGATCCTACGCTGGTACTCGATTTTTACAACCAGAGGAGGAGACAATTGCTGGAGGCCTCACCCAATGAAGGGCACAGAGCCCTGGTTGAACTCGAGCATCATTTCGAGGTCAGTATCGTGACCCAGAATGTTGATGATCTCCATGAGAGGGCTGGGAGCAGCCACGTACTGCACTTGCACGGCGAGTTATTCAAGGTAAGAAGCACAGGGAACCCCATGGATGTTTTGGAATGGAAAAAAGACCTGACCTTGGGGGATTGTTGTGGTTCTGGTTTTCAATTACGGCCCCATATAGTATGGTTTGGCGAACAGGTTCCTCTATTGCCGAGGGCAGCTCAGATTACACGTGAGGCCGATCTGCTTTTGATCATCGGAACATCCATGCAGGTATATCCGGCCGCAAGTCTTATTCACTATTCCCCTCCAGGAATACCGATATTTTTTATAGATCCCAGGCCTACGGTTTCTCCAGATGATTTTGAAAACCTTACAATCGTCGCTAAAACGGCGGCGGCAGGAGTCCCTACTGTGGTTTCTGATCTAATTGGTAGAGCAATCTAGTGGTTTCGGCCCATTCGATCACAGCCTCCCGTTGGGCGTCTGTTAACCTCGCTTCGCTATGAGTCCATGTATACTCACGCAACGGCATTTCTCCAGATTCCACAGTTTCGATTACCTCCTCCAGCTTATGATCCTTCTTTTTTGAATCATAGGAATCCCAATTTGAAAAATCCAGATGCCCCTTTCCATGTTCGATATGATCTGCAATCCAAAATGATACCGGGGCAATATTGTTATACCATGGATACTTTGTGTTATCACTATGGCAGTCATAGCAGCTGCTTGTTAATATTGTCATGACCTCTTCAGGTGGATTAGTCTCTTCCTCAAAAACCGCATTATCCGGGGTTTCAGATACGTTCTTTTCCGGTCTGATAAACTGGATGGCGAACAGTACCACCAGCATAAATAGTGCTATCTTTTTCAGTATTTTCATCGGCTTGTTATTTCCATTGATTAAGCATGGGTGAATATATTTATTTTTCATTTTACCAGACAAGTAAAATTCATTATATCCGGATACCAATAACCAATTAGCACTTATTCTGTGAATATCGATCAGCTCTGCGAAAAACTGAATTATATAAATCATTCACATATTATGCGCATGGAAATGGCTCGTTTTATATTACAACATCCACAGCTGGTACACAACATGCTCGAAATCGCTTTCCAGAACGACAATCCGATTTCCGCGCGGGCCTGCCGGGTGCTGGAGTATGCCGCCCGACAGGATCTGCGTTACCTGGATCCCCATCTCGATCAATGGGTTTCAGGCCTTTCCGGCTTACACCTTGATTCATCCATAAGGCCGATGGCAAAAATCTGTGAACTCCTGGTGTTGGAATATTACGGTGAAGCCTCAAAAACTGGTACTTCTTGTTTGGCACCCAAACATCTCGAAATTATGGTCTCGGCCTGCTTCAACTGGCTTATAGGCCCCCATAAGGTTGCCCCCAAAGCCTATTCGATGACCAGTCTATACCATCTCGGTAAGGATCATGACTGGGTCCATGCCGAGTTACAATTGCTGCTTGAAAATGAATATTCCAATGGTAGCGCCGCCTATAAGGCTAGGGCCCGGCAGATCCTGTGGAAACTCCGGAATCGTTAGCGCGGAACAAAACTAGACGCCACTGCTCTTTCAAACTCCCGGCCTTATAAGTATCTTTGCATTTTCATTGCCTAAAACAACACCAATCTGCATGTCATTAAATCCCTTAAACGCAATTTCACCGATCGATGGGCGCTACCGGTCTCAGACCGAACCCCTGTCTGCTTATTTTTCTGAGCAGGCCCTGATCAAATACCGTTTGCTGGTAGAAGTGGAATACTTTATTGCACTTTGCGAATTGCCCTTGCCCCAACTCAAAGAAATTAAAAGTGAGGTTTTCCCACAACTGCGGTCTATTTATAAAGGATTTACCGAAATAGATGCTCAAGAGATCAAGGATATAGAGAAAATCACCAACCACGATGTAAAGGCGGTGGAATACTTTTTAAAAAAGAAGTTTGATCAACTCGGTTTATCATCTTATAAAGAATTTATCCATTTCGGACTTACTTCTCAGGATATCAATAATACCGCCATACCTCTATCGATCAAAAATGCGTTGAACGAAGTCTATATACCGGCGTTTACGGCCTTAGTTGGATTATTAGAAGAACGGGCAGAAGAATGGAAAGATGTGCCCATGCTCGCCCGAACCCATGGCCAGCCGGCCTCCCCTACCCGTTTGGGGAAAGAGATCGCGGTTTTTGTGAAACGGCTCAAAGAGCAATTCGACTTATTGGTCAACATCCCGAGTGCGGCAAAATTTGGAGGTGCTACAGGAAATTTTAATGCCCACCAGGTAGCCTATCCGGCTATCGACTGGAAGGAATTCGGAGGGAAATTTGTTAACCAAAATCTTGGATTACATCACAGTTTTCCAACCACGCAGATTGAGCATTACGACCATTTAGCAGCCCTTTTCGACGGATTGAAACGCATCAATACTATTCTGCTTGACCTTAACCGGGATTTTTGGATCTATATTTCAATGGATTATTTTAAGCAAAAGATCAGGCAAGGCGAAATTGGATCTTCTGCGATGCCACACAAGGTTAACCCGATCGATTTTGAGAATTCAGAAGGAAATCTGGGTATGGCCAACGCCCTGTTTGAACATTTATCAGCCAAACTGCCTATTTCCAGATTACAGCGCGACCTAACCGATAGCACTGTTTTGAGGAATATCGGCGTACCTATAGGGCATACGCTACTTGCCTTTCGATCTACTTCAAAAGGCCTGGATAAAATATTACTCAATCCGGGAAAATTGCAATCCGACCTGGAGGACAATTGGGCCGTATTGGCTGAAGCCATCCAAACCATTCTCAGGCGAGAAGGCTATCCCAATCCCTATGAGAGTTTAAAGGAACTTACCAGGACCAATTCAAAGATCACATCCGAAAGTATCGCGGCCTTTATCCAAAATCTCGATGTGCCTCCCAAAATCAAGGAGGAGCTCATGGCGCTCAGGCCAGAATTGTACACCGGTATTTAAGCTATAAGTGGTCTTTTGGCGAAACTTATTCGCTTTTTTGGATCTGCACTCTGTGCGGATAAGGTATTTCAATACCAGCCTGGTCTAATGCTAATTTGCATCCTTCTATAGTGGCGAAATATACATCCCAATAATCTTCGGGTTTGCAAAACGGACGTACGGCAAAATTCACTGAGCTATCGGCCAACTCGAGCACCGCTACTGTCGGCGCTGGTTCCCGTATTACTTTATCATTTGCGGTAAGGACCTCCATCAATACTTTCTTGGCCTTCTTGATATCCTCACCATAACCTATCCCGATAACAGTATCGACACGGATCCTGCCCTCGGCGGTATAGTTGATGATGTTTCCATTCGCCATAGGTCCATTGGGTATGATCGCCAGTTTATTTTCCGGCGTATTGAGCTTGGTGGTAAAGATCTCGACTTCCTTAACCACACCGAGTTCGCCTTGAGCCTGGATCAGGTCGCCGATTTTATAAGGTTTGAAAATCATGATCAGCACCCCTCCGGCAAAATTGGAGAGAGAACCTTGCAAAGCGAGGCCAACGGCCAAACCGGCAGCAGCGATCACAGCAGCAAAGGTGGTAACGTTCACCCCAAGGGTTGCAATAACTATGATTACCAGCAGCACTTTTAAGGCCCAGCCTGACAGATTTAGTATGAATCGTTTCAGGGACTCTTCATAATTGCTTTTTTTCATCAATTTGCCTGAGATCCTCATGATCCGTTTGATGATCCACGAACCGATAAGAAAGAGAACTAGGGCGCCAATTACCTTGGGGCCATATTCCCAACCAAATTCCATTATTTTTTCAAGATAGTACTGGGCATTTTCCATGAGTTAAATATTTATTTAGTGTTTGGCCTAAAGGTAAAAATTGTATTGGAAATTTGCGGATCAGTTTAAATAAAAAACCGCGAATGTTAAACATTCGCGGTTAATAAGAATATATTTTATAAAGGCTTAGCCTTTGAGAAACTCCCCAATATCACCAAGGTTTTCGGCATTATAGTCGGAAGTCTGAAGAACTTTAACCAGTTGGATCAGATGAGCAGGATTCATGTCATCGCCGAGTACACGGATCAGTGCAAATCCTTTATCATCACTACTCCCGTATATGATCACCTCATCGATCGCATCTTCCTCGCCCAGATATTTGATCACACCTTTACCGTATTTGGAATTCAGTTTCATGAGTTCCACGAACTTATCGCTCTTCAGTATGGAACTTACCTTAGCCTTTTCCACCTGGTATTCACTCTCATTCGTCGAATTGATCTTAAAAGCCAATACGTTCAATTTCTTTAAAGATTCCAAGGCCTGACGCTGTGATTTAGAAAGATCGGCTTCCTGCAGGTTTAAAATACTGGCAGGCACATCGAGCGAAATAAAATTCGGATTTTCTGAATTATCCACGTAGTATTCCTGCAAGCTCTGGGATGTAGAGCAGGCCGAAAGTGCCAGTATACCGGAAATCACAAGGATGTTGATTATAAATTTTTTCATTTTGATCGTATTTTAGCCCTTTAACCGCTTGTATATAGTGCCATAAGCAAATACACAAGCGGGAGGCATTGATTGATGAATAATTATTTTGATTTATTCTTATCCGCCTGATTCAATTCCTCAGGCAGGTTCATTTTCTTGGTCAACGAACCAATTTTAGTCAGATCTATATCACCTGTAAGCGTTAACAGAACTGTTTCGATCTGACGATCATTTACCTTCATTTCTGAATGTTTTATGCCGGTAACAAACATCAACAGTTCGCTTACATGATCTTCGTCCTTTCCGTTTCGCACGTAAAACTTAACATTGGCATCCTTGTCCTTAACCCGCATCAGTTCTTCCAATGACTCTGTTTTAAGGTACTTATCTACGGTTGCCTTCATATCTGCTGAGATCTTGGTGTCCTCAGTGATAAATACTTTTAAACCGCTAAGGCTTTTGGCAATATCCATAAAATCCTTAGCCTCAGGATCATCTGTGTCCACATCCATTTTTACGAGGAGGTTGAACATATTCTTGTTCACTACCACCGAACTGACTTCATCCAGATCCTCGTATTTATCGAAAATGGACTGCGCAAACAGGCCTGCGGGTAAAAAAGCTAATACTGCAATTATAATATACTTTCTCATGGTCTTAATTTTTAATCGTTTTTGTAAAGTTTTTGTTTTGTCTGTTCAAATTCATTGAGATAGGCCACTTTATTTGTGCCTCGTTCTAAGTTCGATGCCAGCAAACTCAATGCCTTTCTCGTTTCATTGTAGGCAATTTCTGCCTGTCTTTGTTCCTGGTACTCCCGATACTGTTCAGGGCCAAAAAATATGCCAAAAGCCAAGATCACTGCCGCTGCAACGGATATCCATCTGTAATGATACGTTCTAGGTTTTAATGGAACCTGCTTCGTAAAGCGTTCTTCTTTGGCATGCGACAAGTAGCTGAAAAGTGGAATATACTGCTCCAATTGTGGAGCAACCTCTTCCCCATTAAAATACTTCCGAAGCAGATTTTCCTCTGTTACCGTCGTTTTAGCTTCAAAATACTTGTCTAAAAGTTTTTTTATGTTATCCAATTCCATAACGATGTCTTTCTAATAATTTTTCTCTAACTGTTTTTCTCGCTCTCGACAGCGTAACTCTTATCGCGGTTGGCTTCATGTCAAGCAATTCGGCGATTTCCGCGAACTCATATTGTTCTACATCCCGCAGTTGTAATACCATTTTCTGCTGCTGCGGCAAATCTTCCATAATTCTTTCCACCCAACTAAGACTGTCCTTTACTTCCACTTCCCGTTGCAGGGAGGTACCACCGTCGGTAAAATTGCTGTGGACCAGTTTTAGGTTGCCCGACTGTTTCGATTTTAATCGGTCCAGACAGAAATTTTTGGTCATGGTCATCGCAAAAGCTTCTACATTCTTGTAACCGCTTATTTTACTCTTCTTGGCCCACAATTTCATCAGAATCTCCTGGGTCGCATCTTCTGCTTCCTCAGAGGAGACCAGCAACCTTTTGGCCAGCCGGTAAAGCTTGTCCTTAAAGGGCAATACCACATTTAAGAATTCCGATTGCGTCATATCAGGTTGTTCGGTTGTTGTGTATACCATTGAAGGTCTCTTACAATAGCAAGACGAAGCACCTTAATTATTGTTACAAAAAAAAACATTTTGTTTCTACATTGGCATTAATCATTCGATTTTAAGGTGCAACAAGTAGGGCTTTTGGCTGTTGGATTGTTGTAGTATTAAGGAACCTATAACGTTTACAATTGGTACGATATTTGCCGTATTCCGTATATTTACCAAAAATTAGTTTGATGAAGAAGTATCTATGGTTGCCCCTGGCCTTTACCTTTCTTTTCATATCCTGTAATAAGAATGACGACGGTATCGGCCTTCCCGGAGGCCCCAATCCCAACAACATCAAT
Organism: Robiginitalea sp.; assembly: GCA_024638915.1. Classification (GTDB taxonomy): domain Bacteria; phylum Bacteroidota; class Bacteroidia; order Flavobacteriales; family Flavobacteriaceae; genus JAHEJJ01. The sequence continues at coordinate 32,321 of JAHEJJ010000008.1, forward strand.
GCCACCACCCAGGATTTTATGTGGAAATCCATGAACCTGTGGTATTTCTGGCAACAAGATGTAGCTGATCTGGCCAATAATCGCTTTAATAACGATGAACAATACACAGAATTTCTGGTGAGCACCCCCGATCCGGCTGAGTTTTTCGAGCAACTCCGTTTCGATGAAGATCGTTTTAGCTGGACGGTTACAGACTATAAGGAGCTTACCGAGTTTCTTGGAGGAGTGACCAAAAGCAACGGGTTGGATTTTACCCTTTTTACTTCGAATGATAGTGAAAGCATTTTCGGAGTTGTAAACTATGTTCTGCCCAATTCCGATGCCTCAACCAAGGACATTTCCAGGGGAGAGATATTTACGGGGGTTAACGGGACATCTCTTACGCTTAGCAATTATGAAGCCCTTTTATTCGGGGAAGAAGACACCTATACGCTTGATATGGCCGTTGCAGATGGTACAATGCTTACTCCTAATGGTAAGGAAGTAACTTTGACCAAGTTCGAGAACTTCCAGGAAGATCCCATTTACATCAATAAAACGTTCGATATCAATGGTCAGAAGATCGGGTATTTGATGTATAATCGTTTCCTCAATGAATTCGATGAACAGCTCAATGCTGCCTTTGGACAACTGAAAACGGCAGGGATTACCGATCTTATCCTCGATTTGAGATACAATAGCGGAGGATCCGTAAATACGGCACGTCTTTTATCTAGTATGATTTACAGTACCAACACCAACCAGGTTTTCCTCAGGGATCGATGGAACGACAAATTACAAGATATTCTGGGCGATACAGACTACTTCGCTTCCACCACTGGAGGCGGATCTCCCATCAATACTTTAAATCTGAACAGGGTCTATATTTTGACCACCAGAGGGACAGCTTCAGCCAGTGAGCTTGTTATCAACGGCCTGAATCCTTATGTCGATGTATTTTTAATCGGCCGGACGACCAGAGGCAAAAACGAGTTTTCACTAACCATGGTAGATGATCCGGATCGTGAAGGAGCACCTTATCTATATTCGAGTTCGCGTGAAAATTTTATCAATCCTGATAATATTTGGGGCATTCAACTCCTCGTAGGAAGAACGGAGAACTCAGAAGGTTTCCTGGATTATACCGACGGTTTTACACCAATGATCGACCAGCAGGAGGAACTTGGAAACTATGGTGTGCTGGGAGAGGAAAATGAACCTCTTTTAGCCACTGCTATCGAAGAGATTACCGGGATTTCATCAAGAAGGGCACTTCGTACAGGGCCTCGTATGCCTATGGAATTTATATCGAACTCTAAAATGTACGATCCGCTTAAAGACAATATGATCATGGACCGGCCTATAGATCTTAAGATTCGATGATCCTCGTCCAAAAGCATTGGAAAAGCCCGTTTAAACGGGCTTTTTTTTATAGTGTGAACGAAAGGCCGAAACGCATATTCCTGCCTCTGGTGGTAAATCCGACAACCTCAGTAAAATCTGTATTGAAAAGGTTTTCAATATTGAAAAATAGTCTTAATCTGTTGTTCAACACCTCATGGGAAATACCGAGTCCGAAAAGTGAATATGGGTCAAGCGCCACATCGTTAAAGCTATTAAAATCCGTATCTGCTCGTTGGCCCGTGTAAGAATAGGTAGCCGAAGCCAGCGTGTTCTCAGATAGACTGTACGCCAGGCTTGCATTGACTTTGTGCTTGGGTATGCGTATGGCATTATCCCCTTTACGTTCAGTAAATGTATAGTTAGCGCTAAAGCTCAATACCTCGAGTGCCTGCCCGTCTATTTCAAACTCTGCACCCTGAACATCTACAGTATCTTCGGCATTCAGATACTGGAAGCTGATATTGTCGAAAAAAACAAAATTATCTTCCTTCCTGCTGAAATAAAGCAGATTCATCCGTAATCCGCCTCTAGTTTGGTATTCCAGTCCGGTCTCAATAGTACGATTGGTTTCCGGTTCCAGATCCGCATTGGCCCCGAATTCACCAAACAACTGGGTCAATGATGGAGTAATATAGGAGGTGGCATAGGAACCAAGCGCTTTGAGATAACCATTTTTCAATGTGAAGACATAGGAAGGATTGAAGTTATAGACCCAATGCGTCCCGTATTCTGAATGATTATTCATGCGCAACCCTCCATTGATATTCAAACCAAAATCTGAGATATAAACCGTATTGAGATAGGGATCGGCAATAGTGAATTGTTCGATTGTGGCAAAATCAGTCTGATCCTTTACGGAGTTCAACCCCAGGATGGTATAAAATTTTTCCTTTATTATATATTTTACAAAGAGATCAGTTACATAGTTCCGGCCTGTAAATGTTCCGGGAAAAGCGCTGAAATTCTCTGAAGCATAGTTCGAATAAGCACTGTTCAAGGCTAACTCACCATTTTTAAAATTCCATTTACCCGACAGGCCTATTCGCTTCTGCTCACTTTCAAACCGATAAGGAGCATCGGATAAGCCAAAAGACTCGTCGTAATCCGTGCGGAGTTTAGATTGGTTGGCATAAACCCGAAGACTGATATCGTTTGTAAACCTATATCCGAGCTGAATATCAGTGTTGTATCTGCTGGTAGGATCCTCTTCATTCTCCTCTGTAATGATTGATGAAAGCCCATTTACATAAGTATGAGCAAAACCGACACCATAGGTAAAACGGTCCAGAGTACCGCTGAAATTTGCATTGTTGTTAAACTCAGCCAAGTTGTAGTTCTGATCTGTGGCCGACTGATTGGTGCCTATGGTCGATTGAATTTCTCCTGCAATATTTTGAGAAGATGGATTTTTGGTGGTGATGTTGATTACGGCGGTGGCGGCATTGGCACCATAGAGTGTGCTTGCGGCTCCCTTAATAATTTCGATCGATGCGATCTGTGATGTGGACAACAATCTGAGGTCATATTCCTGGGAAAACGAGGCAGGATCGTTTACACGCAAACCATCGATAATGATTAAAACCTGTCTTCCCCGACCCCCCCTGGCAAAAATACCAAGAATTTCACCCCGCCTGGTCCGGCTGCCTGCAATTTCAAATCCACTTTTTTGATTGATGATTTCGGCTATGGAGCGACCCTGGTTGCGGCGAAGCTCCAAACTATCGATCCTGATCACTGTTTTACCGGAATTTTCCCTGCGTAATTCAAATCTGGAATCGGTCACGACCACCTCTTCCAAAACCTGCACATCAATTTTAGATTGATCCTGCTGTGCGTAAAGGCATGTAACCAAAGGCAGGCATGCGCAAAACAGCCATATTCTTGAGCTCATATTCGTTCAAATACTTAAACGGGAGACGTAGATTTGTTACGTGTAAACTCTTATCCCGAAAGTTTAACATTCCATTCTGTTTTGGCAGGTCTCCTGACTTGCATCTCACGACCCACCTTCCCGTCTTATTTAATTTATAGACAGTGGTATTGAAGAGGCCGCGAGTTCCGAACCTTCGGGTTCGAATGAGCTCACAGTTGCGGGTACAGTTCCAGAATTTTTGTTGCTGCCTCAGCTGAATAAGTAATAACTACCAGCCGAAACCCAACAGATCACTGGATTCCCTTTTAATCCTATCAACTTGACGTTTCTAAGAACCAAAATCGCTGGCGAAGGTAAACATTTTAATTTCAAGTTCTAGAAACGGTTGTTTAGTTTTACCTTTGAAAGTCGAATCCTGAGGTCAACTCTATGCGCTTGATGCTTCTTTTTAGTTTAATCCTGATCAATGGATGTAAATCGGAACAAAGCGCAGATAAAAATCTACCTACCTCCTCTGGCGACAAGACCATTGTACATGCCCGTGGCTTTAACATCTCTGTGCTGCCTAATGGAATAAAAATGGTACATGTAAATTCACCATGGCCTGATTCGGATACAGGATTTGTATATGCACTTGTACCCGCAGATGTAAACCATGCAGAAATTCCCGGACCTGTTAACGCTATAATCCCAGTTCCTGTTGAACGTATCATCCTTACTTCCACCACTCATATCCCGGTATTGGAAGCGCTTGGTCTTGAAGATAAATTGGTGGGTTTTCCGGAAACGCGTTATATCTCCTCGGAAAAGACAAGAAAAAGGATAGATCAGGGATTAGTGGCCGAATTGGGCAGTAATGAACTACTGAATACCGAGGTAGCCATCGAACTGCAACCGGAACTTGTGATAGGTTTTGGCATCGACGGCCAGAACAAGGCATACCAGGCACTTGAGAACACCGGTATCCCTGTTGTTTATAATGGCGACTGGACCGAACCGAGCCCCCTGGGCAAAGCGGAATGGATAAAGTTCTTCGCACCTTTTTTTGAGTTGGAATCCAAGGCCGACAGTATCTTTTCTGCTATTGAAACCAATTATCTCGAATCTAAAAGCCTGGCAAAGTCAACCCGCCAGAGACCTGCGGTTCTAAGCGGTGCACTCTATAAAGATGTTTGGTACCTCCCTGCCGGTGAAAGTTGGGCAGCAGGCTTCATCGAAGATGCCAATGCAGAATATTTATGGAAAGAAACCAAAGGCACAGGTAGTCTAAGTCTTAGCCTTGAGGCCGTGTTGGATAAAGGTGCTGAAGCAGACTACTGGATCTCGCCCTCTCAATTCGGCTCTTATAACGAAATGATTAGAGCTAACGAGCATTATACAAGCTTTAAGGCATTCCGCGAAAAAAGAGTTCATACTTTTGCGCTGACCAGAGGGAGTACCGGGGGTTTGTTATATTATGAATTGGGACCCGCAAGGCCCGATATCGTACTCCGCGATCTTATCCGTATTTTTCACCCGGAACTGTTACCCGATCACGAACCATTTTTTTTTAAACCGCTCGAGTAGTTGACCGTCAAAAAAAAATACTATTTCTCTTTTATTGTATTGGGCATCGTATTGCTGCTAAGTACAATGTTAAACCTTGGATTAGGCTCGGTCTCCATACCTTTTAATGAGGTCATGGGGGTGCTTTTTGGTGGTGATAGCAGCAGGGAATCCTGGTCCTATATCATTTGGAACTACAGAGTACCAAAGGCATTGACCGCCATTCTGGTGGGTAGCGCCCTATCGTTGAGTGGCCTGCTCATGCAAACCTTGTTTAGAAATCCGCTGGCGGGGCCTTTTGTACTGGGAATAAGCTCTGGAGCAAGTTTGGGCGCAGCCCTTCTTATCATGGGGACTGCAATATGGAGTGGATGGTTTTCCTATGGAATCATCAACGATATTTCCTTGGCCATCGCTTCAGGTATTGGTAGTTTTTTGGTTTTGTTGATCGTGGTGGTGGTGGCCACCCGGGTAAAGGATTCGATGGCGCTACTGATCATTGGGCTGATGTTTGGGAGTATTACTGCAGCTATTGTTACCGTGTTGTCGTACTTTACGCAGGCAGAGCAGCTTCAGCAATATATATTCTGGTCGTTTGGCACTGTTGGAAACCTAAACTGGACCCAATTACTGATCCTCACGACCTCTACCTTAGTTGGGCTATTCCTGAGTGTCTTGAGTCTTAAATCCTTAAATGCCCTATTGCTTGGAGAACAATATGCACGAAGCATGGGTGTCCATATAAGAAAAGCACGCTATATTATTATTATCGCTACAGGCATCCTGGCCGGAGCCGTCACCGCATTTGCCGGCCCAATCGCTTTTATCGGTTTAGCTGTGCCCCATCTTACCAGACAAATTTTTAATACAACAGACCATAAAATATTAGTGCCGGCTGTACTTATGTATGGTGCTATCTTGCTATTACTATGTGACACGCTGGCGCAATTGCCAATGTCGTCCTATGTATTGCCCATCAACGCCATAACGTCTATAATCGGTGCCCCAGTGGTTATTTGGTTATTGATTCGCAAAAAGAAAATGATCTTTTAGATTAAAAATTAAATATCAAGAGCTCAACTATGCTAAAATCAAAAGGTCTCGAAGTTGGATATCGCACGCAGCGGGAAACGATTTCTGTATCGCGGAATATAAGTTTTGAGCTTTCTGAAGGGGAAATGGGCGCTATTGTTGGGGTTAATGGAATTGGAAAATCAACATTGTTACGGACGCTGGCCAGAGTTCAACAAGAGCTTTCAGGCAGCATCGAAGTCGCAGGTAAGACTATAGATAAATATCGCCAGAAAGATTGGGCCACAAAAGTCAGTGTGGTGCTTACCGAACCTCTGGCGGCTAAAAATCTGAGCGTCCAGCAACTTGTAGGACTCGGGCGCCATCCCTATACAAATTGGATAGGTATGCTATCCCATACCGATATCGCTAAAATTCAGGAAGCTATTGAGTTGATAGGTCTGGATGAATTGAAATACAAAAAGTGTCATGAACTCAGCGATGGTCAGCTGCAGAAGGTATTGATCGCCAGGGCCCTGGCCCAGGATACATCTGTTATCCTTCTCGATGAACCTACAACTCACCTTGATCTTTATCACAAAGTCCAGATACTAAAATTGCTGCAGGAAATCGCCCATAGGAAAAAGAAAACAATACTCTATACCACCCACGAGATCGATTTAGCGATTCAACTCTGTGATAAGATCCTGATCATGGAAAAAAATCAAAACTCATTTGGTTCACCGGAAGCCTTGATAAAATCCGAACATTTTAATAGATTATTCCCAACAGACACCATAAGATTCGACCCTGAAACCGCATCCTTCAAGATCCGTAAATAATCCTGACACGGCGCTTGGATTTCTTACGAATCACTTATCTTTACTTTTAACCGTGTCGATGAAATGGATATAGGCATTACATATATTTTAATTGGGTTAGGATTTGTCTTAATTGGCTTTTTACTAGGTAGTTACGTATACAAACTAAAGCTACGCTCCGGGCAGGCTGTAGGTCTCGAGCAGGAGAAATATTTTAAGCAACAAGTTCATAACATAGAAAAACAACTGGAGAAGGAGAAGGAAGAAAAAGACAGGTTGAGGACCGAAAAGGAACGACTCGGGCTGGTAAATAGTCGATATGAAGCAGACATGGAAAATCTGCGTCAAAAAAATGAGGATCAAAAGGAAGAAATTGAAAAAGTGCAGCAAAGACTCTCAAGGGAATTTGAAATCATGGCCAATAAAATCCTCGATGAGAAAAGCCAGAAATTCACCAAACAGAATAAAGAGAATTTAGAGAATATTCTAAACCCCCTGAAGGAGAAGATCAAAACCTTCGAGGATAAGGTCGAAAAAACACATAAGGAAAGTATAGATTATCACGCAGCCCTCCGGCAACAGATCTTCGGACTCAAGGAATTGAATGAACAAATGTCAAAGGAAGCGCTTAACCTCACCCGCGCATTAAAGGGCGACAGCAAAATACAGGGAAACTGGGGCGAGTTGGTCCTGGAGCGGGTTCTTGAGAAATCAGGTCTGGAAAAAGGACGGGAGTATAGTGTACAACAGAGCTTTGTAAACAGAGATGGAAGTCGGGTACTGCCCGATGTGATCATTAATCTGCCGGATGGTAAAAAGATGGTCATCGATTCCAAGGTCTCGCTTACAGATTATGAACGCTATATCAATGCAGAGGAAGAAGAAAGGGCAGCGCATTTAAAAAACCACCTGGTTTCGCTTAAAAAACATGTGGAACAACTCTCTTCCAAGAAATACGAAGATCTCTACGAAATGGAGAGTCCGGATTTTGTTTTGATGTTTATTCCTATAGAACCCGCATTTGCCATCGCCCTGAATAATGATAATAATCTATATAATAAAGCCTTCGAGCAAAATATCGTCATTGTAACACCAACCACTCTCCTGGCGACACTCAGGACCATCGACAGTATGTGGAGTAACGAAAAGCAGCAGCGCAATGCTATTGAGATCGCCCGGCAGGCGGGAGCATTATACGACAAGTTCGAAGGCTTCATCACCGATCTTACCAAGGTAGGCACTAAGATGGATGCGGCCAAAGGTGAATACGAGGAGGCGATGAAAAAATTATATAAGGGCCATGGCAACCTTATCTCACGCGTTGAAAACCTCAAGAAAATGGGGGCCAAAGCTAAAAAATCCATGCCGGAAAACCTCATGAAAAGGGCTGGTGAAAACCATTGACTAAATAAACAGTAAACGATTATAGGATATCTTATGGGACGATGGTTTAAAAAATTCATATTGATATTTTTAGGATTCGGAATACTTTTCCTGGTGGGCGGATACACTTTTATAAACTATGTCCCTTATAGTGAGGGCGTACGTTCCGGTGAGCTCATTAAATTCAGCAGGAAAGGGGTCTTGGTTAAAACATGGGAAGGTGAGATCAGCCAGGGTATATCAGGAGCGCAGATTTTTGCCTTTTCGGTTATGGACAAGGAAAAGGCAGTCATCGATAACCTGGTAGCGTATGAAGGGCAATATGTAAAACTCTATTATATTGAAAAATACCGGACATTTTTCTGGTGGGGCGACTCCAATTATTTCATCACCAAAGTGGAACAAAATCAGTCGCCGCATATCAGAGAATAAAGTGCTTTTAGCGCGCCGATTCGAGTTGGACGGCGGCTTCACGATCCAGGAACCAACTTAAATTTCCCGATTCCGGAGCTACCAAAGCCGCTGGATAACTATTATAAGATCCCTCTTCCCTTACGATCTCCCTTAATTTTTCAGCCTTGGCTTGGCCTGTAACCAGGAAGACTACCCTGGCGGCATTATTGATAATCTTTCCTGTTAAAGTAATTCTCTCCTGTCCTGTTTCCGGGTGTTGTGCCACTTCACAAATCTTTTCTGAATTCCACAATTCGATCTGATGCGGAAAAATGGAAGCGGTATGACCGTCATCTCCCATACCGAGGATCAGCAAATCGAAATGAGGCACATCATTCTTTAAGGGAATATTCTCTTGCAATATTTTAGCATATGCAAGAGCTTCATCCCCTGGTATATTTTCTCCTTTGATCCGATGGACATTGGTTTCTGGAATATCGACCTTAGACAATAGAAAATCTCGGGTCATCTTATAGTTGCTCTGCTCGTCAGAGGGGGGAACACAGCGTTCGTCGCCCCAGTAGAAATGTACTTTTCCCCAGTCAACTTTTGAACTGTACCGGGCTGCAAGGGCCTCAAAGACGATCCTGGGCGTGCTTCCGCCCGAAAGTGCCACATGGACTTCAACTTTCTCCTCAGTAAAATTGCAGAAAAACTCGGCAAACCGATCCGCTAACCGCTGCTTGGTATTATAGATTTTAAGTATCACATTTTAGGCGATTTAACATATTACACAGAACCCCGGATCATCAGCCAGGTTTTCGCCAGGATTCCTCCAGGAATACGAACCGTCAAAAAGATCTCCGGAATTAAGGGGCCCCCAAACCCCGGCTGAATATCCATACATACGGACGTCCCGTCCATTATTCCAATAATCAAGGATAGGGTCGACGAATTCCCAGGCTGCTTCTACCTCATCTGCCCTGGCATAAAGCGTTGCATCGCCCTGCATGGCGTCGAGTAAGAGCCGCTCATAAGCAGACATCACATTTGTTTCGACAAGGCTCGAATAATAGAAGTCGAGGTTGGCCCGTTCCACCTTGAATCCCTGCCCGGGTACCTTAACCCCGAATTTCAGTAATATACCTTCATCGGGTTGGATCCTTATGATCAGTTTATTGTCCTTTTCACTCACACCCGCACTGGAAAAGATATGATGATGGGGTCCTTTAAAATGGATCACCACTTCTGTTACTTTGGTGGGCATGCGTTTAGCTGTACGAACGAAGAAGGGCACATCTTTCCAGCGCCAGTTGTCCACATAAAATTTTATGGCTGCATAAGTCTCTGTGGTCGATTCTGGATCAACACCTTGTTCTTCACGATATCCTTTTATGGTCTGTCCGTTTAAGTTGGATGCGACATACTGGGCACGAATGGTATTTTCAAAAAGGACTTTCTCATCGTTCATAATCCGCAACGATTTAAGTGCTTTTACCTTTTCGTTCCGTATTTCTTCAGGCTGATCGCTAATGGGGGGTTCCATTACCACAAGGGATACAATTTGCATCAGGTGGTTTTGAAACATATCACGAAGCGCACCCGACTTATCATAGTATCCCCCTCTTTTTTCAACGCCTACTTGTTCGGCATTCGTAATCTCTACATGGTGGATAAAGTGCCTGTTCCAAAGCGGTTCGAAAATACTGTTTGCAAACCGTGTTACCAGAAGGTTCTGTACGGTCTCCTTTCCCAGGTAATGATCGATCCTGAATATCTGAGATTCCTTAAAATACCTTTGAAGTCCTCTGTTGAGTTCCTGAGCTGACTTCAGATCATAACCAAATGGTTTTTCTACAATCAGCCTTCTCCATCCTTCAGAATCATCGGAAAGGGATTGTTCTGCCAGATTTTTAGCGATGATTTCGTAGATATTAGGAGGTGTGGAAAGATAAAAAATATAATTACCCTGAGTTCCCAGATCCCTATTTAGACTTTCGATCCGTTCCTTTAAACCGCCGTAATGTTCGGCATAATCTCCCCCGATATCCTGGTAGTATAACAAATTGGAAAACTCCCTCAGACGTTTCTTATCTCCATTTTCCAACCGATCTTTCAAATACGGGCTTTTCGTAACTACTTTTTCCCGAAAATCCTCATCGCTAAGTTCACTCCGACTGGTGCCGAGAATTGCAAAATTTTCCGGTAGAAAATCTCCCAAATATAGATCGTATAAGGCCGGGATCAATTTGCGGGCCGTTAAATCACCTGAGGCCCCGAAAATAATCAGCATTTGGTTTTCCGTTCTATTCATTTTCCAGCTATTAAATCCACGGGTATTTTGCCCTATTAGTTTGAAGGAATGAATGTAAAATAGGGTTACAATTTTTTCACTTACATTTGAATTGATCCCTAAGAACGAATATAGAATTTATTCTTGTATTCTCGGGCTGAGCGCGAGAAGCAAGTTATAGGCGAACGATAAAATTCTTATCTATGAAAGAATCCTATTATGATTTTGGTCTGGTGGGCCTGGGGGTCATGGGCCGAAACTTTATACTCAATGTAGCTGATAAAGGTTTCAAGGCCTGTGGCTATGATCTCGATCCCGAACAGGTGAAGGCTCTGGTGAGTGAAGGAGGAGATCTCTCCAGGGTAAATGCGACTGATGATATTGTCAAATTTGTGACTTCCCTACAAAAGCCACGAAAGATCATGTTGCTCGTACCGGCTGGTAAAATTGTCGATTCTGTTATAGAAAGCCTAGTACCCCATCTGGCCAAAAATGATATAATTATTGACGGTGGTAACTCTTATTTTACCGATACAGACCGAAGAGAGTCGTATTTGAGCTCAGAGGGGATCCATTTTTTTGGTGCCGGTGTTTCCGGCGGAGCGAAAGGCGCCCGGATCGGGCCAAGTATCATGCCGGGAGGATCACAATCTGCCTATAAAGAAGTTAAGGCGATTTTCGAAGCGGTAGCGGCCGATTTCGAGGGAGAGCCCTGTGTGGCATACCTCGGGCCAAAATCTGCCGGTAATTATGTCAAAATGGTCCATAACGGGATCGAATATGGACTGATGCAACTAACCTCTGAGATTTATGATATTCTAAAAAGAGCAGCTGGTCTGAATAATGATGAGTTGCACCAATTATATGCCGATTGGAATCGGGGACGTCTTCAATCCTTTCTGGTGGAGATATCCTCTGAAATTTTTACAAAAAAAGAAGATGGTGATTCCGAGCCACTGATCGATCTTATCCTTGATAAGGCCAAACAAAAGGGCACCGGAAAGTGGACTTCGCAAAATGCTATGGATCTGGGAATTCCTGTACCAACGATCGATGTTTCGGTTAGTATGCGAGAGATCTCTGCCTTGAAGGAAGACCGGATGGCCGCCGAAAAGCTCTTTCCAAAAAAAGCACCGACTCCGATAAAAAAAGAAAAACTAAGCCAACTGGCCGAGGAGGCATTGTATTTTTCATTTATAATCACTTATGCCCAGGGAATGCATCAGTTATCTGAAGCCTCAAAGGAATATGGCTATGAATTAGATCTGGCGACTATTGCAAAAATCTGGAGAGCGGGTTGCATCATCCGCGCAGCCTTACTGGAAGACATTGCCCAAGCTTACCAGGAAGAAAAGACGCTGGAAAATCTATTGCTGGCAGCTTCTTTTGCAAATAAAATTAAATCAACTGTAGGATCAGCACGCGAACTGGTATCCTATGCCGTTACCAATGGAATCCCACTACCTGGATTGTCTAATTGTCTGGCGTATTTTGATGCGTATTCATCAGGACGTTTACCGCTAAACCTGATCCAGGCTCAAAGAGATTACTTTGGTTCCCATACTTATGAGCGTCTGGATAAGGAAGGTAGCTTCCACACTGAATGGGAATAATATTTGGCTTAAACCATCTAGAAATTAAATACCCTGCTCAGGTTAAACCCAAAGTAAATATCACCTTTGCTCCAATCCCCTACAGCATTGCCCAGAAATCCACTTTCGAATGTCGGTTGTGCGTTGGTAAAATGCAATTGGAAAACATGGCCGCCGGTTTCTATATCAACTCCTATGGAAAGCGGATTCACAAAGGGCGATCCATCTGCACGGTTCAGGTGCCAGCCATAATCCACATTTATGCTCCACCGCTTACCCACTTTGTAACGGCCGCCAATACCCAGCGCATATTGATTATTATCCTGCGGCTCATAATCCACATATCCTTCATAAAAATAAGTGGGCATTAGTTCAACAGATAGTCGTTCCGATACTTTTCTGGATATCAGCAATTGTTGGGTAAATGAAATCCTGTCGCTAAAGTCGACCGGGCGCAAAATCAATGCTTCTTCCAGCAGGGTATTCACAGCGGCCTGACTATAGCCGACAATCGTTATCGGAAATCTCTCTTGTTGACTTGCTAAACGATACTTCCCATTCATTTCATAGGTCTTATTAAAGGAGTGCCTGGAGATACTCAGATTGAAACCATCGGTAAATCCATAGATAAACTGGATTCGTGTATTGGCGAAATCCAGTCCGAAAAAGTCGTCAATACCATTTTTTATGCTTCCAAAACGGTGGGAGATTACGAAGTAGAACTCTCGTTTGTTAATCAATTTTGTGGATTCAAAATTGACTATTTTAAGGCCTTTGAACGCCGCATCGGCCAATTTTGTGCTGTCTTCCTTGTCGATCTCATCGAGCAGATCGTCCTGTGCAATAGATAGGGAGAAAGATAAAAGGCATAGCAGCAGCCATATTATATGTTTCATAACGGAATTACTTTGGTAAAATAGATCATGGCAGTTAGAATAATAAACTTACAAATAAAAAAATTTACCCTCGCCTTGCCATTTTTATCTTTATGACAGCCGTTATGGACCTGATGAAATATGCTGCTTTAGGGAAAGATTTTTATACTTTTTCCGTTTGGAATAGTAATTGAGACTATTGGAGTTGTCGTTATAGAAGATTCATGAAAAGCTTTTTGCCAATTTTACTGACCTTATGCCTGTCTGTGGGTATCTGTCATGCGCAAAACCGTTATAAGACCACCATGGGTCAGGTAAATATCAATGCCTCTACCCCATTGGAAGACATCGACGCCCTGAATACTACCGCCAATGCCATACTAGATCCTGCAACAGGAAATTTTGCGGTTGTCTTACTGGTTAAGGAATTTGAATTCGATCGGAAACTGATGCAGGAGCATTTTAATGAAAACTACATGGAGTCAGACAAATATCCCAAAGCGATCTTTAGTGGTACGCTGCAGGACTTCGAACCGGACTTTATGGATAATTTACCGGCAGATTATGATCTGAATGGCAAGCTTACCATACATGGCATCACCAGGCCTCTAAAGACTATTGTACGACTATCCCGTAAAGAAAATCTATTGATACTGGAGTCGGAATTCATGGTAGCATCAGAGGACCATGGCATTGAGGTACCAAGGCTCGTATTTAAAAAAATAGCCCGGGAGGTGCAGGTACGAGCGAGTCTTGAACTCTTCGCTCAATAATCCGGGTCATAACGCTGGTTGAACAACCTAAATCAGTCTACCACCTATTTGCTCAGGTACATCTTACGCCTGGTATAGAGATTGTAAAACTCATCGTCCTTAAGACTCTCTATGAACAATATGCTTTCTCCTGTGCTTTTCATCTCCGGTCCCAGGTTCTTATTTACATTGGGGAATTTATTAAATGAAAAAACAGGTTGCTTAATGGCATAGCCCTCCAGTTTGGGGTAGAATTTAAAGTCTTTCAATTTCTTCTCGCCAAGCATGATCTTTGTAGCGTAGTTCACATAGGGCTCTCCGTAGGCCTTCGCGATGAAGGGCACGGTTCTGGAAGCTCTTGGATTAGCTTCAATTACATACACCATATCATCCTTTATGGCGAACTGTATATTGATAAGGCCAACCGTATTAAGGGCAAGTGCAATGGTCTTTGTATGGTCCTTAATCTGTTGCATCACGAATTCACCCAGATTAAAGGGTGGTAAGGTAGCATTTGAGTCGCCACTGTGAATCCCGCAGGGTTCTATATGCTCCATGATCCCGATGATATAAATATCATTTCCATCGCATATGGCATCAGCTTCCGCTTCGATGGCCCCATCCAGATAATGATCTAGCAGCAATTTGTTATTGGGGATCTTTCTCAGGAGATCGACCACATGTTCTTCCAATTCGGCATCGTTTATCACGATCTTCATACCTTGGCCTCCCAAGACGTAGGACGGCCGGACCAGGAGGGGGAAGTTCAGTTCCTTAGCCAGCTCCAGGGCTTCATCTGCACTCTCGGCCACACCAAAGGGCGGATAGGGAATATTGTTCTTTTTCAGCAATCTTGAGAAGCTACCCCGGTCTTCCGCAAGATCGAGCGAAGTAAAACTGGTACCCATGATTTTGATCCCATATTTATCGAGTTTCTCCGCCAGCTTCAGAGCGGTCTGCCCTCCGAGCTGCACAATAACACCTTCCGGCTTTTCGTGCAGGATAATATCGTAGATATGTTCCCAAAAGACCGGTTCAAAGTAGAGCTTATCGGCCGTATCAAAATCTGTGGAAACTGTTTCCGGGTTACAATTGATCATTATGGTTTCATAACCACACTCCGCCGCAGCCAGTACCCCATGAACACAACAGTAATCGAACTCGATTCCCTGACCTATACGGTTAGGGCCTGAACCCAGCACTACTATTTTTTTCCGATCTGTCACTTCGCTGTCGTTGGCCACATAACGCTTACCTTCCGCTGTCTCGATCTCCTCTTCAAAAGTAGAATAGTAGTAAGGTGTCATCGCTTTAAACTCGGCGGCACAGGTATCTACTAATTTATAAACACGGTTGATGTTCAGCTGCATTCTTTTGTTATGGACCTCAGATTCAAAACAGTCGAGCATATGTGCGATCTGTCTGTCGGCAAATCCTTTTTGTTTTCCTTCGAGCAAGAGGTTTTTGGGGAGGTTCTCTATGGTATATTTCGATATTTCTTTCTCCAGTAAATGCAGTTCTTCATATTGTTTCAGGAACCACATATCGATCTTAGTGATGTCATGTATTCTGCTCAATGGGATCCCAAGCTGGATAGCATCGTAGATGACAAAAACGCGATCCCAACTCGGAACCGTTAGCTTGCTAATGATCTTTTCATAGTTCTTGTATCCCTTGCCATCGGCTCCCAGTCCGTTGCGTTTGATCTCAAGCGATTGTGTCGCCTTATGAAGAGCTTCCTGGAAAGATCGGCCGATGCCCATTACTTCACCTACAGACTTCATCTGAAGTCCCAGGGTCCGGTCCGAACCTTCAAATTTGTCGAAATTCCAGCGTGGGATCTTAACGATCACATAATCGAGAGTTGGTTCAAACAGAGCCGAAGTCGATTTGGTAATCTGATTTTCCAACTCGTCCAAGCTATAACCTATAGCGAGTTTCGTCGCTACTTTTGCGATAGGATAACCCGTAGCCTTGGAGGCCAGCGCAGAAGATCTGGACACTCTCGGATTGATCTCGATGGCGATAATATCTTCTTTTTCATCGGGGCTCACGGCAAACTGCACATTGCAGCCACCGGCAAAATCTCCGATATTACGCATCATTTTGATAGCCATATCACGCATTCGCTGAAAAGTGGTATCGGAAAGTGTCATGGCAGGTGCTACCGTGATCGAGTCGCCCGTATGGATACCCATAGGGTCCATATTTTCAATGGTACAGATGATCACAACATTGTCGTTCTTATCTCTGAGCAACTCCAACTCGTATTCCTTCCAGCCGATTAGCGCCTTATCGATCATCACTTCGTGGATGGGCGATACCTCCAGACCACGGCTCAGCATCGTATCAAAATCTTCCGGATCGTGAACGATAGATGCCCCTGCGCCCCCCAGGGTATAAGAAGCCCGTATCACAAGAGGAAATCCAAAATCCTGTGCGATCTCCTTCCCTTTTAAAAAGGAAGTCGCCGAGGTCTGCGGTGGGACCCCGATGCCAATCTTCATCATCAACTCCCTGAACTGCTCACGGTCTTCGGTAATATTGATCGCCTCAATATCCACTCCTATAATTTCTACTTTAAAGTCATCCCAAACACCCTTTTCGTCGGCTTGGATGCACAGATTTAAGGCCGTCTGCCCGCCCATTGTGGGGAGTACTGCATCTATTTCGGGGTGTTCTTTTAAGATATGAATTATCGATTTGGTGGTCAGGGGTAGCAGATAGACGTGGTCTGCCATTGCCGGATCGGTCATAATGGTAGCCGGATTGCTGTTGATCAAAATGGTTTTAATTCCATCTTCCCTTAATGACCGTAACGATTGGGATCCTGAATAGTCGAATTCACATGCCTGTCCTATAATTATCGGTCCGGACCCGATGATGAGAACTGTATTTAAATCTTTTCTTCTGGGCATCTTAACTTATTGATTATTGTGGTATAGACAAAAAAAAGGTGTTACCTGATGAAAGTAACACCTTATTGATTATTGTTTTGACGATCATTATTTTTTATGTCTGGGCTCTGAGGATACACTTAATTTCTTTCTTCCTTTTGCCCTTCTACGTGCCAACACTTTTCTCCCACTTACAGAGTCCATGCGTTCCCTGAAACCGTGCTTATTCCTTCTCTTTCTTTTGGATGGCTGATATGTTCTTTTCATTCCGAAGAATTTTATTGATAAATATGCCGAAAAGACGGCATAGGCTACTAAAATCTGGGCGCAAATATACGAAGAGTTTTTGCTTTGCCAAATTGGAGCGAAAAAATAATTCGTATAGATTTGTTACTTTTGCGACATCTTTTAACCACCCGACATGCTGCTCATGAGAAGTTACTTCTTTTGGCTTATCTTCTTGTTTTTTTGCACTGGTCTGTGGAGCCAGCATTCATTGCATTATACGCTTAAAAAAGGTGATACCTATGTTGTTGAGCAAAATGCCCTTAAAGAATCCGTTCGTAGCGAATTTGGTTCCCGAGCCCTTTCCGCCAGTTTTGGGCAGATGACCTTTATCTATCCGAATGGTAAGGACAGTTTACAGAGAAGTTGGCAAAATGAATACAACGGAAAATTTTCCGCAAAAAATATCTGGACGCTAGTAAAATCCACACAGGCAGAGAACCACATAAAAGGCCAGGCCTATATAGAAGTGGATATCGAAGATAAAGGTACAAGCATGTCTCTGAGCGGAAAGCAGGAGACCACGATTACCGCCGATATCACCACGGGTTTTATCCTCGACATGTTGGTCGAGGGTTATTCAGAAGGCACCGCCATGATCGACTTTACAGGCGATGTCTCAATTCCCACCACAGTAAGGTCGACTACCAGTTACAAACTAATCAGAAATTGATATGTTCAACAAAATCATAAAAATAATTCTTGCAGCAGTGCTGTTAGCCTATGCAGGATATCAGTTCGCAGAAGGGAATATCGGGAACGGGATTTTTCTAATCCTCCTCGCATTGGTATTTGTCTTCCTCTATTTTAGAAACGAACTTATCCTCCTGGCTTTTTTACGAATGAGGAAACAAGATCTTGATGGAACTCAGAAATGGCTGGAAAGAATTAAAAATCCAGAATCCGCATTAACACAAAAGCAACAGGGCTACTACAACTACCTCTATGGAATCATTTATTCTCAAAAGAACCTGACCCAAGCAGAGAAATATTTCAAAAAGGCATTGAAACTAGGACTGAATATGGACTACGATGTGGCTATGGCCAAATTAAGCCTGGCAGGGATTGCCCTGCAAAAAAGGCGAAAACGAGAGGCTACCACGCTACTGCAGGAAGCCAAAAAACTCGATAAAAACAATATGCTGACAGAGCAGATCAAGATGATGCAACAGCAGATGAAACGCATCTGAATTACCGGCTCGTGGAATAATATCCTTTATTGGGAATTTGAATGATATACTTCTTGCCTGAGGCATTATTCAGGTGAGGCTCTCTCAACCAGGGATTATGCCTCTTAAGGACCTTATAATTAATCCCGTACTGCGAGGCGAAATCAGCAAAGTTTGCCACTGCGGTATCAACCTCCACATTAAAAGTTGGGACCGCACTATAAAAATCCTGATTCTCAACTTCATAACCGTATTTCCCTGGATTACTTAGGATTTCTTTGATAGCAAGAATACGAAATACATAACGACCCGTTTCCTCACCCAGGAGCAGATCGTAATAGTCATTTGCCTGTTGGATATTCATGAACTTATTAATAGATCCAGGACCCGCGTTATAGGCTGCGGCAGCAAGGGTCCAGCTGCCGAATTTTTCTTTATACCTCTTCAGGTACCTGCAGGCAACATCAGTAGCTTTTTCCAAATGATAGCGTTCGTCTACATTGCCGTTAACTTCCAGGCCATACTCGCGAGCGGTGGCTTTCATGATCTGCCAGAAGCCCGTAGCCCCAGCAGGTGAAACCGTATTCTGAAGACCGCTTTCGGCCACGGCCAGGTATTTGAAATCTTCCGGCACATTGTGTTTTCTCAAAATAGGTTCGATGACGGGAAAGTATTTATGAGCCCTCTTCATCAGTAATAAGGCGTTCGACTGCCAATAGGTATTGACCAGAAATTCCCGGTCGATCCGTTCCATGATCTCAGGATCTTCCTGTGGTACTCTTTCACCGGCAAAGATCAAATTATTAGGTATATCGATCGCTGAGATCGTATATTCAGGAGCTACATTTTTTTTGCCATCTTTATCTTTGATTTCCGTAGGAATCTCGATTGGATCTACCGGACTCCGCTGAACTGCAAAAACAAGGGTGCTGATCACAAAGACCACACCCAGAATCATCAAAATTTTCTTCAACACCACCATTACTTTAAAATTGATTGTTTATTCAAAGGTATTAAATAGAACTCCCTTCCTCCAAAATAATTGTGGGTAAGCGTTGATTAAACCATCTGAAACGGTTCAGGATCATAATGTGCGTCCCGTCTTCGACCCGTATACAATCTTTGATATGCTGAATAGGAAATACCGCATCCTTATTTCCATGAATATGCACTAATTCAGGATCATGCTCGCGTTGACTCCAATGTATCATCTGGTCAATAGACCAGTCGATATAATATTTATCTCTTATCGAAAGATATTCTTCATAAAGCTCTAGCCTTTTGGTCACTATTTCACCAAAGGCATATTTAGCCAGAAGTTCAACATTGTTGATCAAGCCCGTGGGAAGGAGTTTATGGATCTTGGTGTATTTGGCAAAAATCAAACGTTTGGGAAGCTCGGACTGGCTCTTTACACTAGAGATAATAATAACTTTCTTCACCGGGACAAGCCTGGCCATTTCCTGTACCAATATCCCCCCAAAGGAAACACCGATCAAAACCGGCTTTGGATGAGTGATATGATGGCACATGGCCTCTGCGTATTCCACCAGTGTCATACCGCGTTTTGGTACAAACCATTCAAGTCTATGGGTCTCGAAACGATCTTCATCGAGTTGAATATTCTTGAAGATGCTAGAATTTGCTGCCATCCCAGGCATCAGATAAACATGTATTTTAGTTGCCCCCATCCAGTGTTTAGCGTGGTAATTCCTAGGAAATTAGCATTTTTTTTGCTACTTTTGTTCGCTGGATGTAAATTAATTACTCTCGGTCCGTTTTTTTAAAATTGCGATTCTAAACATCGTGATTTTTTTATCTGAAACCACACTAAATTCTAACTATATGAGTGAAGTAATCATTAAGGACAATAGTTTCTTGCGACAATTTGAAACTAGAGTTGACGGGCATTTAGCCAAAATTGAATACTCTTCGCAAGAACGCAAAGTATTTCTCACTAAACTCGTGATTCCGGAAGAAATTTCCATAGATGGATTTAAAGAAGATTTTATTAAGGGAGTTCTGCATCATATCCAGGGACAAAATCTTAGAGTAGTACCAACCAGTCCACAGATCGCAGGATTTTTAAGAAAGAACAGACAATATAAAGAGATGCTTCCGGTGGGGATACGTATCTGATAAATTTTGTCTACAGGATAAATAAAAGCTAACCCGGTTCAGAACAGCCGGGTTTTTTAGGCTATTCTTGCAAGCTTGTTTCCAGGATTTTGAACCGGACCATTCCTTCTTCATCCATTTCCGTCAATTCCACCTCCAGCATAGAATTAACTAATTCCGGATCCCATGGGGTTCTAAGGCGCACATAGTTTTCTGTAAATCCATACATATAACCCTTTTTGTTCTCTCCTTCCAGGAGCACCTTACGCCTGGCACCTATTTGAGATTCATAATAAGCTCTTCGTTTTTTTGCTGAAAGCCCCCTGAGCATTTTACTTCTCTTTTTTCTAACCTCAGGAAGAACAGTATCCGGCATTTGAGAAGCCGGTGTATTATCGCGCTCACTGTAGGTGAAAACATGAAGGTAGGAAATGTCTAACTCATTCAGGAATGTATATGTTTCCAGAAAATCTTGGTCTGTTTCACCAGGAAATCCTACGATCACATCTACCCCGATACAGGCATCGGGCATATTTGCTTTGATCTGCTTTACCTTTTTGGTGTAGAGGCTGCGTTGATACCTCCTGCGCATGAGTTTTAGTATTTTATCGCTACCGCTCTGCAATGGAATATGGAAATGCGGCACAAAAATTTTGCTCGAGGCTACAAAGTCGATGATCTCATCCCTCAATAAATTAGGTTCTACAGATGAGATCCGTATACGCTCAATCCCTTCGACTTTTTCAAGTGCCTTAACAAGATCATAAAAGGTATGGTCGTGCTTTTTATTCCCGTTTTCACCTTTTCCATAATCCCCGATATTAACACCGGTAAGCACTATTTCTTTGATATTCTGTTCCGCAATGTTCCTGGCGTTATCCAGAACATTTTCAAGGGTGTCGCTACGCGATATCCCCCTGGCAAGCGGTATGGTACAAAAACTGCATTTGTAATCACATCCATCCTGGACTTTAAGGAATGCACGGGTCCGGTCTCCAATAGCATAGCTGCCCACATAAAAATTAGCTTCCTCTATCTCACAGGAATGAATTACCCCCTCATGCTTCTTATTGAGATCGTCGAGGTATGCCAGGATATTAAATTTCTCGGTAGCACCCAATACGAGGTCTACTCCTTGCAATGAAGCAATTTCCCGGGGTTTAAGTTGGGCATAGCAGCCAATAGCGACTATAAATGCGTCGGGATTAAGCTTAAGCGCTTGTCTGACGATCGATTTAAACTGTTTATCAGCGTTTTCCGTAACCGAACAGGTATTGATAACATAAATATCTGCAGCAGCATCAAAACTCACGCGCTGAAAAGCTTCGCCAGTGAACTGACGGGCTATGGTAGAAGTTTCCGAAAAATTCAGCTTACAACCCAGAGTATGAAAAGCCACTCGTTTATTCATATGCTATCAAAAACCATTTTGGGGCAGCTAAGATACCAACTTCCGGCCAAATGCGATGGCAGTCTGTCTAAAGGAATAAATAATAGTCTAACGGGGATAATTACGCCATTTTTTAGTGATTTCGAAGACATGGTTCAGGATATCTGCCTCCACCTTATCGAAGGTCACTCCTCTTCGAGCCATCATCACCTCTGCGGCTTCAAAAGCTTTTTTAGGATAATAGGTCGAAAAGCCGGTGGCTCCTCCCCAACTAAAACTGGGTACAAAATTTCTGGGAAAACCTGGCACGTAGATATTCGAATTCACCCCTATCACGGTTCCTGTATTGAACATGGTGTTAATGGCTGTTTTACTGTGGTCGCCCATCATGAGGCCACAGAATTGCAGGCCGGTTTGTTCAAAACTTTCGGTAGCATAATTCCAAAGCCTGACTTTCGCATAATTGTTCTTCAGGTTCGAATTGTTGGAGTCGGCTCCGATATTACACCATTCACCCAGCACTGAATTCCCAAGGTAACCATCATGACCTTTGCTGGAATAACCGAAGATCACTGAATTATTGATTTCACCACAGACCTTCCCATAAGGTCCTACGGTGGTAGGACCATAGATTTTAGCCCCCATTTTAACCACAGCATTATCACAAAGCGCAAGCCCCCCGCGGATCATATTCCCTTCCATTACAAGTGAATCTTTGCCCAGATAGATTGGGCCTTCCGAGGCATTGAGAATACTGAATTCTACCCTGGCCCCTTTTTCCAGAAATATATTTTCGGGATGGATCACACTATTGCTCTTAGAGATGGGCTCGCTTTCTCTTCCATGGGTCAGTAATTCAAAGTCGGCCTGAAGTGCCTCACCATTCTTCGAGAATATATCCCAGGTATTTTCAATTCGGAATGTTGTACCCTCATAAGCAACTTCATCAAAGTTTTCTTTTTTGAACTCCTTCCGAGGGTCATCAGTGCAGTAGGCTATGGTCTCTTCACTATTAACCAGAGCCTCACCGACTTTAAGTTTCAGAATTTGCTCTGCGAGTATTGTGTCTGGAACGAAGGAAGCATCGATCATTACGTTTATGGCTTCCGTTCTCAAAGGATATTTTATACTTAAGTAATCTTCGGTCCTGGTACTGGTTACCGTATTCAGTATGGTTTCCCACTTTTCTCTGATCGTCAGGATTCCTATCCTGATATCTGCCACCGGCCTTGTAAAGGTAAAGGGCAGCAGTGAATCCTTCACCGGTCCATCAAAGAGTATGTAGTTCATCTCGAATCTTTTGATAAAAGTATAAAAATAACGCCCCCGATGAGAATCGGGGGCGTATACCTATCTTTTTACGACCAAAGGATCATTCTTCCTGAGAACTGGCAGTGTTGGCTGCCTTTTCCGATGTCGGTTTAGCTTTTTTGAACTTATCGTACTTGCTCTTAAACTTGTCGATCCTACCTGCGGTATCCACCAATTTAGCTTTACCGGTGTAGTATGGATGAGAAGTTCTGGAGATCTCAAGTTTCACCAGTGGATATTCTACCCCTTCTACCGTAATGGTTTCCTTAGTGTCTGCGGTAGACTTTGTGATAAAAACATCGTCGTTAGACATGTCCTTGAAGGCTACTAATCTGTAATTCTCAGGGTGAATATCTTTTTTCATATCTCTTCTTATATCTATAAGCGGCTGCAAATTTAATCATTTTTCTATTATACAGCAATCCACCGGCCAAAAAAGAATTCTTAAAATCGCTATCTTTATTTGTAACAAAAAAACCTTTGCCTACACTAACATTTTACTAACTTAAAGAAAGAATACATGGAAGAAAGTCAACCAAAAACCGGGAAATATTCTCTTAACTTCGGATTAATACTGGGCCTTATCAGTGTGGTCTTTGGCATTATGCTCTACACAATGGATGCCCATACCTCACAGGATCCGGCCAATACGGTCATCAGTATTGTCATCATGGTGGCCGTGATCATTTGGGGAATCATCAGTTTCAGAAAGGCCAACAATGGATTCTTAAGCCTGGGTGAAGCCGCTAAACTGGGAGCTGGTATCGCACTTGTGGCTGGCATAATCGGTGTGATTTACACCATGGTCATGGCCAATGTGATCGATACCGATTTCGCCTTGAAGATCGCTGAAGTTCAAAAGGTAAAAGCCGAAGCAGACGGTGTGATGACACCAGAGCAAATACAACAACAGTACGATGGGACCATCAATTATTTCTGGATCTCCTACCCCATTATCCTGATTTTCAATATTATCGCCGGTCTTGTGGTTGGGGTCATTGGAGGCTTGATCCTCAAGAAAGTAAAGCCTACCTATTAAAAGTTAAAAATTGTACTTTTGAGCGGAATCTAGGAAACCGCCTATGAACCTCTCGATAGTAATTCCATTACTGAACGAAGAAGAATCAATAAGAGAACTGCACGATTGGATTGCACAGGTGATGGAATCCAATCGTTTTTTATACGAACTTCTGTTTATCGATGATGGTAGCACCGATAATTCCTGGAGCATCATCGAGACTCTCGCCGCAGATAATCCAGAGGTAAAAGGTATTCGCTTCCTGAAGAATTTTGGTAAGTCTCAGGCACTACATGCCGGTTTTGAAGTAGCCCAGGGCGAAGTGGTGATTACCATGGATGCTGATCTACAAGATAATCCGGAAGAGATCCCTCATCTTTATAAACTTATAAAAGAAGAGAAGTACGACCTGATTTCGGGTTGGAAAAAAAAGCGGTTCGACTCTATCCTGGCCAAGAACATTCCTTCAAAAGTTTTCAATTGGGCAGCTCGAAAGACCTCAGGAGTCAAATTACACGATTTCAATTGCGGACTTAAGGCCTTTAGAAATGATGTGATCAAGAACATCGAGGTATCGGGAGAAATGCACCGTTATATTCCTGTTCTTGTTAAAAACGCTGGTTTTACACGTATTGGGGAAAGAGTAGTACAACACCAGGCACGGAAATATGGAAAGACAAAATTTGGGGCTGAGCGTTTCATCAATGGTTTGCTGGATCTCATCACGATATGGTTTGTCTCCAAATTTGGCAAACGACCGATGCACCTTTTCGGGGCACTGGGAGTTTTGATGTTCCTGATCGGTTTTGGTTTTGCTATTTACCTGGGTATCGATAAACTTTTTATCAATCCAACAGGCCGTCTCTTGGCCGATCGACCCCAGTTTTATGTATCCCTTGCTGCTATGATTATAGGAACCCAATTCTTTCTTGCAGGATTTTTGGGTGAGATAATCCTCCGGGCTAAGAAAGACAAGCCCAATTACAACATTTATAAAAAACTCAATTTCTAGCGTTTTAGACTGAAATGACCTTTTGCGGTCCGTCCAGATTTGAATTGGAGCAGAAACCAATAATCGTCCGATGGCGTAAAAGAACAAAAAGCAAGTTTTTCATTCCCTAAATTTGTTCTGAAATCGCGAATCTTAAAAGTAATTACTTTTGCCATTATTGAGGAAATATCCCGATTTTAATCCCTTTTCCATGTTTAAAACCAGCTAATTCCGGAAAATTAGGTTATAGCTTGAGAATCTATTGTAATTTTACCTTATCAATACGATCTGAATCGATGGATGCAATTAGAACAACAGCACAAAAATGGCTTGGTGATTTTTTTGACGCTTCGGTACGACAGGAAGTGCAACGCCTTCTCGAAGGGGATATCAACGAACTAAAAGACCGCTTTTATAAGAATCTGGAATTTGGCACAGGTGGTATGCGCGGGGTTATGGGTGCCGGCACCAATCGCATCAATAAATATACCCTGGGTAAAAGCACACAGGGCCTGAGCAATTATCTTCTCCGGGTCTATCCAGGGGAGCTACCTAAAGTGGTTATCGCCTATGATTGCAGGCATAATAGCGATACCCTTGCCCGTACTGTAGCAGAAGTATTCTCCGCCAACGGAATTAAGGTTTTTCTTTTCTCGGCCCTGAGAACCACACCTGAACTTTCATTTGCGGTACGTCATCTTAAATGCCATGCAGGTGTAGTGCTTACCGCATCCCATAATCCCCCGGAGTACAATGGATATAAAGTCTACTGGACCGACGGCGGCCAGATTGTACCCCCTGAGGATCGTGAAATCATCGATGAGATCAACGCCCTGGAATATGAAGACATCCGTTTTGAGGCGAATCAGGAATTAATCGAGTTGATCGATCAAAATGTAGATGAGGCTTTTTTCGAAGCCTCCGTAAACAATGGAAATTATAATGCCGAAGGCAAGGACGATTTCAGCATTGTCTTTACTTCGCTTCATGGCACTTCCATCACCGCAATTCCGGAGGTGTTGAAACGTGCAGGATATTCAAATGTTACGATCATAGAGGAACAGGCAGAACCCGATGGCAGCTTTCCTACGGTAGATTCCCCAAATCCTGAAGAACCAGAAGCATTAAAAATGGCCATAGATAAAGCGGAGGAGATCGGAGCTGATATGGTGGTGGGCACCGATCCTGACAGCGACCGGCTAGGTATTGCCGTCCGTGATTACGATGGAAAACTTCAACTGTTGAATGGAAACCAAACCATGCTTTTGATGACAAGGTTCCTGCTGGACGAGAAAAAGAAAAAAGGATTCGACGGAAACGAGTTTATTGCCAGTACCATCGTCTCCACACCGATGATGGAGGAACTGGCCAGGGCATATGGTGTAGAGTGCAAAACCTCCCTCACAGGATTTAAATGGATCGCTAAAATGATCAGGGACTACCCCGATCAGTTCTTTATAGGCGGAGGAGAAGAAAGTTTTGGGTTTATGGTTGGCGATTTTGTGCGCGATAAAGACGCTGTCACCTCAACACTCTTAGCTTGCGAGATCGCGGCCCAGGCAAAATCCAGGGGAAGCTCTTTTTATAATGAGCTGATCAGCTGTTTTATCGCATATGGTTATTACAAAGAACGCTTGATCTCGATTACAAAAAAAGGGATTCAAGGGGCAGAGGAGATCGTAAAAATGATGGAAGACCTAAAACTCAATCCATTGGAAGAACTCGATGGTTCAAGAGTGGTGCGCATTGACGACTATAACAGCTCCATTTCAACCAATAGGATCGATGGAAGGACTACTCCACTGTTGCTTCCTAAATCCAATGTACTGATCTATACCGCTGAAGATGGTACTCGTATGGCCGCTCGGCCTAGTGGAACCGAACCCAAAATCAAATTTTATTTCAGTGTCAATACTACTTTGGAAGAAAAGGAGGCATTGGAAAAAACTTCAACATTGCTCGATACTAAGATCGACCGCATCATTGCCGAACTCAAGCTTGTTTAATGGATTATTTCAGGAAAATTTTACGGTTTGCAGGTCCGTATCGTCGATATGGCTTTTTAAATATATTCTTTAACATATTATATGCCTTGTTCAGTGCGCTTTCCTTTGCCGCTCTGATCCCAATGCTCGATGTATTGTTCAATAAAACAAAGAAGGTCTATACTGTGCCTGAATATTCGGGAATGGGTAATATAAAGGAATTCCTGATGGACTCCATAAACTACCGGCTCACAACCTATTCGGGAGATGATGAAATGAAGGGCTTGGTTCTTGTTATCGGTTTGGTGCTAGCGCTTTTCCTGATGAAGAATATCTTTAATTATCTTGCCATGTACTTCATTACGTTCTTAAGAAATGGCGTACTGAAAGATGTGAGGAACGCGATGTACAAAAAGATAGTGGAGCTTCCTATCTCATTTTTTTCTGAGAAAAAGAAAGGGGATGTTATCGCCCGTATATCTTCAGATGTGCTGGAAATACAACACTCGTTCCTTTCTATTTTAGAATTGATCGTACGAGAACCCCTGACGATACTATTTACTATTATAGTGATGTTTTCTATCAGCACCAAGTTAACGCTGTTTGTCTTCATCTTTATCCCGATTGCCGGTATGATTATATCGCGTATTGGAAAATCCTTGAAAAAACAGTCGGCCAGAGTGCAGTTAGAACAGGCAGAATTCCTATCGATAGTAGAAGAAACACTAAGTGGTTTAAGGGTGATCAAGGCCTTTAATGCCGAATCGAGATTTTCAAAGGTATTTCAAAAATCTACCGAACGTTTTTTCAGGTTCTCGAACAAACTTCTAAACCGCCAGAATCTGGCCTCGCCAATTGGAGAATTCCTCGGAATACTGGTAATCGGGGTACTTCTGTGGTTTGGAGGTAAAATGGTGCTTATAGAAGGCAGTCTCGATGCTTCCTCATTCATCGCCTATATGGGACTGGCTTATAATATCCTGACCCCAGCCAAAGCGATAAGCAAGGCATCCTACGGGGTTAAAAAAGGCAACGCAGCGGCAGAAAGGGTCCTGGAAATCCTCGAAACAGAAAATACCGTCAAGGAAAAACCCGGGGCTATTGATAAAATGGATTTTACCTCCGGGATAAGTCTGGCAAATGTGTCTTTTAAGTACGAAGATGAATTTGTATTAAAAGACTTCAGCCTCGAAGTACCCAAGGGCAGCACTGTTGCACTGGTAGGACAATCGGGCAGCGGGAAAAGCACCATCGCCAATTTGGTGATGCGTTTTTACGATGTAACCGATGGTCTGGTTAAAATGGATGATGTTGACATCAAACACCTCACAAAGAAATCGCTCCGCGACCTCATAGGCCTGGTGACCCAGGATTCTATTTTGTTCAATGATAGCGTTAGGAATAATATTTCGCTGGGAAAAAACGATGCTACGGAAGATGAGATTGTTGAAGCGGCGAAAATAGCGAATGCGCACGAATTCATAATCGAACTTCCCAAGGGCTATGATACCAATATCGGAGACGGGGGTAATAAGCTCAGCGGCGGTCAGAAACAACGCCTTTCCATCGCCCGGGCCGTTTTGAAAAACCCACCGGTTATGCTGCTGGATGAAGCAACTTCCGCTTTGGATACAGAAAGTGAACGACTGGTACAGAATGCCCTGGAAAACATGATGCAAAACCGTACTTCCATAGTGATTGCGCATCGGTTGTCTACCATTCAGAATGCCGATAAGATCGTGGTGTTGCAAAAAGGTAAAATCGTGGAGATTGGTTCGCATAAAGATCTTCTCACCGCAGATGGTGTATATAGAAATCTGGTTGATATGCAATCCCTTGGGGCCTGAGGATAAGTACGTCTTAAACCTTTTTGGTCTATAATAGTCTAAAAGTTATAAGAAACAAGTCTTGATAGCTGAAGAGACCTTAGTACAACGGTTAAAACAGAAGGATTCCAAAGCGTTCGAAGTACTGATCGATACGCACAAAGAACGCCTTTATTGGCATATCCGAAGGATTGTGCTGAATCACGATGATGCCAATGATGTATTACAGAACACCTTTATCAAGGTTTTCAGGAGTATCGATGGTTTTAAAGGAGATAGCAAGCTTTTTTCATGGATATACCGAATCGGTACCAACGAAGCACTCACTTTTATAAAAGTGAAATCTAAAAAGTTAGGATTAGGAATGGATGAAGTACAGGAACATATGGTCAATAATTTAGAAGCTGATGTTTATTTTGAGGGAGACGAAATACAGTTGAAATTACAAAAAGCACTTGCCAAACTCCCCGAAAAACAAAAGCTTGTTTTTATGATGAAATATTTCGAGGAAATGAAATACGGTGAAATTTCAGCCATTCTCAACACATCGGTAGGAGGTCTGAAGGCGTCCTATCATTTGGCCGTTAAAAAAATTGAATCGTATCTTAAGGAATAAAAATAGGGTAAAATTGAATGGTCGAAAAATACGGTAAACGAAAAGGGATTAAACCTTTTAAAACAGGAAAAGTCATATTGAAGCCATGGGGAAAATAAGTAAAAAAGAAGGATTTAAAATTCCTGAAGGTTATTTTGAAGGCTTATCAGAAGAGATCATGTCCAAATTAGATGCTGGCTCTTTAGATCTGCCTAAATCTGATGGTTTTACGGCTCCAGATGGATATTTTGATTCCCTGGGCAAAGAAGTATTGGCCAAAGAGCAAACCGATGAGATCAGGGTGATCAGACTTAAACCCTATAAAAAACTGTTTTTTGCTGCAGCTTCGGTGGCCGCAGCCGTGGTCTTGATCTTTGGATGGCAATGGCAGAGCAGTCAGTCTGTCGACTTTGGGGATATCGCCAGTGGTGAACTACAGGCATATTTCGAAGACAATTCCACCGGTTTGACCTCTTACGAGATTGCTGAGGTCTTACCGATAGAGGATTTGGAGTTAGACGATATTTTGGAAAGCAATTTGAATGATGAGAATATAGTGGATTATTTAGAAGCCACCATAGAGGATATAGATGAACTTAATTTAAACAATGATGATTAAATACGGCAAAATGGGGGCCATTGTTCTGTGCTTATTCGCCACCTTCGTAGTATTTGGGCAAGGTGGACCAGGCAGAGAAAAGATAAAAACACTCAAAGTAGCTTTTATCACAGAGCGATTGAGTCTTACTTCAGATGAGGCTCAGGCCTTTTGGCCCATTTATAATGAGCATGAGAAAAACATCCAGAGGATCAGGCGTAGTGAGCGCTTTGGAATACAAGCTAAATTGATGGATATGGAGCTGCTAACCCAGTCTGAAGCCAGTGGTCTGCTAAGTCAGCTCATGGAGCTTGAAGAGACAAAACAAGATTTACATTTCTCTTTTTTGGAAAAGATGAGCACGGTAATCTCACCCAAGAAGACCCTTTTGTTGATCAAGGCAGAGGAAGATTTTAAAAGAAGGCTTTTAAGGGAAATGCAGCAAAGAAGAAAAGGAGGAGGATAGTGATTTTCAACCAAAGGAACCAAAAGGAAGCCAAATGTCTTCCTTTCGTGCAGGGAAGCGGGGTTTATCCGCTTCCTTTTTTATTTGGTTTATCCCAAAATGATACCTTTGCCAGATCTATATTCCAATGCGTTTACACAGAAATCTAGTTTTTGCAGTCACCAGAACACTTCATCAGATCTTCAACGAAGAAGTCTATGCCGATAAGGCTGTCGAGAAAAGTCTGAAAAGCAATCCCCGTTGGGGATCCAGGGATCGGGGATTTATTGCTGAAACCGTTTATGATATCGTAAGATGGAAACGTTTATATATGGAAATAGCATCGGTTTCAGAACCTTTTCAGCAGCAAGGCCTGATAAGGCTTTTTACGGTTTGGGCAACACTAAAAGGTATACCACTACCTCCTTGGGAAGAGTTCGGACTTGTTCCGACCAGACGGATAAAAGGCCGGTTCGACGAGCTTTCACATATTCGAAAATTTAGAGAGTCTATCCCAGACTGGCTGGATGATATGGGAAATGAGGCGCTCGGGGAACCCTTATGGTCTGAGGAGTTAAAAGCCCTCAATCAGGTAGCTCCCGTTGTGTTGCGCACTAATACATTAAAAACCAATCGTGAAGAACTTAGAAAAGCATTGTCAAGAGAAAATATCCAAACGGCATGCCTAAAACACTATCCTGACGCCCTGGCGCTTGAACAAAGGTCCAATGTTTTCAGAACCGAGGCTTTTAAATCGGGATTATTCGAAGTTCAGGATGCATCTTCTCAAAAGGTAGCCCCCTTTTTAGAGCCAAAACCCGGAATGCGGGTCGTAGATGCCTGTGCAGGAGCTGGAGGCAAAGCGTTGCACCTTGCCTGTCTGATGGAAAACAAAGGGCAAATCATCGCATTGGACATTTACCAGCAAAAATTAAAAGAATTGAAACGTCGGGCCAGGAGGAATGGGGCACACAATATTGAAGCAAGACTTATAGAATCCAACAAGATAATAAAGAAGCTTCATGGAACAGCAGACAGGGTACTGATCGATGCTCCCTGTAGTGGTTTGGGTGTCTTACGGCGTAATCCTGATGCGAAATGGAAACTATCGCGAGAATTTGTGTTGAAGCTGATAGAACAGCAGGCCCAGATACTTGATCGTTATGCGCACATGGTAAAAGCCGGGGGTAAATTGGTATATGCCACATGTTCCATCCTTCCACAGGAAAACGAGGCACAGCTTGAGAGATTTCTGAAATCCGATACAGGCCGGGACTTCCAGCTGGAGGAAGAAACTCATCTATGGGCTTCCAAAACCGGTTACGACGGATTCTACATGGCCAGGCTTTATAAAAGAAATTAACAATCGCCCTTTATAAATGCCTTTTTTTTCACGTGCATCTACTGCAATAAAAATGTAAATTTGTGGCTTCTTGAAACGCTCAATTGTTATTGCAAATGATTCACTTCTTCGGCCAGATCAACACAAAAGTTTATGCAGTTCAAAAAGAGGGTGCTTTTTCTCAGGAAGAAACCGAACAACTCAGCTGGTTATTTGGTGATCTGCCCCTAATAGAAGCGGCGTCTATAGACGCTTTTTTTGTTGGGCCCAGGGCGGCGATGATCACTCCATGGAGTACAAATGCCACAGAGATCACCCAAAACATGGGTATGGAAGGTATACTTCGAATCGAAGAATATTTTGCAGTGGATTCAGGGTATACCGACTTCGATGCTATGCTCACTCAAAAATACAGCAACCTCAACCAGAGAATATTTACCGTGGAAGTACCTCCACAGCCGATTATTGAAGTTGAAGATATAGCCGCTTACAACCAGCAGGAGGGGCTGGCGCTCAGCGATGAAGAAGTCGATTATCTGGAGGCCCTTTCAAAAAGGCTCGGCCGTATGCTGACCGACTC
This sequence comes from Robiginitalea sp., assembly GCA_024638915.1. Lineage (GTDB taxonomy): Bacteria > Bacteroidota > Bacteroidia > Flavobacteriales > Flavobacteriaceae > JAHEJJ01. Next base: position 64,792 of record JAHEJJ010000008.1, read on the forward strand.
AGAGGTATTTGGTTTCAGCCAGGTGAACTCAGAGCACTGCCGCCATAAGATTTTTAACGGAACCTTTGTAATCGACGGTAAGGAAATGCCAAATTCCCTTTTCGCCATGATCAAGCAAACATCAAGGGCACATCCTAACGAAATCGTTTCAGCATATAAAGACAATGTAGCATTTATAAAAGGCCCCAGAGTCCTTCAGTTCGCGCCAGGATCTGCTGACAAGCCCGACTATTATGAAAAGAAACCTTTTGAATCGGTGATCTCACTGAAGGCCGAAACCCATAATTTTCCTACCACCGTTGAACCTTTCAACGGTGCCGCTACCGGTTCTGGTGGGGAAATCCGCGATCGAATGGCTGGTGGGAAAGGGGCTGTTCCCCTGGCTGGCACCGCGGTCTACATGACGGCATATTCTCGCCTGGCGAAAGACAGGCCATGGGAAAATGCCATGGAAGAGCGTCCATGGCTTTATCAAACCCCCATGGATATTCTGATCAAAGCTTCCAACGGGGCTTCGGATTTCGGCAATAAATTCGGGCAGCCATTGATCTCAGGATCGGTGCTCACCTTCGAACACAAGGAAGATCGGCGAAGATTAGGGTTCGATAAGGTTATCATGCTGGCGGGCGGAATTGGTTATGGAAAGGCTTCCCAGGCCATCAAGGACATTCCTGAAAAAGGTGATAAAATTGTGATCCTCGGTGGAGATAACTACAGGATAGGAATGGGCGGAGCTGCTGTATCCAGCGCCGATACTGGTGAATTCAGTTCAGCTATTGAACTTAATGCCGTTCAACGGTCCAATCCGGAAATGCAAAAAAGAGCCGCAAACGCGATCAGGGCACTGATCGAATTAGATGATAATCCTATAGTTTCAATTCACGATCATGGTGCCGGAGGCCACCTGAACTGCTTGTCGGAACTGGTAGAAGAAACCGGCGGAGTAATCGAATTGGAAAAATTACCTATTGGAGACCCCACCCTATCTGCCAAAGAGATCATCGGTAATGAATCACAGGAACGCATGGGACTCATTATGGGCAAGGAGGATATGGCACTTCTGAAAAGGGTAGCCGAGCGTGAGCGATCACCTCTTTATGAAGTAGGTGAAGTTACCGGTGATAAACGTTTCACATTCAAGTCAGAAAAGACCTCAAAATCACCGATGGATCTGGAACTCAACGATATTTTTGGAAGTTCACCCACCACTGTACTGAAAGATAAGGATTTGACTTATAACTATGAGCCAGTGGAGTATTCCTTCGATAAAATCCAGGAATATTTAAGCGCTGTACTGCAATTGGAAGCCGTTGGATGCAAAGACTGGCTGACCAATAAGGTAGACCGTTGTGTAGGTGGATTGGTGGCAAAGCAACAATGCGCGGGACCGCTGCAATTACCACTTAATAATTGTGGTGTTATGGCGCTTGATTTTGAAGGAAAATCAGGTATCGCCACATCGATAGGTCATTCGCCTGTTTCAGGCCTGATCGACCCGGAAGCGGCCAGTCGCCTTAGCATAGTAGAAGCCCTGAGCAACATGATATGGGCACCATTGGAAAAGGGTATTCGCTCTGTCTCCCTTTCGGCCAACTGGATGTGGCCTTGCAAAAATCCGGGGGAAGATGCACGTCTTTACCGTGCCGTCCAGGCCCTTTCTGATTTCGCCATCGCTTTAGGTATCAATGTACCCACGGGTAAGGACTCCCTTTCGATGAAGCAAAAATATAAAGATGGAGAAGTTTTGGCCCCGGGAACAGTGATTGTGTCTGCTGCGGCCCAATGCACGGATATTACCAAGGTAGTAGAACCTGTGCTGAATAAAAATGGTGGTGATCTGTATTATATCAAATTATCGGACGAGCCCTATGCGTTGGGCGGATCATCATTTGCCCAGACCCTAAATAGAATTGGTCAAAATGTGCCGGATGCAAGAGATGCCCAAAAGCTTATCCGGGTGTTCGATGCTGTCCAGCAATTTATTCGTGAAGATGCTATTTACGCCGGGCACGATATATCAAGCGGTGGATTGATCACCTCCCTTCTCGAGATGTGTTTTGCCAACACAGACCTCGGACTGGAGCTAGAGCTTAGTCCCTTGCAGGAAAAGGATACAGTAAAACTCTTATTTTCAGAAAACCCTGCAATTTTATTCCAGGCCAATGACACGTCTGTCGAACAAAAACTCAGCCGCCTGGGGATTGAATATCAGAAGATCGGAAAAGTTCTTGAGCGTCCTGAACTGGTCTTGAAAAACTTTGATGACTCACTTTCTTTAAGCATTATTGAACTGAGGGATATTTGGTATTATACATCATACCTGCTCGATAAAAAACAGACTGCAGGGCGATTAGCGCGAACCCGTTTTGAAAATTATAAGCATCAGCCTCTAAAATATTCCTTTCCCAGCGATTTCGATGGTAAAAGGCATTTAGCCGGAAGCTATCGGCCAAAAGCAGCGGTGATCAGGGAAAAGGGCAGCAACTCGGAAAGAGAAATGGCCAATGCCATGTACCTGGCAGGTTTTGATGTAAAGGATGTGCATATGACCGATCTGATCAGCGGACGCGAGACGCTGGAGGATATTCAGTTCATAGGTGCCGTAGGTGGATTTTCAAATTCAGACGTGCTGGGCAGTGCCAAAGGTTGGGCAGGAGCATTTAAATACAACAAAAAAGCAAAGGAGTCATTAAAACGCTTTTTTGCGCGTCCTGACACCTTATCCATCGGTATATGTAATGGATGTCAGCTATTTATGGAGCTCGACCTGATCTATCCCGATCATGAAAACCATGGCAAAATGACTTTTAATGATTCCCATAAGCATGAAAGTAGTTTCACCTCTGTAACGATCAAAGAGAATCATTCGATTATGCTTTCTTCCATGGCTGGATCAACACTTGGGGTGTGGATTTCAAACGGGGAAGGGAAATTTAGTTTACCCTATCAAGAAAATCGCTACAATATTGTAGCCCGGTATGCATATGGCGAGTATCCGGCAGATCCGAATGGAAGCGACTTCAATACCGCCATGCTCTGTGATGACAGCGGACGTCACCTGGTGACCATGCCTCATATAGAAAGGTCGATATTCCCATGGAATTGGGCTTATTATCCTAAAGATCGCAGGGATGAGATCTCACCCTGGCTGGAGGCGTTTTCGAATGCCAGGCGCTGGGTTGAAAAACATAAGCAGGAACTTAGGGTTAGCCAATAAAACTACTCAGACGCGTTTGAAACACATTCGCACAATCCTCAAATAGTTGCTCGGATTTCCTAATACCGATGCCTTTTCTTATTTTGCAATTACGATTTAGAAAATAAGTATGCAAAATATCACCCGGCTATTCGATTTTCCTTATTACCAATTATCAAAAGGTAATTTGGAAAAAGCCCTGGTCACCAAATATGATGGCCAATGGATCTCCACCTCAACTCAGGAATACATCGATAAATCAAATAAGATCAGCAGAGGGCTTTTGAGGATGGGTGTGGGACGTAATGACAAGGTGGCCGTGATCTCTTTAACCAACCGCACGGAATGGAATATAATAGACATCGGGGTGCTGCAGTTGGGCGCCCAGAACGTTCCCATTTACCCGACAATATCGAAAGAAGAATATGCCTACGTCCTCAATCATTCCGAATCCAAATACTGTTTTGTCTCCTGCCAGGAGGTATTTGAAAAGGTAAAAGCCGTGCAGGATCAGGTTCCTGCTCTAAAAGGAGTTTTCTCATTTGACAAAATTCAAGGTTGCGATAGCTGGCAGGATGTATTGGCCCAGGGGGAGGATTATTCCAACCAGTCACAAGTAGAGGAATTGATGGCCCAGGTGAAGCCAGACGATCTTGCTACTTTGATCTACACATCGGGTACCACCGGAAAACCTAAGGGGGTTATGCTTTCCCATGACAATATTGTTAGCAATTCCCTGGAAAGTTCAGAGCGTCTTCCTATTGACGATGGCAACGTAAGGGCATTGAGTTTTCTTCCTGTTTGCCATATCTACGAGCGCATGCTGATGTACCTCTATCAATATCGTTCTGTCTCTATTTACTTCGCCGAATCATTGGAAACCATCAGTGAAAACCTCCAAGAAATAGCACCCCACGTGATGACCGCGGTACCACGGCTGTTGGAAAAGGTGTACGATAAAATAATCGCCAAAGGGCATGCCCTGGGTGGAATTAAAAAGATACTTTTCTTCTGGGCGGTGAAGATCGGTTTGAAATATGAGCCCTATGGCCAAAACGGATGGTGGTATGAACAACAACTCAAACTCGCCCGCAAATTGATTTTTAGCAAATGGAAAGCGGGACTGGGCGGTAATCTATCCTTGATCGCTTCGGGAAGTGCTGCTTTGCAACCCCGACTGGCCCGAATCTTCAATGCCGCTGAAATGGGAGTCATGGAAGGCTACGGCCTGACGGAGACTTCTCCTGTAATTTCAGTAAACGATATGCGCAATGGAGGATTTAAAATCGGTTCAGTGGGAAAACCCATCGGACGTACCGATGTCCGAATAGCAGAAGATGGTGAGATATGTATCAAAGGACCTCAGGTGATGCTGGGATATTATAAAGATCCCAAAATGACTGCTGAAGTTCTGATCAATGGTTATTTCCACACAGGTGATATCGGTGAAATTGACGCGGACGGTTTCCTTAAAATCACCGACAGAAAGAAGCAAATGTTCAAAACCTCGGGAGGTAAATATGTTGCGCCACAGCTTTTGGAGAACAAGTTTAAACAGTCGCCCTTTATCGAACAAATCATGGTGGTGGGTGAAGGTGAAAAAATGCCGGCAGCCTTAATTCAGCCTAATTACGACTATCTATATGAGTGGGCCGAAAAAAATCAAATCACCTATGGTGAAAACTCCGATATTGTGATGGACCCAAGAGTACTGGAAAAATATCAGGAGGAAGTCGACCAGGCCAATGCCCATTTTGCCAAATGGGAAAAAGTAAAGCAATTCAGGTTAACTCCAGAAGTCTGGAATGTTGATGACGGCCATCTTACCCCGACGATGAAACTCCGAAGAAAAATCATCAAAGAAAAGTATCTTCACCTTTATAACGATATCTACGAACATTAGAAACTCTCCTTGATCTGACTTGGCTATGAAATGCCTCTTCCCTATCCGAAATAGATAAGCTTTTTTGTCAAAATTTATTATGCATGCATAATAAATTTTATTATCTTTGCCATCTAATCAGGTGTTCATGAAGGAGATAACCATAGACTATGCCTTAAGAGCTACCTGGCAAGCAGTAGCCAGGATGTATAATGAAGAGGCCAGGCATTTTGGGGCAACTATGGCCATGGGTTTTACTCTTTTGAGTATCGATCCAAAGACGGGGACCCCCTCAACCGCATTAGGACCGAAGATGGGGATGGAGCCGACAAGTCTCTCCAGGATATTGAAAAGTATGGAAGAAAAGGGGTTGATAGTCCGTAAACCCAATCCGGATGATGGTCGCAGTGTTCTGATTCATCTTACAGACTTCGGTTTGGAAAAACGAAAAGACTCCAAAGACGTTGTGCTTAGATTTAACGATGTAGTGAAATCAAAACTATCGGAAGAAGATCTGGAAGGATTCTTTGAGGTCGTCGAAGTGATCAACAAACTGATTTCTGAAAAGAAAATCTATAAACGAAATACCACCACATAACGCTGATAATTAATGAAACCACATATTAAAAAAGTTGCCGTTGTTGGTTCGGGGATTATGGGAAGCGGGATCGCCTGCCATTTTGCAAATATCGGTGTCCAGGTTTTATTGCTGGATATTGTACCCCGGGAACTTGATGAAAATGAAAAAGCAAAAGGATTGAGTTTAGATGACAAGGTGGTGAGGAACAGGATCGTTAATTCCTCATTGACCAAAGCGCTGAAATCGAACCCCTCACCTATCTACCATAAAAAATTTGCCAGTCGGATCAGCACGGGAAATTTAGAGGACGATATCTCTAAGATCGCCGGGGTGGACTGGATCATCGAAGTGGTCGTGGAACGACTGGACATCAAACAGCAAGTTTTTGCCAGGATCGAGGAGCACAGAAAACCAGGAACCCTGGTTACCTCAAATACCTCGGGAATTCCAATTGCCTTTATGAACGAAGGACGTACCGCGGATTTCCAGGAGCATTTTTGCGGGACACACTTTTTCAACCCGCCGCGTTACCTGAAACTATTCGAGATTATCCCCGGGCCTAATACCAAACCGGAGGTGATCGATTTTCTCAATGAATATGGCGATAAATTCCTCGGTAAAACCCCGGTGATCGCTAAAGACACTCCGGCTTTTATCGGAAACCGTATCGGTATATTCAGCATCCAAAGCCTTTTCCATATGGTCCAGGAAATGGGGCTGACTGTAGAGGAGGTCGATAAGCTGACCGGGCCAGTCATCGGCCGTCCGAAGTCTGCCACCTTCAGAACTGTAGATGTTGTAGGTCTGGACACTTTGGTACATGTAGCCAATGGTATTTATGATAATTGCAAGGAAGATGAACGTCACGAGCTGTTCGAATTGCCTGGATTTATCCAAACTCTTGTTGAGAATAAGTGGTTAGGCAGTAAAAGCGGACAGGGTTTCTATAAAAAAGTCAAGGCAAAAAACGGCAAAAGTGAAATCCTTACGCTCGACCTCGACAGCATGGATTATCGGTCGAAGAAAAGAGCTTCATTTGCTACACTAGAATTGACAAAAAACATCGAAAATGTAATAGACCGCTTTCCTGTCCTGATTTCAGGCAAAGATAAAGCCGGTGAATTCTACCGCAAAAGCTTTGGTGCGCTTTTCGCTTATGTGTCGAATAGGATTCCTGAAATAGCAGACGATCTATATAAGATAGATGATGCGATGAAAGCTGGTTTTGGCTGGGAGCATGGACCATTTCAGATCTGGGATGCCATCGGCCTGGAAAAGGGCCTGGAATTGATCGAGGCTGAAGGCCAGCACGTGGCTTCCTGGGTTACAAAGTTTAAAGATGCCGGACATAGTTCTTTCTACACCGTAAAAGATGGAGCCACCTATTTCTATGACATCGGAAAAAGCGCTATGGAAAAGGTCCCCGGACAGGATGCCTTTATCATCCTTAACAATATTAGGGCTTCTAAAGAGGTCTTTAAGAACAGAGGGGTGGTGGTAGAAGATCTTGGCGATGGCGTACTTAATGTGGAATTCAGGTCTAAGATGAATACCATAGATGGTGATGTTCTGGCCGGTCTCAATAAAGGGATCGATCTTGCCGAGAAAGATTTTCAGGCTTTGGTAGTAGGAAATCAGGCAGCAAATTTCTCCGTGGGGGCTAATATTGGGATGATCTTCATGATGGCCGTAGAACAGGAGTACGATGAACTGAATATGGCAGTTAAAATGTTTCAGGATACCATGATGCGCATGCGCTACTCATCAATTCCGACCATTTCGGCACCTCATGGCATGTGTCTGGGAGGTGGATGTGAACTTTCGCTACATGCCGATAAGATCGTGGCCGCATCAGAAACCTATATCGGACTGGTGGAATTTGGAGTAGGAGTTATTCCTGGCGGAGGTGGCTCCAAGGAAATGGCCTTGCGTGCATCCGATTCCTTTCGAAAAAACGATGTTGAGCTCAATGTGCTTCAGGAATACTTCCTGACTATAGGGATGGCCAAAGTTTCCACCTCGGCCTATGAGGCCTTCGACCTGGGCATACTTGAAAAAGGGAAAGACGTTATCGTTGTCAATAAGGACAGGCAATTGGCAACCGCCAAGGCCTATGCTAAAATATTGGCAGAAACAGGCTATTCGCAACCTTTACCCAGATCAGACGTTAAAGTACTCGGTAAGCAGGCGCTGGGAATGTTCCTGGTGGGGACAGATTCTATGGAAGCGGCCCATTATATATCCGAACACGATAAGAAGATCGCAGATAAACTGGCTTATGTCATGGCCGGCGGTGATCTTTCGGAGGCCAGCTACGTAAATGAACAGTATCTCCTAGACCTGGAGCGTGAAGCGTTCTTATCGCTTTGTACGGAACGCAAAACTCTCGAGAGGATTCAACATATGCTAAAAACGGGTAAACCCTTAAGAAACTAGAAAATGAAAACAGCTTATATCGTAAAAGCATACAGGACCGCCGTCGGAAAGGCACCCCGTGGATTATTTCGGTTTAAACGACCCGATGAGCTCGCGGCAGAAACCATCGCTCATATGATCTCCGAAATTCCGGAATTGGATAAAACACGAATTGACGATGTTATTGTTGGAAATGCGATGCCTGAGGCGGAACAGGGACTGAATATGGCCCGTTTGATATCGCTGATGGGGCTGAACATAGAAGACGTACCTGGGGTAACCGTAAATCGCTATTGTGCCTCAGGATTAGAAACGATAGGAATTGCCACTGCCAAAATACAGTCGGGTATGGCCGATTGTATTATCGCCGGAGGGGCTGAAAGCATGAGTTATATCCCTATGGGAGGGTATAAACCCACCCCCGATTATCAGACTGCGGTTGAAGGTCATGAAGACTACTACTGGGGTATGGGACTCACCGCTGAGGCGGTAGCCCAGCAGTTTAAAGTGTCGCGCGAAGACCAGGATGAATTTGCCTTCCATTCGCATATGAAAGCACTTGAGGCGCAAAACAACAATCGATTTAAAGAACAGATCGTTCCCATTGAAGTGGAACACACATTTGTAAACGATGCCGGTAAAAAAGAAACAAAAACCTATACGGTAAAGAAAGATGAAGGACCGCGTAAAGACACTTCGGTTGAAGCCTTATCGCAATTACGGCCGGTCTTTGCAGCGGGCGGAAGTGTCACAGCCGGGAACTCATCGCAGACTTCAGATGGTGCTGCCTTTGTATTGGTGATGAGTGAAGAAATGGTAAAAGAAATGAAACTGGAACCCATCGCCAGACTTGTAAATTATGCAGCAGCCGGGGTAGAACCTAGAATCATGGGTATCGGTCCGGTAAAGGCGGTTCCCAAGGCACTAAAGCAGGCGGGCATGAAGCAATCCGATATCGAGCTCATCGAACTGAATGAGGCCTTTGCTTCTCAGTCCCTCGCGGTTATCCGCGAATTAGACCTCAACTCCGAGATCATCAATGTAAATGGCGGAGCAATTGCTTTGGGGCATCCCCTGGGCTGTACGGGGGCTAAACTTTCTGTGCAACTATTCGATGAAATGAGAAAACGAAAAATGACCGGCAAATACGGTATGGTAACTATGTGTGTAGGTACCGGACAAGGAGCAGCCGGGATATATGAATTTTTGAACTAAATCTATTTAATCATGAGTACTCAAACCATTAACAAAGACCTGATTCGGGGAGGCCAATTCCTGGTAAAGGAAACTTCTTGCGATGACGTCTTCACACTGGAAGACCTGAATGAAGAACAAAAGATGATGCGCGATAGCACGAAAGAGTTCGTTGATCGCGAATTATGGGCGCATTGGGAACGTTTTGAGAAAAAAGACTATGCCTATACCGAAGCATGTATGCGAAAGGCCGGTGAAATGGGATTTCTGAGCGTGGCGGTACCGGAAGAGTACGGCGGAATGGGAATGAGTTTCGTATCCACAATGCTGGTGTGCGACTATATTTCAGGAGCTACTGGATCCTTCAGTACTGCTTTTGGCGCTCATACCGGCATTGGAACTATGCCTATAACACTCTACGGAACAGAAGAACAAAAAAAGAAATATGTTCCCAAGCTTGCCACAGGAGAATGGTTTGGCGCTTATTGCCTTACAGAACCCGGTGCAGGCTCTGATGCAAATTCTGGTAAAACCAAAGCCGTACTTTCCAAAGATGGCAAGCATTATCTGATCAGTGGACAGAAAATGTGGATTTCAAATGCAGGATTCTGCAATCTCTTTATTGTTTTTGCGCGTATTGAAGACGATAAAAACATAACCGGTTTCATCGTTGAGAATGACCCGGAAAATGGCATCACCCTCGGCGATGAGGAAAAGAAGCTGGGAATCCACTCCTCTTCTACCCGACAGGTATTTTTTAGTGAGACCAAGGTTCCTGTTGAAAACATGTTGTCTGAAAGAGGGAATGGTTTTAAAATCGCTCTCAATGCACTGAATATAGGCCGGATAAAGCTGGCAGCCGCATGTCTGGAAGCACAGCGTAGAGTGATCAATGAGGCGATAAAATATGCTAACGAACGTGTGCAATTTAAAACCCCTATCATTAATTTCGGCGCGATTAAAGCCAAGATCGCCTATATGGCGACAAATGCATATGTTGGAGAATCGGCTTGCTACAGGGCAGCCAAAGACATTCAGGACCGGATAGCTATTCGGCTGGCCGACGGGGCGTCCCATGCAGAAGCCGAATTGAAGAGTGTCGAGGAATTTGCCATAGAATGCTCTATCCTAAAAGTTGCGGTTTCCGAGGATGTACAATGGACAACAGACGAGGGTATCCAGATTTTCGGAGGCATGGGTTTCAGCGCAGACACGCCCATAGAAAAAGCATGGAGGGATGCCCGAATAGCCCGAATATATGAAGGTACGAATGAGATCAACCGGATGCTCGCAGTGGGTATGCTGATCAAAAAAGCGATGAAAGGTCACGTAGACCTGTTGGGTCCCGCCACAAAAGTGGGGGAAGAACTCATGAGTATACCATCCTTTGAGACTCCGGACTATTCCATTCTTTTTGCGGAAGAGAAAGATCTGATGACCAGGCTTAAGAAGGTATTTTTAATGGTAGCTGGAAGTGCCGTTAAGAAATATGGACCTGATCTGGAAAAGCACCAACAGATGATGATGGCCGCTTCCGATATACTGATCGAGATCTACATGGCCGAATCTGCAATGCTACGAACCGAGAAAAATGCGAGGCGTTTTGGTGAAGACAACCAGGCAACTCAGATCGCGATGACACAGCTTTACCTTTACCAGGCCGTGGAAACAATCATTCAAAAAGGAAAAGAAGCAATTATATCTTTTGCTGAGGGCGATGAGCTCCGCATGATGCTCATGGGGCTCAAACGCTTTACCAAGTATGCGAATTATCCCAACGTTGCAAAACTAAGGATTAAAATCGCCGATCGTGTTGCGGCAGATAACTCCTATACCTTTGATTGATATAAAATATTGGCACATAAAAAAACCGCTCTGTTTCAGAGCGGTTTTTTTTATATAATAAAGACTGACTATGGTTTCAGATAACTATAATCATCTGCATATTGCAGCATTTGAGTTTCGAAATCATCGGGTTGTTCAACCTTAATATCGGTTATATTTCCCTCTTCATCCATCACCGGAACTAAAACAGGATTGACAAAACCGCTGTAGGGGGCAGACGTAAATTGTTCGTTTCTTTTCAACACTTCGGCATGCAGGTCCTGATCTACTTTTACGCCATATCCTTCTACCAGCTCCTGTGCTGCGTTAAAGTCACCTTCAGATTTAATCCTTTGTGCTTCTCTCAATAGTTCCCCAAATAATTCACGAAGTTTTTCGTAGTTGTTGATATTATAATACGTTTTCCCATCACGCTCAACCTTTTCAATGACATTCTCTTCCAGGCCTTTTTCAAACACCCATGCCGAAACCCATTGGCGGTTTACCATATGATCCTCTTCTACATCATCCCCGAGTTTAATTCGGATCAACTGGGTTACCAGTCCATTTCGAATATATCCGTCATAAGCAGCTTTGCCAAGTTTTTGCCAGTCGTCTACAAGACCTAATTCCTGTAATTTCGGATCCATAAGGTAATATAAACCCAAAAGATCTGCCCGGCCTTCTTCCATTGTTGAAGCATAGTTTTTCAGCGTTTCCTTAGGCTGTCCTACGCCTTGGTTTATTCTACCGGAGGCATGCCCGATTACTTCGTGAAGTGCCGTATGCAATTTATCGGCAAGCTTTCCGTATTCTAGTTCTAAATCGATCTCTTCCTGATCATAAGCGTATTCCTTCAGTCGGCCGCTACCGCCCGCATTGCTATACGATTCTATAATATTGCCCAGGGAAACAGACTTGCTGCCATGTTGCTGCCTGATCCAGTTGTTATTCGGAAGATTTACCCCGATAGGAGTACTTGGAGAAGCATCGCCGGCCTCTCCAGCCACATTGATCGTTTTATAGGAAACCCCTACTACGTCGTCTTTTTTATGGGCGTCCATCAGCGGTGCATTGTCCTCGAACCATTGTGCATTTTCCGATAGAACAGCCATCTTACGTGACATTTCAAAATCCTTGATCTGTATGATACTCTCGTAAGAGCCCCTATAGCCTTTTGGGTCGTTGTATACTTCTATAAATCCGTTGATCCAGTCGATATTGCCACCCGTATTGGTCGCCCAGGCCACACAGTATTCATCCCAGGTGTCCAGATTCCCAGTATTATAATAATCGATCAGAAGACCGAGTGTTCTGGCCTGATCCTCATTCTCTGCTACTTCTTTGGCCAGCTCCAGCCATTTTACGATCTCATCTATAGCCGATCCATACAAGCCTCCGGACTTCCATACCTTCTCCGTAATCTGGCCATTTTCCCTTACCAGGGTAGAATTCAATCCGGCTTCAACAGGCCGACCTTCAGGACCTTTATAGGCTGTGCTATAGAACGATTCAACTTCGGCATCGGTAATATCAGCGCCATAGAAATTAACGGCAGACGCCGCAACATTATCAACTCCTTTCTTTTTATTGACTTTTTTGACATCGGCATCATTGAAAATGACATCAAACGCTTCATCTTCCAGAGCTGTATCGGTCTCTTTGAGTAAATATGTAAGGAATTCCGGGGAAAAATCTGGTCTGATTTTATCGTTCGAATAATGATGATGGATCCCGTTCGAAAACCACACGCGTTTAACATAGGTTTCAAAGGATTTCCAGTCATCCGTCTTTTTGTCACCCGAATAAGATGTATAGATATTTTCCAATGCCTGGCGTATTGTCAAATTATGACGATAATTCTGATCCCAGATAATATCTCTTCCCGCCAATCCGGCCTGGGTAAGATAATAAACCAGCTTTTTCTCCTTCAAAGTCAATTCATCAAAGCCATGAATCTGGTATCGCAGGAGCCGCAGATCAGCAAACTGATCCACCACATATTCAAAAGAGGTCTCCTTGGCCATTTCGGCCTCTTTCACCGGTGTGGTCTCTTTACAGGAGAGCATTAAAATTACGATCGACAGACCGCTAATGAGATATTTGAGTTTCATTTGTGTTGTTTTTAATTCGATCGCAAATTTAACGAAACTAAGGTGAATACGGATATTTTCAACGATGAATCTTATCAGTAACAATTAGGCATATCCCTTATCATCAAGGCATTGGAAAGTTGTTTTGCACGGATGAAGATTTTACATTTACAATATGGAGACAGATATTTTAAAACAAGCATATTCCCCAAATTCTTTCAGAAAACAGGCGCATGAATTAGTCGACCTGCTGGCCGATTATCTCGACACTACCCTGGAAGGTGGGACTGATAAAGTCATCCAATGGAAAAGACCAGAAGACGAGCTCGGCTACTGGAAAGATTTTTTGAAAAACGGGGATCAGAATCACCTGTTCCAAAATATCATGGAGCGGATCATTCATATACATCATCCCGGATATATGGGTCACCAGATCAGTCCCTCGCTTCCGATCACCGGCCTGAGTGGAATGATGAGTGCGTTGATGAATAACGGGATGGGCATATATGAGATGGGCGCTGCTCCAACCGTGATGGAACGCATCGTTACCGACTCTCTTTGCCAGGCTGTAGGGTATCCAAAAAAAGCGAGGGGATTACTGACTTCCGGAGGCTCTCTGGCCAATTTGACCGCCCTGATCAGTGCGCGTCAATATTATTTAAATAATGTAATTACAACCGGCAGGGAAAACAGAAGACTGGCGGTGATGGTCTCAGATCAGGCACATTACTGCATTCAAAGAGCTACCAAAATCATGGGACTGGGAGAAGATGGAATAATAAGTATCCCAACAGATGATAACTATCAGATCCGAACCGACTTACTTGAAGAATACCTTCACAATGCCACGGAGGAAGGTATTGAGGTTTTCGCCCTGGTAGGTTGTGCTCCATCTACCGCCACAGGGGTCTATGATGATCTGGATAGTATGAGGAAATTCACTTTGGAAAAAGGCCTGTGGTTCCATGTCGATGCGGCTCACGGCGGTGCAGCCATCTATTCCTCCAAATATAAAGATCTGATGAAAGGCGCTGCATTCGCGGATTCGATTACCATAGATGGTCATAAAATGATGATGATGCCCGGTATAACCACTGCTTTACTCTACCAGAACGGACAGCACTCGCATAATACTTTTAAACAAAAAGCGGAGTATTTGCTCGAAGAGTCAGATGAAGAAGATTGGTATAACCTGGCTAAAAGGACTTTTGAATGCACGAAACATATGATGAGCCTCCACTGGTATGCTGTCCTGAAGTTGTACGGCCCCTCGGTATTTGATGAATTTGTAACCCGACTCTACGATCTGGCCGCCGAATTCTCCCTGATTTTATCAGAGCAGGCCGATTTTGAGCTGGCTACAACACCTATGTCGAATATACTTTGTTTCCGCTATATGGTAGATACTAACGAGGGAGAATCGCTAAACGAACTAAACAAAAAAATCCGCCAGTCGATTCTTGAAGACGGAACATTTTACGTCGTTCAGACCAAATTAAGGGGTGTACAGTACATCAGGACTACCATTATGAATCCATTTACGACTGCGTGGCATTTCAGAGAATTACTCTCTAAGATCAGAGAGGTTGCCGGTCGATAAGTGTGGAAAAATATGTAAATAGCGCTATCGCATGGTTTCCCTGACCATTTCATTGGTCTCCTTATTCGAGAAGTTCACCGCACAGTCAATAAGCGCCAAATGTGAATACGCTTGTGGGAAATTGCCGAGCAAGCGTTTCGTCTTGAAATCGATGTCTTCGCTAAAGAGACCCAGGTGGTTGCTATAGCTTAACACCTGTTCGAATAATTTTTCGGCCTTTTCAACCTCCCCTATTTTGTACAAGCTATTGATGAACCAGAAAGTACAAATGGTGAACGAGGAAGAGGGTAATCCGAAATCATCTTCATTTTTATACCTGTATAGCAGTCCGTCGTTGCTTAGATGTTCCTCCACTGCCTTTACCGTACTTACGAATTTCGGGTCTTTTGCCTCGATAAAACCATAGGATTCCATAAGGAGAACCGAAGCATCGAGATGTTTTGAACCATAGGCCTGGACAAAAGCCTTAACTTCATGGTTCCAGGCATTTTCATGAATGTCTTGCCTGATTTCCTCTTCCAGAATAGACCATTTTTCGATCTTTCTGTTCTTCCTAAAAATCTTTGCCACTTTTATGGCACGGTCTATAGCTACCCAACTGAGCACCTTAGAAAAAGTAAAATGCTGATCTTCGGTCCTGAATTCCCAGATACCTTTGTCGGCTTCCTTCCAGTGTTTCGATACGATCCAGACTATGCCTTTGGTAATTCCCCAGAGATCCTCACCGTTCTCGATATTGGTCCTGAAATTGTCGAGTTGGGTGAAAATAACATCCATGAGGATCCCATAGATATCATTCTGTTTCTGCATATATGCGGCATTTCCGATACGGACCGGTTTGGAGCCTTTATATCCACTTAAATGATCTAGGGTGACTTCTGAAAGTTTTTTCTCTTTATTGATCCCGTACATGATCTGCAGCTTTTCATCTTTATCAGGGATCAAATCGATGATGAACCGTAAGTAACGTCTGGCCACATTCTTATGCCCCAGACCCGACATTACCTTGATCACCATAGAGGCATCGCGGATCCAACAGAATCGATAGTCCCAGTTGCGTACCTCCCCGATGGTCTCGGGCAAAGAAGTTGTCGCCGCCGCCAGGATGGCTCCCGAACGGTCATAGCTAAGCAATTTTAAGGTAATAGCGCTTCTGGCAATCTGCTCATTGTACTTTCTGAAATTAGGGGTGTTATTGCTCCAGTTGAGCCAGTATACTTTGGTGCGTTCCTGCTCGATGTACATTTTATCCGTGCTAGGATGGAATATTTTTTCATTGTAGGAGACCAGGAAAAATCCATCTTCAGTAAGCTCGAGCTCTCTACCCTCCAGGACGGCATTTTTATTAAAGGAGGTATAAAAGAAAACGGTATCGAACTTTTCCTCATAGGTTAGGCTGACAACAAAATTTTTCTTGGTATAGGTTTCGGTCTTCCCCTTCGCATATCTGAGCTTAGGATCATATTTCACCCTGAAACGAGGTTTTCCGCTGATATACCTGATATAGCGAACGATTTCAGGTGGAGAATGATAGGTTCCGTTTTCCTTGTGGTAGCGAGGCATAAAATCCCTGACCTCAAAACAGTCCGTCCCGTTGGAGAACCTTGTGATCAAAAGAGCCGTATTTTCCTTATAGCGCTGTTCAGAGGAATATTCGGGATCGGTAAGAATCTCAAAACTCCCTCCTTTTTCTTCATCCAGCAATTTTGCAAAAACCGAAGAGGAATTGAATTCAGGCAAACAACACCAATCTATCGAAGCCTCTCTGGAAACCAGGGCCGAACTTCTGCAATTCCCGATAAATCCGTAATCCAGATTATCCATAGGTTAAATCTCTGCTGTCTGTTGTTTAAGAGCTGCAATTTGTCGAAATTTAAATAATAATAGGTCAAAAACACGTCAAAATTCAGCATTTAATGGCCAAAACTGTTATCATCTCGAACAGATTGCCGGTACAACTGCAGATCAGCGGTGGAAAAATCGAAGCGGTCCCAAGTGTAGGAGGCCTTGCCACGGGTATGAAATCCGTTCATTCAGGCAGTGATAGCCTCTGGATTGGCTGGAGTGGTCTAACCGATGAAGAAATACCAATCGAACTCGAGCCCCGCATCGATCAAGCGCTCAAAAAACACGGCTGTGCCAAGGTACAGCTTACTAAAAAAGAAGTCAACGGATTTTATTTTGGTTTTAGCAATCGTACCGTCTGGCCGCTCTTTCACTATTTCTTGGAATATGCGGAATTCGAATTGCCCAATTGGGATGCATACAAATCGGTCAATCAAAAATTTGCCGATGTTCTTCTGGGGCATTTGGAGGACGACGATACCGTATGGGTTCACGACTATCAGTTGATGCTTGTACCACAGATGGTCAGGGAGGTAAAGCCAAATGTAGCCATAGGTTTTTTTCTCCATATACCCTTTCCCTCCTATGAGATTTTCAGGACCCTCCCGTGGCGCGAGGAGGTGCTCTTGGGTCTTCTGGGCTCCGATCTCATCGGTTTTCATACCTATGATTACCAACGGCATTTTCTCAGTTCGGTTAGGCGACTCCTGGGACTGGAGGTTCATTTCAATGAAATTTTTAAGGAAAACAGGATCATAAAGGCCGATTCTTTCCCGATGGGGATCGATTACGATAAATTCAACAAAGCGGCAGCAAAACAAGCCGATCAAAGTAGTCATCAGTCGGACCTGCAAAAAAGACTACACCTTCATATACAATCGACACCCGATGCGAAGCTTATTCTTTCTATAGATCGGCTTGATTATACCAAGGGGATTGCCAAAAGATTGAATGCCTTCAAGTACTTCCTCACCCAATACCCGGAATATAAAGAGAAAGTTAGGCTGATCGTACTAGCCGTACCTTCCCGTTCCAAAGTCCCTCAGTACAAACTCCTGAAGAAAGAGGTAGACGAACTGGTGGGTAGGATCAATGGAGAACTAGCCACCGTAAGCTGGACCCCAATCTGGTATTTTTACCGATCGGTACCGTTTGAAAGCCTTATCGATTTGTATACCTCAAGCGATATTGCCTGGTTAACTCCCATTCGGGACGGTATGAACCTGGTGGCTAAAGAATACGTTGCCTCACGGGTTGATGGGTCCGGAGTACTGATTTTAAGCGAAATGGCAGGCTCTGCAAAGGAAATGAGTGAAGCATTACTTATTAATCCGAATAACTTCGAACAGATAGCAGAGGCCCTACACACGGCTATCAATATGCCTTTGGAGGAGCAGCAAAGGCGCAATGAACAACTCCAGCGCAGGCTAAAACGCTATAATGTGGAAAAATGGGCCAGTGATTTTATGGATTCACTTATAAATCAAAAAAATATAGACGATACCAATGTGTCAAAAAAGCTTACAGCAAGCCGTTGGAATACAATATTGAAAAACTTCCATGCAGCCAAAAAACGACTGATCTTCCTTGATTACGACGGTACCTTGATCAATTTCCATAGCGATCCTCAAAAAGCCAGCCCCGATAAGTCACTATATGAAATCCTGGATGGTATTGCTGCTCAGGAGAATACCGATATGTACCTGATCAGTGGGAGGGATACCACTACATTTGGACGATGGTTCCTCCCAAATAAATATAATATGATCGTTGAACACGGGGTCTGGATTTCAAAGGAAGGGGAGGAATTTCGGATGCTTGAAAATGTAAATAACGACTGGATGGAGAAAATCAGACCAGTGCTGGAATCTTTCGTCGATCGTACACCGGGCTCTTTTATCGAGGAAAAGAACTACTCATTGGCCTGGCATTACCGGAATGCGGATGTAGATTTTGGCATACTCCGCGCCAATGAGCTTAGCACGGTTCTGACCAGTTTAATTGGTAATGACGATATCAGTGTGATGGCGGGTAACAAGGTTCTCGAAATCAAGAGTAGCAATGTGAATAAAGGCAGGGCCGCCGTACGAATGATGAACGGTAATGAATATGATTTTATTTTTGCCATTGGAGACGACTGGACCGATGAGTTTATGTTCCAGGAATTACCCGACGATGCTGTAACAGTCAAGGTAGGTCGTCAGAAAACCATCGCAAAATACTATCTGGATAGTAATAAGGATGTAAGGAACCTTTTGAGAAAATTTACCGATTCCTGAGACATTTTTAAGACAAGCCCATGGCTAAATGGGTGAAATCCAATTGAGTTGCGCTATCTTTAACGCTCGATAAATTCTAATCAAACACCTATTTTATGAAAAGAACTTTTACCCTGATCTTGATTCTCGTTTCTATGGTGCTATCCGGACAGCAGGATCCTCGTATGTACCAAATTATCGAAAATATTTCCGAGGAGAGCATCCGTAAAGACATCACTAAACTTGTGGATTTTGGAACCCGGCATACACTAAGCGATACACTCTCCAGCACAAGGGGAATAGGGGCTGCCAGACGATGGATAAAATCCAGATTCGATCAGATTTCCTCAGAATGCGATAATTGTTTGGAGGTTTTTTATCAAAAAGACCTGGTTGAAAAAGGAACCGGTTCACGAATTGTAAAAGATGTATGGGTCGTTAATGTGGTCGCAATTCAGCGAGGTACAACACATCCCAATAGATTTATTATTATGAGTGGCGATATCGATTCACGGGTAAGCGATCCCATTGATTTTACCTCAGAGTCACCCGGAGCAAATGACAATGCCAGTGGGATGGCCGGTACTATTGAGGCTGCAAGAGTACTGAGTAAATATTCATTTGGGAATAGTATAATTTATCTAGGCCTTTCAGGTGAAGAGCAGGGATTGTTCGGCGGTAAAGGGCTGGCGGCCTATGCAAAGGAGAAAGGTTGGGATATTATCGGGATATTTAATAACGACATGATCGGTAATATTAGGGGGGTCGATGGAGTGGTCAGCAACAGGGATTTCCGCATATTCTCCGAACCGGTACCCCCTACAGAATCCGAAGATGAAAGGAGGGCCCGGCGCTTTTACGGTGGGGAGGTCGATGGTATTTCAAGACAACTCGCACGCTATGTGCATAGTAATACCAAAACCTATATGCCAGAGATGAATCCGATAATGATCTACCGACTTGATCGTTTTGCAAGAGGGGGGCATCACCGACCTTTTAATGATGCGGGATTTGCTGGAATACGGATCATGGAGGCTCATGAGAATTATACCCAACAGCATCAGGATATACGGGTAGAAAACAATATCGAATATGGTGATGTTCTAGAACATGTTAATTTCAATTACGCCGCCAGGCTTACGGCGGTTAACGCCATTAATCTGGCGTCGATAGGCTGGGCTCCTCCGGCACCTGCAAGGGTGGAGATCGGAGGTGCTGTTCAACCATCGGCAAAGCTTAGATGGAGCAGCGTACCCGGAGCTAAGGGATATAAAATTTATTGGAGAGACACCACTTCACCGACCTGGGACAATAGTATCTATGTGGAAAACGTTACAGAACATACC
>JAHEJJ010000066.1 GCA_024638915.1 Robiginitalea sp.
ACTCGAATCGCTGTACGGGTCTGATTGGGATAAAGTTTCAGCAGTAATCCGCCACCGTTGCCTTCAACCACAGTAAATCGAATTGTCAATGGGTCTCCGGCCAGACCGTTTAGATACTTTTCCGAAAAAGGTCTGATGGTCAGCTCATAATTTCCTTTTGGCAGATTTCCGGCATAATAGTCGCCTTTCCTATCCCCGAACAAGGCGAAGGGCACTTCATTCTCCGTTTGTCGTACATGAAGAGGTCCTGTAAGCTCGAAGGCAACACTCTTTACATCCCGAGTGGCATCGGCCCTGATGTTGAATTTCGTTTTGGTAAGGGTGAGCAGATCGATGATCCATCCGTCTTCTAAAGTCATAAGATCTGTATTATGCATTGCATCGACCAATACAACCTGCTTAATGGCATTACCGCCACTATTGTCCTCCCCGATCACTATTGAATCTTCCACAATTGCCGGTGGACTATCCGTATCACCCTCAGCGTTGGAAAATGCAATTTCAAAACGCACAGTAGCAGATGGCCCGGGATTACCGTTCAGATTATTGGAGGGATATGGGGTAGCGGTCAATTTATATGCACCTGGCTGGAATTGGTGCCCAACATAATTACCTTCAGAATCCCCAAAAAGAGCATATGGAGGTAGATTCTCTTTGCGGTGAATTTCACGGGTTCCTTCTAGCTCGAAACCAACGCTCTCGATATCATCGGTACCAACGGCGCGGATATTTAAGCTATCGGTATTTAGAATACCGGGGTCGATTATCATTCCCTCCGTAAGCTCCATTATCTCGTGGTCCATGTGCGCATCGATTAAAACAAAACCCCTTATTTCCAATATGCGATCTGTACGGTCCTTAATGATCACTTGAAAGCTGCATCGACTTGTATTTCCCGCTCCATCAGAGGCCTCTGCGGTCACTTCTGTCGTACCGAGGGCAAAAAAAGAACCGCTCGGGATGCTGGTTTCAATCGTTGTATTTCCGCTATCGTCGCTGGCAACAACCTCAAAGCTGACCCGTGTACCACAGGCAGAGGAATCCACGCCAAGGACAATATCTTCAGGACAGATGATTTCAGGAGGAGTAACATCCTGAACTCCGGTGGAGACAGATAAAGACACCGCTGTTCCTGGTTCAGAAATACTTCCCCCCATAGGATCCTGCTGAACAACCAGACCAGCAGCCCACTCAAGGCTTGGTATTGAATCGATCTCCCCAAGTGATAGGCCGGCCTCCAGAATGGCGGCAATAGCTGCCTCCTGGGTCGATCCAATCAATTGAGGCACTTCGATTGAGCTATTCGAATTATCATCCGCCCGCTGACCTTCGGTAAATTCTATCCCATCGATTCCGAGTACTTCAGCCGCGGAGTTTGAATCGAATTCGATGATCAGTCGGGCCCTGCAACCCACAAATTCTGTCAGATCAGCACTAAGGGTATTCCAGGCACCCTCGATTTCCAAGGCATCGATATCGCCTCCACTATTACCTCCGGAGCCCCCACCATCGGTATCTATCATGGTAATCGTGGTGGCCGAAGCACATTGGTCTATATCGACCCGCACGTAGAAGCGGTCGTTTTGTCCGCTGGATCGTTCCCACGTCGTCTCGGACAACATGTAATCCAGACGGAGTACTGGCGACACAGTTCCATTCAGGTCCACGTGATCAAAGTACATGGATACCTGTCCGTCCGTGTCTTGCATCAGGAATGCCTGGTTACCCTCAGAGGCATCAACACCTAATTCAGCATCTATTTGATTGGGTCCGCCTACTCCAAAGACATCACCCTCCCCCAGGCCGTCGGTACCCGATGCCCCTGTTCTGCTGGGAAGGAACTCGGTAGTAAAACCAAGTATTTCACCTGTTCCATCAGCTGTTACCGGAATGTTATTGTTGTCTGAAAGAAGATGCCGTACTCCCGCCGGTTTTGAATCGAAATAAAGACAGGAATTGTTTCCACAATTAAGTGCTGTAGACAGGTTTTCAAAACCTTGGGAAACCTGTGCATTCGAAATATTGATCGTGAAAATGCACAAAATAGAAATCAAAATGGTGTGAAGTGTTCTGGGATTCATAAGTCAAACAGTTTTAAGTATGTCAATCTGTGAACAGTAACATGAGCCGCAACTTTCTGGCGCCAGGGCTCGAATTGTTACATTGACACAAAGAAAGGGTCGGACTGTGAAATATGAATGCAGAAAAGGGTTCGCGTTAACTTAGAAGGCGATTTTTTAAATTGAAGCGGTTTGTAAATCACGATTTTGGGCAAGCGGCAGCTCTTCACCATTTAGGGGTATGCCGATATCGAACTTAAAGCTGGCACTCATCCTTTTGCTTAGCATCGATGGTTTTGTACCCATAAGATGATTCCTGGAATTTGAAGTTTTGCATAGCTCAGAGATCAAAGCAAGGGACTGATTAAAAGTCAACTTGGTAAAAAAGCTTTGATGCCTATAATTGATCTTAAAAAAGATAAAATAGTTCCTCCCCTTTTCACGCTCAGGCCAATCGGCAACGAACCGGTATTTTCCCCTATTATCTGCGGTTAAACATGCCCGTTGATAATGATCAACTGCTGTTGGCGATCGGTACCAGATTTCTATACGGGCATCGCTCAAAGGATGCTTGGAAATGGTGTCGAAGACCATTCCATCAACAACTAACTCAGGACTGTTCAGGTTTTGGCGCAGGTCGTTTTTCAAAACCGAAAGGGGTGAATATCCCAGGCAGGAAAGAGTAGTCTCTGAACAGGGAATAACACGTTGAGAAGCGAATTGAAAATTCCTTCCTCCGGGTATTGTTAAACGAGCGTTGCCTTCTAGTACACTATCCATTATGGATGTTTTTCTAAAGCCCCATAGCTAAAATGAGCAGAAGATAATGGGGTAAATCCGACCAGTGGTCTACATGGCAGTGAAAGTATTCGACTTCCAGAAACTCAACTGAAGGATCTATAATATGAAAATAGCCAAATCATCCGTGTGCGCCACAACAACACAGATTAATTCGACCAAAGGAGGATTTTAGAAGACCACTACCGCGTATCAGGGTCTTATTCCGGATCATAACTATAGTCGGCCTTATAGCCTTTCACACCTTTGTAAAATCCTTCATAGGTTTTCCGGTCTTGTTCGTAATCACCTGTTGGAAAATGAGGCTCCGAGACCTTGATCTGTTTTTTTCCGTAATCAAAAGCGACCAAAACAATGGGTACCCTGGCGGTTTGTGCAATATAATAGTAGCCCGATTTCCATTGGCTGACCTTCTTACGGGTCCCTTCAGGAGCCAGTGCCAACCTGAATTCAGATTTCTTGTCAAAAATATCAGCGATGGCCGACACCGTATCGCTGCTCTTGCTCCGATCAACCGGCGCTCCTCCTAGCCATCGGAAATACCATCCAAACGGCGGGTTAAAGAGGCTTTTCTTACCAACAAAGTGAAATTTCTTTCCAATGACCCTCCTGATCAATAAACCCAAAAAAAAGTCTAACCAACTGGTATGGGGCACAACGATCACCACGCATTTGGAAACCTCCGGAAAAGGACCTTTAAAGGTCCATCCCAATAGCTTATAATAAATGAGGTGAGCAATTTTTTGTGCCATAATATGTGGTAGGATTGGATCGAAACGAACCCGAAGACAAATAAAATTCTCCAAATAATCCGACCTGTGGATGTCAGATTTTAAGATATATTTCTTTTAAAATATCGGAGTTGATCTTATCGCGCCATTGCGGGCCTAAAGCATTTTCCCATAGCGGAGTCATACCCAGAGAAACACGACACATTTTTTCGAGTTCTTCCTCTCTTAATCCGGTGCAAATCCTATTTGGCAATTGGATATCGTTCTTCTCCATCATCTGCTGAAAGCGTTCTACACCTTTCGGATAGTATGCCTCTAAATGCTGAAATACAAGACAATTGCCCAGGCCGTGGCGCGTGCCCAGAACGTACGACAATCCATAACTCATAGCATGAGCAATACCCACTTGTGAATACGCAATGCTCATCCCCCCGTGCCATGAGGCCATCATAAGCTTTTCCCTTGATTCGCAAGGTTCCAGTTCTGTAAGGAATACCTCCTTACAGAGATCCATGGCCTTTTCACCATAACTCTGGCTGAAGGCATTCAGAAATGTACCGTTGAGCGATTCAACGCAGTGTATATAACAGTCCATCCCTGTATAGAACCATTGTTCTTTTGGCACACCCCGGGTAAGGTCCGGATCGAGTACTACCTGGTCGAATGTGGTGTAATCGGAGTTGATCCCCAGTTTCATTTCCGGGCCCATCAAAACTGTAGTACGGCTTACCTCGGCTCCTGTTCCGCTTATGGTAGGTATTCCTGCATGGTAGAGCGATGGTTTCTGTACAAGGTCCCATCCCTGATATTTTGCTGCAGATCCCTTATTGGCGTACATAACCGCTACTGCCTTTGCCAGATCGAGCAAGGTACCTCCGCCTATCCCAACAATACCTGAAGGAGCTTCCGAAAATCTGCTTCGAATCTCGTCTACCAGAGCATCTACCTGATGGGTTTTTGGTTCCTCATCGGCGTCGATATAAAGGATAAGATCGTTAAAAATTGAGGGGATGCGAGATTCGAGCTCCCCATCTTCAAAAACATCATCTACCAAGAATATAACCGGTGCATCGGAATTTTTTCTTCTTGGCAGCAGAATATCACCCAACTGATCAAAACTACCTTTGCCGTAGATCACTCTGGGGACCATGGGGAAGTTGCGGTAGGTTGCCGTTGGCGTTATTTTCTTATCGGTATATATTTCTTTGTTGAGACTCATGCTTTCAATTCAAATATTTAAGTAGGTCTTTAAGACTATTAAGGGTCAGATGCCCATTCGGATGCTCATCCTCCGGAACCACCTCATGTGCCCAGGTAGTGTGGAAGGGAACATGTACTGCGGCGGCCCCTATATTAAGTATGGGAATAACATCGGATTTGAGTGAATTTCCCACCATCAGAAATTCACCAACCTCAATCTCCAGATGGTCGAGTAAATTCTGGTAATTTACCTCCTTTTTATCGCTCAGAACTTCAACATGATGAAAATATGCTGAAAGCCCGGATCTGTCCAATTTGCGTTCCTGGTCGAGTAGATCGCCTTTTGTAAGCACGATTAATCTGTATTTTTTTTCCAGTGTAGCCAAGACCTCCTCCACGCCATCGAGCAGTTCTACCGGACGCGAGATCATAAATTTTCCGATTTCCAGTATTTTATTGATCGTCTCCTGAGAAACATTATTGTTAGAAAGTTCCATGGCCGATTCGATCATCGATAACATAAAACCCTTTATGCCAAATCCATAGAGCTCGAGATTATTCATCTCTACTTTAAAAAGTTCCTGATCGATCTTATTCTTGGTTTCATAATGTTCCAGTAATTCTGCGAATTTTTCCTCGGCCTCACGAAAATAGGTTTCGTTGACCCAGAGCGTATCGTCTGCGTCAAATCCTACCACCTTGATATGACTATAATCTAGTCCCATGCTTCTTTCGCTCTTTTCAGGTCTTCAGGGGTATCGATTTCGATTCCGGTCGCTTCGGTTTCCACCATTTTTATTTTCTTGCCATACTCCAGATAGCGAATGGCCTCAATTTTTTCCGCGGCCTCCAGTTCCAACATAGGAAGACGCCTGAAATCCATAAGAGCTTCTTTTCTGAAAGCGTAGATACCCTTATGCTTATAATAGGTGATCTCGAGATCATCTGCCCTGGGGAAAGGGATAGTGGAACGAGAAAAATAGAGTGCAAAATTATCTTTATTTACGATAACTTTTACGGTATTAGGGTTCTTTATTTCATCCCAATCTGAAATTCGTGTCATGAGGGAAGCAAGGTCGATTTCCTTATGGGGATCGTCCTTGAATACATCGAGCACAGACTCCAAACTTCTTTTATCGGTAAACGGCTCATCTCCCTGAACATTGACAATGATATCCACATCCAGGTCGGCCACCGCTTCTGCAATGCGGTCGCTCCCGGTCTGGTGTTCCTGAACACTCATCAGTACCTTGCCACCTTCCCGGCTCACGGCATCGAAGATGATATCACTATCGGTAACCACATATACCTCGTCGAACAATCCAGTTTTGACCGCCGCCTGGAAGGTACGCACGATAACGGGTTTACCGGCCAGGTCTTCCATGAGTTTACCCGGAAACCTGGAGGCTGCATAACGTGCCGGTATCATCGCAATAATATTCATCACAAAAAGTGTGTTTATGCTTTAGGCCTTGGCCTTAATTTACGATAGATCACAAAGATAAAGGCCAAAATTATGATAACCAGAACAGCTGCCAAAATCGGTGCAAAAATTGAAGCGACCGTCACAACGGCTGCGGTTCCTGTTTCAATTACCGAAATACCCGGATTTGCTAATCCCCCGGTTGTTACCGTGGAGGTAAGTCTGCTGGTAGCTGAGGCCCCTTTAATAGCAGTTGCCGTTCCGCCACCAGCTATGATTGCCAACGACCAGGTGATCACCGGATCGAGGTCGGCCACCGTCGATACCATTACAGCCGTACCGGCCAGCGCAGCCAACGGTAGGGCAATGCTATCGAGAAGGTTGTCTACCCATGGTATGAAATAAGCAAAAATCTCTGCTAATGTAGCCACTCCCAGCGTAATCACTGAAGCCAGGCTTCCAACCCATAACCAGTTCTCATTGAGCGTCCAAATATCAAAATACGATGCCAGGCTCAATGCAAACAACGGTAAAAAAACTCTGAATCCTACCGAAGCTGCCAAGCCTATACCCAGGAATATACTTATAATGGTCTCGGACGTCATCGTAAGTTATTTAATACGAAAATAGGCTATTCCGAACTTACAAAAAAATCACTTTTGAACCCGATAAGGTACAGCCTTTTTCTGGCTCTGGTTACCGCGGTATACAGCCATCTCAAATACTCCCTATCAATACCAGATGGCAAATAAGGTTGTTCCACAAAAACCGTGTCCCACTGGCCTCCCTGTGATTTATGACAGGTAATAGCATAAGAAAACTTGACCTGAAGTGCATTAAAAAATGGATTGTTCTTAACAGCCAGGAATTTCTTATACTTGGATTTTTCACTTTCATAATCCTGCAATACCTCCTGATAGAGTCGATTGCCGTCTTCGTAAGATAGCGAGGCTGCAGGAGCTTTAATGGTATCGAGGATAAGGACCGTTTCAAAGGGACGCTGACGGGGGTAGTCTACCATCTGTATCCTCACCTCCGCAAATCGGAATCCATAGAGCTCTTTAATGGCAAGAATCTCCAAAATTTCGATAATATCACCATTGGCGATAAAACCCGCTTCGGAATTAGGTTTTAACCAAAAGTAATTATTCTTCACCACCATCATATAATCTCCGGCCGCCAAATCGCTTTCGAGCTGCAGTATCCGGCTTCTGATACTCTCATTATACAAATTGGCCCTTTTATTCGACCGAACGATAAACACGGTGTCTTCCCTGCCGTTTTCACTATATGATTGTTCTATAGCATCCTGAATGTCGTAACCATCTACCAATCGTATGATATCGTCATGGCCGCCAAGATCGAACTGAAAACTTCCCGAGGCATTATACTGTATCTGTTCTCTAAGAAGAGTCGCGTTCCCGAGAATGCCTGAGTGTTCTTGCTGGCGAACCACCTCATCGAGTTCAAGGTGGTGCACTTCCTTATCATAGTTAAGTTGCAGTTTTTGTTCTTCCAAGGCAGGGCTAAGATCGAGTTGGACCGGCGGCAACTGGGCGGTATCGCCTATTAAAATTAGTTTACATCGGTGTCCTGAATAGACAAATTGAACCAAATCATCCAATAAGGCCCCATTTTCAAACAGCTTGGTATCAGTAGGTCTGTCGGGGATCATCGAGGCCTCATCCACGATAAAAATGGTGTTGCGATGCTTATTGGGCGCCAGAACAAATTTCATGCTGCCCGACTTGTCTTTTCTGGGAAAATATATCTTACGATGGATCGTTTGGGCGGTGGTTCCGGAATAAGACGACATTACTTTCGCAGCACGGCCTGTGGGTGCCAGCAAGACTGCTTTTAATTTGGTATGCCACAGTTGGGAAACAATTACCCCGGTAATCGTGGTTTTCCCTGTCCCGGCATATCCTTTGAGCAAAAAAATCTCGTCTTTAGAATCCGACAGAATAAAACGTGCCATCGATTCTAATGCCACTTGTTGTTTAAGTGTTGGCTCGTGTGGAAATTTGTCTTTTAAAATCGTGTAAAAATCAGCCGCGTGAATCGCATTCATAGGGCTTTAAAGATAGCCAGGTTTTTTGGGGAATTCCTTTTACGATTAAAAAAAAATTGTAGATTTGTGAAGACCACTAAATTTAACTAACACGAGGATAAAAAATGAAAACCATCTTGCAAATTGTACTTTGGATCGTCTGTATAGGTTTGGGATACCTGATCTACAAGTCAGTGACCGGCCCTATCGAGTTCAAAAAGGTGAAG
>JAHEJJ010000067.1 GCA_024638915.1 Robiginitalea sp.
TGATATTTGAAATCTTATTGACGTATTTTCGTTTTATAATAGCCACTTTATGACGAAGACCGACTTTCAGCCTATCATTGAGGTTGTAGAAGAAGCCTACGAGATTCCCCAGTTAAACGCAACCAGAAAGATATCCGCACTTTTACCATACGATTATTATAAAACCGATAAACGCTACCCGGTTCTCTACCTGCAGGACGGTCAGAACCTGTTTAATCCTCTAGCCCCTTTTGGAGACTGGGCCGTAGATAAGTCAATGGCCAAACTTGCAGAAGAAGGTTACAGCGATATTATAATTATTGCCATAGACCACGGAGAAGAGGAACGGATTATCGAATATCTTCCTTATTACCATCCGAAATTTGGTAAGGGTAAAGGCAAGTTTTATATTGAGTTTATGCTGGAGAAACTTATTCCGTATGTGAATAAGCATTACAGGACGCTGCCTGATTTTGAACACACAGGAATTGGGGGAAGTTCTATGGGCGGATTAATTAGTTTTTATGCCGGTCTTTCCCACCCGGGCGTATTTGGTAAGATGATGATCTTTTCACCCAGCCTCTGGATATCCAAAATGATCTTTGACCATACCCGATCATTTGAGCCGTTGGAAAAGGCCAAGATTTATTTATACGCAGGGGGAAAGGAAAGTAAAGAACATTTGCCCAACGTACAAAAACTGGAAGCCATCATCCGAAAGAAAATGGTAAAAGGACATGCCATCGATTTCCATTTATCGGTAAACGAAGATGGCAATCATGCTGAGATCTATTGGAGAGAGGAATTTCCACTGGCCGTAAAATGGTTATTTTTTGAATCATAACTTATGAAATATATATCTATTGAGCAGATAGATCCCGATAAAGATCTTATTCTGCCTTGTCGTAAAAATCAATTGGACCTGCTTAAGGAATTCACGGGTAAGATTACACTCGATTTTGAAGGGGAACTCGCTGCTTTTCAGACTTTTTACGGGAAGGCCGGAAACAGAATATACGCCCTGGGAATTGGCGAGGAAAAGGATGCAGTAAAGATCGGTAAGGCCTTCCAGAAGTTATGCTTTGACACCAAAAAGTACTGGAAAGATACTATGCAATTGCATGGAACAGTTTTGAATACAGAAGAATTGCAAAAGGCCATCATAGGTATGGAAATGGGCACTTACCAAATCGGACACTTTAAAACAGATCAGAAGGCCACATCAGAAACCGAAATACAGGTTGCGGGTAGCGGAGACATTGCCCAACCTCTTAACGAAGGGCCACTTATTGGGGCTACCATCAACCGAATCAAAGCCCTTGTAGATGCCCCGGCGAATCAAAAAACACCTGAATATCTGGGTAAGTGGGCTAAAGAATCTGCTAGCCTGAATAAATACAAATGTACGCTGCTCGGGAAAAAGGAACTTGAAGAACAAAGTTTTGATGCCGTTCTTGCTGTAGGCCGCGGAAGTGAAAATCCTCCGGTGGTGGTAGTCACTGAATATATGGCCAGACCTGGTGACGGGATTGATATCGGCCTTGTTGGAAAAGGGATCACTTTCGATACCGGTGGATTATCCATAAAGCCATCCCAAAACCTGCACTATATGAAAAGCGACATGGGTGGTGCTGCCGTAGTCCTTGGAGTTGTGGAACTTGTGGCAAAGATGGGCCTTAATATAAATATAGTTGGGGTTGTGGCTTCGGCGGAAAACGCCGTTGATTCAAAAAGCTACAGGCCCGGGGATGTAATAAACTCCTATTCAAAAAAGACCATTGAGATCATCGATACCGATGCGGAAGGGCGCCTGGTATTGGCTGATGGCCTGAGTTATATTATTCAGAAATTCCAACCTCATCAGGTCATAGACCTTGCCACCCTTACAGGGAGCGTGGTACGCACGCTGGCTTATTCGGCAGCGGGAATGTTTACTAACAACAGTGAAATGGCAACCAAAATGTCAGACATCGGCAACCGGGTGAACGAACGTGTCTGGCCATTACCCCTCTACGAAGAGTTTGAAACCGAACTGGAGTCTGATATCGCAGACCTTAGAAATTTCAGCGGAAAGCCTGTTGCCGGGGCCATTACGGCTGCCAAATTTCTGCAGGCGTTTACAAATGAACATAAACACTGGATGCACCTGGATATAGCCGGGGTGGCTTTCGGGGATTCCCACTATGCCAAAATGAAAAGTAGCACAGGCTTTGGTGTTCAACTCATTTTGGAGTATATTAAAACGTCAATTAAGAAATAATGCCTGGACCAACGCTTAATTTCCTCTGTATCTCCACCTATTTTAAAGGGGTAGACTTCCTGAAAAGCTGCAAAGAAGAAGGAAACACTGTTTATCTGTTAACCTTAAAAAAACTAGACAAGCAAGACTGGCCCTGGGAGTGTATAGACGATGTATTTTATGTGGAAAAATGGAACGATTCTGATGTGAGAAAGGGCATCGCCTATAAATTTCGGTCTATTCAATTCGATCGTTTTGTAGCACTGGATGATTTTGATGTAGAACGTGTGGCAGCATTGCGGGAGCATTTCCGTATGCCGGGGATGGGCAGTACAACCGCACGTCATTTCCGGGATAAACTGGCCATGCGTTTTAAGGCAAGGGATGAAGGGATTAACGTGCCGCAATTCACAGCACTTTTTAATGATTCCGACATAAATAATTTTACAAATAGCGTGAATCCTCCATGGTTGTTAAAACCACGTTCTGAAGCTTCGGCAGCCGGCATAAAGAAATTACACAATAGCGAGGATCTGTGGCAAAAAGTGCACGCACTCGGCGACGAACGCGACGATTTCCTGATAGAGAAGTTTGCTCCGGGAAATGTATACCATGTAGACGGGCTGCAAATAGATGGGGAGGTCATTTTTTCCAGGGTCAGCAAATACCTGGACACACCTTTTGATGTTGCCCATGGTGGAGGTGTTTTTCGTTCGGCAAGTTGTGAAGTAGGGACAGAGCCGGAGCAGGGACTAACAAAAATGAACGCCCGGGTGATGAAAGCCTTTGGGATGAAATATGGAGCCTCTCATACGGAGTTTATTGAGTCTAAAGAAACCGGGGAGCTTTTCTTTCTTGAAACTTCTTCCAGGGTTGGAGGAGCCAATCTGTCTGAAATGGTAGCATTTGCTTCCGGTGTAAATTTGTGGAAAGAATGGGCCAGGATTGAAACCGCAATGCTCAAGAAAACTGCTTATAAATTGCCAAATGTCTTTAACAAATATGCAGGCATTGTGGTTTCGTTAAGCCGCTTTGAACATCCTGATACTTCCGGTTTCAATGATCCTGAAATAGTATGGCGCATGAACAAACCCTGGCATATTGGGCTAATTGTAGTGGCCGAAAACAGGGAACGTGTGCTGGAGTTATTGGATGCCTATACACAACGTATTGCTCGGGATTTTCATGCCAGTTCTCCTGCACCGGACAAACTTATTGGTTGAGCAGTTACAGTTAAATCTCAAAAAAGCCGGCGCTGCTGCCTACCCAGCTCTTGTCCTTATTGTACCTTACTCCAACCATTTCACCCTTGCTTAAACGCACAAGATTACTTATAATCTCCATGGAATTGGTTTTGCTGCTTCGAAGCAGCATAATTCGTATCTCGCATTTAGCGGGAACATCTAAGGTCTCAATAAATGGGTGATAGGTGACTTTCTCCTGAAGCAGGTAATTGGACCTATTGGGAAGAGCTTCTATAATTTCCCTGGTTACATTAATCTTAACACCGGTTCCGGCAAAGGAATACAAAGGCTTAAGTACATAGTTTTGAAGGTCTGAGGGTAGTGTTTCCAACTTATCGAGAAGGTACGATTTAGGAACATAATCACCTTTTAAAAACGGCATCAAATACTTACTTATGCGGAAGAACCAGTTTGGATGGCCTATCCATTCCACATCCACCTCATCCACAAAATGAAACTCCCTTTTCAGGTCGGGGCGCTGGTAGAGTTCATCAAAAATAACCCGGTTGTAAATCTTTAGAATTTTCACTTCTTTACCATCCTCATCCAGGTAGAAAAGGGTTTTACCGCGCTTTTTCAGTTTTGTGAGGCAAAGGATCTTTATCCCAAGCCTTGCTTCCGTGGCATAAAAGTCGATGGCAGTGGCTTGTTTTTCAGGCTCCACTTCCAGCAACACTACCTGCTTAGGAACTGTATCTCCGACAATTTCAGACCGCAGGAATTCAAGAAATTCCGGATGGGTGATGCTGTTGGGATGTATGGAAAAATCCTCCGGAATATCAAAGTATTTCCTATAAGTCCGGGCCAGTGCTTCCTGATAATAAAAAAGAGACGGGAATCCCTGAAGCTCTATTAGTTTAGGGGTGAGTTCTCCATGTTCATCCAGGCAAATACCGAAATCGAGTTGAATAAATTTAGGATGATCATCCTCGTTGGGAACAATAATTTCATCATTGTAAAAGGCCCCCTGAGTCAGCTCCTTAAAATCGGGCCGGTTGATTACCTTCATAATATCAGCCGAAGCGTCGAACAGCCGTTGCCGTAACTTTCGGGGAATAAAAATCGGTGTTTCCGCGACCCTAAAGCCAGGTGCTCCTCCGAAACGCTGCGTAAGGTCATCCATTAAGGTTTTGTACTTTTCCTCGGTGAATTCTTTAATATACGCCTTTCGATATTTTTTTATCATGGAGATCTAATTTGTTAGTTGCCGGGAAACCTGTTCCAGTGCGTTTGCAATGAATTTTGGAAGTATGGTGGCATGAGTTTTCCTGATCTTGTCCGGATCCTCCATATGTTCCATCATATCATCGTATTTTTGTTCACCAAAATTTTTTATCACAATTTGTCTGTTCTTCTCCTTGGAAAAATGAATTTTCATGCCAACAGGTTCAGCTTCCGGGTGAAATTGTGTTCCCACGAATTCTTCTGAAAATCGAACGGCCATAATGGCGCGTTCAAGTTCCACTTGTGTTCGTATTTTTTCAAGGCTAAGGATCGTTGCACCATGTTCCTTAAAGACTTTCAGCCTGGGTTGCACCAATTGCCAGTCGCGTGAATCAACCGCATAAAAAGGATCGTCGAGACCTGCGAGCAAAGGATCTTTAATCCCTGCCCTTGTTTTGTGTACGGGAAGGATTCCGAAGGAGGTGCTTTTTCTTAATTTAATTGTACCCAGTTCAAAATAATTACAAACCAGTTGAAAAGAATAGCAGATAAAGAAAAAATATTTTTTCTGATGCGCTGAGGTCTTGTTAAAATCCCAAATGTTTTGAACCAGTTTTAGATAAGGTTCACGCCATGGTCCTTCCTCCAGAGGGCTTCCGGGTCCGCCACTTGAAATGTAGATATCGTAAGAAGTATCGGGTAGTTGGTTCTTACCGCGAACATCAAAGACTTCGTAGTCACTAAGGTTTTCAAAGGACTTTACAATTTCTACAATAAGGCCCAGCCCCTGGTTGGGGGTATTTGCATTCATGTCTAAAACTGCTATTCTTCCCTTGGATTTCTCCATTTTGCACATTTTGTTAAGTTCCGAGTAAAGTCTGTTCGGTAATATAGTCCACCACTTTCTTAAGATCCCCGGTCTCTTCGTATACGGCTAACTGCCTGTCTGCTCCGGTTCCACGTTTCATCATTTCCCTGACAAATTCTACTTCTTTACGCGATCCAAGATCGTCCACTACATCGTCTATAAATTCCAATAATTCCTCCATGATCACCCTGGTATCCACTTCACATTCTTTTCCGAAGTCGATCATTTTTCCGTCGAGTCCATAACGGCCAGCCCGCCATTTGTTTTCGTTGATAAGGGCCCTGTGATAGAGTATGAAATTTAGGTTTTGTGACTTTAGTTTATGTAACTTGGCCACCAGTGCCTGTATCACAGCAGTAATGGTTATGGTCTCGTCTATGGTCAATGGCACATCACAAATTCTAACCTCAAGCGTAGGAAAGAAAGGGTGTATCCTGATATCCCACCAGATTTTCTTGGGGTTGTCTATACATTTCGTTTTTACGAGCAGATTCACATAGCTTTCATACTCGCTTAAACTATTAAAGACCCCGGGAATGCCAGTTCTTGGAAACTTATCAAACACCTTGGACCGATACGATTTGAAGCCAGTATTCCTGCCTTCCCAAAAAGGGGAATTGGTGGAAAGGGCATATAAGTGTGGTAAAAAGTAACGCATGGAATTGGTCAAATGGAGGGCAAGGGCCTTATCTGCAATACCCACATGCACATGGAGGCCAAAGATGAGGTTAGATCGGGCCGTATCCTGCAATTCCATTACAATCTCATCGTATCTTGGATTGGGTGTAATGAGCTGTTTCTCCCATTCGGAAAAAGGATGTGTACCTGCTGCCCCAATTTTAAAGCCCAGTCCGTTGGCGATCTCGGATATCGATCGTCGCAAATGAATAATTTCAGCCCGGGCTTCTGTAATATCTTTACATATATTGGTACCCACTTCAACGACTGCCTGATGCATTTCTGCCTTTACCTGCTCGCTAAGGTGTTTTTCAGCTTCCAGGACAATCTGCTGATCGTGGGAAATTAATTCCCTGCTTTCCGGATCTATTACCTGATATTCTTCTTCAATCCCTAATGTAAATTCCATGTCCGTATGGGTATTTCGTATTTATCTTATAATAATTTACAACGGCCTTTTACTCAAGGGGGGTTTTCTTTCCTGTGATCTGGTCTTTTACAAAAGTTCCCCAGGTAAGATTCATCTTACCTTTTTCATAGGCCTGTGCCCTTTCAATTGCCATATTAGCGGCGTTCTCCACAATCCATTCGAAGTTCGCCTGCCCTACTGAATGAATATCTGCATCGGGTGCCGGGTTACAAAAATCGATAGCGTATGGAATCCCATCCCTAACTGCAAATTCAACAGTGTTGAAGTCGTACCCTAGAGCCTTACAAAGACGGATACAGTATTTTTTAACCTTGTCCAGAATAGCGGGATCTACGGCAGGCCCGTCAATAACATAACGCAAATGGTGAGGATTCCGTGGTTCATACTGCATGATGTGCACATTGTCTGTGCCCAGGACATAACAACGAAAATACTCCTGGAATTGAATCTCTTCCTGTAGCATCATAACTAACTGGCCTGTTTCAGCATGTTTTACCCATAGATCTTCAGCGTCGTTCACACGGTAAACACTTTTCCAGCCTCCGCCGGAATGTGGTTTCATATAGGCTGGAAAACCAATGTTTTCAAACATTTCATCCCAGTTCATGGGAAACTTCAGGTTTCGGAAGGAATTTTCATCTGTATCGTCCGGACGAGATGAAGATGGTAATATGACCGTCTTTGGAACCGGCACTCCTACTGTTACCGCCAGGGCATTGTTAAAGAATTTCTCATCCGCACTCCACCAGAAGGGGTTATTGATCACGGCCGTCCCTGAAATAGCTGCATTTTTGAGAAAGGCTCTGTAAAAGGGCACATCCTGGGAAATCCTGTCAATAATGACCGCATAATCCGTGGGTTTAGCCTGTTCCACTATGTCTATACTTACTGCTTCTGCTTTGATATCCTTAATCCCTTTTTCATTTACCCTTTGTACGAATGCCTGTGGAAAGGAGTTTTCCTGACCGAATAAGATTCCTATTTTTTTCATAATGCTGATTTTAAATACTTATAATTTTGAAAGATATTCAGGAAACATCTGCTTCCATATGGGCCAATCGTGTTCTGCCCACTTACGCTCATCCCACCAAAACGGGATATTCTTTTCACCCAGGATATGTGCCAAACGTTTATTTGCATCCAGGCAAATATCCCACTCACCAACGCCAAGTACAATTTTCATATTCCATAGATCCGGATGGTTGGATCCGGGAAGGAAATCTACAGGATTATTAAAGAACACATTGTCGTCATAATAGCCGTCCATAAATGATTTTATATCAAATGAGCCACTCATGCTGAACATATGGCTTACTTTTTCGGGATGTTTAAAAGCAAAGTTTGCCGCCTGATACCCTCCGAAACTCGGTCCGGCAACAGCAACTTTAGGAATGCCTTTCTGGTGGCAAATGGCATTAACCACCTCATCCAGGATAAACTTATCGTACCATATATGGTTTTTAACCCGCTCCGCCGGGTGGATACCTTTGTTGTACCAGCTGAGTTGGTTAATACTGTCCGGGCAATAAATCTGTACAAGCCCCTGTTCCAAAAACCATCGGGCAGATTCTATAAGCCCAAAATCCTTGCACTCGTAATAACGTCCCGAAGTAGTTGGAAAGAGGATAACCGGATAGCCGGCGTGCCCAAATACCAGCATCTCAATTTCCCTGCTCAAGGTAGGGGAATACCATTTAGAATACTCTTCTTTCAATAGCTTGTTTAAATAAAAAATGTTAGAAAAGCCAAGATACCTTTTTTCCTTTAAAACTTAGTTTTTTGAGCCCTAAAAAGAGATTCTCCGGTACCTGGCTTAAACGCCGGCAAGTTCAGAAAAATCCGTAAA
>JAHEJJ010000035.1 GCA_024638915.1 Robiginitalea sp.
TGCGGCCACTTTCTCGATGGCAGCCTGGGCCTTCTCAGAAATAGGCTTAAATAATTCAGCTTGCTTTTTTTGCAATTCCTGCTGGGCAGCCTGCTGGGCTTCACCAATATTCTTCTCAAAGCCTTGTAACTCCAACGCTCTTTTCTGATTTTCTTCTTCAGACATAGAGGTAGCTTCATTGGAATACTGGGTATACTTGTTTTTCAGTTCGGTCATCGAACTCTCAATATCTACTCTGTAGGTTTCAGAAAGCTTCTTGAGTTCGGCCTGGGCGGCCTTCATCTCTGGCATTTCGGCCAATAGCTCCGATACATTAATATGAGCCACTTTGCTCTGCGCATTCACAAAACCTGCGGCGCTAACAATAAATACCAGGGCTATAATTACCTTTTTCAACTTTTTCATGATTTTCAATTTACTTTTTGAGTGTTAATTTCTATAATTAGTTTATGGTGTCTTTTGCTTGTTCTTTGAGTTTGTTTCTCTCTTCTAATTTTTCTTTTTTCTTAGTTTCTCTTTCTTCGAGCAATTTTTTACGACGCTCTTCATATGCCTTCTTACGCTCCTCTCTCAATTTCAAGGCCTCAGCGCGTTTTTCATCTGCTGATTTTTCCCTTGCTTCTTTGGCTTCAGCGGCTTTCTCCTGCCGCTCTTTTAACGCCTCACTGATCTCCTCTTCCTCAGCTTCGCCTTCAAATTCCTCTAACCTTGTCTCCGCTTTCTTTTTGGGCTTGCTGACCTTCCTTGTTCTGGCTATTCCTCTCAGTACCAGTTCACTGATATCGTGTCTTTTTTCGGAGTACAACATTACGACATCTGCCGATTTATCGAAAATAAAATCGTATCTTTTATTGGCTCCGATCTTTTGAACTTCACTAAAAACCTGGTCCTGTATTGGCTGGATCAGCCTTCTTTTCTGAAGCACCAGGTCGCCTCGTGGTCCAAACCGATTCTGCTGATATTCGAGGACTTCTTTTTCGAGGATCTGAATTTCTTCTTCCCGTTCCGCGATCAATTCGTCTGTCAGCAATACTTTTTCAGCCATGAGATCCTTTTTCATTTGTTCCACCACACCTTGTTGCTGTTCGATCTCAATCTTCCACCTCTGAACCTTGTTTTCCAATTGCTCACTAGCTTCCCTGTACTCTTCTACATTTTCAAGGATATACTCCATGTCTACATAACCGATCCTCACACCCCTTTGAGAAAAAGCCTTTGAAACCAGTAAAACGGTCACTAAAATTAAAAGAACTTTTGTTTTCATTATTGTACCGATTTTAACATAGAAAATATCGTGCCAAAAATACTAAAACTTTTAAAATGAGTAGATTACCTTACGATGATTTGGAAAATGCCCCCTCGATATTAAAACTGTTGCCCTATAATGAAGTGGGTTTGCCAGCCACTCGGACCCTGTCCCACTGATTGCGGTCTGAGGTCCTCATCAAATCCGTAGCCGAAGTCTATTCCCAAAAGACCGAAGGCCGGCATAAAAATACGCAGTCCTACTCCGGCCGATCTTTTTATTTCAAACGGATTATAGTCCTGAAAATTGTTAAAGGCGTTGCCCGCTTCTAAAAAACCCAGTGCATAAATAGAGGCAGATGGTTTCAAAGTCAATGGATATCGTAGTTCCATGGAATATTTATTGTAGACTATTCCTCCCTCCTGCTGTCCTGTTAACGGATCGATTGGCGTCAAAGAATTGTTTTCATACCCCCTTAACTGTATCGTCTCCCTGCCGTCGAGCGTAAAATTATTTCCAAGTCCGTCCCCACCCAGGAAGAATCGCTCGAAGGGCACCTTCCCTACATCTTCGTTATAACTGCCCAAAAATCCAAATTCCAAATTTGTACGCAACACAAGTTTATCCACAAGCCGCGTATACCAGTCACCTTTGAACTTGATTTTGTAAAACTCAAGCCATTTAAAACGTTCCTGGTCTGCCGCCTCAAGTTCTGAGGTTTCTTCAGGGGTTAAAGGACGTTGTGATCTTAAAAACACAAGTTCCTGGCTCCGCTCTTTTAGACCTGCATAATCAGTATTATTAAAATAGGAATAGGGCGGGGTGAATTTCCCGGTAACCTCAAAGACCGATCCGGTCAGCGGGAAGATCCGACCGGGCCCGGCGGAGCTTCTCGATAAACCAATAGTGTAGGCGATTTCATTGGATTTACCGTTTCGAAAATTGAACAAACCGATGGAATAATTCTTAAAATTGTAAAGCTGGTAGCTCAATGAATGTGAGAGCGTAAAGAAATCATCGGGCCATTGTATGCGTTTGGCGAGTCCGAAGGAGATACCGGTTATGGAGAATTGTTGGTCCTTATTTACCTGAACCCGGCCGTTGTTATCAAAAGTAGCCCGGAATTGCTGGGTACGCGAAAGAGACGTACTGAAACGCACCGGCTTTTTACCTCCTAGCCAGGGTTCTGAAAAATTCAGACTATAGACCCTGAAGGTACGGCTTGCCTGCAGGCGAAGTGCAAAGGTCTGGCCATCCCCCATGGGAACAGGTTTATACGCTTCTTTGTTGAAAATATTCTGAATAGAGAAGTTGTTAAAAGAAAGACCCAGGGTCCCGATGAATCCTCCACCACCATAACCCCCCTGTAATTCGATCTGGCTGGAGCCCGATTCTACGAGGCTATATGCGAGATCTACGGTTCCGGCATTTGGATCAGGGTTTTGGATATCAGGAGAAATCTGTTCGGCATCGAAAAAGCCCAGCTGTCCCAGTTCACGAATACTTCTTACTATATTTTCTTTGCTGTACTTCTGACCTGGTCTGGTCCTCAGTTCCCTGAAAATCACATGGTCATTGGTTTTGTCGTTACCGCTAACGGTTACATGATCCAAAAAGGTTTCTTTCCCTTCAATAATCCTTATCTCAAAATTGATGGTATCGTTCTGGGCGGAAACCTCTACAGGGTTGATCTGTGAAAAAAGATACCCGTTATTCTGATATAAATTGGTAAGGTCGTTAGCGTCGGGTTTAGAATCGTCAGCGATTCGCTCTCTCAGTAAAACACCGTTGTAAGTGGCACCTTTCTTGATTCCCATGGTCTGGCTTAACTGACGGTCGGTATAAACGGCATTTCCCACAAATTCTATATCCCCAAAGTAATATTTGTTTCCTTCTTCGACCTTGATTTTGATGTCGATATTCCGTTCATTCACATTGATAATGCTATCGGAAAGCACCCTGGCATCCCGGTAACCATTTTCGGCATATTTGTCGATCAGTGCAGATAGGTCCTCATCGTAATCGTCTTTGATATATTTCGATTTCTTCCAGACCCTTCCAAACTGCTTTTTCTTGGTATTCTTGAGGGCCTTCCGCAATTTTCGCTTCGATAGCTTTTCGTTGCCTTCAAAGATGATATCGCGCACCTTCACTTTATCGCCTTTTTTCACGTTGATAACCATGCTTTGTGCATTGGTGTCGGCAGTGTCTACTGCGGTGGCTATAATTACCTGTGTATTGAGGAAGCCCTGTTTCTTATACTTATTCTCAATGTAGTTCTTGGTATTTGAAATAAAACTCTCGGTGATCTTTTTACCCTTTTTCAGATCGGTATCCTGGACCAGGTCATCGACTTTGCCTTTTTTAACCCCATAAATCGTTACTTTAGAAAGGGTAGGTCGCTCCTGTATATTGAGTTCTAAAAAGACGCGATCTCCCTCGATATTGATGATATAAAAATCGATGGTGCTGAATAGCTCCAGGTCCCATAATTTTTTTATAACTGAAGAAATCTCATCCCCTGGTACGGTGATCGGCTGACCTTCTCTAAGACCGGTGTAGGTCTTAACGGTTTGTTCATTATAGCTCTGCAATCCTGTGACCGAAAGGCCACCCAGAATATATCGCTTCCCATTCTCATATGACGTATCCTGAGCCTGGAGGTGTAGGGTAAAAAGGAGTAACAGAAGTAGGGTCAGGAATTTGCTAAAGTTGATCTTATTGATATCCCTAGTTAAGTTGTTCGCTAGTTTTTCCAAATCGTCGTTCTCTGTTCTGGTAATTCCTGATGGCCTCTACCAAATGGTGGCCGCGAAAATCGGGCCAAAATATATCAATAAAATATAATTCTGCATAGGCTATCTGCCAAAGCAAAAAATTGCTGATCCTGTGTTCACCACTGGTCCGAATCAGCAAATCTACGTCTGGCAAATTTCGCGTGTAAAGATGATCATTTATAATGGTTTCATCAATTTTTTCAGGAGAAATTATATTATTTTTAACTTTGATTCCAATCTGTTTTACAGCGTTTTCCAGCTCTTCCCTCGACCCGTAACTCAAGGCCAGTGTAAGGGTCATTTTCGAATTGTTTTTGGTTTTGGATATTACCTCCTGCAATTCATTATATGCCTTTTTTGGAAGGGATTCGATGTTGCCGATAGCATCTAAGCGAATATCGTTTTTATGGAGGGTCTCCAATTCCTTTTTCAGGCTAGATACCAACAGACGCATTAAGGTCTCAACCTCGATTCTGGGTCTGTTCCAGTTTTCAGTGGAGAAAGCATAAAGGGTAAGGTATTCAATGCCGATCTTAGCACAATTTTCTACAGTTTCGCGTACTGCCTTTACCCCGTGTTCATGACCAAAGACCCGCAGTTTGTGCCTCTGTTTGGCCCAGCGCCCATTGCCATCCATAATAATAGCAAGATGTCTGGGGAGGTTCCTGTCATCCAAATCTTCTATTGTATTCATAATCGATGTTACTCGAAACAGTCTCTACAAGGTTTCCTTCCAAAGGTATAAGTTAAGGTAATTCCAGAGAAAACATACCAATCTTTACTTATTATGTTGCCAAACCTGAATTCCTCAAAATTGGATCCGTCGGGATTACTTCCGTCGAGATTGTCGGTGAACGTATATCGCGCACCGATTTCCCCGCCTAAGATAAGATATTGATTGATTCTGGCCTTAAACCCAAGTGTCATCGGAATGGCAAATGACCCTTCTTCCTGGTCAAGGGTTTGCAGAAGCCCGGCATCCCAGTAGTGATAATTGTATCTGAAGTAGGTAAGACCGGTGTAGAGATAGGGAGTAAAGGCCGGTCCCAGTTTGTGCAGGTTATATTCCAAAAAATTGAATTCCAGACCCAGTGAAGCTTCTTTAACGGAGTTTTTAAAAGAATAACCCCGTTGCTCCCTGGAACCCATGCCCGATTTGCTGTCGTCTATAACCATCTGACCATAATATAGGGTGCCCCTCCAGGCGTAGCGTTTACTTCTGTTCCATTTTGCAATACCACCAATGGCCCAGGCAGACGGATAGATATAGTCGGTTCTCCCTACATCACCAATAAAATTAGCACCTCCTGCAAAAACACCTATTTCATAGGTTTGGGCATGTAATTGCCCAAATAAAAGCATAAGGAAGGCGGTGATTAGGATACGCATCTCATCAAAAAGATTGCAAATATAACTTTTATGCGCTCTCGGCAGAATGGGTTATATAAATGTTCTCTTTGATTAACAGCGATTGAACGTATTTATTGCCTGAAAATCCAATCAATTACGGCGATCCTCTCCCCAAAGAAGCTTGTTACGGAGTGTTTTCAAAAAGCTTTCCGAGGTATATTCTATCATTTTGATGCTGTAAGGCGCTTTTTTTACGATTATCTCACGACCGTTCTCCAATCTTGCTATCCTTGAATCTAATGATACCAGGTGATGTTCTTCGCGGCCGGATACCTTCATTCGTATAATGGTTTGGTCTGATATGACCAATGGCCTGGCATTGAGATTATGCGGAGCAATGGGTGTTATAGCCAATGCCTGTACCCCCGGTACGATGACCGGGCCACCGCAACTCAACGAGTAACCAGTAGAACCTGTTGGCGTGGCTACGATGAGGCCGTCGGCCCAATAAGAGGTGAGATATTCGTCGTTGAGATAGGTTTCGACCGTAATCATAGAAGTGGTGTCCTTTCTGCTCACCGTTACCTCGTTTAAGGCAAATCTCATATCCCCGAATTCTGGAATATCATAATCGGAATGTACCTCTATAAGGCTTCGTTCCTCGATAACGTAGGCTCCGGCGACAAACTCCCGGACGACCTTGCGAACCTCCTCTTTCCTAAAGGTTGAAAGAAATCCGAGTCGGCCCGTATTTACCCCCACGATGGGAATGCCCAGATCCCAGATAAAAGTTATGGCGCGTAATATGGTACCATCCCCCCCGAAGCT
This sequence comes from Robiginitalea sp., assembly GCA_024638915.1. Classification (GTDB taxonomy): domain Bacteria; phylum Bacteroidota; class Bacteroidia; order Flavobacteriales; family Flavobacteriaceae; genus JAHEJJ01. The sequence continues at coordinate 6,202 of JAHEJJ010000035.1, forward strand.
CACCAACATATCAAAGGAGTCGTCGAGACCAGTATTTTCTGTAAAAGTAGTATAGTCCTCCAGACTGATCTGTTCGGCTAGCAATTGACAGAATTGTTTCTCTATCGAAACCACTGCATTTGCTTTTTTCAGCTCATCGAGCAGCTCATCTACATATTCAGCAGTGTTTTCCTGGAGTATCTGGCCGTAAATGGCAACTTTCATAGGCTTTAAAATTCCTTCGCCTCAAACCAGACACGAAGAATTAATTACAAAGGACTGGGAATTCAAATCAATCCAAATAGAAGATAAATTTAAACATTTAGATATTTGTCGAGATAATCTGAGCGATCTTTGAGGTCTTCCAGGAACTGATCTTGTTTGTTGCCAAAAAGAATTCTGTAGTTGTAGCGCCTAAAAGTCTGTACTATTTCGTTGAAATTTACCGATCCAATCTTGATGGTCACTTCAACGATTTCATCCTTCTTCCCGGTGATAAAAGCCCCCATTAATTTGGTATTGTTGCTTTCAACAATCTGGGCGATCTCGCTGAACGAATAATCTTTCTCTGCCTTTGAGACCACTAGGATCGCCCCGGGTTCTGTAAAAAATGGTGTGTCGATAAACACAGACATAATATCATTTAGATCGTAGTAACCGATCACCCGGTTTCCTTTTGTCAGTACCGGGAGCAGATTGGCCTCATTTCGGGCACATAATTCAAGAACATCGAGCCATGAAGTTTCCTTTGTGGCAAAAAAGGATTCCATCTGATAGTGGTAATCCTCAACATGTTTTTGAGATTCGAAGGTTTCAAGATCGTTCTCGGCAAGACATCCCACGAACATTTGGTTTTCCGTTATGGCTACATGGGAGTAAGTGGTATACTTGAAAAACTGGATGACCTCCTCGAGGGAATCATGGATTTCGAATACCGGCAAGGTGTTGATAATATGAGTTAGAATTTGCATAGCTCTGTCTCTTTACGAAAATACATATTTTAGACTTCAAAAGGTATGCCTAATTTGTATTTTTGTCCTCACGATCAAAACAAAGAAAACCGATGACTCAATTAAGTGTCAACATCAACAAGTTTGCCACACTGCGAAATGCTCGTGGCGGCGATATTCCCGATGTGCTCAAAGTGGCTAAAGATTTAGAAGGTTTTGGCGCACAAGGTATCACTGTACATCCCAGACCCGACGAAAGACATATCAGGTATCAGGATGCCAGAGATCTAAAACCATTGGTGAAGACCGAACTCAATATTGAAGGCAACCCCATACCTAAATTTATCGACCTGGTTTTGGAAGTAAAGCCGCAGCAGGTGACCCTGGTGCCCGATGCTGAAGATGCCATTACCTCTAATGCCGGCTGGGATACCCTGACCCATAAGGACTTCCTGTGCGAAGTCATCGGCACCTTCAAAAAAGCCGGTATCCGAACTTCGCTTTTCATAGACCCGGTGGCGAAAATGGTAGAGGGAGCGGCCGATACAGGTACAGATCGAATCGAGTTATACACCGAAGAGTATGCCAGGACTTTCAAAACCGGGGATCTTTCGGGTATCGAACCCTACGCAGAAGCGGCCGGTGTTGCCGAAAGACTCGGCCTGGGCATTAATGCCGGACATGATCTAAATCTTGATAATATCCGATATCTCAAGGAGAAAATCCCCCAAATTCTGGAGGTTTCAATTGGCCATGCGCTGGTTTGTGAAGCCATTTACCTTGGTCTTGAAAACGTGGTTAATATGTATTTACATCGACTGCGCTAATGGAGATCCTTCATTCCAGAATAATCGGCGAGGGTAAGCCCCTGATCATTTTGCACGGATTTCTGGGTTCGTCAGACAACTGGAAAAGCATTGGAAACCGCTATGCTGAAAACGGCTATCAGGTTCATTTGGTAGACCAACGCAACCACGGAAAAAGTTTTTGGACCGATGCCTTCTCCTATGCCTTGATGGCCGATGACCTCAAACGATATTTGCAATATCATAAACTCGATAATATAGTGTTGCTAGGGCATTCGATGGGTGGGAAGACGGCCATGTTATTCGCCTGCCTGCATCCGCAGCAGGTTGAAAAATTACTCGTGGCCGATATCGCCCCCAAATACTACCCGCCTCACCATCAGGTGATCATCAATGCCCTGCTATCCATTCCCAGGGATACTCTTGAGAGCCGGGTACAGGCCGATGCCATCCTGGCTGGAAAGATCGAAGACCCGGGGCTGAGGCAATTCCTGCTGAAAAGCCTGCGTTGGGCAGATAAAGACCGACTCGATTTTCGGTTTAACCTCGATGTGCTTCAATATAAACTGGAAGCTGTTGGGGAAGCCTTAGGCCCGGAAGCTGTCTTCGAAAATCCGACCATATTTTTAGCTGGAAACAGTTCTGACTATATCACCGAAGAAGATCTGGAATTGATCCATACACATTTTCCAGCTGCTCGGCTCGTAACCATCGAAAAAGCAGGGCATTGGCTCCATGCTGAAAACCCGGGACAATTCATCCGCAAATCCCTGAATTTCATCACTTCATAGCAGATCATTTGTTTTGTTCTGTGTGCATGCTTTTTATAGGTGTCTATTGCAAGTGTCATAATTTTGGTTAATTTTGAAAGTAACCCTTTTGGTGACCAGATTAAACTAAAACTAACTCAATTCAACCCTTATGAAGAAGCTATTAGCATTATTGGCTTTCTTCGGGATTTTTTTTATTTCCTGTAAGAATGATGACGACCCTGTCGCTGATGTGCCAGATCCGATGCCTCCCATTGAATACACCAGCGGCACAGCTAACTTTTCAAATTTTGTAGCCGTGGGAAATTCTCTGACGGCTGGCTTTTCCGATGCCGCCCTATTTATAGACGGGCAAACCGCCTCTTTTCCGAATATGATGGCGGATAATTTTGCCCTGGTAGGAGGAGGAAACTTTAATATCCCTTTTATGGCCGATAACCTGGGTGGTGTCACTCTTGGTGGCACACCGATCCTTGGTAACCGACTCTTTCTGGACTTTTCCACCGGGGATCCTACACCTACGCCCGTATCAGGAACAGGGAGTACGGAAATCACCAATATACTTTCGGGCTCTTTTAACAATATGGGCGTTCCCGGTGCCAAAAGCTATCACCTCGGTGCTCCGGGATACGGCAATGTGGCCGGAGTCCAGCTTGGCACTGCAAATCCATATTATGCACGATTCGCAAGCGCCCCCGACGCGACGATAATAGGCGATGCCATAGCCCAGAACCCGACGTTTTTCACCTTGTGGATCGGTGGCAACGACATCATCTTAGGTTATGCTTTTTCCGGAGGGTCCGGAGTAGATCAAACCGGCAATCCTGATCCCACGACCTATGGTAGCAATGACATTACCGACCCTACTGTTTTTGCAGGGGTTTATAACGGGTTGTTACAGGCTTTAACAGCCAATGGGGCCGATGGAGCCATCGCCAATTTACCTGATTTGACGACTATCCCATTTTTCACCGCCGTACCACATAACCCGGTACCACTGGATGCTGCAACAGCGGCCTTGCTCAACGGAGCTTATGCCGCCTATAACGGAGGGCTTGCTCAATTAGTAGGAATCCTGATCACCCAGGAAGAAGCAGACCGAAGAACGATCTCTTTTTCTGAAGGAGAAACCAACGCTGTAGTGCTGATCGACGAAGACCTTACCGATCTTACCGGTGTCAACCCGGCGCTGATCAATATGCGACAGGCTACCGCCGATGATCTGTTGGTATTTACCTCTCAGACCATCATAGGTACACTGGCCAACCCGAACGATCCAACCTCTATCAACGGCGTAGCTGTACCGCTTGCTGATCAGTGGGTACTGACCCCTGAGGAACAGCAAACTGTGGCTACGGCCCAGGCCGCTTATAATCAGACGATTGCTGCCCTGGCCGCACAATACGACCTCGCACTGGTCGATGTTGAGGCATATGCGGCTGAGATCGCAGCTAATGGCATTACCCTTAACGATGGCAGTGTGATAACCGATACATATGCCACCGGGGGAGGATTCTCCCTTGATGGGTTACATCCTTCACCACGAGGCTATGCCTTGCTGGCCAATTTGTTTATCGAAGCGATCAATACCAAATATGGCTCTAACCTCCCTGGTGTTGAACCACTCGACTATAAAGGTTTATATATCGACTAACGAATTTTACTTAATTTAAAGGTGTCGGAAAATCCGGCACCTTTTTTGTTTGATTAACACCAACTCGATGAAACTGATCTTAAGAATTTTACTAAGTGCCCTGGCCGTCGTTATCCTCGCAAAGATTTTACCTGGAATAGGAGTAGATTCCTATACCACCGCTATTATCGTAGCCATTGTCCTCAGCCTCTTGAACTTTATCGTTAAACCACTGCTTGTTATATTAACCCTTCCGGTTACTATCCTGACTTTCGGCCTATTCTTACTGATTATCAATGCCCTGATCATTTTAATGGCCGACAGCCTGATCGATGGTTTTCAGGTACAGAGCATCTGGTGGGCCCTATTGTTCAGTTTATTGCTCTCTTTTCTCCAATCGATTTTCTACTCTTTTCTAAAAGAAGATAAAAACACTTAGATCAAAGCCCTCACACGGATTCTCAAAACTTGCCCGACAAAGGAAAATGTTCTACTTTTGCATGCTATTTATTTAAGCAAAATAAGAGATAGAAATGCAGATAACAAAAGAACAGATAGACGCATTAAATGCCGTGGTGACTGTTGCAATATCGAAAGAGGACTACAGTGAAAAAGTTGAAGAAATCCTCAAAAACTACCGAAAACAGGCCAATATCCCCGGGTTTAGAAAGGGCCAGGTTCCTATGGGGCTCATTAAAAAGCAGTATGGAAAAGCCGTTTTGGTGGATGAGGTAAATAAATTGCTTCAAGATAATCTGAACAAATATCTCACAGAAGAAAAACTCGACGTACTGGGTAATCCACTGCCCAAACAACAGGATAATTTTAACTGGGAGGAAGAGAATTTTGCCTTTGAATTCGAACTAGGGCTGGCGCCCGATTTCGAAGTTTCCCTGAAAACCAAAAAGGCGATAACACACTATAATATCGTTGCAGACAAGAAAATGGTGAATGAGCAGATCGACCGGATACGGAAGCAATTTGGGAAAATTATCTCGAAAACTGAGGTGTCAGCTCAGAATGAAGTTAGCGGGACCTTCGTTAATGAAGCCGAAGAAATGGAAAATAAGACCATTATAGAACTCGAAAATCTGAAAAGCAAAAAGGCGCTGAACAGCTTATTGGGTAAAAAACCAGGCGATCAGGTGGTGCTAAAAAGTAAAGGTTTGTTTAAGGAGAGTTCTCAATTGGCGGCAGCCCTGGGGATCGAACGTGAAAAGGCCGATTCCTTAGTCTGCGAATTAACCTTTACGATCAGTGAAATCAATGAGCGGGTTCCAGCCGATTTGAACCAGGAGCTCTTCGACAAACTTTTCGGAGAGGGTAAAATTTCCTCTGAAAGCGAATTGAGGGAGCGCCTGAAAGAAGATGCCGAAAAACAATTCGAACAACAATCGGATCAAAAACTACTCAATGATGTGACCGAACGATTGATCGAAACGATCAAATTTGATCTTCCGGCCGACTTTCTAAAGAAATGGATACAGCTTACGGGTGAAAAATCCTTATCGGAAGAAGAAGCCAACGATGAGTACGAACGATCCGAAAAAGGTCTCCGCTACCAGCTTATAGAGGGTAAAATTATCAAGGCGCATGGCATTGAAATTCAATTCGAGGAATTAAAGGAATTCGCAAAAGACTTTATCAGGACGCAAATGGCCCAGTATGGTCAAATGAATCCGCAGGAAGAAGAAATGGATCAAATCGCTATGCGGATCATGAGCAATCAGGATGAAGTGAAGCGGCTATCAGAACAGCTCATGAGCCAAAAACTCCTTAAACTCTATAAAGGAGAGGCCAATTTAAAGGCAAAGGAAGTCACTTACGATAATTTCATAAAAGAGGTATATGGTTAAATCCTGCGGCAGGCAGATCATAACCATTACATCGGGACCACAAATAAAATAGTAATCCATAGAGGGTACTCTTGTCGGTCCTCCCAAGACCAAAAATTAAGTATCTTTACCAGGCCGAATCCATTTTTTCGGCAACTTTTTTTAAAATCAGTATCACTACGTATGAATTACGACAAGGAGTTTAAGGATTTTGCCATTAAAGATCAGGGCATAAACAGCCTGTATTACGAGAAGACCATCAACAGTATGTATCCTGTGAATATGACCCCGAATATCATCGAGGAACGACAGCTCAACGCTATTGCTATGGATGTTTTTTCGAGATTGATGATGGATCGGATTATTTTTCTTGGAACTGGCGTAAACGACCAGGTGGCCAACATTGTTCAGGCTCAGTTGCTCTTCCTCGCCAGCGCCGACTCTTCCAAAGATATTCAGATCTATATCAATTCCCCTGGTGGGAGCGTATATGCAGGCCTGGGAATTTACGATACCATGCAATTCATTAAACCCGACGTAGCCACAATATGTACGGGTATGGCAGCATCTATGGGCGCAGTACTGCTGTGTGCAGGAGAAAAGGGCAAACGCAGCGGCCTGAAACACTCCAGGGTGATGATCCATCAGCCGATGTCTGGTGCCCAGGGACAAGCCAGTGATATTGAAATCGCTGCTAAAGAGGTTTTAAAGATCAAAGACGAATTATACCATATCATCGCCAACCATACGGGACAAAAGTTTAATAAAGTGTCTGAAGACAGCGACCGGGATTTCTGGATGACGGCAAAGGAAGCCATGGATTATGGTATGATCGATGAGATCCTGGAACGAGATCAGGAATAGAATGGACCACGAGGCTATTCCGGATGGCTGTAAACCAAAATCCGGATAGTTGCGTTATACTTATAAAATCAGAGAAGGCATATCATGGCCAAGGAAAATCTGGAATGTTCGTTTTGCGGAAGGAAGAAACCTGAGACCAACCTGCTGATAGCGGGTCTGGATGCCCATATATGCGATCGGTGTATCGAACAGGCTCATGGTATAGTAGCAGAGGAATCAAGGCAATCCAAAACCGATGACCTCTCCTCTGAACTTATCCTGAAGAAACCAAAGCAGATAAAAGAGTTCCTCGACACTTACGTGATCGGTCAGGAACGTACCAAAAAAGTATTATCAGTTGCGGTTTACAATCACTACAAAAGACTTTTACAGCCTCATTCCAAAGATGATGATGTAGAGATTCAAAAAAGCAATATCGTAATGGTGGGCCAAACCGGAACGGGTAAGACCCTGATGGCAAAAACCATCGCCCGAATGCTCAATGTCCCCCTGGCTATTGTAGATGCTACCGTTCTTACCGAGGCTGGTTATGTGGGGGAAGACGTGGAAAGCATTCTTACCAGGTTGCTGCAAGCCGCCGACTATAATCTGGAGAAAGCTGAGCGCGGTATTGTTTTCATCGATGAGATCGACAAGATTGCCCGTAAAAGCGATAACCCTTCTATTACGCGCGATGTTTCGGGTGAAGGTGTGCAGCAGGGGCTGCTGAAACTACTGGAGGGCACGGTGGTTAACGTTCCCCCAAAAGGAGGCAGAAAACACCCGGATCAGAAGTTTATTGAGGTCAATACAGAAAACATTCTTTTTATTGCCGGAGGTGCCTTCGACGGGATTGAGCGAATAATAACCAAACGTCTGAACATGCAAGCCATCGGCTACAGTGCTTCCAAAAATGAGGAGACGCTCGATGAAAGCAATGTATTGCAATATATCATCCCTAAAGATTTGAAAGAATTCGGGCTTATCCCTGAAATTATCGGACGCCTGCCAGTTCTTACTCATATGAACCCGCTCGATAAAAAGACCTTGCGCGCCATCCTCACCGAACCGAAGAATGCCATCATCAAGCAGTACGAAAAGCTTTTTGCCATGGATGGCATCAGTTTTAAGATCACTGAACAGGCGTTGGACTTCATCGTGGACAAGGCCGTTGAATACAAATTGGGTGCGCGTGGATTGAGATCCTTGTGCGAAGCTGTATTTACCGATGCAATGTTCGAACTACCGAGTTCGGAGGAAAAGGATTTCAAGGTCACCAAACCCTACGCCGAAGACAAACTCTCCTACGAGACCATAAAGAAGTTAAAAGCGGTATCTTAAACCGGATAGTGTTTTTTAAGGACAAGGTCGAGGAGGTCCAGACAAACTTTCTGAATGACCTTCTCATCGCTGTACATGTCGTGTCCAAAATTTGGGATAGCTTCCACCTGAGCTCCTGTCCGTATCGTCCAATCCGTGCCGGTGACTTTGTCGTTTTCACCAAACAATACACTAACCGGGCAGTCGGGTCCTTGCAATTGATCTTCAAGATCGATGGGTGAAACGGCATAAAGCGACTTCACAGGCAGCCCTTTTAATGCTGCGTGCCAGGTGATCGTACCACCTGCACAAAATGTGAGATAATGACTTTCGGTTTGTTCCTTGATCAGAATTTGTGAAACGGCCCGATCCATACCACCGTTGATAAAGGCATCATAGACCTCTTCGGCACTGGTGAGATTGTTCTCAATCTGTGCCAATTCCCGGCTATCGTAAAAAACAATATCAAAATATTGTTGTAAATATCCGAGATAGGAGGTAATCCATAGTCCTTTTTGGGCTCCCCACATATCGGAAACCACGACTAGTTTTTCTGCCATATGCCAACTTTGCTATAGTGGGATGAAATCAGCGCCTAAAGTTGGTGAAAAAGCTAAAATAAACCTGAATTATTGGTTCATCTGAAGCAATTCATCGACGTAGTTCCTGTCGTTGCTCAATCTGGGTATCTTATGTTGCCCTCCGAGCTTGTTTTTAGACTTAAGCCAGTTGTAAAAAGTTTTCTCCGGGGCCATATGAATTTTCGGCTTTGTAAGCGTCATGTTATTATAACGTTTGGCTTCGTAATCTGAGTTCAGTTTCTTTAGTGCCTCATCGAGTAGCTCCGTAAAATGCTCGATCTCATCCGGCGCCTTTCGAAATTCAATAATCCATTCATGGGCACCTTTTTCCTTGCCAGCCATATATATAGGAGCCACGGTGTAGTCCGAAATTTCGGCACCGGTTTTCTGACAACAGTTTCGAAGCGCCTCCTCTGCATTTTCGATGATCAGTTCTTCACCAAAGGCATTGATATAATGTTTGGTACGGCCCGTAACCCTGATCCGGTAAGGATTGGTCGATGTAAAGCGAACGGTATCGCCTATTTTGTATCGCCACAGACCGGCATTGGTGGTGATCACCACGGCATAATTCATTCCTTTTTCGACCTCCCACAACGGAATCACTTTCTCTTCTTCCGTTCCATACGAACTCATCGGAATAAATTCGTAAAATATGCCATAGTCGAGCATAAGCAACAGATCTTCGGCATAGTTTCGATCCTGAATCGCAAAAAAGCCCTCCGAAGCGTTATAGATCTCGTAGTACTTAAAATCCCTTCTGGGTAGTAAGCGCTCATACTGTTCCTTATAGGGATTAAAGCTAACCCCACCATGAAAATATACTTCTAAATTCTCCCATATCTCAAAGAGATGGTTTTTACCGGTCTCTTCCAGCACATTGTTGAGCAAAACCAACATCCATGAAGGTACACCGGCAAGGCTGGTAACGTTTTCCTGAATGCTCTCAGTTATTATGGCACTCATCTTAGTCTCCCATTCGCTCATAAGGGATACCCGGTTGCTCGGCGTGCTGCTCAGTTCAGCCCAAAAAGGCATGTTATCGATGAGAATAGCGGAAAGATCCCCGAAAAACGTCCCGTTGTCTTCATAGAGTTCCTTGCTTCCGCCTAACCGAAGTCCCTTACCATTGAAGAGCTGAGAATTCTCATTATTGTTGAGATACAGGCACAATAGGTCTTTCCCCGACTTGTAGTGACAGTCTTCCAGCGCTTCAGCACTCACCGGAATGAATTTGCTTTTTGAGTTCGTAGTACCACTGCTTTTAGCAAACCATTTTATGGAAGTAGGCCAGAAGATATTTTGTTCACCTTTTCGTGTTCGTTCAATGACAGGTTCGATTTCCTCATAAGTCACTACCGGTACACGTTCTGCAAAAACCTCGTAACTGCTGATCCCGGCAAAATCGTAGCGTTTGCCAAGTTCGGTATCTTCAGCCAGGTCTATAAGCTGTTGTAAAACTTCCTGCTGCACTTCGGCAGGGTATTTTAAAAAGAGTTCAATTTGATGATACCTCTTTTTTAAGAGCCAGGAAGCGATTGAATTGAATAGTGGTATGGCCATTTTAGGTATCTTTACGACCCGGTAGCTAAACCCTTAGTCCCTGGGCAAAGGAAATTCTAAGTGTAATTTACGGCTGAATTTCTTTAGCCCCTTTTTTAAGGGTTGCCACGGTCAAAATCTTCATTTTGACGTGATCAGATCGTCTAAAAATAGGTCTTTAAGATATTTTTTTCAAATAGAATTCATAAAAATAGCAATATGAAATTTCAGGGGGTATTGAAGAAAATGCCAACGGAGCTCGCCAGCCCGATTCAGTATTACATGTTATTTGAAGGAGATTACCTCAATCTGAACCAGGTACTCGATCGTGAATTGTATATCCGTTTTATGAGATATCAGTGCCTTAGCTGCGGGGAAGACAGGCCTATTTACCGCCAGGGATTCTGCCGTACTTGTTTTTTTGAGACGCCCTCCGCAGGTGATTGGATCATGAGGCCTGAACTCAGTACGGCTCACCTGGATAAGGAAGACCGGGATCTTGATTATGAAAAGAAAGTACAGCTTCAGCCCCATATTGTTTACCTCGCCAACTCCAGTAATATAAAGGTCGGGGTAACCCGAAAATCCCAGATTCCGACCCGCTGGATCGATCAGGGTGCGCATGAAGCGATAGAAATCATGGAAGCACCTAATCGTTACCTTGCAGGGGTTACCGAAGTTGCGCTCAAATCTCATTTGAGCGACAAAACCAATTGGAGAAAAATGCTTACCAACAACGTTGTGGATCAGGACCTGGCAGCCTGGCGCGATAAACTGGCCGAATTTGTTCCCGAAGAAGCCGCAGCATATTACCTCCACAACCGTAGCGAGGTAAATATCGAATTTCCGGTCTTACAGTATCCGGAGAAGGTCAAAAGCCTAAACCTTCAAAAAAATCCGGAATTCGGGGGGGTATTAAAAGGAATTAAAGGTCAGTACCTGATTTTTGAAGATAGCTCGGTCTTCAATGTACGGGCTAATGAAGGGCATGTGGTAAACCTTTCCGTCAATTGACCGTGTCTTTGGCCGTGACCGATTTGGGTTTCGACTTTAGCAGTCCCCCTAATATGCTTTTGGCCGCTTCTTTGATGTCCTTATCGTTAGCACCTTTTTCAGTAACCGTTCCCATACTGTCGACCTGATCAGCTGATTTACCTCCGGATCCAATAGCCGGATCTACCCCTTCGCTTTTTTGTGTTTGATCAACGGTTTTGTTCTCTGCCGAACCGGCCAGTACCCCACCGATTATTCCACTTAGTTCTTTTTTACCCTTGTCCAGATACTTCTTTTTTTGAACATCCACCAATTGATCCACCAGCAACTTTGTCTGTGATTTCAGATCGGTACTGATCTCAGGATCAGTTACGGATCCTCTTAGATTGGCAACCACCGGGACCGTCAACTCTTTTAAGGACTCCTCCCCTATACTGGCGAGTAATTTATTGACGTCTTCCCCCATATATCTGGCAGGCACATTCAGGGTTACCTGGTAATCCAGCGCATTGGAGAAAGAATGTCCGCCACTGAACATCAGATCGATATCTTTATACCTTAGTTTAAAGGGCTCCACTTTTACCCTGCCATTCTCAAATTTCATCGCTGTTTTTAATCCGCTGAGATCCAATTCATCGAGGGCAATAAAACCCAGTTTATCATCCAGGAGTTTAGTAACCTTAGAATTATCCGACCGAATTTCAGCGGTGAGGATTTCTGCCAGTACATCGCCTGAAAGTGAATTCAGGTCTGGGTTGAGCTGCGGAGTCAGGCCACCCATCAATTTGATCTTGGTATTCAATCGACCATCGAGAATTTTGGCAGCCGGACTCAGCAGCCGGACCAGTTCTATGGTCTCAAAGGTTTCGCTGATGTTAAGCCTGGATAGGTCGATCGACATGTTGAATGCCGGCTTTTGATCTTTTGTCGTGAGCATACCCTCGAGCTGTAATCGGCCATCGAGCATACGAGAGGAAATTTCATTAAAACTGATCGTTTCATCCCGAACCCTGAGCGTCCCGGACAGGTCGTACATCACAATATTGTCATAAACGGCTTTCCCCACTAAAGCATTGAGGGTAAGGTCGAGGTATTTTGGCACCTCAAATGAGTCTTCTTCGCCTGCTGCGGAGTCTCCTGCTTGTTCGTCCTGTACTATGTCGGACACCACAAATGCATTTGATCTCATCTGGAAATCTCCTTTCAGCACTTCTTCATTAAATATGAATCCCAAAGCATTGCGCAGGGTTCCCCTGGCACTAAAATCTGTTGACCCTGTGATCCCTGCCAGTTCTTTAATATCTATAGTCTTTGGCCCTAATTCTGCCTTACAGGTATGAACTTTTATCGGATTCGGCAGCGCATCGAATTTATAGTGGAGACCTCTGAGCTCGAGATTACCGTTAAGGTTGATATTCTTATAATTTGCTTTTTCAATATCATTCCTCGTAAAAGCGGAACCCACATCGCCTTTTAGTCGGCCGCCCAATATTACTGAAGAAGGCAAGGGATAGGCCTGAGAAAGCTTATCGAGATCTATGCTGCCACTGGCTTGCGCACGCACACCCATGTTACCCGTCAGTTCGGTGAGTACGGCCTGAAGTTCAAAAACATCCTCATCTATTTGAAAACCAGCATTCTCAATCTTTATGGAGGTATCTTCAGACCTTCCCGTTAAATTCTCAACCAGGGCATCGATCTCTATATGCTCCACCTTTTTTGGGAACTGAGGATACTGAAAAGAAGCGTTTTGGGCTTTCATCCGGATGATGAAACCAGGAATTGTTTCTTCATTCAGTTCCCCCTTGAAGTGACCGTTAAGGTCGAAATTGCCCTCCGTTTCCAGATCGGAAATATCTTTTGAATACTTTTCTGGGATCATGGCCAGAAAATTTTTGAAATCAGAACTTATAGTCTCAAATTTCAGGTCCAATTCCTGCCCCTCTTCGAGAATCCTGACAAATCCTTCAAAGGTCAAAGGCAACCGATTGAGCACCGCTTTGTTTTCTTTAAAAGTATAGCGTTGTGATGCCAGATCGATTTCAATTTCCGCCTCCAGCTGTAGTGAATTGTCAACGAGATAGTTCGTGCCCTCCATGGTGTAAGAAACAATGGCCTCGGTATTGGTCTGCAGGGTTGAAATTTTTTCAGAAAGGTCACCGCTACCGCTATGATTGAGGTTTTCGATCCTTAGTGCATAATCAGAGGAATGGTCTTCAAGTGTAATTCGTGAATCGGTAATATCATAGGAACGGATAGAAACCACGGTACTGGCCTCATCCGCTTCGTTGTTGCCTTTTTCTTCTGAATCAATAAAGATGTCATAATTAGCCACACCTTTTTCATCGATCAACAGTATAGTTTTGGCTTTATTTACATCGATCTCCTTGATTTCTATCGGATCATCAACACTCTGAAACAGCTCCCTGATGCCCAATGCGATCCTTACGTTTGAGGCATAGAATAGCGTATCGCCTTCAAAGGGTTCGGCATTTATCAGGCTTACCTCATCCATAGTAACACCCAGGAGGGGAAAATCGCGATAAAGGCTGAGCGACAATGAATTAAAGTCGAATTCCCCATTAATCCTGTTATTCAGATTGGCTTTTAACAATTCCCCTACCTTGTTTTCCATCAATGATGGCAGTGCCGCGAGCAGGATAACAATCAGTACCAGGACCAAAGCGATGATTCGGATAATTTTCTTTTTCATAAGAGGTGTTTCACTATGTGAAGTAACATAAAATTGTTTTAAATATTATTTTGAGCAACCCCTATTCGAAGAAATGCCCGAGATTTTGTGAAATTCGGTTAAATATCGAGTTTGATCTCTCCTCCGACTTTAAGATCAAATCGTTTTCTAAGAATATATACGAAAAGATATAATAGTGGTGTATCGAGCAAGGCGATAAATATCTTAAAAAGCACACCGCTGATCACCAAACCTTTGAACATGCTCCAGGGGATCACCCCGAAGACACATAATAAACCTACTACCGTGGTCGTATCGATGATCTGGGATGAAAAAGTGGAAAAATTATTCCTCAACCAAAGAAATCTGCCCTGGGTTATTCGTTTCCAGAAGTGATAAATGGCAATGTCTACATACTGAGCACATAGATAGGCCAGCATGGAGGCCAATACCGCTATGGGGGAAAGTGCAAATACCTTACTGAATAGCTCATCTCCTACCGGCGAGTTTGCTATTGCGGGTGCAAGATCCGAGACGAGTATAATACCCATTGAGAAGAACGAAGCAAATATGCCGGCTGTGACGATTTGGTTTGCTTTTTTCTGTCCGTAAATTTCCGAGATAAGATCGGTGATCAGGAAGGTCAGAGGATAGGGCAATACACCTACTGAAATCTCAAATAGCGGTGCTCCGAAGACAGTTATTTCTCCAAACGGATTCCAATAAAAGAATTTTTGGAAGATCAGGTTCGATACTACCAGCGAGGTAATAAACAAGGCCCCGAGGTACAGATAGATTCTATACGCAAGCTTTTTGTCCTTCGGACTCATCGATTAGTGGATCTTAATGGTAAATGGCATACGTGCCTGGATCCCTTTCTGTTTTAGGGCAGTTCTGAGTTCATCGATGATATCATATACCTCGAAGCCCAGGTCGTTCTCAATTACATTCTCCTTAACCTCTGTACTTACACCGCCCATATCTTCCATAAACTTTTCAAAATCAGACTTGTAGCGGGGGTATTTTTTTATACCGTATTCTTCCAGTTCGGCCATGGCAACGGCCTCCTTGAGCGCATCCTCCAATCCGCCCAGCTCATCCACAAGGCCTTTTTCCACCGCCTCGGCTCCGCTCCAGACTCGGCCCTGGGCCAGTTGATCCACCTCCTCGAGTGTCATTTTCCTGCCTTCGGCAACCCGACTCAGAAATACCTGATAGGTCGATTCGATACTTTCCTTCAAATATCCCCTGAACTCATCTCTCATGGGTTCGAACAGTGAATAGTCGACCGAATTTTTATTGGTCCCAACCTGTTCTGCATTGATGCCTATCTTGTCTGCCAGGCCTTTAATATTAGGAATCGTACCAAAAACCCCAATCGATCCTGTTATAGAGCTCGGTTCTGTAAAAATCTTATCACCTGCCACAGCCAGATAGTATCCACCGGAGGCCGCAACATTTCCTATTGAAACCACAAGAGGTTTTTCGGCCTTGGCCAGCATCAGCTCGCGCCAAATGATATCTGCCGCAAGAGCATTGCCCCCCCGAGAATCTATGCGCAACACGATGGCCTTTACATTTTCATCATCACGAGCTTTTCTTATGGCCCTCACCATAATTCCCTGTCCGATGACATTCTGATCACCTTCGCCATAAAAGATATCACCCTGAGCAAAGATCACAGCCACTTTATCCTTCCCCTTCCGCAATTTCTTGCCTTTCTTGGCTTCGGCGTAGTCGGTCAGGCTTATATAGTTCAACTCGTCCTCTTCCTCTGTGCCTGTAACCGCTTTTAGTTGTTTTTCATACTGATCGAAATAAAGAATCTCATCGATCAAACCTGATTTTTTTGCAAATTCCGGATTGCGGGCACCGAGGGTATCCGCTATCTGATTAATACTTGCAGCGCTCAAATCCCTGCTCTCCGATATTTCTTCCACTACCGTATTCCATATGGAACTGATCAACTCCTTAATCTGGGTTCGATTCTCTTCACTCATCTCGTTGGAAAGGAAGGGTTCTACGGCACTTTTATATTTACCATGCCTCACCACTTCCATCTTCACACCGGTCTTCTCCTGAAGATCCTTAAAATAGAGTACCTCAGCTGAAAGACCTTTAAAGTCCATGATCCCAACTGGATTTAAATAAACACTATCGGCCACGCTGCCCAGATAGTAGTCCTTTTGGGTGTAAAAGTCACCATATGCATAGATAAATTTCCCGCTCTCTTTAAAATCTTCCAGGGCCGCCCTTATGGCCTGTGTCTGAGCGATGCCTGCCATCAGATAATTGCTGTTGATGCTGATACCTTCGATCTTATCATCTTCTTTGGCCACTTCAATGGCGTGAAGGATATCGTCCAGGCCTTGTTCCTGGCTAAAGAGTCCGGCAAAAGGCGCAGAATTATCCACGCCACTGTAGTCTTTTATCGGATAAGGAGTTTTTAGTTCGAGTATCGAATTGTTTTTCACTGTAATACTCTCCTCAACGCTCAACAAGCTTACGAATATCATCAACATAAAGAACACAATACCCAGGGCTATAAGACTTCCGAGTATGGCAGCTAATAGATTTCTTAAAAAATTCATTTTAGATATAAATTGTGGTGGGTAAATATAACCATTGTTGTTTTCAATCTGCCCTTTACTATCATTAGTAGTACTTATTGCGATATTGTTAACAATAATCGGGTATAATTTCAACAATGGGCCCAAAGATCCGGTTATACACTGACTTATCGGTTTAGGGCATCGAGAAGTTCTTTTCTTTTGTTTACTTTGCCGAAGCATATGTCGACAACTAAAACCGTTTATCTTTCGCTCGGCAGCAATATTGGAAACCGTCTGGCACAGTTGCAGCGTGCGATTTTTATGCTCGGTTCACAGCTCGGGCCGGTGAACAAGATCTCCTCTGTTTACGAATCAAAGTCCTGGGGTTTTGAGGGCGAGGATTTTCTCAACATTTGCATTGCCCTGGACACCCAGGCTCCACCCGAAACCATCCTGGAAAGGCTGCTGGAAATCGAAACCTCAATGGGCAGGAAACGCAGGCAGGAGTCCGGATATGTTTCACGCAATATCGATATAGATATATTGTTTTATGGGCAGGAGGTCATCGAGAAGGATCACTTAATTATTCCTCACCCGCAGATGCAAGAGCGCAGGTTTGTCCTGAAGCCTTTGTCGGACATCGCACCCCAATTCTATCATCCCCAATTACAGAAAGATACCAGAAACCTGCTACAGGAATGCAAGGACCGCTCTAAAGTGACTAAAACAGTTCATCTTCTGTTCAAAAGCAGGCATGATCTGTTTACACAACTTCACTTCCTCGCCATAGAAGGCAATATCGGTGCCGGAAAGACGACCCTGGCTCAGAAAATAGCGGAGGATTTTAAAGCCAAGCTTATTTTGGAACGATTTGCGGATAATCCTTTTTTGCCAAAATTTTACGAGGATCAGTCGCGCTATGCTTTTCCACTGGAAATGTCCTTTCTGGCCGATCGATTTCAGCAGTTTACAGACGACACATCCCAATTTGATCTTTTTAAGAATTTCATGGTAAGTGATTACGACGTATTTAAATCTCTGATTTTCGCCGAAATCACATTGCAAAATGAGGAGTTCAGCCTGTACCGCCAACTGTTTAATTTTATGTATAAGGAGGTGAAAAAGCCCGATCTATACGTTTATCTCTATCAGGATACCCAACGATTGCTCGATAATATCAAGAAGCGCGGGCGGGACTATGAGCAGAATATACGACCCGATTATCTGGATCAGATCAATAAAGGATATCTTCACTATGTTAAAACATATCCCCATAAGAACAGCTTAATCATAAATGTTAGTGATCTCGACTTTGTAAGAAATACTTCTGACTATGAGGTGATTATAAGTAAGATAGAAAAACAAATCCTTGAAAATTATTGAATCTTTTCATCTTTGGACAGTAGGAGAATTAACAATTTTTTAGCAAAATTCTTGCACAGTCAAAATAGAATCATTTTCTTGCACCCCTATTTGTGAAACTAACTAACTCAAACTATATTTCCGAAACCCTGATTCAAACATCAGGGTTTTTTTATTTCGAGCTGTTGAAGCTGACTTAAGGCAACGGCATCAGGTCTGAGTTTTATTGAGTTTAGCCCAAAGGTCCCAGAGCACGACGCCGGCGCTTACGGCAACATTCAGAGAATGTTTGGTGCCGAACTGAGGGATTTCGATAACCCCATGGCATTGATCGACTATAGCTTGTCCTACTCCTTTGACCTCATTACCAAATACCAGCACATAGCGCTGTTGCGGATTTGGTTTAAAGTTCTGTAATAAGCTCGCATTTTCGGCCTGCTCTACGGCCAGGCATTGGTGATTCTTCCTGAGCTCTTTGATAAGTTCGAGCGCATCTTTCCTGTACTCCCACTCCACGCTATCGGTAGCACCCAGAGCAGTTTTGTGAATGTCTTTGTGCGGAGGTCGGGCCGTGATCCCACAGAGATAGATTTTATCGATAAGGAAAGCATCCGCGGTCCTGAATATTGAACCGATATTGTTCAGGCTTCGGATATTGTCTAAAACAACGATCAAAGGGCATTTATCAGCCTTCTTGAACTGCTCGATATCAAGTCGGTCTAATTCGTTGTTTCTCAGCTTTCTCATTCTTTTCAATTATAATGAATTCCTGACGGCAGGGTCAGGATTAAGTCGACCAGTAAATTTGACCAGATTGAAATTTGGGTTTCATTAATTTATCCGAAAATATTAACAGTGCAGTAAATTCCCTGGCTAATTTGGTAAATTCGTCTTTCAGCCTTTAGCGGCAAAAATAAACTAAATCATAAGCATTGGCCAAGAGCTCGAATAAAAAGAGACTAACACCCCTGATGAAACAGTATCAGACCATTAAGGTGAAATATCCTGATGCTTTATTACTGTTTCGTGTTGGGGATTTTTACGAGACCTTTGGTGAAGATGCCGTGAAGGCGGCACATATACTGGGCATTATTCTGACCCATCGAAATAATGGTGGGGACATGACCGAGCTGGCCGGATTTCCACATCATTCTTTGAATACTTACCTGCCCAAATTGGTCAAAGCAGGCCAAAGAGTTGCCATTTGCGATCAGTTGGAAGATCCGAAGTTGACCAAGACCATTGTCAAAAGGGGTGTTACCGAGCTGGTGACGCCTGGCGTGGCCCTGAACGATGATATATTGCAGGCAAAAAGCAATAATTTTCTCTGTGCTGTTCATTATGGAAGGCCCCTGCTGGGCATTTCATTTCTCGACATTTCGACCGGAGAATTTCTTATGGCGGAAGGAAAGGAGGAGCAAATAGATAAATTGCTTCAGAATTTTAACCCATCGGAGGTGCTTATTTCCAGGGCGCACAAGTCTGATTTCGAGGCTGAATTCGGTTCGAGCTACCACTGTTTTTATCTTGAGGACTGGGTTTACCAGGAAGACTATGCCCGGGAGACCTTATCGAACCACTTTAAAACCCGATCGCTGAAAGGATTTGGAATCGATCATTTACTTCATGGGATCGTTGCTTCGGGCGCCGTACTTCATTATCTTACGGAAACAAGGCACCGTCAACTGGGCCATATCAATAAAATTCAACGCATTGCCGATGAGCAATTCGTTTGGATGGATCGATTTACGGTCCGCAATCTGGAACTGTTCAGGGCCAATACCGAAGAAGGGGTTTCACTTCTCGATACCCTGGATAAAACCGTCTCACCGATGGGCGGAAGGACATTCAGACGTTGGTTAGCCCTGCCACTCAAAGACATATCTCTGATCGGTTTACGACATGAGGCTACCGCTTATTTCTTGAAAAATGATGAAAAGCTTCACAGGATAAGAGACTGGATCAAAAGGATCGGGGATCTGGAACGACTGATCTCAAAAGTAGCAACCGGGAAGGTAAGCCCGAGGGAGACTGTTCAGCTTAAAAATTCCCTCGAGCAATTAGTGCCCTTAAAGGCAGTGGTCGAAAAATCGGGGAACACGGCGATGGAAGGCCTCGGGCAACGATTGGATCCGGCCGATGCATTGCGCCAGAGGATCAAAAGTGTCCTCCGGGAAGAAGCCCCGACACAGATCGGTAAAGGCGCGGTTATCGCAGATGGGTATTCGAAGGAATTGGATGAATTAAGGGCTCTGGCCTTTTCGGGAAAGGATCATTTGAATGCCATGTTAGAGCGTGAGACGCTGCGTACAGGGATCAGCTCTTTAAAAATTGCCTCGAACAATGTATTTGGTTACTATATTGAGGTTAGAAATACCCACAAGGATAAGGTCCCCGAGGAATGGGTAAGGAAGCAAACTCTGGTCAACGCCGAGCGATATATCACCGAAGAACTCAAGGAATACGAAGCCAAGATCCTGGGGGCTGAGGAGCGCATTCTGGAATTGGAGTCCCAGTTGTTCGCTCAGTTGGTCGTTTGGATGCAGGAATATATTCCGCTGGTTCAGGAAAACGCAAGGGTAGTGGCCGAGATCGACTGTCTCAGTTCATTTGCCCACCTGGCTATGGAGAACAATTATATCAGGCCTGAGGTCCACGAGGGAAAAGATATCGATATCAGGGAGGGAAGACATCCGGTGATAGAAAAGCAGTTACCACCGGGAGAAGTCTATATAACCAACGATGTCTACCTCGACAGAGAGAAACAGCAGATCATGATGATCACCGGACCGAATATGAGTGGGAAATCGGCTTTACTAAGACAAACCGCGCTAATCGTTCTTATGGCCCAAATGGGAAGTTTTGTACCGGCGGTATCGGCCCGGATAGGCCTGGTCGATAAGATCTTTACCCGGGTAGGCGCCAGCGACAATATTTCCCTTGGAGAATCGACTTTCATGGTCGAAATGAATGAGACCGCCTCTATTCTTAACAATTTATCGGAGCGTAGTTTGGTATTGCTCGATGAGATCGGCCGGGGTACCAGCACCTATGATGGTATCAGTATCGCCTGGGCCATAAGCGAATACCTGCATGAACATCCTGCCAGGGCCAAAACACTTTTTGCCACACATTATCACGAACTCAACGAGATGGAGGCAACTTTTGAACGTATCAAAAATTTTAATGTTTCTGTAAAGGAACTCAAGGACACCGTATTGTTCATGAGAAAGCTCACCCCCGGAGGCAGTGAACACAGTTTCGGGATCCATGTGGCCAAGATGGCCGGTATGCCACAACAGGTAGTGCGCAAGGCGCATAAGATCATGAAAAAGCTGGAGAAATCACATTCGAGCGAAGAGCTTACCGATCAGTTACAGGGCTTGAAAGAAGATGTGCAGCTTAGCTTTTTCAATCTGGACGATCCATTATTGGAGCAGATAAAGGAAGAGATCCTGCATTTGGATATCGACACACTGACCCCGGTGGAAGCGCTGATGAAACTCAATGAGATCAAAAGGATGCTTACAAGGAAAAAGAAAGCCTCTTCTTAGTGTAAATGATGGTTTGCAGCTGATTTCTTTTTGATTAAAAGTGCTTTGCTTTTGGAAGATTTGTATTAAATTTGCGTCCGCATCTGAATTAGATGTCATGCGAAAATAGCTCAGTTGGTAGAGCGCCACCTTGCCAAGGTGGAGGTCGCGGGTTCGAATCCCGTTTTTCGCTCAAAACGCTGCCCGCCAGCGTTTTTTTATGCCCGCCTTAGCTAGCTAGCTTCGCCGAAGCAGATCGGCCACGAAGGCCCAAAGGCAGTGGCGGACGAAGGGCTCGAGTGGTGGTCCCGATAGCTATCGGGAGGTAGACACGCCGGACGACCCGGGTGTTGAAATCACAAAGAGCGACCAAGAGGCTCGAGTGGTGGAATTGGTAGACACGTTGGACTTAAAATCCAATGGACAGCAATGTCCGTGCGGGTTCAAGTCCCGCCTCGAGTACAGATGAGAGGAAAAGTCAGAGCTATGCTCTGGCTTTTTTGTTTTGAGAGCCGCGCCAAGCTTGCTTGAGCGAAGGATTGAGAAACAAAAAAAGCAAACCGAAAAGGCTTACTTTTCCTTTTTCAAGATGTTTGAGCTGGGACTCAGCGAAGCTAAAACCGCCTCGAGTAC
>JAHEJJ010000036.1 GCA_024638915.1 Robiginitalea sp.
ACAGCCACTTCTTTGAGGGAGTTCATCTGCAGCGGACCTATGATAGCACTGTATTGCTCCAGGTTTTCGCCTTGCAAAATGGACTGGGTTTTCTGCAGGTCCAGTTCGGTATCATAAGTT
Source organism: Robiginitalea sp. (assembly GCA_024638915.1). Classification (GTDB taxonomy): domain Bacteria; phylum Bacteroidota; class Bacteroidia; order Flavobacteriales; family Flavobacteriaceae; genus JAHEJJ01. The sequence goes on from JAHEJJ010000036.1 coordinate 121, forward strand.
TTCACATCCACAGAAATGCCTAATTCGGCAATGCTGTCTAATGCGACCATCGCACCCGAATACAGACCAAGACTATATTTAAGCGCATTGCTCCGTTCCAGGGAATTGGTGGCGCTTTCAAGATCATTTAAATTAAGTCTGTTGATCCGGAAGGGAAGCAAGTATAACAAGCTGGCCTTATACCCTATCTGAATGCTGTCTTTTAAATCAAACTGGTCGAGTATAAGCGAGTTTTTCACGCTGAGATTTTTTGCCTTATCTAACGGCAACTTCAAGACCATACCCGCCTTCAGCCCGTCTTTCAGGTCCGGGTTAAGTTGCAGCAATTCTTCATATCCCAGGTCGAGCTTCCGGGTTAAAGAATAGACTGTCTGCTTAGGTTTAACATCGTAAAAGACATAATTTTCGGTATTCACCTCTCCACTGGTAATCTTTTTTTCCGGCAACCGTATCAACATGCCTTCTTTAAGCCCTCCTTCTTCAACAATTTCCGGATTGAGTCGTACGATCTCCTGAGGTTCAATACCATATTCCTGGCCCAGGCTATAAAGGGTCTTTTTTGCCGGAACTGTATACGATATATAGAGTTGGGCTTGTTGTTCTTCAATACTACTGCCCGCCAACTTTGGTACAAGCAATTCTTGCCCGATCACTAAATGACTCGTGGTCTTGGGCAGATCGGGATTTAATGTAGCCAGGCTATCGAGTGTAATCCCATATTTGTGGGCAATGCTCCATCTTGTCTCCTTGGGCGCAACCGTATAGGTTTCATAAGCTTCAGGGTCTATAGTATTCTCTTCGATGACTTCTTCAGGAAACTGGGGGATTTGTAGTCGCATCCCTTTTTTTAAGGGCTCGGAATAAAGTTGAGGATTATAGCGTTTCAATTGCGCTTCGGTGATCTCATACCGTTGGGTAATCCCAAATATGGTCTCTCTTTTCCGGACCTTATGGGATAGGAATCGAAGGGGTACCTGTTCGACTTTTACGGTGTCTTCCTTGATAATCTTGTCGATCGTCGAGGAGACCTCCATTGAAGTATCGGAGGCGGGAGCATCCAGGGGTATAATGAGTAGTGTATTTAATGGTAAAGGCTCATCCTGCTGTATATCCTTATTGTATTTAAGAATATTGAAGGGCGTCACCTTGTACTGCTGAGCGATGCCGAAAAGGGTTTCACCCTGGCGAACCGTGTGGGTGGTGAATTGCTGTGCATAAATCATAGAGGCCATGAAAAACGACAGCAAAAAACTAATGACATATTTAATCCTAATGCTCATATTTATTCCCATTCTATAGTCGCCGGTGGTTTGGAGCTGATATCATATACCACCCTGTTTACGCCCGGCACTCTATTGATAATCTCATTTGATGTTTTCTGTAAAAACTCATAAGGCAGATTGACCCAATCGGCCGTCATACCATCCGTGCTTTCCACGGCTCTTAAGGCCACACATTTCTCATATGTGCGTTCATCGCCCATTACCCCTACACTATTTACGGGTAAAAGCATGGCTCCGGCCTGCCAGACCTCATCATAAAGTCCCCATTTTTTCAATCCTTCGATAAAAATCGAATCGACTTCCTGCAAAATTGCCACCTTTGCGGGTGTCACATCACCCAATATACGTATGGCAAGTCCAGGTCCAGGAAAAGGGTGCCTGCCAAGCCTTTCTTCGGCTACCCCAAGGCTAGATCCCACCCTCCTTACCTCATCTTTAAAAAGCATCCTTAAGGGTTCTACAATTTTGAGTTTCATATAATCCGGTAAACCTCCAACATTATGATGACTTTTAATGGTGGCCGAAGGACCTCCGGAGGCGGAAACTGACTCGATACGGTCTGGATATATCGTACCCTGCGCGAGCCATTTGACCTCCTTTACTTTATGGGCCTCATCATCAAAGACATCGATAAAGATCCCCCCGATTATCTTCCGCTTCTTCTCGGGGTCATCTACCCCTGCCAAAGCGTTCAAAAAACGTGCCGAAGCATCTACTCCCTTGACATTCAATCCCATATGCTGGTACTGATCTAGTACCTCATCGAATTCGTTCTTGCGCAAGAGTCCATTATTGACAAATATACAGTGAAGGCGGCTACCAATGGCCTTGTGCAGCAATACCGCTGCCACGGTAGAATCGACACCGCCAGACAGCCCAAGGATCACTTTGTCGTTGCCCAGTTGGTCTTTGAGCTCCTGTACAGTGGTATCTACAAAGGCATCCGGGGTCCAGGTCTGTTGCAATCCTGAAATATGGACCAGGAAATTTTCCAATAGTTTCGCTCCCTGGATCGTATGAAAGACCTCGGGGTGAAACTGGATCCCAAATGTGGTCTCGCCATTAAGCCTGTAGGCCGCAATGGGTACATCGGTGGTACTGGCAAGGCGCACAGCTTTGTCAGGCAAGGATTTAATCGTATCGCTATGACTCATCCAGACTTGTGAACCATCTGAGATCTCATAAAAAAAAGGATCCTCCGCAGTGATTGCCGTGAGTTTCGCCCGGCCGTACTCCCGGGTGTCTGAAGGAGTCACATTCCCGCCAAAAAAGTGAGCCAGATACTGGGCCCCATAACAGATTCCCAATAGTGGAATTTTTCCCTTGATCAAGCTAAGATCGGGCTGTGGTGCATCATCGGCCCGTACAGAATAGGGCGAACCTGAAAGTATCACCGCCCCGAATTCATGAAGATTTTCGGGAATTTTATTATAGGGTTTGATTTCGCAGTATATATTCAGTTCCCTAACCCGCCTTGCGATGAGTTGAGTGTACTGCGAACCGAAGTCTAAAATGAGGACATTATTTGGCATGGGCAAAAATAGCAATTCAGTCGATTATGAAAAGTTTCTTTTCGGTATATTTATTACTTCTTTATCAACGTATACAAATGAAACATATCAGCGCGATTATTTTCGGCCTTTCTATTATTCTGGCCTCTGTTTTTCTCGGCAATGCCTATGTCGAAAGGGCGAACCCACCACAGGTCATTTCCGTCACAGGCCTGGGTACCCAGAACTTCACCTCCGATCTTATTGTATGGGAAGGAACCTTCGTAACCTTTAATTCAGATCTGCAGTCGGCATTCGAAAAATTAAACAATGACAAGGAAGTAGTTGATCAGTATCTGAAATCGAAGGGTGTTGCTGCCAGCTCGATCATATTTAATTCGGTCCAGACCATGGAGCAACGAGACAACAAATACCAAGATGGCAATTATGTGGGGAGTATTTTCAGGGGTTATGAGCTCTCGCAAAGCGTGCAGATCGAGTCTACCGACGTAGCTAAGATAGAACTGGTAGCCCGGGAGATCACTGAACTTCTCAATAAAGGGGTGCAATTTACCTCATCCCCGCCCCGATATTATTATACAAAGATGGCCGACCTCAAAATAGAGATGATCTCAAAAGCGACAGAGGATGCTCGTATCAGGGCGGAGAAGATCGCACAAAACTCTGGTGGAAAACTGGGCGAACTCATCTCGGCCCGGATGGGTGTTTTCCAGATCACAGGACAAAATTCCGATGAAGCCTATAGCTGGGGCGGAGCATACAATACCAGCGCCAAGAAGAAGACAGCTTCCATTACCATGCGATTAGAGTATCGCGTAAACTGAGGTTCCTGGGGAATAAAATATTACTATTATAAGCGGCTCAAAGAAAAAGCCCTGTAGTGCAATACTACAGGGCTTTTCTAATCAAAAACCAACCTAAACACATGAACTTATTATGACACTTATAAATTTTGCTTTTTCATAGCAATTTATATCTATAACAATCCAGCATTAAAATACCCTACCTCATTTTTAAAATTTTTATCTTTACAGTCAAGTTAACATAGCCAAATGACCGATAAATACTTCGATGAACTTAGCTCTGCACTTCAAAAAGGAGCTTTGGAAAAAAAACATCCATTCCGATATTTTACACTGGCCACAGTAGGTGTAGACGGTATGGTAAGGCAACGAACCCTGGTTCTCAGAAAGGTAGGACCCGAGCTATTATTGACCTTTTTTACGGATTACAGGTCGAAAAAGATCATGCATATCCATGAAAATAATCGGGTAAGCCTGCTTTTTTATCATCCTGATGAATTATTGCAGCTCAGGATAGACGGACTGGCTGAGATCGACAGGGATAAAGATGCTATAAAATCCTATTGGATGAGTGTTAAAGAAGCCCAACGAAAAGCCTATACGACCGCTACTGCTCCTGGCAGCGAATTGGAAAACCCAGAATCGCTAGAATACCTGAATGAAAACAACTATTTCTGCGCGGTAAATATCACGCCTTTCAAAATCGAGTACCTAAAATTAAAAGATCCGAACCATATCCGGATAAACTATTCAAAAACCGAACGTGGCTGGGATAGTAGCTACCTGGTTCCGTAGCTTTATTTCATAGAATCCAGGATAATCGTGATATCCTCTTCGGTAGTATCGGGATTGATAAAACAGAAACGAACCACGGTCTCATTTTGGCCCTTTTGCTTCCATCTTGTTGGCGTCACCAGGGCCAGGCCCTCACGGTGGTTTTTATAGGTCCATGACTTATAGTCTTCTTCGGTCCAGCCTATCCTTCTGAAAAGGACAATTGAAAGACTGGGCGGTCTGACCAACTCCAGTTCGGGGCGTTGGGAGATTATCTTTCCTGCCAACTGTGCCAGGGAAATTCCCCGTTCAACTGCCCATTTATACTTATCGGTTCCATGGGTGGCCAGGGAAAACCATAGCGGTAGCCCCCTTAATCGACGTGTAAGCTGAATCTGATAATCTGCCGGATTAAATCCATGTGCGCCCGGATCTTTGGTGATCTCCAGATAGGATCCTTCTTGTTCATGAGCTTCCTTAGCCAGTGCCGGATCCCGATAGAGCACAGTACCACAATCGTATGGGGAGAACAACCATTTATGAGGATCGATGGTAATACTATCTGCCTTTTCAATTCCGTTGAATAAATGGCGTACCGAATCGGCTACCAATGCGCCTCCTCCGTAGGCGGCGTCAACATGGAACCAAAGCTCTTCCTTGCTGCAAATATCAGCGATCCCGTCCAGATCATCAACAATGCCGGCATTGGTCGTACCCCCGGTGGCTACCACGGCAAATACCCGCTCGAGTTGTTTCTGGTCCAGTGATTTGATCTTTTGCATCAAAGATTCCGATGTCATAAGATCTTCGGTATCTACCAGTATAAGATCCACATCGATGACCTTGGCCATGGCTTTAATAGAAGAATGCGCTCCGCTCGAGGTGATAATGATCCCTTTCTGATTTTCTCGGCCTTTAATTTTTCGCCAATGTTCGCGGGCAGTGACCATGGCCGATAGATTGGCGGCCGTACCCCCGCTTGTAAATACCCCGAATGCCCCCTGGGGCATGCCCGTAAGTGAAATCAACCATTTGATCGCCACATTCTCGCAGAAGATACCTCCGGCACCTTCCATCCAATAGGCTCCATGTATACTGGCTGCTGAAGTTACCAGGTCGAATAATACCGCTGCTCGCGTAGGTGCTGCCGGCACGAAGGCCAGGTGTCTTGGATGATCAATCGGGACAGTGGCTTTGACCAATATATCACGAAATATGCGAAATGCCTTCTCACCGCCTATACCTTCGGCCGTAACCGTCTCCCCCACCAGTTCTTTTAGTTCCTCCTCTCTTTTCGGTGCCCCAAGAGGCGGACGGGTGTTGGTGATCCGGCTTACGGCATATTTCATGACATCCAATGTCATTTCCACGGTGTCTATATCTATCTTATGCATTGATTGATTTATGTTATTTTATCAAAATTAGGGCGACGGCTTACGCAATGATAACAGCGAATTCCAGTTTCAACGGCCGTAAGGCCTGTACCAACATCGGTATCAAATCCGTCCCATATTCAAGGTATAATTCGGAAAAATTAAGTGCCCTTTCCTGTAGGGACTGATTCGGAAACAAATCATTCTGAAGATCGGTCATTCGAACGACCTGGTCTTTGAGTTTCCGTTTTTGCGCTTTTAGCAAGCGTTTTTCAAGATGCTTGAGGCCCTTCAACTGTTTCACCTCCTGTGCCTTGACCGCCCCTAAAAATGACTTGTCGGTCTGTTCAGCTATGCGATAAAGATCTTCGAACTGCTTACGTAGATGCTCTTGTTGGGATGAGAAATCGATATCGATATTAGAGATCTCCCTTATTTTTTTATTGATAAAACTACTTTGCTTTAAAAAGATGTCTTCCAGGCTTAATTGCAAGCGCTGCAACTTTCCATATTGTTTTTCAGTGATCATAAGGCCCGAATTCCTCAACAACAATATGGGAAAAGTAACCTGGCAATCATCAAAAGAGCTTTTGAGTTCCAGCCAATAGGCGATTTCGCCTCCACCTCCTATGTAGCATAGATTGGGTAATATTATTTCCTGGTATAAAGGCCTGCTGATCACATTGGGAGAAAATCGTTCCGGATGCTGTTCGATCTCCTGAAGGATTTCTTTTTTGCTAAAGCGGATATCAGTATTGATTACTCCAAAACCGGCTTCAGTTTGAATAATACGTTCCCGCAGGTCATCCTTTAGATAAAAATAGTTGATCTCTCTTGGATTAACCTGTATATGGTAACTGCCTTCAGAATTCTCCCATTCCTCCAGGGTAGAATTCACCGATTTATAAGAAGTGTTTTCAAAAAGGTCTTTTTTTACATAGGGCACCAACAATTCTTTCAGATGTGCGTCGTCCCCGTCGATGATTACCAGTCCATAATCACCAAATAGCTCATTGGCGAGCTGTCTTGTGGCATCAGCCAGGTTTTTATGCTGAAGATATGCCCGGTCGAATAGCCCCAGTATTTCATCTGCACGTATATTTTTTCCAAGTACCCCCTTGAACGCCTGAAAAACCTCCTCCAATCCGCCGGTATCAAGTCGCCCGACTGCTCCGGAGGCATTCTTGTTCCAATGCAATTTCTGGCCTCGGAAATTAAAATAGTTAATCTCATCAAAATCATGATCCTCACTGGCCATCCAATAGACGGGAACAAACTTATAGGCAGGGTAAGCTACCTGCAATTCGGCGCAGAGATTAATTGTACTGATGATCTTGAAGAGGAAATATAATGGTCCTGTGAAAAGATTGAGCTGATGTCCGGTAACTATGGTAAAGGTGGAAGTATTTTTAAGCTCCTGAATATTCTCCTCCGTGGATGGGGAGGTTTGGAACCCTTTATACTGCGAATTCAACACTCGGTGAAGTACCTGACGATGAGCTTCGGGATAATTCGTTTTTTTTTCCTCAATTTGAGGTCCGAAAGAATCTATGCGCGGGAAACGATGATAAAATGAACGAAGTGGTTCACTTTCGTCCAAATAATCGTTGATTAGGCTGGTAAAATAACCGGTTTTCCGATAGGGTATACACTCGACCTCCATAGAACGGATCATATTCCACTCAAATATAGGATTACTTCGGGGATCTCTTCACAAAAATACGTTAAGATGTTTTACAGCTGAAGAGTTTAGGCCGAACCAGATATAGTCTTATGCTAATGGCCCCGCCCAATTGGATACTCAACGAACTTTTCCCTTGAAATTATTTATATTGTTTAGATTTGAGTTTGCGCCAAAAACAGCATTACAATGAGACTATTCTGTACGGTATTGCTTCTGATGACAGGTTGGGCCGCCTTTACCCAGCAACTTAAATCGCCGGCAGAATTTCTGGGATATGAACTGGGTTCCAAATTTACCCCACATCATCGGGTTGTTGATTACTGTGAACACCTCGCACAGCATGCTAAAAACCAGGTAAAGCTTCAGTACTACGGTAAGACCTATGAAGACAGGCCACTTTTATTGCTCCATATCTCCTCGGAAGATAATATAAAATCCCTTGAAACCTTACGCCTGGCCCATCTTCAAAGCACCAATGGCGGCTCAGGTTCCGGAAAATCAATTGTATGGCTAAGCTACAATGTCCACGGGAACGAAAGTGTGAGTACAGAAGCTTCTATGCAGACCCTTTATGAGTTGCTCACCTCCCGACAGGAATACCTGGAAAATACGATAGTAATTGTGGATCCCTGTATCAATCCTGATGGCCGTGACCGGTACGTCAACTGGTACCGTCAAGTGAAAAATACTCCTTTCCAGCCCGATCCACTGAGTCGCGAACATCATGAGGGCTGGCATAGTGGCCGAAGTAATCATTATATGTTCGACCTCAATCGGGATTGGGCCTGGCTCACACAGGTAGAAAGTCAGCAAAGAATAGTCGAGTACAACCGTTGGTTACCACATGTTCATGTTGATTTCCACGAACAGGGAGTTGATTATCCTTACTACTTTGCCCCGGCCGCAGAGCCTTTCCATGAGGTCATTACAGACTTCCAGCGCGAATTTCAAACCATTATCGGTAAAAATCACGCCAGGTATTTTGATGCCAAAGGCTGGCTGTATTTCACCAGGGAACGTTTCGACCTGTTCTATCCGAGTTATGGGGATACTTATCCGACCTACAATGGCGCCATAGGGATGACCTATGAGCAGGGAGGAGGAGGAAGAGCCGGACTGGCAACACTAACCAACACTTCTGATACGCTCACCTTGAAAGACCGTATTGCCCATCATCTCACCACGGGCCTATCGACTGTGGAAGTTGCCTCAAAGCATAGCGATCAGTTGAATCGGGAATTTGCCAGCTTTTTTGGTTCCCACCGATATCGCTATAAATCCTATCTTTTAAAAGGTGGGGAGGATCAACTTAGAAAACTTGCTTCCTGGCTCGATAAGCATCATATCGATTACGGTCTGGGAACTGGTACTACGGTTAAGGGATACCGCTACAATACCCAAAAAACTGAATCTTTCAGGAGCGACGATCAAACCCTGGTTATCGGCACAGACCAGCCCAAGGGAACCCTCGTAAAAGTATTGTTCGAACCCGATGCTAAACTGACAGACTCCCTTACCTATGATATCACGGCCTGGTCTCTCCCCTATGCATATGGGCTCGACGCTCTGGCTTCCGAAACAAAAGTAGCCAGCAGGAAATACACTTTGGACCAGACTGAAATACAGGATATCACCAGTGAGGCATATGCTTTTTTTACCGACTGGAACAGCATGGATGATGCGCGATTTTTAGCCGAATTACTACAGGAAGGAATAAGGGTTCGCAGCGCCCGTGAAGCTTTCATTAGCGATGATAAAAAATATCAGAGGGGAAGCCTGATCATCACCAAAAAGGATAATGAGACCAATGGCCATTTTATAGATGTGCTGTCCAAAACGGCAGAAAAACATCATCAAATACTTTATCCTACCCAAACCGGATGGGTCGATAATGGTAAGGATTTGGGTTCGCGCCATATTAAAATGGTCAAGAATCCGAGGATAGCTATGATAGGAGGTTCCCCAACTTCGACCTATAATTTTGGCGAGATCTGGTATTTCTTTGAGCAAGATCTAAAATATCCATTGACCATTCTTAATGCTGATGGTTTAAAAACTACGCCACTATCTGCCTTTGATATCATTATTCTGCCACATGGTAGTGGTTATAAAGACTATATGTCCGAGCCTCTGCTGGATAAATTGCGAAAATGGACCAGGGAAGGCGGTCAAATGATCTTGGTAGGGGGTGCCATCAAAGGAGTGGCTGGTAAGGAAGGTTTTAAAATAAAATCACGCGAGATTAAAAAAGACAGTACAGAGGCAGACTTGAATCCCTATCATCAAACAGCGAGGGATCGCTTAAAGGAGGACGTAAAAGGTGCAATTTTTAAAACATGGGTAGACCCTTCTCATCCACTGGCGTTTGGCTATGAAAATCAATACTACACCTTAAAAAGGCGTAATGGAAGCTATGATTTACTCCAATCGGGGAATGTTGTGGCGATCAGGGAAGAAACGACACCCGTAGCAGGATTTGCCGGAAGCGAAACCCCTGAACGACTCATTAACAGCTTGGTTTTTGGGGTAGAGGATGTTGGGAAGGGTCGTATTGTTTATTTCGTGGATAATCCGCTTTTCAGAGGGTTTTGGGAAAATGGAAAACTGTTTTTTGCCAATGCCCTTTTTATGCTGGATTAATCGTCTCTCACTCAATAGAGAAAAAAGGCCACAGTAATGACACCGACCGCTGCCAGGGGAACCACGAACAACATATAGAGGAAAGATATAAATCCCGATTTAAAGAACGCCCCGACCCATTTACTGCGATAGAAATTTCGGAGGGCGATCATGAGGTATAAAACCACCGACAATAAAATGAGAAATTCTAGTGCCCCGGGGAGATCGATCACCAGATTTACGAGCAAAAGAACACAGAATGTGGTAAATAAAAAGGTAAAATAGTAAAAAGAGAATACCATATGGTGGGCAAAACTGCCCCGCTTCCAGTAAAAAAGTTTTAGCAGCAGGGCAAAAATTGGAAGCAAGACAAACATAGCCACCGGAATAGTATCGTACAAGGTCTGAAGGAGTCCCCCCGCACGTTGTTCATAAAGCTTTAAAAGTTGGGTGAAGAGTCTTTTATTAAATGCTCCTGCATCTTCCTTTAATCCGATAGCCTTGAGTTTTTCATCCAGAGGAGCACCTGCCGCGATCAGGGAATCGAGCTTTTCCTGAGAAAGACCAAAAGAAAGGGGGTTTTGATCAGGACTTGCGACAATAATCGAATCCAGCCGCTCTATCTCTTCATCGCTGAAACGTGTAAATTTCTGATTTTTCTTCAGGGCCTCACGGGCTTGTTCTATGCCCAGAGAATCTGCCACAGAGGGGACGGAATCCAGGCTGATCTCTGCCTCGAAACCCTTTTCAATGGCCTTGTTCACTTCCTTATCTGCCTTGCGCACAGTGAAGGAAAAAATAAAAAAGAACAAGACGGAGATAAATAGATAAAACTGGGCCGGGTGTAAATATTGAAGTCTTTTCCCATCGACAAATCGCCTGGCCAGGACACCGGGTTTCAGCATTAACGGTATGAAACTTCTGAAAAACCTGGCATCGATTGAAAAATAATTTTCGATGGTATTGCTGAAAAGGACTCCAATGGTGAGGTTATCCGTCGCTTCTTGTCCGCAATAAGGGCAGTAATCAAAGGAGGAATCAAATGTTTTCTCACAATTTTTGCAGAGGTCCTTGTCGGGCATGGTCGGTCTTTAGGCTAAAATTACAAAAGATATAAGAATACCGCAGGATCTTGGAGATGCCATCTTTTAGATTTTTTTTTTTATTTGTAACAAATAAGAGCCTGATTATACTAACAGGCAGTATACTTAACACTTAAAAAAGAAATTCTATGAATACACTCAAAACAATTTTGTCCGTACTACTTCTGGTTATTGCTCTACCAACCCAGGCACAAACGGTAGATGAAATCCTCGCAAACTACTATGAAAATATTGGAGGTCTGGAAAACATGAAAAATCTTCAGGGCATCAAAATGAAGGCTAAGGTTACTCAGCAGGGCATGGAGATTCCTTTGGAAATTACCCAGTTAAAAGATGGCCGTCAAATGACCGTGATCAGCTTCCAGGGACAAGAGATCAAACAAGGCGTATACGATGGAGAGGTTCTTTGGAGTACTAACTTCATGACGATGAAAGCCGAAAAAAGCGATGCCGAAACAACAGCAAACTTTAAACTCAACGCCAATGACTTTCCTGATTCATTCGTCGACTATAAAGAAAAGGGCTATACCGCCGAACTTTTGGGTACAGAAACCATCGATGGCACAGAAACCTACAAGATCAAGTTGATTAAGGAGCCGTTAACCGTCGACGGAAATCAGAAGGAAGATATTAGCTTTTACTTTTTTGAAACCGAAAACTACGTTCCCATCGCGATGCAATCTGAGGTGCAAACCGGTCAGATGAAAGGTATGACACAAGAAGTCACCATGAGCGATTACCAGGAGGTAGACGGTCTTTATTTCCCTTTTTCGATGACCCAGGGGGTAAAAGACGGACAGTCCCAGCCCATTATTATCGAAAGTATCGAACTAAACCCTGAGGTTGTTGATGAAGCCTTTGCATTTCCCGAGGAAATGGCAACGCAAGAATCTAAAGAATAATTATATAATTCAGTACGGCCTTTAGCGATAAAGGCCTTTTTTAGCTCAATTCAGAACCTTATGAAAAAAATTGTTATAGGGCTGGTTTTAGCAGGGCTGCTATTACCTCTTACCCTGATTGCCCAGCAAAATGAATCTATTAGTGTAGGAGAATATTTCGGCGATCTGCAAGCCAGACACATTGGTCCGGCTTTGATGAGCGGACGTATAAATGATCTGGAAGTTCATCCTTCCAACAGCCGGATCATATATGCCGGTGCTGCCGGTGGTGGTGTTTGGAAATCTACAGATGCCGGAGTCAGCTTTAATCCGATTTTTGAAGATTACTGTCAGTCTATAGGAACGATTGCACTCGATCCCAACGATCCGGACAATACAATTTACGTTGGTACGGGGGAGACCTGGCCTCGAAATAGTGTTTCCGTGGGGGATGGTCTGTTTAAATCTGTTGATGGCGGCGCCAGTTGGAACAGAATCGGATTTGAAAATTCTGAACGCATCTCCAACGTTATTGTTAATCCGGAAAATTCCGATGAGATCTATGTCGGTGTGCTTGGAGCTCTATGGAGCGACAGCGATGAACGCGGCGTGTATAAATCTTCAGATGGTGGAAAAACCTGGGAGCAATTACTCTTTATCGATGCAAAAACCGGATGTGCCGACCTTGCGATGGATCCTGGAAATCCACAGATTATGTATGCATCGATGTGGGAATTCAGGCGTAGTGCATGGTCCTTCGAATCGGGTGGAAAAAATAGTGCCCTTTATAAATCTACTGACGGTGGAAAGACCTGGAACAAAATCCACAAAGGTTTCCCTAAAGGTTCATTAGGCCGACTTGCCATTGCGATCGCTCCTTCCAATACCGATGTTTTATATACAGTGATTGAGGCCGAAGAAGATGAGAGAAAAGGTCTTTATCGAAGCGATGATGCAGGAAACAACTGGGAGCAGCTCAATAACGACTTTGGTATCACCGTACGACCCTTTTATTTTTCAAGGATCAGTGTTGATCCCAGAGATGAGAACGTGGTGGTAAAAGCCGGACTTTTTGGTTCTATCTCCCGCGATGGAGGTAAAACCTTTAAAAATCTGGGTGCTATGCATCCCGATATCCATGACATCGTCTTTGGCATTAATGACTCAGACGTTATGTATGTAGGCACCGACGGTGGAGTATACCGCAGTCATGATGGTGGTACTACTTTAGACTTTGTCGATGATCTACCTCTATCACAATTCTACCATATCAGTGTTGATGACGCAGAACCGTACAATGTTTATGGTGGGCTTCAGGATAACGGTTCTTGGTATGGTCCTTCTTCTTCCCCAGCAGGAGTGGAAGCCCGTGATTGGCATTCTGCAGGGCAAGGCGATGGATTTAGGGTATTAAAACACCCTTCAAAACCTGTGGTATATTCAGAAATGCAGGGAGCCGAAAATGTTTGGCGTATTGATACAGAAAAGAGTCTGGTTAAAACCATACAACCACAACCCTCGGAGGGGATCGAAAAACTTCGCTTTAACTGGAATGCCCCCATGGCCATAAGCAGCCATCAACCCGACCGCTTCTACATGGGCAGCCAATATCTCCATAGATCTGAGGACATGGGCGACAGCTGGGAAATCATCTCTCCTGATCTTACCACCAATGATCCTGCAAAACAAAATCAGGTAGATTCAGGCGGACTTTCAAAGGATAATTCAGGGGCTGAGAATCATACCACCATCTTTACGATAATGGAATCACCCCTCGATGAAAAGATCATATGGGTGGGTACCGACGATGGCAATGTACAGGTTACGGCCGACGGTGGGAAAAAGTGGACCAATACGGCACAAAATATACAAGGTTTGCCAGCCAATACCTGGTGTTACCATGTAGAAGCCAGTTCCCACGATAAAGGAACTGCCTATGCTGTTTTCGACGGCCATACCACCGGCGATCTCAATACATATGTATTTAAGACTACAGATTTTGGTGCCAGTTGGACCAATATTTCTACCGATGAGATACACGGATTTGCAAGGAGCATTCAAGAAGATTTTGTCAACCCTGACCTTCTTTTCTTAGGAACTGAATTCGGGCTTTATGTAACGCTCGATGGCGGAAATCATTGGAGCAAATTCACCAACAATATGCCAGCGGTGGCTATTCACCACCTTGAGTTACAAAAAGCCACGAGCGACCTGGTTATGGGAACTCATGGAAGAGGGGTAATCATCATTGATGACATTTCACCTTTACGCCTGATCGATAAGGACCTGCTCAGCAAAAAAGTACATTTTTTCGCCAACACTCCGACGGTTATCAACGAAAAAACTACTTTTTCAGGTGGCTTTGGCAATCAGACCGAGTTTGTGGGTCGGAGCAAAACCAAAGATCTTCAGTTGAAATATTTTTTGAACAAACGCCATACGTTTGGTAAAATGGCTCTTGAGATCCATGATATGGAGGGAATAAAAGTAGCTGAATTAAGCCCAGGTAAAACCAAGGGCATCAACATTGTCAACTGGAATTTTAAGCGGAAGCAACCCAAGGTAGCTAAAGGTAAAACCCTGACCTTCGGGGGGTTTACGTCACCAACTGTTCCCGCTGGTCGCTACAAGGCCGTCCTGAACAAAGGAAAAGACACTTATGAGCATGAGTTTGAACTGGTCTACGATAGCGCATCTCCTCTGGCAGCAGAAGATCGTATCCTTAAAAATAATACGACCGATCAGTTGTACGATATGACCCAGGAACTGGCGTATCTTGTTTATGAGGTAGATGAATATATCAGCAGTGCTGATACAGAAGGAAACACTAAAATACTCGGCAAATTAAACGAACTGAAAGAAAGCCTTGTCATTACCACCGGAGACAATTATGTAGGAGCTGCAGATCCCCAGTTGAGGGAGAAAATGGCTAAGCTATATGGTAAAGTAGCAGGGAGTTATGACAAACCCTCAGCGGCCGACCTGGAGAATCTAAAAATCATTATGGCCCGATATGAAAAGGCCAAGGCTGATTTTGCCAAACTCAAAAAGAAAATTCGGGAAGCTGAATCGATTACCTTAAAATCATATGAGGAATTCCTTGAAGGAAAATAATTCAAAAAGCCACCGTAAAGGTGGCTTTTTGGTTCTACGTTTTATCCATATCTCTGCCGCTTTTAACCTTGAATTTAGTATTTTATAGGAAGGCCTTCTGATCATAAACAGATCTAAGGCAAGGAATCGGGTATTGAAGTGAGCGCATGGATAGAACGATTATCATACCCCTTATTATTAGTCTGCTGGCAATAGGCGTTTTTGGCTGGGTGGGATATATCATCAGCGCGGTCTGGCTATTTATTCCTGCAATCATACTGTCTTATTTTATCTATCTCTGGAAAGCACATAGGAAAATGCCGGCACCCGATCAGATTCTACCCTTGTATTTACTGGCCCTAAGTATTCAAATGCTGCACTTTACGGAAGAGTATCTGACTTCACTGGTCACGGAATTACCCGCGATATTAGGGCAAGATCCTTACCCAGAGGACTTCTGGCTGGTTTTTAATATGTCGGCATACTCCTTATTTTTGTTAGGAGGGATTGTTTTGCACAAACGGATAAAGGAGCTGGCGATAATTCCGATTTTCTTCATCTTAGTGGGTGTTGTTTTAAATGCCGTGGGTCATATAGGGTTGGCAGTCTACACAAATTCCTATTTTCCCGGTTTATATACCGCGCTGTTTTTTCTTTTTCTGGGACCCCCTTTGTTAAAAACAATTCTTTAGCTTCATTAGATCAAAAAGTATTATTTTTTAACTCAGTTAAAAATCGAACCACAACTATGGACCGGCCTTATATTTTGTCTGAAAACAATTGGAAATATATAAAAGATGCGCGTTTCGAAATGGCTGTGCTTCCGTGGGGAGCTACCGAAGCACATAATTATCATTTGCCTTACGGAACGGATAATATAGAAGGTGGTGCTTTTGCTGCTGAAGCAGCGCGTATCGCATGGGAGAAAGGTGCTAAGTTGGTCGTATTGCCGACGATCCCTTATGGCGTCAATACCGGCCAGACGGATATTTATCTCGACATGAATATGCGTCCCGCTACCCAAAAAGCCGTATTGGAAGATATCATTACGGTACTCGACCGACAGGGAATTAAGAAACTCATGTTGCTCAATAGCCATGGTGGTAATAATTGGAAGTCGATTATCAGAGAGCTCGGGCTTGACTTTCCTGAAATGTTTTTAGCGGTATGCGAATGGTACCGTGCAGTGGATAATAATGCTTACTTCGATATACCTGGAGATCATGCAGGAGAATTGGAAACCAGCCTGCTCCTGCATTTGAAACCAGAACTGGTTTTGCCACAATCGGAATGGGGTAAGGGCAAGGAAAAACACAACAGGATTGAAGCTTTCAGACAGGGATGGGCGTGGAACGAACGCCCATGGTCTAAGATCACAGAAGATACAGGGGTGGGCGATCCCAAGGCTGCGACGGCTGAAAAAGGTAAGCGATATTTCCAGGAAGTAAGTCATCGACTGGCCGACCTGTTTGTTCAGCTCTGCCAGGCGGATACCGATTCGCTTTATGAATAGACCAAATCCTGTAAATGAATAGCAGATCTATTAAGAAGATCGGTTATGATGTAAATTGAATCCTTATTTTTGATCTTTCATTTTTAGCAATGCGTTACTTCATATAAAAGTCAATGAAAACTGTAGTTCACCCGGCCAATAGCAGAGGATATGCCGATCATGGATGGCTAAGATCATTTCACAGTTTTAGTTTTGCCAGTTATTATAATCCTGAAAGGATGCATTTTGGGGTACTTCGGGTTTTGAACGACGATAGCGTTGCAGCCGGAAGAGGATTTAATACCCATAGACATGATAATATGGAGATCATATCTATTCCCCTGGAAGGTGATCTGGAGCATAAAGACAGTATGGGGAATACCACGGTAATCCGGGCTGGAGACATTCAGGTGATGAGTGCTGGTACGGGAGTCTCCCACAGCGAGTTCAATAAGAACCTGGATAAGGAGGTGAAATTCCTTCAAATCTGGGTCATTCCGAATAAAAAAAATGTGGAGCCCCGATATGATCAAATAGCCTTAAGTGATATCGCTCTGAAGAATAGCTTTTACCAGGTGCTCTCTCCCCACCCACCTGACCAGGGGGTCTGGATCCATCAGAACGCCTGGTTCCATCTTGGAAGTTTCGATGAAGGAAGATCGGGTCGTTATCCGTTAAGAGATAAGAGGAATGGCGTATATATTTTTGTGCTCGATGGAGAGGTGAACATTGAGGGCAAGCAATTAAAGGAACGCGATGGTATGGGCATTTGGGATGTTGAAGAAATCAGTGTAAATTCGACCTCTAAAAGTCGAATCTTGCTCATGGAAGTACCCATGAATATTTAATTATTTTACTATATGGAATTAATCGACAGTTTAAACTGGCGCTATGCCACTAAAAAGTTTGATCCTTCAAAAAAGATAAAGCCCGAAGACCTTGAAACTATCAAGGAAGCGATCAGGCTGACAGCTTCTTCCTATGGCCTTCAGCTTTACAAAGTACTGGTCGTTGAGGATCCGGAACTAAGGGAACAGCTTAAATTGGCTTCTTGGGGACAACCCCAGATCACAGATGCTTCACAGCTTTTCGTTTTCTGTAATTACGCCGAAGTGAAAGATCAACATATCGATGACTATATCGATCTTAAAGCAGAAGTACAGGGTCTTGATAAAGAGGAATTAAAAGATTACGGGAATATGATGAAAGGTTCCATGACCGGGCTTTCAGACGCTCAAAAAAGTCAATGGACAGCCAAACAAACCTATATCGCCCTTGGCAATCTATTGACGGCATGTTCCCTGTTGCGTATCGATGCCTGCCCTATGGAGGGATTTGAAGCAGCGAAATACGATCAAATTTTAGGCCTTACCGAAAAAGGACTGAATACAGCAGTCATTGCAACGGTTGGCTATCGGTCTGAAGAAGATCACACTCAATTTCTAAAAAAGGTTAGGAAGCCTTCAGAAGTCTTATTTGAATCGATATAAGCAGATTCTATGGACCCTACCCCTGAGATGCAAATCCGCCTGGCGACCGTTGAGGACTCAGCTATTATTGCCCTTTTGGGAAGAGTCACGTTCACCGAATCTTTTGGAAATCTATTTCGTGTTCACAGCGATCTTCAGGAGTATTATAGCAAGACTTTCTCTGTGCTGAAGATCAAAAACAGTTTGCAGAAAAAAGAGAATATATATTGGCTTGCCTTCGCGGATGATCTTCCGGTAGGCTACGCTAAATTAAAACTTAATTCCCCTACCCTATTTCTTGAAGATAAAGAAACATGCCAATTGCAGAAGATATATGTTCTGAAAGATTTTCTTTCTTTGAGAATAGGCCTCGCCTTGCAGACTATTCTCCTGGATCACGCAAAGGCATCTAATTGTGGGCAAATATGGCTTTCCGTATATAAAGAAAACGAGAGGGCGATAAAATTCTACCTAAAAAACGGATTTAATAAGATCGGTGACCATAAATTCAGTATTGGTCGAGAACACTTCGATTTTATAGCGATGGCAAAAAAACTATAATTATTCCCCAAAGATCAAAAACCCTGAAAGATCTGGAAGCAAATCTTCGTACTAATTGCTATCTTTTCCGATCGAAAATAACGAGCTCCAACAGGGCATTGAAATGATAATGTGCCATTTTCGGATCGCGAACAAATGAAAAGACTGATGCAATGAAGTACTTCCTCAAGATCATGATAGTCTTTTTTGGACTTTTTTCTGCAACGGCACAAAATCTCAAACCGGCTTATTATAATCAAGAAGCTGATTTCTACAATGTCGGAGAAGAACGATTAGCGGTTCAGGGTTATGACCTGGTGGCATATCGTACCGAAAATAAGGCGCTGAAGGGTTCTGTTGAATACCAATATACCCATGATGGCGTGGTCTATCATTTTACCGATGAAGCTCATAAATCTCTCTTTATTGCTGAACCTGTAAGATATTTGCCAGCCTATGGTGGCTATTGTGCCTTTAGCCTGGGTATGCCCAATGGATTTGGTGGCGGTGTACCTGGCAAATACCCTGTTAATCCGGAGTCCTTTAAGATTTCGAATGGGCGTTTATACCTCTTTTATGAAAAAGACGGATTTGAAGCTTTGCGCCTATGGAATAAAGCTGAAGAACGAATAAAGAAGATGGCCGATTTGCGATGGCAGCAAATGGAGGGAAAATAGGATTTGCAAATGATCGGTTCTGGGAGTTGCTTAAACTATCTGATCAGGTGATGTACGGCGGTGTCTGGAATGGATGAATGGCACCATTTTCTTTCATAAAAATTTATAAGCAATCAACTAAGTATAATTTTACCATCGAATGAAAAGACTTACATACCCTGCCCTGATAATAATTTCAGCCTCTATTTTTATGGCTATGGGCTGTAGCACAGGGCCTTCAAAGAAGGCTGATGGGATATCTATTTATGATGAAAATCCTTCTTACTGGTCTTATAATGGCGAACCTGTTTTATTGCTTGGAGGAACCAAAGAGGATAATATTTTCCAGATTGACGATCTGCAGGATCATTTGAAATTACTGGATTCCGCTGGTGGAAATTATATCCGTTGTACCCTGAGCAGCAGGGACCAGGGTAACGCCAAACCTTATTTAAAGGATGATCAGGGCCTGTACGATCTAGATCAGCCAAATCCGGAATACTGGGAGCGGCTACAGCAATTGCTGGAGATCAGTAAAGAGCTGGATATCATCGTACAAATCGAAATATGGGCCACATATGATTTCTACTGGGGCGAGGGCCGATGGTCTGATAATCCCTTCAACCCTAAGCTCAATCGCAATTATTCATCCGAACAAAGCCGATTACCCGATAGTATCGACTATCCCGCCCAATCGAAAATCAATCCTTTTTTCAAGAGTGTACGCGAACTGGACGATAACCCCCTTCTAAGGGAATACCAACATCGGTTTGTAGACAGCGTTCTTGAACTCACCCTGGCGTATGACCATGTTTTATATTGTATAGACAATGAGACCAACGCGCACTATTTCTGGGGGAAATACTGGTCGGACTATATACGTAATAAAGCAGCCGGCCAGGGGAAAAAGATTTTTGTAACAGAAATGTGGGATAACTGGGATCCAACCAATGGCATGGTGGCAGGAGCCAAGGTTCAGCATCCTGAGCTTGGCGGATGGTATGCGCAGTATACCAACCCAGAGCTACACCGGGACGCAAATAATAGTTATAGTTTGAAGGATACACTGAGTTATGACTTTATGGATATCTCGAATAACAATGCTCAGGACGGACAGCGGCATTTCGATACCGCTTTATGGGTTCGCAATGCTATTCAACAGTCCGGTAAAATAAGACCGATCAACAATGTAAAGATCTATGGGGCAGACGAAAGTCAATTATGGTCCGGTTCGGTACGTGAAGCGGAGTTTAGATTCTGGAGAAATATCTTTGCAGGACACGCCTCTGTGAGATTCCACAGACCAACTGCCGGAATTGGTCTGAGCATACGGGCAGCTATGAATATCCGCAGCATGAGGATGCTGACCGAAAGTATCGATCTATTCTCGTTTACCCCGGCGAATCATCTGCTGACCGATCGGAAACCCGATGAGGCCTATTGTATGAGTAATGGAAAAGGACAGTATCTGCTTTATTTTCCCGATGGTGGCGTTGTCACCTTCAAATTACCAGCAAAAGCATATAAGGTGCACACCTTAAGGATTTCCAAAGCCTTCTGGTTGGAGCCAAGAACCATCAAATTTCCGGGTGTTATGGCGGCACCCAATAACGAATCCTGGGCTTTTATTATCGAGGCCGTTGAATAATATAATAAGAAGTTCAAACCTTTCAATATTTTGGATCGAATCGCAATAAAAAACTTTATCAAAGCTTCTGCGCATTTCAAATCCTTCTTACTATGGTATTTAACCGGTGTTGTGGCATTGGGATGTGGGGAGGACGATACACAAAAGATCATCGTTGCGGCTGCCTCCAGTACTCAGTTCGCCATACGTGAAATCACCACCCGTTTTACCGAGAAAACGGGAATAGAATGCGAGTTGGTTATCGCTTCATCCGGAAAACTAACCGCCCAGATTGCTGAAGGTGCCCCATTCGATATCTTCTTAGCAGCCAATATGAAATACCCTGAATATATTTTCAACCAGGGCCTGTCTGAAAAAGAACCCCATATCTATGCCTACGGACATCTGGTGATCTGGACCACAGACCCCTACTTAGACCCGAAAATCGACCTGGTCCTCGATCCATCAGTCGATAAGATCGCCCTGGCCAATCCGCTAACAGCCCCTTATGGAGAAGCGGCTATTCAGTTCTTAAAAAACAGGCGATGGCTAGATAGTATCGATCATAAACTGGTTTATGGGGAGAGCATTTCCCAAACCAATCAATTTATACGCACCAGATCGGCCAATGCAGGATTTACGGCATTATCAAGCGTAAAAAATACACCCCTGAGTGAAATTGGACAATGGGTAATCATCCCCCAGGAGGAATATGAGCCCATTGAACAGGGTGTTGTACTGATCCGACGAAAAGGCAGAAAAAATAGGGCTGCTGAAGAATTCTACACCTATCTTTTGTCTGATGAAGCGGCAAAGATCCTTGAAGATTTCGGATATTCGAAGTATGAATAGGTTGGAAGGCGAGATTATCGGGATTATTGAAGACAACGGACTTTCACAAGTCACTATTGCTCTTGGAGTGGATACAATCTTGAAATGCTTGGTAATTGAAACGCCATCTTCAGCAGCGTACATGCGTATCGGTACGAAAAGGGCTGTGATTTTTAAGGAAACCGAAGTGATATTGGGAAAGGGTAATCTGAGTAGTTTTAGTCTGCAAAACAGGATCCCCGGAACCATTCAAAATATCAAAGAAGGCAAACTTCTTTGTGAAGTAGCCGTGAAAACAGAAGTAGGATTGATTATCGGCATCGTGTCCATTGAATCGAAAATCGATATGGCCTTAATAAAAGACGAAGCGGTTACGGTGATGATCAAACAGAATGAAATAATGCTTTCAGAATGACCGATTGGCAGCCATTATTCCTCACCTTCAAACTAGCCTTAGTGACCACACTGGTGCTTTTGATCGTTTCTTTACCACTTTCCTGGTGGCTGGTACATTCCAGATCAAAGATCAAGCCCATAATAGCCACTCTGGTCAGTATGCCACTCGTTTTGCCACCAACGGTGCTGGGATTTTATTTCTTGCTGGCCTTCAGTCCGGGTAATGCCTTTGGAAGCTGGATTGATCGATGGTTAGGAATACAACTGGTATTCTCCTTTGGCGGTCTTGTACTGGCATCGGTGATATATAGCCTGCCCTTTATGGTACACCCTATTCAGGCCGGTTTAGCCGCCGTACCCTCCAGCCTGAACGAGGCTTCATATGTCATGGGAAAATCAAGGTGGACCACACTTTGGAGGGTCCAATTACCCAATATAAAGACTTCGCTTCTCACCGGGATCGTTCTGGCATTTGCCCATACCGTTGGTGAATTTGGGGTAGTATTAATGATCGGAGGCAATATTCCAGGGAAAACCAAAGTTGCCTCCATCGCCATTTACGATGAAGTAGAGGCCTTAAATTATGCTTCGGCTAATTTATATTCAGCCGTACTCTTCGTGATCACCTTTGCCATTCTTCTATTGGTCTATCTCATCAACGGGGGATACCTGAAACGATTTTGGAAATGATTTGTCTGGACCTCCATAAAACATTTAAGACCACCGGCGGCGGTTTGACTCTCCATCTGCAAACAGAGGTTCCCAAAGGAAGTTTTGTGACGCTATACGGCCCATCCGGTGCAGGAAAAACATCGACACTTCGTATGATAGCAGGATTGCTGAAACCTGATGAAGGTATATTGCTTGTAGAAGATGTTCCTTGGTTTGATTCCAGCAGGAAAATCAACCTCCGTGTTCAAAAGCGACAGATCGGGTATGTATTCCAGGACTACGCCCTCTTCCCAAATATGACGGTCAGGGAAAACCTGGAATATGGATGCCCCGAAGACAGTGAAATTTCAATCGATGAACTTCTTGAATTTATGGAACTGGGTCAGCTGGCCAGCCGTAAACCACAGACCCTATCAGGAGGGCAGCAACAGCGTGTAGCGCTTGCCAGGGCGTTGGCACAACAACCCAAGATTCTATTACTAGATGAACCCCTGGCTGCTTTGGACTACAAATTCAGGCTAAAATTACAAGACTACTTGTTCAGGATCCACCGGGATTTTAATTTCACTACGATTATGGTGAGTCATGATATCGGTGAGATCTCAAGGTTATCCGACCTGGTCCTGGTCATTGAGGAGGGCAGGGTCGTAAGACAGGGAACCCCCGATGAAATATTCGGCAATCGCCAGATCAGTGGTAAATTTAGATTTGTTGGTGAAGTGCAGGGAATTGAAAAGCACGATATAATATATATTGTATCGGTATTGGTGCAGAATCAGCTGATCAAAGTAGTCGCGCAGCCCTCTGAAATGCGAGGCATTAACATGGGGGATAAGGTGATGATAGCATCAAAGGCCTTCAATCCGATAATTTATAAGATAGACTAAGATGATCGCCTTACTTATGATAGACATCCAAAAAGGCTTAAACCAGTCTGAATATTGGGGTGGCAGCCGTAATAACCCTTCAGCCGAGTCTAATTGTCGAATAATTCTTGATTATTTCCGCTCGAAAAGCTGGCCTTTATTCCATATACAGCACCGGTCTACCCATCCGGACTCACCACTTTTTCCTGGAAAACCAGGTCAGGAAATCAAAGCTGAAGTCGCTCCTTTAGAAAGTGAAACGGTAGTGGCTAAAAGTACCAATAGTGCCTTCGTAGGAACCGCTCTGGATGAACTATTAAAAAACAGAGGCATTACGGGCCTGGTTATTGTTGGCCTTACCACAGACCATTGTGTTTCGGCCACTGTGAGGTCTGCTGCAGATCTTGGCTATAATACCACTCTTGTCGCTGATGCCACCGCTACCTATTCGAAAACTGGGATCGATGGTCGTTTTTATGAAGCGCAGCTTGTCCATGCCATCTCCCTGGCAAGCCTTCAGGGCGAGTTCGCCCGGGTTTTAGATACCTCCGAACTTTTAATGGAACTGGAAGCATCCGGCCCGACTGATTTTATCTGAATTTATATCCCGAGGGTAAGTGGCATCTTATATCTGACGTAATTCAGAACATGAGATTTATCACCTTTTCGGGAGGCCAGATTATTTAATTTTAGATGGCCTTTCCAATATGCAGGGCCGACTAATTTTAAACCATCATACTATGAGAGATAAGCGATCGGATCTGGCAGGTCCCGGGATAAGTACCTATGAAGAGGTGAGCAAAGTCTTGCCTGCTGATTACACTGCCCTTTTACCTCCTTTAAAAAGGATGAAAGCACTTTACATGGTCAAAGATTTTATTGAAAAAGGGCTGGCAGAGGCCCTAAACCTGCAAATGGTGCAAGTACCCCTGATCGTTAGCAAAAATAGTGGTGTCAATGACTATCTCGATAGAGATGGATCAAGGACTCCGGTAGAATTTCCAGCCGGGCTTGGACTGGACAAACGCATAGAAGCCCAGGTAGTCCAGGCGGCAACAAAATGGAAAAGGATGGCACTGGCACAATTTGAGTGCCAAGTGGGTCAGGGTATCAATACGGATATGAGGGCGATTCGGAAGGACTATTTCCTGGACCACGATCATTCTTCCTACGTTGACCAATGGGATTGGGAAAAACGTATTTCGATGAATGACAGGAATCTCGATTATCTTAAAGATACTGTGAAAAAGATCTGGTCGGTTATTCGAAGGGCCGGTATCATGGCACGACAGCATTTTCCTGAATTGGCAGATCCTCGCTATCCTGATTTCCCAGAAGAACTTACCTTTATTCACGCCGAGGATATCCTCGAAATGTTTCCCGATTTGCCTCGAAAGGAAAGGGAAAACAAGCTTTTGGAAAAATATCCTGCCGTATTTATAATAGGAATAGGCTCTGTTTTAAAAGATGGCTATCCACATGAGATGCGCGCGGCTGACTACGATGATTGGATCACCCCAACCATCGTGAAGGATGGTCAACAGTATCATGGATTAAACGGAGATATCCTGGTTTATAATCCGGTGACCAAAAGGCGACATGAATTGAGTTCCATGGGCGTCAGGGTAACCAAGGAAAGCCTTATAGCCCAACTCGATCTATCGGGTCAGAGTGATTTCCTCAAACTCCCCTATCACCAGGCGATTCTTAATGATAGGATCCCGCTCAGTATAGGCGGGGGCATAGGGCAAGCGCGTACCTATATGTATTTGCTGAGAACAGCACACCTAGGTGAAGTCACTGTATCGATATGGCCCGACGAATTGAAATCGGTCTGTGAGGAAAAGAATATTCATGTTCTGGAATAGTACCTAGGTTATTGAGCAACGGCTGATATGTGTCAATTGTTGAGCAGATAATCTCCGCTATTTGAATGAAGTATGTCGAGTTGAATCATAATTTCGGTATATTTCTGAAAGGCATTTTCGAATATAATCCTCTCTTGGCAAAGACTGAGCAATGAAAAGAAAAGCTTTTATCAAAACTATTGGCCTGGGTACTGTTCTTTTGGGGTTAGTCCCGGGGATTATTGGCTGTGAGATAAAATCTTCGCATCGGTCTGTATGGGAACCGGAAGAACTGGCCGGTATTTGCCAACGCGAACAACTTGTACTATTCGGATCGAAATACAGGGAATTATCTGGAGAAAATAACCGGGATACTATTATAAAGCTGCTTTCGAAAAACTTCTCCGGAAATAGTGAAGAACAAAAGAAATACCTAAAGGCACTGGTTTCAGATGATTTTCGAACAGATCAAACGATTCTGATCGATGGCTGGTTGTTGAGTCGAACTGAGGCACGTCAGTGTGCACTTCTATCATTTACATCCGAATAAATTTTGATATGCAAATTGATGCCAGGAACATCGAACAAAATACTCTAATCCAGGGCGATATATGCATTATTGGAGCCGGTATAGCTGGTATTACCATGGCTTTAGACCTTATCGATAGCCCTTTCAAGATTATTCTCCTCGAGGGAGGAGGCTTTGAATATGACGCGAAAGTACAGGATCTTTATGCGGGCGAAAACACAGGGCAGCGTTATTTCCCGTTGCGCTCCTCCAGACTACATTATTTTGGAGGTACTTCAGGGCATTGGGGTGGCATGTGCGCTCCTTTCGATCCGCTCGACTTCAGAAAGCGTTCATGGGTTCCACATAGCGGATGGCCCATAGCATATGAAGACCTCCAAACCTACTACGAAAAAGCACATGAATCTTTGGAACTTGGGCCCTTCCAATATGAGCTCGATTATTGGAGTAAACAGTTCTCCGACATGGAACCCCTTCCTTTTAATAAGGAGAACATTTGGGCAAAAATGTGGCAATTCAGTCCGCCCACCCGCTTTGGGACGAAATATAAAGAACGTATAGCAAAAGCTAAGAATATCCATTTGTATACCTATGCCAACTGTACCGCGATCGAATCAAATGATTTGGGCAATACCATCAGGCAGATTCATGTCCAAAATCATGATGGAAAATCTCATCGTGTAAGAGCCAGGCATTATGTACTCGCTTGCGGTGCCGTTCAAAATGCCAGGATATTACTGGCATCGGAAATGGGGCGAGGTCCGGGATTGGGAAACCAACACGACCAGGTAGGCCGGTACTTTATGGAACACATGGAAATAAAATCGGCAGAAATGTGGTTGTCCAGGCCTTTTAATACCTCCCTTTATGGATTTAGGTCGACCAATCGAAGGCCAAGGGCAGAGATCGCTGTAACGGAAAAAGTACAACAACAACAAGCCATGCTCAATGGTACCGCCTCACTTACTTATCTTCCGGTTGCTAGAGAGCAAAAAGCACTTATAGATCTTTGGGAAAACGAAGATCCAAGGCTGGCCTATGATAATTTTGTGCAAAATTTTAGCAATTCGCGCCAGTACAATGATGCGGCAACAGAGGCGGGCCATCACAGGGCATATGAACTCTATACACGAATGGAACAGGCTCCCAACCCGAATTCGAGAATAACCCTTTCCGGCGAAAAGGATGCCCTTGGGGTTCCCAAGGCGATATTACATTGGGAGCTGACCGAACTCGACCTGCTCAGTATCCAGAAGTTATATCATATCATAGCGAAGGAAGCCGGAACTAGTGGTATCGGGAGGGTACGGTTAGATCCATTTCTACTGGCGGAAAGAAGTTTGAAGGTGCCAGACACCATGGGAGGCGGATGGCATCACATGGGGACCACACGTATGAGTGAAAATCCCAAAGAAGGAGTCGTTAATAAGCACTGTCGGGTACACGGTATTGCCAACCTCCATGTCGCAGGTTCTGGCTGTTTCTCAACGGCAGGCGCTGCAAATCCGACCCT
>JAHEJJ010000037.1:0-18698 GCA_024638915.1 Robiginitalea sp.
ATCCATACAGGATATTCACACCGGTAATGTCTCCAAAAAGCAGCTCACCTTGAAGCGCGTGATGCTGGCTCAAAAAATACTTTCCTGAGAAGCCTACCAGGGTCTCGCCATCACCAAGGTCGAGTCCAAGACCAGCTGCGGCTTGATAGACCTGCGCATTGGTATTGGTTATGCCAATACCTAGTACCGTAATCAAAATAACAAGTAGCTTTTTCATAAATATGTATTTAGGATTTGTAAAGAAGGTGCTAAGGTAAAACATTAGATTTTTCTCATAAAAAAAATCAGCTCTTAATCTGGTATCTTTACCTTGTGAAATGGAAGCAGGCTATAGCAGATTTTCGTCATTATTTGCAAATAGAACGCGGATTGGCAAAGAACTCAATCCAAAATTATACCAGGGATATTGAAAAGCTGGTAGGTTTTCTAGACCGGTATAATCTGGAAGAAAATCCCCTGAAAATTCGGAAAGAAACTGTGCAACAGTTTATCTATGAGGTCGCCAATGAGGTTAGTCCGAGGTCTCAGGCCAGGATCATCTCCGGTCTTAAAAGCTTTTTTAATTACCTGATCTTCGAGGATTATCGGCCTGATAATCCCATGGACCTGATCGAAACCCCAAAGATCGGCCGTAAATTACCCGATACTCTTTCTACCGCTGAGATCAATCAATTGATCGATATCATCGATCTGACAGAACCCCAGGGAGAGCGTAACCGTGCGATGATAGAAACATTATATGGTTGCGGCCTCAGGGTATCTGAGTTAATCGGCCTGAAAATATCTGACTTATTTTTCGAGGAAGCTTTTATCAAGGTTACCGGTAAGGGCGAGAAACAGCGATTCGTACCCATAAGTCCGCTAAACCAAAAGTACATCGACCTCTATCGCTATCATGTTCGGTTACATCAAAACATCAAAAAGGGACATGAAGATATTTTATTTCTTAACAGAAATGGCAAAAAGTTGAGTCGGGCTATGATTTTTGCCATCATCAAAAAGCTCGCGGAAGCGGCTGGCCTGAAAAAAAATATTAGCCCCCACACCTTTAGACATTCCTTTGCAACCCATTTGTTACAGAACGGCGCAGACCTTAGGGCCATCCAACAAATGCTGGGACACGAAAGTATTACCACCACAGAAGTCTATATGCACGTAGACCGGAGTCATCTGGTCGAAGTAGTAAGGAAATACCACCCACGAAGCTGAAACTCTTGTAAATATTTTCACTTTGGGCGTAAAATGCTCTATTGGATAAATTCATAATTACTCACCAGTACATTACCTAATATCCTTAATTCATATATTTACCTTTCTTAAATCAAAACTCAAAATGAAATTTAGTACTCTTCCTTCAGCCTTCTTGTTATCCCTAACTTTAATGGTTTATGCTCAAGACGAAAGCAAAATCCTGGTGGAACTGGATTCAAAAGCCCAAACCTATTCCAACATCGCCCAGGATATCTGGCAATGGGCAGAAATGGGCTACCTGGAAGAGCAAAGTTCTGCCTTGCTTCAGGAAACCCTCAAAAAGGAAGGATTTAAGATCAACGCGGGTGTGGCCGGTATTCCTACTGCATTTATGGCGGAGTATGGCAGCGGTTATCCGGTGATTGCGATCCTTGGAGAATATGACGCTTTGCCCGGACTTTCACAACAGGCTGTTCCTGAAAAGAGTTCCGCTGGAGGAGCTGCGGGGCATGCCTGCGGGCATCACCTCTTCGGTACTGCCTCCATGGCGGCGGCCATTTCGGTTAAGGACTGGCTGGGTAAATCGGGTACCAAGGGCACCATTCGTTTTTATGGGTGTCCGGCTGAGGAAGGTGGATCCGGAAAGGTATATATGGTAAGGGAGGGTCTTTTCGACGATGTGGATGCTGTATTGCACTGGCATCCCAGTTCAGATAACGGCGCCAGTGCCGGGGCTGCCCTGGCTAATAAATCGGGTAAGTTCCGATTTCATGGCATTTCGGCCCATGCAGCAGGATCACCTGAAAAAGGACGTTCGGCCCTGGATGGGGTAGAGGCGATGAACATGATGGTGAATATGATGCGGGAGCATATCCCGGAGCGTTCCAGGATCCACTATGTGATTACCCAGGGAGGAAAAGCACCCAATGTAGTCCCCGATTTTGCCGAGGTATACTACTACGCCCGTCATGAATCCAGGGGTGTGGTGGCCGAACTGTTCGATCGGATCATTAAGGCTGCCCAGGGAGCCGCTATGGGAACCGGCACAACGGTCGATTATGAAGTCATAGGCGGCACGCATGAACTCTTACCCAATTTAACATTGCAAAAGATTATGCACGATAAAATGCGTATGGTCGGAGGGGTTAGTTATGATGATTCGGAAAAAGAATTCGCAGACAAAATTGCACTTACCCTTGGGCAGGACAGGGCAGATCTTGAAAGGGCAGAACTCATAGCCCCTTACAAAACAGAGGGTACTGCATATGGATCTACAGATGTAGGGGATGTGAGCTTTGTGGTTCCTACCGCAGGACTTCGGGCCGCAACCTGGGTTCCGGGCACACCGGCTCACAGCTGGCAGGCTGTGGCAGCAGGAGGCACTTCGATTGGTCATAAGGGGATGATGGTGGCGGCCAAGACCCTTGCGCTTACAGCAGTACATCTCTACCGCAACCAGCAGCTCATCTCAGAGGCAACGGATGAACTCAATGAGCGAAGAGGAGAACAATTCGATTATTCTCCATTGCTTGGTGAGAGGGCTCCGGCACTCGATTACCGTAAGTGAGGTTTTTAAATAAACCATAACGACCCAATTTCGGATACCTGTTAACTTGTGATGTAAAATCACAACAGTAGAAATTTTCTACCCCCTATTTTTCGTTTATCTGTAACAAATCAAATTGTTTGAGGACTAATTCTTTAATAGCTACCAACCAAGAGTGAGAAAAGATCTGGAGCACAAATTTGTGACCGAGCTTGAGAACAATCAGAATATTGTTCACAAAGTATGCAGCCTGTACACCAACAACAGGGATGCGCATAATGATTTATTCCAGGAAATCACCATTCAATTGTGGAAGGCTTATCCGAAGTTTCGAGGAGAATCGAAGTTCAGTACATGGATGTACAGGGTTGCGCTAAATACGGCCATCACCCTTTATCGCAAATCAAAAAAACAAGTTCGGACACAAGACTATCACGATTTTATTTATAAGATAAAATCGGATGAATATGATCATACCCAGGAGCAGCAACTGAAACTTATGTACGACGCTCTAAAACAACTAGGAGATATCGATAAGGCATTGGTTTTTTTATACCTGGAAGACAAGGATTACAGTGAGATTTCAGATACGCTAGGTATCAGTGAGGTCAATGCCCGGGTCAAAATGAACAGGATCAAAAAGAAATTGAGAACTATAGTTAATCCGTGATGATAATGGACGAACTCGAACTACTGAAAAAGGACTGGCAGAAAAAAGAAGGCATGATGCCTAAACTGTCCTATGATGAGATTTATTCAATGCTCTGGAAGAAATCCTCTTCTATAGTAAAATGGATTTTTATCATCAGCATTATAGAATTTGTTCTGCCTCATTTATTATACCTCTTGCCTTCTGTACGTCAAGGCATGGATTTCTACGAACAATTAGGGGTAAAGAATCTGATGATCGGTATCAGTGTCTTCAACTACGTTGTGGTTTTCTACTTTATTTTTCAATTCTATAAACGTTACAGAGAGATCTCTGTATTGGAAAGTGCCCGGGATTTGATGAGAAGGATTATCAGAACCAGACGCACCGTGAAGCACTACATCATATTTGCTTTGTCACTATTCCTATTCTCCTTCCTGGCCATAGCCTCAGCCATATATTTTAGTGATGGTGAACATCTTATCAGCGTACTTAACCTGGATGATGAGGCTAAAGATCTTTCTCCCACCCGATTAAAAGCCTTGATCTCTATTGTTTTCATTATCATGGGAATCCTTTTTACCGCCTTGATAGGATTGATCTATTTCCTTATCTATGGATTGCTGATCCGAAAACTGGGAAGAAATTATAATGAACTTAAGCGTCTGGAGATTTAGGTGCTCGCCATTTGCGTTTTTTGTGGCGCTCTTCATAGGCCAATAACTCATCTTTCGGGATCACCTTAAGAAATGACGGATGCTGTTCAATAGCGTATTCGAGCTTCTCGATGATCGATTCAACCGATTCATTATCATAATCGATATCCAAAGGTTCCTTGATCACAATAGACTGGAGGATGCCTTTCTTTTTGATCAACAGCCCTTTTTTATCGAATGACCGGCGAAAACCATCGATTACCACGGGAACCACAAGGGGCTTATACTTTTTTATAATATGTGCTGTCCCCTTTCTCAGTGGCTTCCAGGGTGTTGTGGTGCCCTGAGGGAAAGTGATCACCCAACCATCGTTCAAAGCTAATCCGATATTGGTGATATCGCTCATTTTTACCTGCCGATGCACTTCCTGACCACCAGCACGCCAGGTACGTTCAATACTTATCGAGCCGGCATAAGCAAATATTTTGGTAAGCAGACTCTTTTTCATGGTCTCGGCCGCAGCAACATAATAGATATTCAGCTTTGGTCTCCAGAGGTAACCGATATTTTTAATGGTATCATCCCTCCCATGAAGGCTTGCATTAAAAACATGGAGCATAGCGGCAACATCGGCAAAATATGTCTGATGATTACTTACAAAGAGAACATTGGTTTCTGGCAGTGCGCGGATAATGTCGGATCCTTCGATCTCTAATTTATTAAAGCCCTTATATCGCTGGTGGGTAATAATACCCATCAACCGAATCAACCATTTCTTTAAGAAAAGAATGTGCCCAAAAGGATTTCTCTTGATCCAACCCATAGTCTGCAAATCTACAAAATAAGGATTACAAGACTTTTTGTAGTAATTCCCGGATTTCGCTCAGCATCATGGCCGTGGCTCCCCAAACAACATGGCCCTGAAAATGAAAGGCTGGAACTTCGATTTCGCGGGCGTAAGAAGTGGAGAGTTTCTTGGTGATAAGTTTACGATCATCAAGGAAATCCGCGATAGGTACCTCAATTATTGCTTGCACTTCGGAGACTTGCCTCTTAAACGGTCTTTCTTTGTGATAGAGCGCGATAAATGGAGAGACTTCAAAATTACTGGGGGGAATATAAAGCTCACTTGCCGGCCGTATCACTTCTATATTTTTTTTAACTGTACCCACTTCTTCACAGGACTCCCTTAGTGCGGTATCGAGTATATCTCTGTCACCTGGCTCAGATTGCCCCCCGGGGAAACCGATTTGACCGGAATGTACACCGGGGTAACGGTTTCTTTCTATAAGCAATAGTCGCGTTTCATAGTCAGAATGAGGATAGAATAAGGCCATAACCCCCGCCTTTTTTGGGTTTTTCTTTCTTTCTTCCTGTTTTTTTAATTCTTCGATCCTGAGCTCCGGTGCCATTTTATAGTGAGAGTCACGTCCGGGTAGCGGTAGATTTTTTATTTTTGAAATCGCATGTGAAAACTCAAGAAAATCCATGAAGTTGAGCAAATTTGCCTTTTGTGCACAATTACTGTTACTGATCTCCCTCTCTTGCGGAGAAGCTCCCAAAGATACAAAGCCCGCAAAAACGATAGAGGCAGAAGTTAAAGATAGTATTCCAACGGACCATTCTATCGAAACCGAAAGTGAAGAGGAAGAAGAGGCATTTGTTCTTACCGAAGACAATGCCATCGACTTTTTTTTCGAATACCAAAAGGGTTTGAAAGAGAATAAGGTAAAGCTAACAACCAGTTATGGAAGTTTTACCATTCAGCTTTATGACAATGTACCTTATCATAAAGCCAATTTTATTTACCTGACTAAAATGGGGTATTTCGATAATACCATGTTCCACCGCGTAGTTAAGAATTTTATCATTCAGGGAGGAAATGCAGACAATAAGGAAACAGCCCTTAAAAGGAAGGAAATCGGTCGCTACTTACTCCCGCCTGATACAAGAAAAGGATATAAGCATCACCGTGGTACCATATCGATGCCGAGTAGTGAAATAGACAATCCCCATATGCTGGCTTCGCCTTATGAATTCTTTATCGTGGTAACCAAGCCCGGCTCATATCACCTAGACGGTAACTATACTCCTTTCGGAAAAGTTATTGAAGGAATGGATGTTGTCGATGAAATAAACCGTCAGCCTGTAGATGATGGTGACTGGCCTTCGCGAAATATCTATATTCTAAAGGCAGAGGTTATTCCTTAACGCCCTTGCTGTAAATATCGGGTAAGGTAATGTGAAATCGAACGGACAGCAGCCGTATGATGATCACGGTTATAATCCCCAGCGCGTAAGCATATTTTTCTTCCAGGCTTGTATTAAGCAGAGCAAAATAAAGGATACCTCCGAGGATACACGCCGTGGCATAGATCTCCTTTCGGAATATTACCGGAATTTCATTGCATAGGATATCTCTCAGGATCCCCCCGAAACTTGCGGTCATTACACCTAATGCGACGCAAATAAAGGGCATCAGGCCCGCGTCCAAACCTTTTTCTATACCTACCATGGTATAGAGCCCTATGCCAATAGTATCAAAAAGAAACAGGGATCGCCTCAGATATTTCAACCGATGCTGCAGCAAGACTGCAAAGACTACAGAACCTATGATCGTGATGGTATAGGCCGATTCCCTCATCCAGGACACAGGGGTATCCCCTATAAGTGTATCACGCAAGGAACCTCCGCCTACAGCAGTGACAAAAGCGATGATAAAAACTCCAAAAAGGTCGAATTTCTTATCCATGGCTACCAAAACGCCGGAAATAGCAAAAGCGATGGTTCCCAGGAGATCACAGATAAAGTAGAACAATTATCAAAGGTTTTTACGAGTGCATTACTCGGCATTAATCATAACAAATCTAGCATAACTGAATCTAATCGGGAAAGGATCGATCTGAACACGGCGAAAATCAGGATGAACACCGGTTGATTTAAAAGAAATATTTGCGGTTTATTTATTTCTCGTCTCTCTATAATTATTATGTAGACCGGCCTATTTGGTGGTTTTATCGAAATATCCTTTATTTTAGCGTAGAATGCCAACCATAAGTGGTGTTCTCACATTACTATTTCCACTTCATATGAAGAAACCGATTACGTTCTTCTTTTTTTTCTCTTAATGATTGCTCAGCGACCAGGACGGAGGGCCTCTTTGGTACCATAAGCCGAACCAGGTGATTATGTTACTCACGATTGTAAAGAAAAAGGTAAAGATCGTTGGTTTGTGGGCCAGACTAATGTCGAAGTAAAAAGGGTGTTCAATATAGTATTTGATATCCTTAGCGAGGGATGGAAATAAAAGGCTAAGATTTATGCCGATGCAGCAAAAGCACACTATAAATCTAGTCCAAACGACCTAAAAAACTATAATCAAACCTATACGACGAGACATGCAAAAAATAACGATTAACAAAGGAGCAACTCCTGATGACTACAGGGATTATAGCAGTTTGCGTATTCTGTTAGACGAGTTTACAGAAACTGTAGCCCCTTATATTGAAAGGTTAAAGGACTGTACTATCTGGATGGTGAATTCAACAGCTACAGGAGGCGGTGTAGCAGAGATGTTGCCCAGCCAGATGCGTATCGCCAGGGCCTTGGGAGTACGGGTAGAATGGCTGGTGATCGAAGCGAATGACAATCATTTCTTCGATCTTACCAAACGTATTCATAATGCGATCCATGGTGCGGGTGATGAGCCCTTTACCGAAGAAGATCTCAAGACTTTTGAAAAGGTCAACGCTCAAAATCTGAAAAACGCACTCGAATATATCAAAGACGGGGACCTCGTGGTGATCCACGATCCTCAACCTATGCCTTTGGGTAAATTGATACGGCAGGAAAGAGATGTAAAACTCATATGGCGTTGTCATATTGGCCTGGAAGAGCATACCGATACCACAAGATCCGTATGGAAGTTTTTAATGCAATACATGGATTATTATGATCATTTTGTGTTCAGCCTGCCATCATATGTACCTCCGGAGATTGAAAGCAAAACCACGATAATCCCACCGGCTATAGATCCATTAAGTCATAAAAACAGAACACTTTGGATGGCAAAGTGTGCCGGTATTTTACGGCAGTCTGGTATTACCAATCATCAAGATCCACTACTGTACCCCTACTATAAGAATTTGGTTCGCCGCGTCATGCCCGATGGAAGTTTTGATAGCGTCAATAAGTATTCCGATCTCGATATCATAAACAGACCCGTTATCCTTCAAATCTCACGCTGGGATCGCCTCAAAGGATTTAAGGAACTTATGGAAGCATTTATTCTGATGAAAAAACAGAATGAATCCAAATCGGATAAATCGGCTATCACCTATAAAAGAATAAAATATACCCGCCTGGTTTTTGGAGGTCCTGACCCCAAGTACGTATCCGATGATCCTGAAGGAATGGAGGTCCTCAACGAACTTATTTCCCAGTATAAAAATGTAAGTAAAGCATTGCAGGAAGACATTGCCATACTACTGCTTCCGCTCGATAACCCAAAAGAGAATGCCCTGATCGTCAATGCGCTGCAAAGAAGTTCAAGTTTTGTGGTTCAAAATTCAATTCAGGAAGGTTTCGGACTTACTGCCACTGAGGCCATGTGGAAACAGCGTCCTGTGCTGGTGTCAGGGGCCGCCGGATTGCGCTTCCAGGTCCAACACAAAGTAAACGGACTCATCAATCAGGATCCGAGTGATATTGAGCAATTGGCCAATACAATGGAACAAATGCTCAATAGCCCCAAAGAGCGCGATAAATGGGGATTTAATGCGAGGAACAGGGTTATCGACAAGTTCACGCTTTTCAGTCAGCTTAATTCCTGGTTGAAACTGTTGTCTGAACTTCGTTGACTCATCCCGATCTATTTTTTTTTGCATTGTACCTAACAGGATGGTAAAATTTCCGTAACTTGAAGAATCCCACCTGATTAGACACGCTACGCCTTTTATTTGAGGGTGATCACTTCCCCATAACAAATTATTTAACCCATTATCAACCTGTCAAAATGAAATCAAAATTCAAACTGATGCTAACGGGGTTTGCGGTAGCAGCTCTCGTGCTTTTATTAATCAAGATAGACCAGAAACGGGAACCCGATGCTTCCCAGAAGGCCTCGTTTTACGGGATCAAATGCACCGTTGCCAAATACCTCTTTGAGGTAGATACTACCCAGCAAATCGCGCCATTATTTGAAAATCTGGGAGAATTGCACTTTGGGATCAGCACCGATAATAAAAGGGCGCAAGCCTTTTTCAACCAGGGTCTCCGTCTTACTTACGCCTTTAACCATGCCGAAGCCCACCGCGCTTTCATGGAAGCCTCCCGCTTGGATCCTAATTCGGCAATGACCTACTGGGGGCAGGCCTATGCGCTTGGGCCCAATATCAATGATGCCTTGCCGGATGAGGAGCGACGGATGAAGAGTTATGAAGCCCTTCAAAAAGCAAAGCAGCATTCCGCCAATGCTACCCCTAAGGAAAAAGCGATGATTGAAGCTTTATCGGTACGTTATAGCAAAGATCCAAAAGCGGAGTTACAGGAGCTGAACCTGGCCTATATGGCTGCCATGAAAAAACTGTATAAGAATTATCCTGAAGATGCAGATATCCATACACTGTTTGCAGCGTCGGTGATGAATACCATGCCCTGGAATTATTGGGACAACGATGGAAACCCTATGCCAAACACAATAGAAGCCAAGGAAGCCTTGGAAAAGGCCTTCGAACTGAACCCCGAACATCCGGGTGCCCATCATTACTATATCCATATGGTAGAATTACCTAATCCTGACCTGGCAGAAAAAAGTGCCGATATTCTTGGTGGGTTAATGCCGGCTGCAGGGCATTTAGTGCATATGCCCTCACATATCTACATACGGATAGGGAGGTATGAAGATGCGGTGAAGGCGAATCAGAAGGCCATCATGGCCGACGAAGACTATATATCGCAATGTTTTTCACAAGGCATGTATCCGTTAGGGTACTACCCGCACAACATTCATTTTCTTTGGTCGGCTTCCAGTTTATTAGGGGCAAGTGAAATGGCCATCGACGCAGCCAAAAAGACGGCCGAAAAAGTGCCTCTTGCCGAACTGGCAACCCTCCCATTCCTCCAGGATTTTGCTTCTACTCCAATATTGGCCTATACCCGATTTGGAAAGTGGAACCAGATACTGACTATACCGTATCCCGGAGACGATTATAAGCACCTAAAACTCATCTGGCATTATGCAAGAGGAATCGCCTTTTTAAGGAAAGACAACTTAAAAGAAGCTCTTGAGGAAGTACAAGCCGTTGAGACCATGCTAAATGATCCTGGCCTGGAAGAGGTGGTCGCCAATTATACGAATCCCTCCTCTGACATCGCCAAAGTAGCGCACAAAGTACTACTTGGAGAGGTAGCGGCTTTTAAGGGCGACTTAAAGGCCTCCATTGAACATTTTAAAGAGGCGGTTGCCCTGGAGGATCAGCTCATCTATAGCGAACCTTCTCCCTGGCACATCCCTACCCGGCAATCCTTAGGGGGTATCTTGCTCAAAGATGGGCAGTATAGTGCTGCTGAAAAAGTTTTCCGGGAAGACCTCCAATTTATAAGGCAAAATGGCTGGTCGCTGATGGGTCTTTACCACAGTTTGCAAAATCAAAACAGAACAAGTGAAGCCATGAAAGTAAAAGCTGAGTTCGATAAGGCATGGGAACATGCCGATATAGAGATCAACACCCCTGTCTTATAATTATTGTATTTAAGAGCCGGGCCCCGGATAGCCTGGCTCTTTACTTCACTTAACCGGAGTTCTATCTTCGGCTTTATTACTTATATTTATTTCATTGGAAATTATAGACCTATGATCAGAAAAGTGACCATTTCAATACTCATTTTATTAACTTTTGCCTTGGCCAGGCTCGATGCGCAATCGGCCAGGGTAAATCAAAACAGGATTGAAGCTAACCTTCTTAAATTGGCGACTTATGGTCAGGACGAAAATGGTGTGACCAACAGGGTGGCGTTTAGCGATGCTGATATTGAAGCCAGGAACTATATAATATCACTTATGAAGCAGGTGGGCCTTGAAGTCTCTATTGATTTTGCCGGAAATATTATAGGAAGACAAGCCGGTACCTTGCAAAAATTAAAACCCATTGGATTTGGCTCCCATATCGATATGGTACCCAATGGAGGCAATTACGATGGCTGTGTAGGTTCAATAGCAGCTATAGAGGTCATCCAAACACTTCAGGAGAATAATCTTAAAACCAGACACCCATTGGAAGTCATCATTTTTTCGAACGAGGAAGGCGGGGTTATGGGGAGCCGTGCCATTGCCGGCGAATTGGGGGAAAATGCGCTTAAGGTGAGAAACAATACCGGATTCAGTATGG
Organism: Robiginitalea sp.; assembly: GCA_024638915.1. Classification (GTDB taxonomy): domain Bacteria; phylum Bacteroidota; class Bacteroidia; order Flavobacteriales; family Flavobacteriaceae; genus JAHEJJ01. Next base: position 11,431 of record JAHEJJ010000037.1, read on the forward strand.
GAGAAGGTATAATGCGTATCGGCGGCGATACCACCCGCCTGGATGAAGTGAAAAGAGATCGGGAAAGTTTAGCTGCATTTCTGGAACTCCATATAGAACAGGGAGCGGTTCTCGATGAGGCCGATCTGGATATCGGTATTGTGGATGGAATTGTCGGTTTAAATTGGTGGGATGTGGTCATAACCGGATTCGCCAATCATGCCGGCACTACACCTATGAATCGCAGGCAGGATGCACTGCTGGCCGGCGCACAATTTATACAGGTCGTAAATGAAGTTGCCAACCAATACGAGGGCAATCATGTAGGGACGGTAGGACGCATTAAAGCCTTGCCAGGGGCACCGAATGTCATTCCGGGAAAGGTGGTCCTGAGCCTGGAAATACGAGACCTCTCTACAGATAAAATACAAATGCTCTATGAAGAAATGAAGAAAAGAGCAATAAAGATCGAGGAAAATACCGGAACATCTTTTGAGTTTATCGCTCTGGACACCACCGGTAAACCCGCTTTGATGGACAACTTGATAAAAGAGGAAATCGCCAATGCTGCCCGTGCATTAAAGCTCAGTATTAAGAACATGCCGAGCGGAGCCGGCCACGATGCACAGGATATGGCGCTGATCGCCCCGGCAGGAATGATATTCGTGCCAAGTGCAGGTGGCATCAGCCATTCACCTAAGGAATACACTTCTGCCAAGGACATGGCCAATGGGGCCAATGTTTTACTTCACAGCATCCTGGCACTGGATAATAAACTTTAAGATTCAACTCAGCTTGCAAATTCAACAATTGAGTGTTTTATTTTGGACTATAAGATTAATTATGTCTTACTTGAAGGTATAGAAATTCTGAATCATGAAGATCCTGATCATCGGCGGAACCGGCAAAACTGGCAGACATCTCATAAAGCAGTGCCTTAAGAAAGGTCATCAGGTTACGGCATTGGCTCGTAAGCCAGATAAATTAAAGTATGATGATCAAAATCTGCAACTGATCAAAGGTGATGTTCTTAAACCAGAAAGCCTGGAGCCGGCTTTTAAACAGCAGGATGCTGTTCTTTGTGCATTGGGCCATAAACGTTTTTTCGTAAAAACAAATATTCTTTCCGAGGGCACAAAAAATATCGTTCGGGCGATGGAGCATCATGGTGTCCGCAGACTCATTTGTATTACCGCCCTTGGAATTAATGATAGTAAATACAGATTAGGCCTATATTATACCCTGTTTACCATTCCCTTAATTCTTTACTTCTATTTTAAAGATAAAGCGCATCAGGAATCTATTATCACCGATAGTAATTTGGACTGGACCATCGTAAGACCTGCCCAGTTCATCCCTGGCAGAAAAACGGGGCGGTACAAACACGGTTCAAAAACGGGCCATTTTATACTTACCAAACTTATCAGCCGTGCCGATGTGGCTCACTTTATGCTGCAAGAATTAACCCAAGAACGCTATTTACATCAAAAGCCGGGGATATCGTACTGAATAAGTCTAAAACTCATTTAAATTGATAACATATTTTTAGCAATGGCCATCGATCAACAGCCTTAGATTTGTTTAAATTCGATGAGGAAACTAAGTGATTTTCTAAAATCAGATCGACTAAACATTACCTGTGCAATAGGCTATCCCGGCTAAAATGGAGGCGATGCAGAACACCTAAACCAAAGAGGATAAGGAAGTGCATTCTGTTTATCGGCCTAGTGCGATGAATCTTATCGATTATCTGGCGTTAAGAACTTTTGATATAGATAAGATATCAGATGAAAGAAAATCTCAAAGCACTGGGGTTACCCAAAAGTTCTTCTGATGAAGATCGTATCAGGCGAAGCCTTGTCGATTGGAAAAGGCAGATCAGCTTCTTGTATCCCATCAGCCATTTAATGTCCAATAGGATTTCGTCATTCAACTAAAAGTTTTCCTGTAGATGCCGTTAGATTTTTTCTACTTCTTTTTTTGCTTTCTGGAATTCAGCCCACATTTCCTCTACAATAAGGGCAGCGGGTTTAATGTCGTGTATAATAGAAGCTACCTGTCCGATCTCCAGTTCTCCTTCTTCCAGATCGCCTTCGAACATCCCCTTTTTTGCCCTGCCCCTGCCCAGAAGGTGTTTTAATTCCTCAATATCTGCCCCTTCAGCATAAGCTTTTTGAATATCCAGGTAGAATTTATTCTTGATGAGCCTTACCGGAGCCAATTCTTTTAAGGTAAGTAACGTATCACCTTCACCGGCCTCTACCACCTTGTTTTTAAAATTTGGATGGGAAGACGCCTCATCACTGGCGACGAACCTGCTGCCAACCTGAACACCATCTGCGCCTAACACCATGGCCGCCAGCATAGCTCTGCCGGTAGCGATACCCCCTGCTGCGATCAGCGGTAGATCCAGTTTCTCACGAACAGCTGGAATGAGCGTAAACGTTGTGGTTTCATCCCTTCCGTTATGCCCTCCTGCTTCAAATCCTTCTGCTACAATGGCATCAACCCCTGCATCCTGCGCCTTAAGTGCAAATTTTAAACTGCTCACAACATGAGCCACAAGGACATCATTTTCCTTTAGATATGAAGTCCATGTTTTTGGATTACCGGCAGAAGTAAAGACGATCTTCACCCCAGTCTCTACAATAATCTCCATGATCTTTTCAATATCCGGATAAAGCATGGGGACATTTACTCCAAAAGGTTTATCTGTGGCTTGCCTGCATTTGAGAATATGCTCTCTAAGTACTTCCGGATACATGCTGCCGGCGCCGATTAATCCGAGTCCGCCTGCATTAGATACGGCGGAGGCAAGTCTCCATCCACTGGCCCATACCATCCCGGCCTGGATGATCGGGTAAGAGATGTTAAAAAGTTGAGTAATACGATTTTGCATATGGTTAAGAATAGATGATCAAGACCACCAAGATATCTAATTTCCGAATGCTTATGAAATGACTCCTGATCCCAGGAGTTCATCACCGCAATACCAGGCTACGAACTGACCTTCGGTAATTGCCGATTGCATTTCAACAAAATCCACATAAATACCTCCATCAACCTTGTGCAAAACGGCCTCCTGTAGGGGTTGCCTATAGCGTATACGAGCATATACCTCCAACGATCCGCCTGGTTCCAAAGCCAAATCTGTTCGTACCCAATGTAGTTCTTTGTCATGGACAAAAAGAGTTCGCCTGTACAGACCCGGGTGTTCCTTGCCCTGGCCCGTGTATATAACGTTGTGTTCTACGTCAGTGTCGATCACGAAAAGTGGATCCGGGGTACCACCTACGTCCAATCCTTTTCGCTGGCCAATTGTAAAATAATGTGCTCCCTGATGCTCTCCCACTACCATACCATCACTGATTTCGTATGTAGGCTTCTTCGAGAAATACGCCAGTTCATCAGCCTTGTCTGCAAAAGAAGGTGCGTTTCGCAAATATTGGGACATATTCCCGGGCACTTCGACAATGAGACCCTTTTTTGGCTTTAGTTTTTGTTGCAGGAAGTCGGGTAAACGCACTTTGCCAATAAAACAAAGGCCTTGCGAATCCTTTTTATCGGCTGTGATGAGATCGTTCTGCGCCGCGATCTCGCGTACCTCGGGTTTAGTTAATTCGCCTATGGGGAATAAGGTCCTGGCCAGTTGTTCCTGAGATAATTGACATAAAAAGTAGGATTGATCCTTGTTTTGATCTTTCCCTGAAAGTAGACGATAAAGCGTATGACCCGTTTGATCGGCGAACTCATCTTTCCGGCAATAATGACCGGTGGCCACATAATCGGCTCCCAGATTTAATGCAATTTTGAGAAAGACATCGAATTTTATTTCCCGGTTACAGAGTACATCAGGGTTTGGCGTCCGACCTTTTTCATACTCGCTGAACATATAGTCCACTATCCTTTCTTTGTACTCTTTACTGAGATCTACCGTTTGAAAAGGGATGCCTAACTTTTCGGCTACGATCAGGGCATCATTGCTGTCTTCCAGCCACGGGCATTCCTTGGAAATGGTCACGGAGTCGTCATGCCAGTTCTTCATGAACAGGCCTATCACCTCATACCCCTGCTTCTTTAAGAGGTATGCCGCCACACTGGAGTCTACTCCACCCGAAAGTCCAACTATTACTTTTTCCATAATTAAAGTCTGCAAAAATACAAAATTCTACACGCCGATCCATTTTCGCAACCAGCCATAATATGCAGGACTACTTAACCCATAAACTGATTAAATACCTCCCGACGATCACTAAAAGTCAAATTGTAAGACACTACTCACAATTGCTCCTGGTAGAAAAACAGGAGCAATTTGTTTATAAATAGTCTAAGACATCAAAATAAAAAAGGTTAGCATACAAAATCTGCATCTTGACAACTAATCTTTTTATAATTCTGATTTAAATGACATCTTCACAGTCCCAAATCTTACCAAACTAGACTTACTTAAAACAGCAAGCCCCGAGAATTTTTTCCGGGGCTTTTTAATTTTATAAAAGTACCCCACCCCCTAAAAAGGGAGCAGGGCACTATTTCTATACCTGGCCAGTTTTGTTATTGCTTGGCCATGATTGTCTTGGTGATTACCTCCTGGCCCGTACTTACACGAAGCATATAGAGCTCGGTGGGCAATCTTTTTTCCATTAGCAACTCAATCGTATTATAACCTGCTAATACTTTGTAATCGTTAAATCTAAGTATAAGCCTGCCGTTGTAATCAAAGATTTCAATGAGCAGGTTTGCGTCGTACTCAATGTCTACACCCAGGTACAATACCTCATTGAATGGCAGCGGATAGGCTTCCACGCTAGTTGTGCTGAAATCAGTGATCTCAGAATCTGTAGCTACAGTAGTTTCCTTAACCGTACTTTCGCTAGCTCTTGCGCTTTCATCACCATCTACCGAGATATCCAGCCACGTACCATCCATGAAAAGGACACGAATAACGTAACCTGATGACGCAACCTTATTCTTGAAGTCGAATCGCAAGATGGCTTCACCCGTTAAGAGCGTACCGCCAAGCCAACCCTGAACAGAGTTATTGAGAAGGGCATCTGGCGCATCGTCGATTCCTTGCCAGATAACATTGCTAGTCCTATCATAGGTGAGCCAGACCTTTCTCAAGTCACCGTTGCTATCAGGCCATACAGCCGTGATTTCATCGATTGCCTTATCGTCGCCCGTTAAGTTGTTCAACCGGACCGTTAGTCGCTTACCGTTGGTCTGCAATCGGTCAATTGTTATGCCAGGACCGACAGTCACAGTAGCATCGTCAGATACATCTTGTGTTCCGAATGTGTCTTCGCCGGATGCGAACGCCGTATTCGGGACATCAAATGGATTGACCACGTTCCCGCAGGATTTCAGGTAGCCGTTGTTATTAAACCGGGCGATCGTAAAGAACGCGATTTGCCAGTTCACATCGACACCTTCAACAGGTCCGGCGGACTGCCCCCAACCACCCGTGAATGGATCGGAACAGGAGAGATGCATTTCGAATGCCGGATCTGGTCCAGGTGGGTCGAAAATGAGATCGTTCCTTGTGAGACTTGTAATGATCGAAACACTAGCCGTGATATCAACACCGTCAAGAAGTACCAATCCGGCTCCTCTCGTCGTACCTTCCAGGATACTACCGTTTACGAACACAATGTAGAAGTCATCACCGCCAGCCGTTGTAGGATAAGGCGATTCTGAATCCAGGAATGGCGCTGTGATGTAGTCAACCGTTATCGTTGCCGAGCTGCCGGCCGGGATTAGCAGGGTGCAGTCAATGTTCTGCCCTGGTGCTGCGCAGTTGCCGTCGCCACTGGTTACGGTCACCGCAGTCACTTCCAGGCTGCTATCCACCAGGTCTGTTACTGACACTGCTGAGTCACCAAACGCATCCGATGGCCCATTATTGGTCACCACGATGGTGAAACTCTGTAATGTGCCTTGTGGCACTTCCGTTGGATCGAACGTCTTGACAATCGACAGGTCGATGTCGACCAGAATATCAATCGAGTCGTTATCGTCATCGTCAACGGCAACGTCAGGGTCATCGGTTGCAACAGCATTCACTGTGGCAGAGTTCGGAACATTATCATCGTCGTTAAGATCTCCTACTCCATTAGCCTCTTCAACCGCTGAGTCGACCGTGAAGTCCACGGTAATGGTTGCGGAAGCGTTCGGTGCCAGTGACGCAATAAGCCACTCGACCGTTTGATCATTCCCATCACTGTCATTATCGGCCCCGGCAGTACCAGTAACAGATGTAACGGTGAGGCGATCGTCAACTGTGTCCGCAATAAGGACATTACTTAAGGGTGCGGTGCCATCATTAGTTACTGTTAAAGTGAAGGAACTTCCTGCACCTCCCGCAATTACGGAGTCGTCATCAAAGGTTTTTACAATATCAACAGAGGCCACCAGGATGATCTGATCACATGATATCTCATTCCCGCATTCGTCTGTTGCCGTCCATGTACGTGTGATAGTTTCTGTGTCACAGGCTGGCGTCGTACTGGTAACATCGGAGTAGGTGATCGTAACGTCTCCACAGATGTCGCTGGCTGTTGCCATGCCTGTACTAGCAACACTTGTGTCATCTCCACACTCAACAACCGTAAGCGGAGGACATGTAATCACCGGAGCTATCGTATCCTCTATGGTAAAGGTAGCCGTAGTAGAAGCACTGTTGCCACACTCATCGGTAGCCGTAAAGATTACCGTCGCTGCACCAGTCTCGCCACACAGATCGCTGAGAGCCGTGAAGTCATTGGTCCAGGTTACCGCGCTGCAGTCGTCAGAGGCCATAGCCCCACCATTTAAAGCCAACCAGGCATCAAAGGCATCCTGCGCAGCAGGACCACACTCTACTGTTTGATCTTCAGCAACTGTATCAATACTAGGTGCTATCGTATCCTCTATAGTAAAGGTTGCTGAAGTAGTGGATGTGTTTCCACAGTCGTCCGTTGCCGTAAAGGTTACCAAGGCAGAGCCCGTAGCCCCACACAGATCGCTCAATGCATCGAAGTCGTTAGTCCAAACTACACCACCGCATGCATCAGAGGCAGCTCCGGTATCACCGATAGATGCCAACCAAGCGTTAAGATCAGCGGTATTTCCAGCGCCGTCGCACTCGACGGTAAGGTCACTAGCTGCTACATCAATGGTAGGATCAGTAGTATCCTCTATAGTAAAGGTTGCTGAAGTAGTGGATGTGTTTCCACAGTCGTCCGTTGCCGTAAAGGTTACCAAGGCAGAGCCCGTAGCCCCACACAGATCGCTCAATGCATCGAAGTCGT
>JAHEJJ010000037.1:18798-27538 GCA_024638915.1 Robiginitalea sp.
TAGTCCAAACTACACCACCGCATGCATCAGAGGCAGCTCCGGTATCACCGATAGATGCCAACCAAGCGTTAAGATCAGCGGTATTTCCAGCGCCGTCGCACTCTACTGTTAAGTCAGAAGCAGCTACATCGATCGTAGGATCGGTCGTGTCATCCACTGCAATAGTCTGGCTTACACTGGAGGTGTTTCCACACACATCGGTAAAGGTCCAGGTACGGACCTCTACAAACTCATTAACACATTCTCCCGGTGTAATTTGTATGGTCGGGCTTACCGTGATGTCGCCATCGCAGTTGTCCGTAGCCGTCAAAGCTACCGATGCCGGTACATCGTCAGCACACTGAAGTGTCAGGTCTGCAGGAGCAGCCGGTGCTACAGGAGCCGTGTCATCAAAAACGGTTATCGTCTGAGATACACTGGAGGCATTACCACATACATCGGTAAAGGTCCAGGTGCGGACTTCAGTAAATTCATTAATACATTCTCCCGGTGTAATTTGTATGGTCGGGCTTACCGTGATGTCGCCATCGCAGTTGTCTGTAGCCGTCAGATCTACCAGCGCAGGGACATCCGTGGCACATTCCAAAGTCAGGTCTGTAGGTGCCGTCGGGGCCACAGGGGCCGTCGTGTCAGCCACCGTAATTGTCTGGCTTACACTGGAAGTGTTTCCACACAAATCGGTAAAGGTCCAGGTGCGTACTTCAGTAAAGTCATTCTCACAGGCACCAGGGGTCACCTGAACGGTCGGGCTTACCGTGATGTCGCCATCGCAGTTGTCCGTAGCCGTCAAATCTACCAGCGCAGGGACATCCGTGGCACATTCCAAAGACAGGTCTGTAGGTGCCGCCGGGGCCACAGGGGCCGTCGTGTCATCCACCGTAATAGTCTGGCTTACACTGGAGGTGTTTCCACACACATCGGTAAAGGTCCAGGTGCGGACTTCAGTAAATTCATTAATACATTCTCCCGGTGTAATTTGTATGGTCGGGCTTACCGTGATGTCGCCATCGCAGTTGTCCGCAGCCGTCAAATCAATCGGAGCCGGTACATCGTCAGCACACTGAAGCGTCAGGTCTGCAGGAGCAGCCGGTGCTACAGGAGCCGTGTCATCAAAAACGGTTATCGTCTGTGATACACTGGAGGCATTACCACATACATCGGTAAATGTCCAGGTGCGTACCAAAGTAAATTCATTGGCACAATTACCTGGAGTAAGCTCTTCAGTAGGACTAACAGTGATGTCGCCATCGCAGTTATCCACAGCCGTCAAATCTACCAGCGCAGGAACATCCGTGGCACACTCCAGCGTCAAGTCTGTAGGAGCAGCCGGTGCTACAGGAGCCGTGGTATCCTCTATCGTGATCGTTTGAGTACAAACAGACGTATCATTATTTTCATCGGTGGCCGTCCAGGTACGCAACAGTACGCCGCTGTTCCCACAGTCGGGAGTAAAGCTGTCTGAGGAAGTGACATTTACAATCCCACAACCCTCTATAAACGTTGGCATTCCGGTATTAGCCGGATCTGTAGATTCATCGCATTCAACTGTTATATCTGGCGGGCAGGTGATCTCAGGGGGTAGGCAACAGGGGCCATTAAAGGTAATTGTCTCTGTAACGGTACAAGCTTGGCCGCTGGAGTCATTATTTAAATTATCAGTTACTAGCACCGTATAGGTTCCTAGTGGCACATTGGTCAGGTCTTCGGTAGTTGCACCAGTATTCCATAAATAGGAGAAATTACCGGATCCACCGCTTACGGTAAGATCTATATTGGTGGTATTCCCAACACCACAGTCGGCTGTAGCCACCGCATTTAAAGGAGGCACTATATCAATAACCGGATTGTCAAAGCAGTATTTACCATTGGGGTTATTTTCCGGCGTAATTGGGCATTCTCCATTGGCCGCCGTCCAAACCAGTAAAATATCGCTCAGCTGAAGCGAACTTCCACAGGTAAAGGTTATTTGACCGTAAATCAAATCCTGAGAAGTACCCGTGTCCGGGTGTGGATCAATCTCCTCAGAAGATTTTAAAAGCGGACCGGAACATCTGGCAATATCACAGGTAAATGATGAGCCATTAACTGTTTCAGTTATATCGCCGAACACACCCAGGAAACGGTCGCCACTGTTGGTGTTGTGGTGAACTGTAATAATTAAATCAGCAGTCACGAGCGTACCAGGCGCACAAGAATTACAGGCATCCCCTGTTTCCAGGCGCGCACCGAGAATTTGAATATCATTGGCAGGACATTCTCCAGGGGTGTACTCCGGATTGTCCCTTAAATCCAACTGGTCGGTTGGGATAGGGTCCGGACAAATTTGCGCAGAAGTTGAAAACGGCAAGGCCATCATCAGCATGAGTGTCATTAACGCCAATGCGAAGAATGACTTATTCCTCTTGTCCTCTACTCTATCTTTCTTTACTCCATGTGGAGCATGACAACAGCCAGTGTCTTCTAAATTTGCAGTGTAATTGTGTTTCATAGTGTTTATGGTATGGTATGTTATTTTGTTTATTTATTGGTTTCCCTGGTTAAATGCCAAAGCCACCTGCAGGGCATATACGCCCGGGTGGTTGTAATAGGAATAATACGCGCCCAATGTGAACGCCGGTAAAGAATGATCATACAAACCCCTGTAAAAGGTTAATTTCCGTTTGCCAAAGTATAACTAGTCCAGGATGGTAGACTTGGGATTATATATTCTGTGCAAACTAATTGTACCATTAAGAGCACTATCTGCATTAATGTTATTTTCAACCCTCATGTAGGTTTTAGGTCAATATTCACAACGATAGTGGACTTGAGGTCCGGGGGATGATCTGGTAAATAAGAAAGAAAGATGGTTAGTGTCTTGCTTACTTGTTTTTAATATAAGATGGAAAGTGTATAAGTGTTAAAAAAATCCTAATTTATTCGATAAATTGTTATAAAAATACGATGATATACATGCTTTTAGGCATAAGAACTAAATATGTGTTATAGGAATAAACTTACAGAAAGCCTTATTTTAAAGGAGATACGGGAGTTTTCTTTTTTGTCAGATCAGGCTATTTTACAAATCCGGACTGTAAATTAAAATATGCTGAACCTGAAATTTGTTTAACTGGAAAAAAATACCCCCTCTAAAGGATAATATTTAGCTGAATTCCTCTAAAGAAAACTAAATTATCGTTTGCCGATCTTCTTTTGCTCTTCGGCCTGTTCCATCATCTGGCGCATCTTTTTCTGAAACCTGTTTTCTTTTTTAGGTTTCTTCTTTTGTTCCTGCACCTGGGCATGGATCTTTGCTTCGTCGAGTATAAATCGTTTGATTACGAGCATGATCGCAATTGTGATCAGGTTAGAGACAAAATAGTATAAGCTCAATCCACTTGCATAATTGTTAAAGAAGAACAACATAAGCAAGGGCGAGAGATACATAATAAACTTCATATTCGGCATTCCCGGTTGAGTTTGCATATTCTGGCCCGTAGTCATCATCATATAGAAAAATATAGCCACAGAAGCCAGGATTGGAAAAAGGCTAACATGGTCCCCATAGAAAGGAATCATAAAGGGTAACTGCAAGACCGTATCGTAAGACGACAGATCCTCTGCCCAAAGGAATGATTTTTGTCTCAACGCAAAGGATGTCGGAAAGAACATGAAAAGCGCATAGAAGATCGGGAGCTGGAGCACGGCAGGTATACAGCCACTCATAGGACTCACACCTGCTTTGTTATACAACTTCATGGTATCTTGCTGGCGTTTCATCGCATTGTCCTTGTACTTTTCGTTGATCTCCGTTATTTCCGGTTTTAACACCTTCATTTTGGACTGGGACAGATACGACTTATAGGTGACCGGAGACATAGCGATTCTAACGAGAATCGTCATTACAACAATCGCAATCCCAAATGGAAGGAACGAACTCAAAAATCCATAGAAGGGTGTAAATATGTATCGATTGATCCAGCCAAAAATTCCCCATCCATAAGGAATCGAATCGGCTATACCGAGATCCTTGTACTCTTTCAGCACCTCAATATCCGTAGGACCATAATACCAGTGCATGGAGTAGGCAAGCTCTCCTCCCTGAATTTGCAATGGTATTTTACTCTTGTATTCTTTGGTAAACTTTACGTCCTTGCTCTCTTCCTCTACAAGATTTTTTGAACTGAGTTCTGCGGTTTCAAACGGTGTTCTGGTAGCCAGAATAGAACTGAAAAAGTGCTGGCGATAAGACAGCCAGGTAACTTGCTGCTCTGTTTCTTCATCATCGCTGCTTTCGGAGAGTTTGCTTATTTTTCCATCCTCATGCTGATAGGTAAGTCGGGTATAGCGATTCTCATATTGAACGCTTTTATCATGCCTCAGACTTTTCTGATCCCAGTGCAGGCTAATGGGTTCACGGCCGTTGATTACTCCACTCAGCCCCTGGCTCCTTATGGTAAAGTCAACCAGATATTCTTCCGGCTTCATTTCGTAGCGGTATTCCAAAAACTGGTTAGCCGATATTTTGGCTTTCATCGACAATACTTTATTGCCATTGTTTTCCGATAAAGAAGGTTCGAAATAAAGCTCTTCCGTGTTTAAGACACGATTATCCTGGGTTGAGAATACCAGTCCGAAAGATACATTTTGATCTTTTACCAGATAGACCGGGATGGAATCATGATTCACAAAATTCTTCATCCGCGCCTCTGTTATCTTTCCACCTTTGTTACCGATTTCGAGGTAAAGCACTTCGTTTTCGAGAACTGTGGTGCCCTCGTTGGCTTTGGTGAATGCAAAATTCCCAATAGAATTTTGATATTGGGCAACCGCTGCAGAATCCTGTAAGTTAAGGGATTGTGTCTCCAATGGTTCTTCTGGGCTCTCCTCTTTTTTCTCCTCTGCTGCTGCTTCAATACGCGCCTGCTCGGCCTTTTGGGCTTCAATCTCTTCCGGAGTGGGCTGGGTTTGGTAAAACCAGAAAATGAGGATACCGAAAATCAGTGCAAAACCGATAATAGAGTTAATATCCAGTTTTTTTTCTTCCATTATTGTGATTTAAAGGCATTTATTGGATGCCTGGACATGAGTTTGTCTGGAATATTTCAGTCTGCAAATATATGTCCAATTGGGGAGTTTATGCCAAACTGGCATTAGTTTGTTTCTTTTTATGCTGCAAGACCGCCTGAACAAATCCCACAAAGAGCGGATGCGGGCTTGCCACCGTACTCCTGTACTCAGGGTGATATTGAACACCCACAAACCAAGGATGCGATGGTATTTCGATGATCTCTACCAGACCGGTCTCTTTATTGTACCCGGAGGCGATCATCCCTGCCGATTCGAATGCTTCCTTATATTCGTTATTGAATTCATAACGATGCCTGTGTCGTTCATCGACGTGAGTTTTTCCAGCGTAGACCGATGATACCAGCGTACCAGGTACAATTTCACAACCCCAGGATCCAAGACGCATGGTGCCTCCCAAATTGGTTATAGATTTCTGCTCTTCCATAAGGCTGATCACAGGATGGTCTGTCGCCCCATCCATTTCAGTGGAATTTGCGTTCTCCAGACCTAATACATTGCGTGCAAATTCTATGACCGCCATTTGCATACCGAGACAGATCCCAAGAAAGGGGATACCTTTTTCCCTGGCAAATTGAACAGCCCTGATTTTACCCTCAATTCCCCTTTCGCCAAATCCCGGTGCTACCAAAATACCGTCAAGGCCCCTCATCTTTTCATCAAAATTCTTTTCGTTTATATATTCCGAATGGATCGTACGGACATTGACACGGACTTCCTTTTGAGCGCCGGCATGAATGAATGATTCCTGAATTGATTTATAAGAGTCCTGTAGTTCAACATATTTCCCGATAAGCCCAATGGTCACCTCACTTTTGGGGTTTTTATGGCGATGTAAGAACTCGTTCCACTGCGAAAGATCAGGATGGGTGTCATCGGGCAAAGCGAGCTTTTGCAACGCTACTTTGTCTAGGCCTTCCTGTTGCATCATCACCGGAACATCATAGATCGTATCCACATCTATCGACTGGATTACCGCTTCTTTTTTAACATTGCAGAAGAGCGCCAGTTTTTGTTTGATTTCTTCTGAAAGCTCATGTTCCGTCCTGCAAACCAGAATATCGGCTTTGATACCACTTTCCATCAGTGTCTTTACCGAATGTTGAGAAGGTTTTGTCTTTAATTCGCCTGCCGCCGAGAGATAAGGGATAAGGGTAAGGTGCACTACTATCGCATTATTATCTCCCAATTCCCAGAGCAATTGCCTTACGGATTCTATATATGGCAGCGATTCAATATCACCAACTGTACCTCCGATCTCCGTTATGACAATATCGTATTCCCCGCTATTTCCAAGCATTTGAATACGCTCTTTGATCTCATTGGTAATATGAGGGACTACCTGGACCGTTTTCCCAAGGAATTCCCCTTTGCGTTCTTTCTCAATAACACTCTGGTAAATTCTACCGGTAGTTACATTGTTATCTTGTGAGGTACGCACATTAAGAAATCGTTCGTAGTGGCCCAGATCAAGATCCGTTTCCGCTCCATCATGGGTCACATAGCACTCTCCGTGTTCATACGGATTAAGCGTTCCCGGATCTACATTGATATACGGGTCTAATTTCTGGATCGTCGTTGTATAGCCCCTGGCCTGAAGTAGTTTAGCCAGCGATGCTGCAATAATTCCCTTTCCCAGAGAAGAAGTAACACCTCCCGTAACAAAAACGTATTTGGTATCCGGCATAATGGATTTCTTAGTTACGGGATTCAAAGTTACGAATTAGCACGACAAATACGTAAAAAGGATCTAAAAAAATTGGAATGATAATATCTGCCTGATGTTCAAAAACTGCAGTGAAACCTGCGAATTATAATCACACAAATATTATGCATTGCAACATCAGATATGGGCCTATGCACTCTATTGCTTCAACGCTTCTTCAATTTGCATATTCCATTTCAGCTGAGCAGTCCTGTTCATGGAATAGTTGGTTTCCGCATCATAGCGATCCTGAAAATCTTCTAATTCTTTTAAAGTTTGAAGGTAAATCGCATTGATCTCAGCCTTTACATTTTCTGTGAATCTGGTACTGTCCATGGCCCTGCGCATCTTCCGGGCGAAAATTTCGGCAATATCGAAGTGCAATTGTTCATGACTCAGGACCAAGTCATTACATAATTGGGGCTGATACCAGGATTTTTGTGGATAAAAAAATGTATTTACCTCGTATTCCACTTCATAGTAGCCGTCCCTTTCCATGGATGCGAATCGATAACTGATCCCACTGGCGGTAACCGCGGCAATCCTGGTACTTGCGGGAGCTTCTCCACGAAAATCGGACCATTTTAAACGAAAATCCGGGTTCCAGAGGATTTCCTCTTCCTGGGCGTATCCGGCTATGGCAAAAATCATAACCAGCAGTATCCAGCATCGGGTCATAACACCCATTGGAAGTCTATGGCCTTTTCTATATCGGTATGGATACTGTAGATTACAGGACAGGTGTTGGCCGTATGCTCCAATATCTTCCTGTTTTTTTCATCTAAGTCTGAAGGAAGCATCAGTCTCAACTCTATCCTGGATATTCGCCGGGGATCAGCGGCCATATGCTTAGTGACCTCTGCATAGGAGCCATTTATGTCTATCTTCTTATCCCTTGCTTTAATACCCATCATGGTGAGCATGCAACTGGCCAGTGCCGTGGCCAACGTATCGGTGGGTGAAAACGCCTGTCCCAGTCCGTTGTTATCCAACGGGGCATCTGTAATAAATGAGTTCCCCGATCGTAGATGGATGCATTCCGTTCTCAGATTTCCGGTATATGTTACTTTCGACGTCATGGGTATGATTTTATTTCTTTGATTTCCATATTGTCGTACATCATGATATATGATGCCGTGTTGTAATAGCCGGTGCTCAATTCTTTGGCATAATCGAATCTATTTCCCGTGTATTCCGTTTTGCCCACGGTTTCAGAAACTTCAAAAAGATCGGGTTTATATGCCAATTTAAGCAGTAAATCATAGGTAAGATCAAAACCTCGGATGGCATAACGATCGGGGTCGCCACCAAATTTTCTGCGGTACCTTCTTCTAAAAGCATCGCCATTAACTTCCCGATAAACCGAGGGATAAGTAAAATTCAAATTTGATAAATGGGCCCCTGATATGACATCATTGTCAAATGCCTTATTCCTGAGTGTGGTAAACATCCTGACCTTGGTAGAATCGGAATTGGATGAGTTAAGGATGGAACTTACGCTGGAGACGATCTTGAAATTATCTGTTTCCACAAAAACCCAATTCTCTTTTTCAAGGGATAGCAGGGCAGAAAAAAGATCAATATCGATGGAAATATTTTTTTCTTCCTCGCTTATATCAACGGAACTGGCCAGTGGAAAGGATTCTTTGATGGAAGCCTCAGCACCTTTGTTGTTGGCATCAGCAATAACAATGACATTCTGATCTGTGACCTGTTCCTTCAGATACCTCAGCATGCTTTGACGTAGCAAACTATCCGGTGGGACAGAATAGAACATATTATCCAGGTTAACCTCCCCTTGTCCTGCCAGGGGGGCGATAACGGCCACGCCCTTATTGTAGGCCTGAACAGCCACTTCTTTGAGGGAGTTCATCTGCAGCGGACCTATGATAGCACTGTATTGCTCCAGGTTTTCGCCTTGCAAAATGGACTGGGTTTTCTGCAGGTCCAGTTCGGTATCATAAGTTT
>JAHEJJ010000068.1 GCA_024638915.1 Robiginitalea sp.
TGAAGGACGAAGGACGAAGGACGAAATACGATTTACGAAGTATGAAGTGCGAAATATGAAGTTAGAAATTGAAAACACTGCCTTCGTACCTCTAACATCATACCTCTAACCTCAAATTATATTTTCAACAGCTTTGTGGAGTACAAAAGGGCAAATGATGATTGGTTTTCTCTAAGGTATGGAATTATCTATTAAAGTTTTAAGCTGATTACTTCAATTGCAAGATCAAGGAACTTACCTTTGGAGAATACGGTATCCCATTGGTCATCTTCTGACAGTAGTTTGTATGATGACTATGGCAATGGTTCGTATTTGCTCTTTTACAATTAGTTGGACCTATCTGAAAATACCTCCTGAATTTTTCCAATTAGAGTTATCGTACATACTTAGTTAATCCCATTTTTTGAAATGGAAAAGTATTATTCTTCAAAGTCGTACAGATCAGCTAATCTATAAACCAAAAAGTTAATGATTTCTGTATCCGTTGAGCCTTTGATAAACATTAGATAGGCATTTTCTATTTGTTCTTGTTTAAAGAGATCCAGATCGTCAGAACCATAGGCACTAATAGCATTCCAGGATTTAAGTCCTTCCAACATATTCCAGTGAGTTTCATATGTTAATTTGGCTATAGCTAATTGTTTATAATATTCTGCTCTATCGGGTCTGTTTTTAGCATCTTTGAGTAAGTAATTATATTCCTCCAGCAAGCGTTTATCGGCTTTTTTTGCCTCGATTATCAGACTGTAATAAGCCCTTGCAACATAGGAAACATATAATTCAACAAATAAGCCGGCTCTTTCCCGTGCTTTCGGCTCCATGTCTGCCAGAATAAGCTGTGTCGTCGCGGTATAAAGATCCTCCAGGGGCTCATCTCCAGACATGGTGCCCTTAAAGGAATTCATCCCTGCTACTGACCGGGTGGTTTCTTGCTCAGCGCTTTCATACTCTTGCTGAACGTAGTCCTGAGCTGCAGTACTAATCGTAAAGGAGACAGTAAGCAGTAGCCATAATAGCCCTGAAAAAATACGTAGCTGGTTTTTTCTTTTCATTTTCACCTGTTGTACTATTACCTCATTTACGCTCCTGTTCTAAGAGAGCTTAATTGTCACTACAATAAAAGAAAAGAGAAGGGTAAAAAAAAGAAATGCCTTTAAAGGGATAATATAGTCGATAAGGGTCCTTCAAAAAGCCTTATCTAATGTAAAATCCTACAAGCGACATCCTTCGCTGCGCTTAGGTGGATGAGCTCCGCCTTCATTGCATTTCGGGTGGACAAGGTCGGTTGGTTCGCTAATGCAAACAAAAAACATCCCATCCCGATAGTTTCTCTAGGAATCATATTAAATCCATCATAGTGGCGTCATGACCAAAATCATTTAATTGCCCGACTGTGTCCCCTATTTTTATTTCCATCAGAACCTTTATGGAGATTTAAAAAATACGAATTAAATTAATTCTAAATCCTAAATATAACGTTATGAAACAGCTCATTTTTGCTATTTTGTTCGCAGTTGGAAGTATAGCCCTTTATGCCAACGAAGCCAATGGAATAAAACCACAAGAGGTTCAGGTTGGTGATGTTTTTAAGATAGGAGACCCCGATGCTCCAAGGTACAGGCACATAAATTTTCCAAGACCCAATTTTATTATTAAAAAAGGCGGGGTTGCCAATTACAATAGACTGAAAGGAAATAAAGTAATGGTAACCGCTGTAAAGGAAAAGAAAGACGGTACCATAGAAGTAAAAATCAAAAGGACCGATGGCACACGATTCTTTGGAAGCCACAGGGAAGTATCAGCAAATTTAAAGGCTGCCCTGGATACAGGTGAATTAGTTGAGGTTTAAAGAAGGCACGGACCTCGATTCGCTGTGGTCTAAATATTTTCGCTCCTTAAACTTTCTACTTATCTTTGAAATACAGGAGGGTACGGCTTATTTGGCGAAGATCTTCCTTCATTCAAAATGGTTGGCGAAATGAAAAGCACCCTCTGGCTTGCACTCTCTCTTATAAGCTCATTTCTATACGCCCAGGACGCCTCGGAAATTATTAAAAAAGTGGATCAGAAAATGCGCGGCAATTCTTCCTCTTCCAATATGACCATGAAGATCGTTCGGCCCGACTGGTCACGGGAAATTTCCATGAAAGGATGGTCCCTGGGAACTGATTTTTCATTGATCATGATTACAGCCCCGGCCCGGGATCAGGGTACAGCTTTTCTCAAGAGAGACAAGGAACTCTGGAACTGGCAGCCTACCATTGACCGCGTCGTAAAACTCCCGCCATCGATGATGACCCAATCCTGGATGGGGTCCGATTTTACCAATGATGATCTCGTGAAAGAATCCTCTATTGTAAATGATTACGATCACTCAATACGTGGGGATACCACCATTACGGCCCGCGATGCCTGGAAGATTGAACTTATCCCAAAGGAGGGGGCTCCTGTAGTTTGGGGCCGAATTCTAATCTATGTTTCCAAGGAGGATTATCTCGAATTGTTGGTTAAATACTATGATGAGGATGATTTCCTGATCAATACCATGATTTTATCTGATATCCGTGAAATGGGCGGCCGTGTGATTCCCGCCAGAATGGATATGATCCCTGCGGAGAACCCGGAGAACCGAACGGTGATTCAATACAATGATATACAGTTCGACATAGGTATTAGTGAGGATTTTTTCTCCATTCAGAAAATGAAGCGTATCCGATAGCTCATGATGTTTAAACTTGCCTGGCGAAACATTTGGCGAAACAAACGCCGTACGATCATCACGATCGTGAGCATTGTTTTTGCGGTAATCCTTTCCAGTCTCATGCGGTCCATGCAACTGGGATCTTATGAGCGGATGATAGACAATAGCGTACGTTTCTATACAGGGTATATTCAGGTACATAAGTTGGGCTATTGGGATGAACAAGTGTTAGACAATGCGTTCTATCCACCTAAGGGATTGCAGGAGCAGATCGAATCCCTGGATGGAGTGGAGGCCGCAGTGCCGCGTCTGGAATCTTTTGCCCTTGCCTCCCACGGAACCCGCACTAAGGGGGCATTGATTATTGGCGTAGACCCGGAAAAGGAATCCCACCTTACGGAAATGGAGAAAAAGATCACGGAAGGCACCATGGTGGGTCTGAACGAACCCAGGGTTGTTATGGGATCCGGATTGGCGGATTATCTGAATATGAAAGTGGGAGATACCCTGGTGCTAATCAGTCAGGGTTATCACGGGGTGAATGCAGCCGGTAAATACGCGGTAGCCGGGCTGGTGGAATTTGGCCTGCCACAACTCACCAATCAGGTGGTCTTTATGCCCCTGCCCGCAGCTCAATACTTTTATGGCGCCGATGGATTATTAACGGCTATAGCCGTGGTTACGGATCAGTCCGGGTATGTGGATGATGTCCGTGAAGCGATTCTCGGGGATCTTGATAGCTCAGCCTACGAGGTGATGGATTGGAAGACCATGATGCCGGAATTGATCCAGGGAATCGAGATCGACAATATTTCAGGGATCATTATGTTGTTGCTGCTCTATTTGGTAATAGGTTTTGGCATGTTCGGTACCTTCCTGATGATGACCAAGGAACGCCTTTATGAATTTGGTGTGATGCTATCAGTTGGCATGCACAGATCCAGGCTCCAGCTGTTGATCTTTTCCGAGATTGTTTTGTTGGCAACACTGGCTGTCCTTACGGGCTTTGCCCTGAGCCTTCCCGTTATCAATTATTTCAGTCAGAACCCAATATCGCTCCCGGAAGAATACAAAACGGCTTTCGAAAAATTCGATATTGAACCCATATATGCATTCAGCAATGAGCCCATCGTCTTCACCAGTCAGGCCTGGGTGGTATTTTTTATGGCATTGGTGCTCAGCGCCTATCCATTATATAAGATTTGGAAAATAGATCCGGTAACTGCAATGAGGGAGGGAAGATGAAGATGTTAGCAACCATAGCGTGGAGAAATGTATGGCGCAGCCGAGGCCGCAGCCTGGTGGTCATTGGGTCTATCGTAGTGGGTATTTGGGCATTGATTTTTATGCTGGGGTTCATGAACGGTTTTATGATCTCGTACATCAACGGAGCCATAAGGAATGAGATTTCCCACATACAAATCCACGAGGCTAACTTCAAGGAGGATCCTAACATAGGCTTTGTCATGCCGGGTGGAATGGATTTGGCCGAATCCCTGGCCTCAGACCCCCGGATTCAGGCCGTTTCCCCACGAAGCGTTACCGGCGGCATGATCTCATCGCCCCGCAAGTCGAGCGGTGGCAGGATCTTTGGCATTATTCCCGACAGGGAACGTTTGGTAACCCAGCACGACTCCCTGATCACGGAGGGGTCTTATTTCAAATCTGACCTGAAAAACCCGATTGTCATTGGCAAGGAACTAGCCAATACATTGAAGGTAAAGCTGAATTCAAAGGTCGTACTTACCTTCCAGGATCGGGAAAATAACCTTGTTGCCGGTGCCTTCCGTGTAGCCGGTATGCTTGAGACAACATCACCCCAAATCAACAAGGCCTCTGCCTATATACTTATGGAAGACCTGACCCGTATCGCCGGGCTGAAAGATGGGGTGCATGAGATTGCTCTGTTATTGGAAAACCCAGAATCCGAAACAGTTGTTCTCCCGGAGCTTAGATCAGCGCATCCGGATTTATTGATAGAATCATGGCGGGAGATCGCGCCTGAACTGGAACTATTCCTTTCTATGACGGACAGTTTTCTCTGGGTGCTGATAGGAATCATCATGATTGCCTTGATTTTCGGAATTATAAATACGATGTTGATGGCTGTTCTTGAACGCTATCGGGAACTTGGGATGTTGATGGCCATCGGGATGAACAAATGGCGTATTTTCATGATGATCGTGATCGAAACCATTTTCCTGTCTCTGGTGGGTGGGCCTATCGGCATTTTAATAGCCCTGATTACCATGTACTGGCTGGGACTACAAGGGATCGACCTTAGCGCCTACTCCGAAGGACTCAGGGAATTTGGTTATAGCTCCATTCTTTACCCGTATATAGAGAACAGCACCTATGCCTATGTAGCGACCGGCGTGATCATTACCGCATTACTGGGCGCACTTTATCCTGCCTACAAGGCGGTTCAACTCAATCCAACCGAAGCACTTCATACCGTATAATACTAGCACTATGGAAACAGTTACAGATAAGAAAATCGTTATAGAGACCCGGGATATTGCAAAGGTCTATCAAGATTCGAAAATTGCCGTTCAGGCACTAAGGGATGTTGATCTTGAGATATCTGAAGGTGAATTTACAGCCATCGTGGGGCCATCGGGTTCGGGCAAGACCACGCTTTTGAATATTATTGGCGGTCTGGATAACCCCACATCGGGAACGATCAGGGTTGCGGGAAGGGATATATCCAAACTGAAGGATTCGGAACGGATAGATTTCAGGCTTCACAATATTGGTTTTGTCTTTCAGCAGTATAACCTCATCCCGGTGCTTACGGCCAGGGAGAATGTGGAGTTTATCATGCTATTGCAAAAAATACCGGTGCATGAAATGAAGGCGCGGTCCTTGCACCTTCTAGAAGAAGTGGGGCTGAAGGAGAAAGCCAATGTACGGCCCTCTGAATTATCGGGCGGACAGCAGCAGCGAGTGGCAGTGATTCGGGCGCTCGCCTCCCGCCCCAAGTTTATCCTGGCCGATGAACCCACCGCCAACCTGGATTCTGCATCGGCGGCCAACCTGCTCGATATGATGGCTCGCATGAACCAGGAAGAAGGCATGACCTTCATCTTTTCCACACACGACCAGCGTGTGATCGACAAGGCGAGGCGGGTTGTTACCCTTGAAGACGGTATAATCAAGTCGGATGAGATTCGTTCCTAGCCACATATGGTGTATACTTTGTGTCTTTTTGATGGGCTCCATCTATGCCCAGGAGGATAGACCTAAGAAAGCGTTTATCAACGGCTATATCAAAGACATGATAACTTTCAACGATTTGAGGGATAGTACGCTGGTAGATAACCTTATCCATAACCGACTCAATTTCCGCTGGTATCCAAGCGATAACCTCAGGGTCTACGGAGCATTGCGCAGCCGTTTGTTCATAGGAGAAACTACGAAACTCCTGGGGGATGATTTTGTGGATTTTATTGAATATGACACCTATTTTTTCGACCTCAGCTGGACCATTTACAATGAAGGGTCCTTTATGCTGCACACCATGATCGACAGGCTGTATCTGGAATGGATACACAATGACGTCACCCTGAAAGTGGGGCGGCAGCGGATTAACTGGGGTATTAATACGGTATGGAATCCAAATGATATCTTCAATGCCTATTCCTATTTTGACTTTGACTATGAGGAACGCCCAGGGACCGATGCCATCCGCCTGGAATATTACACAGGGATCAATTCCAGTCTTGATATTGCTGTAAGTCTGCCCGCTAAAACTATCGGTCTAGACGGCAGGAACATCAATACACTTTCGGCAGCCCTCATGTACAAGGCCAACCAATGGAATTATGATTTTCAATTCCTCGCGGGCTACAGCCGCGAGAACTGGGTATTAGGGGCCGGTTGGGCCGGAAATTTGGGGAGTGCAAGTCTGAAAGGCGAGCTGAGCTACTTTTTGCCTGTGGAAGAAACCGAATTGAATCCAAACGCCTTTGTAGGCACGATTTCAATTGACCATTCCATCAAAAACCTGAGTTACAACCTCTCCTATCTCTTTAATTCTGCAGGGCCCAATGAACTGGGAGCCGCAGGATTGCTTTTGTTGAGCAGCAGGTCCCTTACGGCCAAAAACCTGTCTCCTTACAAACATTCTGCCTTCATTCAGGCGGGTTACCAGATCCATCCTTTGGTTAACGCCGGTATGGGTGTCATGCTTTTTCCTCCGAACAAAGCGATATTCTTATCACCTTTTGTAACCTGGAACGTATTTCAGGACTTTGACATAGATTTTATAGTACAGGGGTTCTACGGGGAGGACTTCATTTCGGGATCCTTCCGCGCATTATCGGTTTCATACTTTTTAAGGGGAAAATGGAGTTTCTAAGCTAAGCGCGAGTTCTGTTAACTCGTTTTCTTTGGCTCTTCTATTAAATTCTTGTGTATACATATTGACAAGGACAGCACTACATCATTAAACACTGTACGCAAAAAAGGGGTTTAGTAACTTACAAAAAAAACCTGCATTCTAAAATGCAAGCAGTGATAGTTTTTGAGATGAGGTATATTTAGAATTGATGGTTTTCTAGAAATTATCAAAGTGTTGTAAAATGTAATTTTACTATTGCGTGTAATATCGATTTTCTAGAATTTATCAGAGTGGCTTACTCAGCACCACGATATTCATATCATGTTCCTTTAGTTTATTTGATGGTTTTATACATTTTCGTGTGTAGTACCTTCCAAATAATAGCTTTATAAATTTTTAAGTTGTGTTCCAAACGCTGATACTTTGTCCCAATTCGTATATTCAATTTCTGCATTCGTGTTAGTTGGTCCTTTGGTCATCCACATAATAAACTGAATCATGATTCTATCAAAAACCGGGTATTTTTTATAGTCTAATTTTCCTGCAAATACCTCAACAACAGTAGGTGTCCAATCAATGGATTTAAAAAATTTTATCACATACGGGTTTGTGTCAGGTGTGCTTTTTTCGGGTTTTCTTGCAACCAGATTTACAGAAAAGAAAGCTGTTTTTATAGAATCAAGTTGTTTTTTATTGGTATTTATAAAATCAATTATTTCTTTGTTATGAACTCCGTATCTAATGCTTGCGCCTATAATAAGCTTATCATA
>JAHEJJ010000069.1 GCA_024638915.1 Robiginitalea sp.
CCCCGACCTTGGTTTCCTGATTCTGACTTAAGATAACGCAATCGAAAGTGCCTGCGGGTGTAGTCACAGTTTCCTCACCTACAACCCGGCGGTCGAAGATATTAATAGTCAGCTTCATATTGATCGGGTTCATATTAACATTCATCACCAAATCGGCATCTGGGAGCGTTTGCCCTGTGCTCAGGTCATTGGGTAAGTATAGATTTGTTCCACTGATATCGACTTCCATATCCTTGTACTGCTCCATCATCCCGGGAGCCGCAAGAGATTTGA
Organism: Robiginitalea sp.; assembly: GCA_024638915.1. Lineage (GTDB taxonomy): Bacteria > Bacteroidota > Bacteroidia > Flavobacteriales > Flavobacteriaceae > JAHEJJ01. Next base: position 274 of record JAHEJJ010000069.1, read on the forward strand.
AATCGATTGAAATACCATCGTTCTCACAAATAATCTCATATTCTGAATTCAGTATTAATTCGCCCTTTTCATCGTGTACTTCATATGAAATAACAGCTGCATCACCCGAGGACTCTTTAATTAGATAATCGATAACCGAAGTAGGTTTATTTTTTTTGTCATAGGTAGTGAGCTGAAAAGTTGTACCCTCTTCCATCGGGTAGAACTTGCTGCAGTCGCCCTGTGCCAATACGACCTGGGAGAATAAGAAAACTATCAGAATTAGAATTGCAGTACGCTTCATAAGACTATATTTTTATAAATTCAACTCTTCGGTTTTGTGATTTTCCATCGACAGTATTATTATCTGCTACGGGTTCTGATTCACCCTTGCCTTCGGTCTGCATGCGGGAGACATCGATACTGTAAATATTCACCAGCGCATTTTTTACGGCTTCGGCTCGCTGCTTGGAAAGATCCATATTGGAAGCATCATCCCCGTCGGCATCTGTATGGCCTACTATATTCAGGTTCATGGCGCTTTCCTGTTGTAGTACTTGTGAAATTTGTCGAATGACCCCCATTGATTGCGGTTGAAGTACAGCAGATCCGGATTCGAACAAAATGGCATTGGTCGATATCCGACCTTCGGAAATCAATTTTCTTCTGAGATCGACACCACCCTCGGCAACTTTTAAGTTGGTCAGGAATAAGCGGTCTTTACCATCTTTCATATAGGGCAATTCAAACCTGAGCTGGTTCGCAATACCGCCTTCCGGGAGAAATCGCGGTATATCAATATACTTTTTCTCATTGACCCATAGTCTAAATCGTTGTTTGTTCACTGCAATGGAAACATGAGGGCGATTCATTACCGCAGTTCGGATGTCGGCTGTAACATTATTGTTGATGCCCATTTTGTTGCTTCGTACGCGCATACCTACTGGATGGTACTGGCACAAAGGGAGGCTTACATATATATAGTTAGTGCCCCACTGAAATTGGCTAGCATCGGTCAAAATAACCCGAAAAACAGTACTTGATGATGTTTTTTCATCGATTCCAGCAGCTAATAAATCGAATTCCACAGTGTACTCATCGGGTAGTGCTGGAACATCAGGGATATAGAAAATATTATGACCAGGCTTAATTTCAAACCATTTCTCTGCTGATTCGTTCAATGTGACTACCTCACCACTGCCATTGGTGTTCCACTTTGAAGGAAAATCCCCGATAAAATCGTTGCCGAAATCATCAAAAAACAATTGTTTATCCCCCGGCACAAAATCGAATTTGCTGTATACCTGTATTGTTTTTTTTCCTTCGCTGGCTACATTATCGCCTGAGCTCTCCTGGTTCCCTTCGACTTCTACGCCTCCGGAAGTACCATTGCCGGGATCGTCGCTAACCGGCGGTTCATTATTATTTCCTTCACTATCGGGTTCCAGAATGCTGTCGAGCGCCTGATCGGTCTTTTTAGACGTTTCGATAGCCACGCGCTTTGCTACTGTGCGTTCTGCGGCTTTTTCAGCTGATTTACCAAGTTTTTTAAGGAGTTGTGCATTTGCCATTGGCAGGGTGAAAATCATCAATAAGGCAGGGAGGACCAAACGAGTCAGGTATGTGTTTGTTTTCATCGTGTTAGTGTTTTTGTATTCGTAACAGAAAGTTATAATCGAATTGAGTTAAGGCCTTAAACTGAATACTAAAAATCTATCAGTAAATTCCTTCAAGTCCTTCTGAAGGAACTTAGTAATTAAGTAATTTACGAAATTTAAAACTATGTTCTAAGGCTTTTGTGCTGTCTGTGCAAATTCCTGTGTAGACGGTGACGATCGTTGTACTACTGCATAGAGTAAACGATAAGGGAATTGTCCTGATCCTTGGTGACCAGTTCGAGATGGCCATCGCTATCCATATCTCCCAGATCGATGTTCGAGTTTCCAAATACCGGAAAGTTCGATATGGGTTCATTCCGGCTATCGAACAAAAATACCTGGCCACTTTGGATATCTGTTGTACTCACATAGATCTTGTCGTAAACATAAAAAATCCTGGGAGGAAGGTACACACCCAGTTCAAGATCTCTGTTCCTGCCTTTAATGGTAAGGGTATTTTCATTCAGGGTTACCAGGGTTTTGGTGGTGGCGTATAAACCGTGGTCTTCATTCATATTGAGAGGTGATCTTTCGGTTTTACCGTTGGTGTCCACACTGTACAAAATACCTCCTTTGTCGGTCAGGATAAACTTGTTGCGGTAGAGGTAAACACTGTTTGAGGAGAATTGAAATTCTTCAGCTACAGTGACACGGTCTTTCCCTACCCTGTTAAGGATCTTTAATCGGCCATTTTCGAGTTTAAAGATAAGATAGTCTCGGTTCCCTACCCGGATATGTTTTGGTGCCTCCAGAATCGGACTCTCCGCTTCGGTGTAGGTGAAACCTGTTACCACATTGCCCCTGGCGTTATACATAAAGACCTTAGATCCCTGGGTCACTACAAACCTATAGTCTTTCTTTTTGTCATAATCGAATACCGCCAGGGAATTGAGGTTTCCTCCTGGGTAGGATTTTACAAAGGGAGCCACCTCTTTTCCATTGCGATCAAGGATTAAGAAATGATCTGCGGTAGTGAAAGCCAATTGCAAACGGCCGTTCTTGTAAAGGTCCACCTGGCTGATCGATCCCTGAATCCTGCTCTGCAGTTGTTTTTTCCATAGCACTTTACCCTCCTTTGAGATCAGGTAAAGATTATGATCAATATCCTGAACCGCGATCTCCATTTGACCGGTGCGGTGATTGATAACGAATTGCGGATCGGTGGCGATTTCATTATCAAGTACTACGGTGAATAAAGGTGCTGTGGTTCCCGATTTTTTTTGGCTCCCCAGGGTATTAACAGACAAATGGGAATGATAAAAATCTTTGTCGGCCACCACCTGCGCACTAAAACCGTAGTTGCCCGGATTACTTTTGCTTATAATATCTAAGATATCTGTCGATAGAAAAGAAGACGCTGCCAGCTGCATACCCTTTGTATTGGCCACAAAAAGGATACTGGCCTCGCCCGTTAATCCGGCTTCCACACTTTGAAACAGAGTGCTGGTGCTAAAAACATTACCGTTGTTATAATTACCGATAAGATTTTCGAGCAAAACCTCCTTATCAGAAAACAAATATCTGTTATCTATTATCGTGTAAAAGTTAGATTTAAAGTTTTCTACAAGAGGTGTTAAAGACTTTACGATAAAATCATTTTTAGAGAGCCTAACAATATCATATCCCTGATAAGCCCTGGCTTGAAGCGCAAGGCCATCGAGGTAGTTCTGAATGGTTTCAGAATCGAAAGTGCTCAACAATACTGCTTTTGCATTGTTCTGATAGATAATCCCGACTTCCTCTAACGATTGGAGTTTGGTATTGATGGAATAAGGGCTGTCAAAGTAGGAATTTTGATTTCGCGAGAGAACCTCAAAGTCATCAAAGGTGAAAGAGAGGATGGCATCGGCCGATGCTGATGCTATTTCAGCGCTGATATTTCTCACAGCTTGGGTGCCATGAAATAGCCTTAGGAAGTTCACCGAGGTATCCTGTACTTTAGTCAGACCATTCAGGTATAAATAGTTTTGGGAACTGTTCAGATCGAAGGTGATCCAATCGGTCTGTAGCCTGTGTGTCGCCGTTTCGTCGCTGTTAAGAATTGGTGGCATGAGCTTCATCGGCTTCCTGGTATTGATAAAAAATGAAGCCGACTTCTCTTTTGAAGCGGTATTGTACAACTCAGCCATTGGATGCTCGTCACCGGTATATGGATTTCCATTTCTAAAGCGGTCAAGGACGCTTTCAGAAGTGCTGATCAGTTTTATTCCGTTCGTAGTCAGGGAATGGAATTGCTCTTTTTGGGATTCAGAAGATGGTGTTGTGCTTCGGGCTAAAGCAGTGCTGTCTGGCGCAACAATGTCTGGTGGTATGGCATGTGTGATGAATAATACATCGGTAGAATCATCACCGAACAAGGCAAGAAGTGCCGTTGTATCCGATTCCATTTGCTGGAGCAGGCTAAAGGCGTTACTGATCTTTTCAACAGACTCAACTTTACCGATATCTGTAAGAAATCGGTTGTTCTTTAGCTCGCTCAGCAGAGCGCTTAGATTGTTTATTTTAATGACCAACGAAGCATCTTCTGGTACATAAGCCAGCAAAGGATTCTCAGAAGGTTTAGAGGGAACGCAGGCAAGGACAAGTAAAAGCAGGAGTGCTGAAAGTAACCTTAGAGGCATTAATTAAAATTTCGTCAAATTTATACAATAATGAGTTTATTATCACATCGTCTCACGTAATAAATCAAAGGCTTAAAACTCAAACTCAAGTTGTTCCGGTAGTAAGCGGAAACTTCGCCGATGATAGGGCGTAATACCATATTTTCTGATAGCGTCCCGGTGTTCAGCCGTAGGGTAACCTTTGTTTTTTTTCCAATTGTAAACCGGGAATTCCTCATGCAATTTTTCCATATAGCTATCCCGGTAGGTCTTCGCAAGTACAGAGGCAGCCGCGATATTCTGGAACTTGCTATCACCTTTAACGATGCACTGGTAGGGAATCTCTTTAAAAGGTTTAAAGCGATTGCCATCCACTATGATAAATTCTGGTTGGGTGTGTAAGTCTTCCAAAGCTCCGTGCATAGCCATTATCGATGCATTGAGAATATTAAAACGATCGATTTTTTCAGGGTCAACATGATTAATCGCAAATCCGATCGCTGTAGACTCAATGATCTCTTTCAGCTCGACTCGAAGCATTTTCCCAAGCTGTTTAGAATCATTGAGATCCGCATGATGGAAAGCGGGTGGTAAGATCACCGCCGCTGCGGTTACAGGGCCCGCCAGGCATCCTCGCCCGGCCTCATCGGTGCCGGCTTCCACCAGATCGCTGAAAGATGTATTGAGCAATTGATTTGAGTTTAATGCTAAGATACTCCATACTCACGAGAAAGCATTTCCAATTAGGTATGGAAGGAATTGAAATAGCGATTGAAAATCGTACACAAACTTTCACATTGAGTTAGAAACAAAAAAATTAACTTTGCCATAGTAAGATGTTACTATGAAATATCTATTCCTGCTGCTCTTCGCCTTCCTGGCACTCTCTACTCTTGCGCAAGAAGATTCCATTCCACCACGACCGGCATTAGATACTTCCCAGCTAAAAAACAATATTGGTAAAAAAGGATTATTCGACGGAAAATCCGATTCTATTTCGATCAAGGACTATCGTCTTATCTCTTATGGCCGTGATACCACTGCTCTGGATACTACCTTAAATATATTAAAGGAATATAAACACAATTATTTAAGGCGCGATGATTTTGAGCTCATGCCTTTCTCCAATATAGGTCGGCCTTATAATTCCCTTGGTGTAGATTTTGAACGGAACAACCTCTATCCAATATTTGGGGCCAGGGCGAAACATTTTAACTATTTTGAAATAGAAGACATCAGATATTACAATGTTGCGACACCGATGACCGAACTTTTTTTTAAGACGATCTTGGAACAGGGCCAGACACTCGATGCCACACTCGCCGTAAATACCTCCAGAAGGTTGAACTTTTCACTGTCATACAAGGGTTTCCGTTCGCTGGGGAAGTACCAGTTCGATCAGGTTGAATCCGGTAATTTCAGGGCGACGGTCAATTATGTAACCCTGAACGGCAGGTACCGTTTACGCGCTCATATTGCGAATCAGCAAATCAAGTCTGAAGAGAATGGTGGTATCTCCAGAAAGGAATTACAGTTTGAGTCTGGAGATGAAGATTTTAAAGACCGGTCCAGATTAGATGTATTTCTTACCGATGCCGGGAACAGACTCGATGGGAAACGATATTATTTAGACCATCAATTCCGCCTGTTCGGATCGGCTCGCGATAGTATTTCAGCACCAAAAACCGCTTTATCCCTTGGGCATCAGTTCAATTATGAATCTAAGTTTTACCAGTTTGTACAAGAAGCACCGAACGATTATTTCGGTAATGCCTTTTTGGAATCTATAGATGACAAGGCAGTATTAAAGAAGATGTTCAACCAAGTAAGCGCTACATTTTCTAACCATACACTTGGCCGGTTAACCGGATATGCCAATCTGTACAACTATAATTATTATTTCAACAGCATTTTGATTACCCCAGACCAGACTATCCCCAATCAATTAAAAGGAGAGGAGATCAGTCTGGGCGGACACTATGAAAAGAAGATCGGAAACTTCGCATTGAGCGGCGATATCACCTATACTATTGTTGGTGAGCTAACAGATAATCTAATACGTGCCCAGGCGCGTTATCGATTAGGAGAGAAACATGCGGTTAGCGCAGGGCTGCATCTCTCTTCCCGACTTCCCGATTTCAATTTTCTCCTGTATCAGTCTGAATATGAAAACTACAATTGGTACAATTTTGAGAATTATGAAAAGGAAGGGGTATACAGTCTTCAGTTTAACCTCGAATCTCAGGTTTGGGGCAATCTATCGGCAAAGTATGCCACATTGGACAACTACACCTATTTTAGGTCAACCGCGAGTCAGGAGGATATCGATGCAGGGCTGGAGAACGCTTTTGTCAGGCCATTTCAGGAGGGAAGCAGCGTAGATCATTTAAAGATCAAATATGAAAAAGAGCTCAAATGGAGGAAATGGGCTTTGAATAACACCCTGATGTATCAAACGGTAACTCAGAGTAGTGAGGTGCTGAATGTACCGGCTTTTGTCACTCGGAATACCCTTTACTATTCCGATAAAATATTCAAAAAGGCTATGTTTATTCAGACAGGGATCACCTTTAAATATTTTACAGCCTATAATATGAATGCCTATAATCCTCTACTGTCGGAATTCTATGTACAGAACAACGAGGAATTGGGAGGATATCCTATGTTTGATTACTTTATCAACGCCAAGGTACGAACCATGAGGATTTACCTTAAAGCGGAGCATATTAATTCGGCATGGACCGGATTTAATTTTTATGCCGCTCCAAATTACCCCTATCGCGACTTTGTGATTCGTTTTGGGCTGGTATGGAATTTCTTTTCATAACTCTGATTATCAGTAATTAAGAAAGGGGTTTTAATTATAAGCAGTTCGGAAAGTTTAGAATCATGAATTTTTTTTCAGGACAGTGTTGTCCATACAAAAAATACGCTCTATATTTGCACCCGCTTTGGGGGATACCTTAGGCGAGATAAGGTGAGTTACGGGATTGGAATTAGTATAATTTTGTTGACTTACAGGTTCATTGAAATGATGTGACAGA
>JAHEJJ010000038.1 GCA_024638915.1 Robiginitalea sp.
ATTTCTGCCACTATGTCGGAAATAATGTCACCATAGAGGTTAGAAGTTACAATTACATCGTAGTTTTCGGGAGATGCTGCAACTTTTGCCGAACCTATATCGATGATTTGCGAGTTGCTTTCAATCTCAGGATATTCCAGGGCAATTTCTTTGAAGACGGAATGAAATAGACCATCGGTCATTTTCATTATATTATCTTTCACCATGCAGGTTACCTTTTTTCTTCCATAAACTTTTGCATATTCGAATGCATAACGTATAATCCTTTCACAACCTGGTCTGGTAATCAATTTAAGACATTGAACAACATCTTCGGTTTGCCTATGCTCAATACCTGCGTAAAGATCCTCCTCATTTTCCCTTATGACGACAATATCCATATTTGGGAAATTTGTATTGACATAAGGATGCAAAGCAGTTACAGGCCTTACATTTGCGAATAAGCCTAATGATTTTCTAAGCGTAACGTTCAGACTTTTATAACCTTTACCCTGAGGCGTAGTAATGGGGGCTTTAAGAACAACCTTATGACGTGAAATGGCGTCCCATGTTGTTTCAGTAATACCAGAACTGTTTCCTGACAAATAAACCTGTTCTCCTATTTCTATGGGTTCCGTCTCGATCTTAGCACCTGCCGCCTTCATGATTTTTAAAGTAGCTTTCATGATTTCAGGACCAATACCATCACCCTGTGCCACGGCAATTTTGGTATTCTTTACCGATTTGTGAAATTTTCGTGATTTCAATAAGAGACTGTTATCCATGCTTGATATTTTTGGTTGGGCAAAGGTCATAAAATAAATACATAAATAAATATTTATATTTATTATATTACACATAAAAATAATTTATTCTAAATAGGTTTGGCAAAGGAAAGCATTTCGACCGACTTAACTCTAAGGACCACTAACACATAGAAAGATATCGCCGGTGGTTCGTCACAACATTTGACCACGAAGGTAAGGCTGCCCGACATCCGCGAGACGGAAATGGATTGAACTGATTAAAGATTAGGATCAAATACCAATGGGGATGGGTCGGGCAACTTCATTTCCCTGATTAAATTCAGATATCTGGGATCTTTCTTAAATTCGTCATCTGTGATCATCACCCTGATCCAGGGATAGAATGCATGGCGTTTGGCCTTGCCAAACCATTCGAATGCCTGGTCGTAATCCCCCAATTCCACGTACATATGGGCCAAACACAAAGATCCGAAAGAAGTTGTTTCCATACCCTGGAGTTCTTCAATGATCTTCCTTCCCTCTTCAAGCTGTCCTGCCTGTATCAAAGCCCTGCCATAGCCCATAAATTTCCAGCCGGAGTTAATTTCTGCCGCTTTTTTAAGATATTCAAGCCCAGCCTCCGTATCTCCCTTTTCCATCAGAATAGTGCCTTTTACAAACATACTAAGGGCATTGTCTTTTTGAGATTGTAATGCTTTATCAGCCTCCTCGAGACCTTTGTCATATAATCCGACCCAACTGTATAATATTCCCAACCATGCTGAGTGCAAGGGAGTAAAGGGGTCCAGTTCCTGAGCAAATTTGTGTTCCTCAATAGCCTCGTTCATACGGCCAAATAATGCCAAATACCAGGCGCGATGATAGTGATTATAGGCCATATTCGGATTCAACTCGTTCGCTTTGTTAAATGCGTATTCAGCGAGCTGCCAGTCCCATCCGAAATAAGTATGATAATGCGCCAGGGCGGCCCAGCCTTCGGCATTCAACGAATCTAACTGAATGGCTCTCTTGGCAGCAGCCTCAGCTTTATAATACACATCGGAAGGCGGCATCAAATTATGGCCGATGGTGATATAGCCTTCTGCCATACCCGCATAAGCGTAAGGGTCGGCTGGATTTTGATCTATGGCTTCCTGGAGATATACCAGGCCACGGTTCCAATCTTCGTAGGTGGATTTGTTTAAATAGTGTTTTCCTTTGAGGTATAATTCATAGGTTTCCGGTCTAATCGGCCTCAGGTCGGCCCATAGTGCAAGATCCTCCTCTTTAATATCGATACCGATTTGTCTGGCGAGGTCTTGCGCGGCCTGAGCCCATAATAGTCTGATTTCGGACAAGTCTCCTCTGTATCCCTTTTGCCAAATAGGATCTGAATCCACAGTTTCCATAATCCTTATAATTATTTCCAGGCTGTTATCACGTCGTTCGAAAGAACCACTGATAAAATAGTCTACCAAATTAACTTCATTAACGATTAACATGTTAGTCGGACTAAACCCGCCAGCCAGTAGGCTCGAAGAAGATAGGCTGAGCACTCTGAGTTGATCTACCTTCGAAAGCTCATCTATAAGACCTTCTGTAAGGCCCGACCTGAAATATTCCTCACTCTCACCGCTTACTTTCTCTACAAAAGGTAATATAGCCACCCGTTTTGTTTCTGAAGATAAAACACCCTCGCTCCATTGAGAACCAGCCCAAAAACTAGCGATAATCAGAAGGAGTACGGCCATAAATGCGGCGCTCACTATAACTGTGTTGAGACGCCGATTGTTCTGCCTGTTGATTTCCAGATCGATGGGTGCATCTCCTGTCTTTTGGAGACCCTCTGGTGTAAGGTCATAGATCCATGAAAATACGACCCAGAAGAAAAGCCCGGCTACCAGGACATAGATTAATATTTTGATGGCATATTCAGGGGCATCAAACGCAGGAAGGATAATAGAAGCGATTTGAATAACAAGCCAGGCGATGGCCAAATAGGCCAGGGTTGCTTTAAAGACATTACGTCTTTTCAATTCGGAAAAAAGCTTTGATAGTTGCATGGGCAAAACTTTTCGATTGTAAAGGACTGACCAATAGCAGGATTTAGGGTTGGTACCTGACATGGTCAGGGTAGGGGGAAATAGTCACTACCAACTGTCTAAAATTATGATAGTTAAGTTACTAAATTCTGTTCAATAATCAGGCGGGAATAAATGGTTATTTAACAAAATGAGTGCTGGTGCATGAATTTATATATATCCCGAATCCAATCTTAGAAGCTGTATGTTTCGGAGCAATAATTAAAGGCTGTCAAAAACGGTCACACCAGATTTACATCAAAGGGTTCATAGGCCGTCCACATCTTAGATGACCACCAAGAATGTGCCTCGAGGACTGGAGAATTTGGAAATATCTTCAGTGTACCTTGACTGTCGGATCAATGCGATAGGTTTTGTTGCCATTATCGCCGCTAATCGTAAAGACTATAGAATAACGATATATCCCTTCTTTGGTGCTGGAATCAACTCGGGTAGAAATCATATTACTAACGTTCATCTGGTTTCGAAAAATGCTGGATTTTCCCTGGCTTTCTTTTTTCGGTTCTATCCGGACTATAGAGCAGGTGTAGCCCGGATCAGGGGTTGAAATGTCGAAATCTAATTCCTTAAACCCGTCTCCGTTGGGTCGGAGAACATGGGTGGTAAAATCCTTAACGTGGTTGATTTGCCGAAAAAAAGCACAAAAACCAAATTTTTGTGGTCGGCCCAAAAAGTCATCCTTCATCGAACATAGAAAAAGGTGCTGGCGTTTAAGTTTACCAGGAGGGACATGGTTATATATATATTCAGCTCTGATTTCCAACTCAATTTTTATCGATGTTTGAAAGGCTACTGTCTGTGTCGAAAGAACATCATCCTTGCTGATTTGGAAATCGTTTGCTTCTGGCGGCAAATAGGTTTTAAAGTCGATCTCGGCTGGGTAAAATTCTTCTTCAAGCACATCGGCTTGTGAAATAGCAAATTGGGCCATTGACTCATAGAATCCAAATACAATACATAAAATGACCAAGATTACACCTATTGTGTTATTGCAGTAATTAAAAATCGTAGACTTCATGGAATTAGATTAGTTCAATTTGTTGATGTTATAAACTAACACATCATTTTAGATCGATAAAGCTCATTGGGACGAAGACTCTGAAAAATTGTCCGAAACTGATTATATACTTTTCCAATGTATAGCTAATCGCGCTTAATTTTGAGATGATCTTTCATTTAAATCAACCCAATTTGTTGTATATTAAGGGAGTAACCACCTACCAATTATGCGCTTCAAGAGTTTTTTCTACGAGCTGCAAAGACGTCATGTGTTTAAAGCCGGGGTGGCTTACCTTGTCGTCTCATGGCTGATAGTACAGGTCCTATCTATCCTGATACCGGCATTTAGGATTTCTCCACAGTTGCTTCAGATATCCATAATAATCATGATGATCGTATTTCCAGTCTGGTTGTTAATCAACTGGTTCTACGACATTACAGAGGAGGGCATTGTCAGGGTTCAAAATGAAAAGGTGGAGTCAGTGCAAATCTCCAAGAAAAGTGTTAACCTGAATAAGGTTATCATCATCACCCTAAGTGTTATTGTCGCCCTGTTGCTCTTCAACACCTTCCGATTAAGTAAAGAAAACAAAGTGACTGAAACAGAAGAAGCTTCAATACTGCCCGATTTCCAGTCATCCGTGGCGGTGCTGGCCTTTGCCGACATGAGCCCAGAACACGATAAGGAATATTTGGCCGATGGCATGAGTGAAGAAATCCTCAATAGGCTGGCCAAGTGTAAAGATCTAAAGGTCATTGGTCGTACTTCATCATTTTCTTATAAAAACAAAGATGTTACGCATGAGGTAATTGGGGAGGAACTGGATGTAGCCTATATACTGGAGGGCAGTGTCAGGCAATCTGGTGATATTTTCCGAATTACAGCACAGCTTATTGATGTTTCAGATGGATCACATATATGGTCCGATACTTTCGATCGTACAATGGAAGACGCTTTGGCTGTACAGGATGAGATCGCTTCGATTGTGGCCAAAAGACTGGAAGTAGCTTTGTTGAACGATGATATAAGGGAACATAAAATAGATCCGGAGGCTTATGAATTATATCTCAAAGCAAATCACGAAGCATTTAAATTGAGGAAAGAAGCAATGCTTAAGGCCGATTCGCTCATCCGAAAATCGCTGAAATTGGACAACACCTATTCGCCATCCTGGGTACTCTTGGCCCATGTTATCTATTCCAAGGCTTTTGACTATTTTTTACTCGATCCTGAAATCGCCATGGAATCAGGTCAATTAGCGGCACAAAATGCTATTGAGATCGATTCAACAAACCCGATGAGCTATTATTGGCAGTCTAAATTCATGTGGCAGGCTCGAAATATGGAACAAGCCAACAAATTCATTCGAAAGGCCGTGAATATGGCACAAAACGATCCTCGTATTTTAGAGAGAGCAGGGGATTTCGCATTACGTGTTAATAAGATTAAGGATGCAGAATCGTATTTTGAACGGGCTATAGTTCTGGATCCCAGAACCTGGGTAGCTAATTTTAGAATGGCTTTTGTTAAATGGTTTCAAGAAGACTACGAAGCAGCAGAGGGTTACTTACAGCGGGTCTATAGCTATGGTTTTCCGGATTATAACAAAAATTTTGAAATGGCCCTTATAAATCGCGACAAAGGCGATTTGAAAAAGGCGATAGAATGGATGGAAAGAGAAAGCGACCCATATCTACGGATACTTTTGGAATGCAGTATACAACACAGTTTAGGACAAGAAGCAAAGGCAAAGGAAATTCTGGAAGAAATAAAGGCCATGACTTTTGAAGAAACAGGATCTGAAAACATCGATTCTAATCCTGAGCATGATTACGAAATCGCTCGTCTCTATGCCCATATGAAGGAGCGAGACAGTGCGTTTATCTACCTTGACAAGGCATATGAACATGTGCTAAACTGGCCTCAATTCTTATTTACAACCCCCGATTTCAAAAATATTAAGGAAGATCCGCGCTGGGAAGCTTATCTCAATCGGATGGGGAAAGATTTTGAATACGATTTCCTCAACCATGAACAATAGGATTTAGCATGGCGCTGATTAGTAGAGTCTAGAAGGCAAAAGAGTAGCTGGCACAATTCGACAAAAAAGTGTATTCCAAAATTTATGCTGATTCTTGGAAGATATTTTCTTACTACAGGGTTGTCAGATCGATCATCAACAATGATTGTTAAAAAATCCTGAAAATTGAATTGAGAAATGAAGGAATTCAGGCTTTTAATTTTTATATTTAACGGATAATGAAACACATACCATTAAATTAAATTCAAAGAAAAAAAAAGTACCATGGGTAAATTTGAAATCAAAAAAGACAAAGCAGGCAAATTCCGTTTTAATTTAAAATCCAGTAATGGACAGGTAATTTTAAGCAGTGAAGGCTATAATTCTAAAAGCGCATGCGAAAACGGCATCGCCTCCGTTCAAAAAAATTGCTCTAACGACAATTGTTTTGATCGTACTAAAGCTTCTAATGGCAAGCCCCGGTTTAACCTTAAATCGACCAATGGACAGGTAATCGGCACCAGCCAGATGTATTCCAGCAATTCTGCTATGGAAAACGGGATTGCTTCCGTTAAGAAAAATGCGCCTAAAGCAACAGTAGTCGAATTATAGCTGAGAGGAGCAGAGCCAATATTGGACTTCAGAAAATTGATGAAGGCAACCTAAGGGTTGCCTTTTTTTATTCTGTTTTAATTTTAGCATGTTGTCAGCCCAACTGCAAATTCAGATATTAATCCATTTGAAAGACATATTTCATTGGCCGTATATATATAGGCGGCAAATATTTGCACAAACTTCTTTTAAAATTGTATCTTCTTCAGGAATAACTAAAACAACCTAAGATTATGAAAAAATTATTTACATTATTATTTGCGCTGTTAATCGGTGCTTCGGGACTTGGTCAGGTAGCTTATATGCAATACCGTGTGGTACCCGCCGACCGGCAACAGGAATTTGTTGAAAAAGAAACAAAGTATTGGGCTAAGGTGGCCAAATCGGCCATTGATAAAGGGCAGATGACTGGTTGGTCGCTTTGGAGAAAAATAGGTATAACCGAAGAGGGTGCCCCGAATTACGTTTTTGTAAACCTGTTTGAGAACGCGGAAAGCATTGACCAGGGAGCTGTATGGTCCGAGGCCAACATGAAATCGATGGGTGTAGACCCTGGAATGGTAGAGACGAACTCATTTGCTCCAACGGCCTTTGATTACTGGATGCAATTGGAAGATATGATCCAGGGCGATTACAAATACGCCGTCGTAAATTATGCTATGCCCGATGATTTGGGTGGTTTTATAGAAGAGAACAAAACTCTATGGAAACCGCTTCACCAGCAGACTATAAGCAATGGAACGAATGGAATGAAATCCTGGGGAATGATGTCGGTGATCCATCCAAGAGGAAAATTAGGTCGCTTTTCTGTACTAACATGGGATGGTTTTGACAAAATGTCTGATCTGATGAATTACCTCAGATATCAGGGTCCAGGAGAAGCCGATGGACCATGGCAAGATGTGATCTCAAAGTCTAAAATGGGTGAAATCATGCCCGGTGGTTTTGAGTACAGCATTGTTTACGAGAAAGTAATGATGATTAATCCGGAAGAATAAGAAATTACTAGCATATTTAAAATGCCCGGCCCTGCCGGGCATTTTTTATTGCTTTGGTATCACATCAAAAAATATATTAAATGAGATTCATTGTATTTTTTTTCATTTTTGCACTCGTGCCATCGGGGCCTTTTCGCAGGCTGCTGAACTGGGAACAGGAGCTATTGGCCTGGTAGTTAGTGATATCACAGTAACTGAACGTTTTTCTACGGATATTCTAAGAATGCAGCAAGTAGGTAGTTTTGAATTATTCCAAAAGTGGAGTAGGGAAGCAGGCAAGACTAACAACCAGCCTTTCACCATAAAACGTTTAAGATTATTGATTCTGAGTCGGCCACAGTGCTTAAGCTGGCTTATTTTGACCAGGTGCATTCAGGTAAAAATATTCAGGGGATAGACGAACATTCTGGGGTAAATTATCTCGCATTTTATTATCGTTATCTAAGAGAATTTCACAAGCAGACATACCTATTGTTGGAGAGATTGAAAGAGATATTTATGCATTGATAATTATTCGAGACCCTTATGGAGAATGGATTGAGATAATATAGAAACGCTGAAATATGGAAAAATAGATATTGCGGATCTCACATAGTATCCGTAAGAACCTTAAAAGTAAATCCTCTCGCGTATATGAATATGATCAGATACGAAAAAGCATAATGTAAACCGCCCATAGTATGCAGAAAGTACAGAATGCGTACAGCATGTAGGAAATGGTAGTTTTTTTGTTCATATGATGGGGCTTTTAACAAAAAATGGGTACTGCTGCTCAAATCAACACCTTTATACTTGAAAATTGAAATTTAATCGTTTTGGAACCTTTGTAATCGATAAAAAGCCATATTTTACCTACAAACGTTAAAATAAACACCTAAGTCCTAAATAATTATAAAGAATATTCCTACATTTTATTCGATAATTTTTGATCAAACCATAGTGATCAGACTTTGCAGCATATCACCTACATAATACGCCACCATGGCTGCAATACCACCAAGTAAAATGGTTTCGAGCATCCCTTTCCAATAAACAGTTTGGTTTACATGAGCTTTTAATAATCCTATGATCAGGAATCCCAGGGCCGTAAGGATGGAGGAGATCAAAAACAAGTTATTATCCAAAGGTTGAAGAAGATCTATGACATAGATAATCAGTGGTATCAGACCGATAAAAATAAATGATAGATATGTCACTGTGCCGATGGCAATAGGGGATTTATCTTCGTCAAGCATTTCCAATTCTTCCCTCATCATATCGTTTACCCAACGGTCTTTGTTGCTTGTGATCACACGGACCACCTGTTCAAGAAGATCTCCACTAAAACCTTTAGCTCTGTATATTTGTCTGATCTCATCCCTTTCATCCTCCGGAGTGTTTTCTATCTCCTGAAATTCGATTTGCCGGTGCTTTTGATAATTGTCCTTATTGGACTTGCTGGAAAGGTATGCCCCGACAGACATGGCAAAGCCATCAGCAAGAAGATTGGCAAAACCAAGGACAATAATAATCGTGCTATCGAGTCCAGCCCCTACAGAGCCGGCGACAACCGCAAAAGTAGTGACACAGCCATCAATGCCGCCATAGACAAATTCACCCAGGTATTTTTCAAATTTTTTTATCAATGGCCTGTGTTATGCGAACTATGTATCAAAGCGTAATGAAAAGTTTATCGGAATTAGTGCTGAGGATAAATTTCAACCTAATACGGCCTTTAAGGCTTTGGAAAACACTTCCATCTCCTCTGCCGTACCTGTGCTTATTCTTGCCCAATCTGTGAGCGGAGGAAAAGGCCTGCCGATGAGAACCCCTTTTTGCTCCATGGCGGGTATCAGTTCATAAACCGTCATACCAGACTTGAAGAAAACGAAGTTGGTATGGGAAGGGATATATGGGATATTTAGTTCTTCCATGGTATTATAGATAACCGATTTGGCCTCATGGTTCTTAGCGATGCTGAATTGATAGAACTCATTATCCGTTAGTGCTGCCTTGGCCGCTTCCAGTGCAAGAATATTGGTATTGGCCATAACCACCTTTTTAAGTTTCCTGGCCGTATCGGGCCGAGCGATCAAATATCCAATACGCATTCCGGCAAGGCCATACACTTTTGAAAAAGTTCTGGAAACAATAATATTTCTGTCCTCTTTCACCAGGCTTACCATGGAGGGATAATCGGCTTCGGTAATAAAATCATAATAAGCCTCATCGCTGAAAATCACCGCATCCTGCTCGTGCGAAAGGCAAAAATCTCTCATTTTATCTGCTGGAAGTAAGGTGCCGGACGGATTGTTGGGATTGCATATGAAGATAAGGCTGGTTCTAGAAGATATTTTTTGGCTTATGGCCTCTAGATCGTGCTCCATGCGTTCATTCAAAGGAACTCTATGCACCTTGGTATCGAAATTTTCAGAATAACGCAATAAGGCCTGGAATGTAGGGTCTGCCGCGATGATCTCCGTGTCCTTTCCTCCAAAAAGCAGACCACAGGCTTTAAGACCCTCTGTGGAACCCCCGGTTATCACTATATGGTCTTTGCTCACGCCTTCCTTTTCAGCGATTAGATTTACAACCCCTGAAAGCGTTCGAAAAGGATAACGGCAGGCCAGGTCAAATGATGATGATAGTACCTCTCGCACCCTGGCCGAAGGGCCATATGGATTTTCATTGGCATTCAAAGTAATAGGGGAGTAGTTGCCCTGATGATTTAAATTTGGGGTAAAAGCAAAACCTTCAAAACCACCCAGCAGAGCAAAACCACCTGACATTCCAACGGTTTTGAGCCATTTTCTTCTATCGATATTTCTCATTTTCTATGGATTATGAAAAAAGATACGAAGAATATGCCAAGAAAAGGAGATTACCTGCGAATTAAAAGAAATGGGTACTTATGGCCGGGAGGCCGGTTGAGATACTAATGCCTAAACACCAGAGAACTTTTATAATCAGAGTTTATATAATGTATTGGAAACTAGAATGGTCAGGATCAGTATAACCATAGCAGAGTGTACGACCAGGGCTACCAATTTTTTTTCATTAGTGGGCTCATTTCTACCCTTATATAGGACATAGGCTCCAAAAATTCCCAATAGTCCGGATACAATTATGGGTAATCCGAATAGATACCTTGATATTTCAGGCTGAATATTTATCACGATCGTTAGTGCCGAGAAGGTAAGTAGGAATAATATCAGTTTGCTAACCTTGTAAGATTGGTCCGTGTAATATGTATTTGCATCCATCATTCGGAATTTTTGAATTATCTCTCTAAATCAGTTTTACATTGGCCCTCAAACCTTCCATAATTCCCAATACATTCTGTATGGTTTCCTTTAAGTGATATTTGATCAGCGTATGGGGGATTTTAATGGTGGTAAACCCATTTCCAAACGACTGCATGGTTTTTTGCAGGTGTTCAACTGCCTGTTCATCCGTCAATTTTTCATATCGGTCGTCTATCTCTATATTGAGTTTCACCCGGGAAAAAGCCAGGTCTACATATTTACTGCCATCCCACCATTCGAGCATAGGACTTTCGCCTTCAGCTTTTAGCCCATAATACAATTGAATAGCAGCCACAGGCGTACTGTTGGTTCTTATCAGCTTGTCGATTCGTTTTTTATGCCTTTTACAAAGCTCAACACCCAGGTTTTCCATCGCTTCGCGATGATCCATATAGCTGAGCTCTCTATTGCATTCCAAACAAGTCATATAAGTAGGTAAGTTTTTGATTTGGATTAATAATAACCGGACGATTAAACGATTATTATACGATATCGACGTATGGCACCCCAATTTTAGATGAAATGCAAATTTTTAGATGAAATGCATCATTTATGTTAAATTTTTACCAGAAAAACACATCGTTCTCAGATCGTTTTAACACCTAAAAGCCTTTATATTTACCAAGCTCAATTGTCATAAGGGAATCAAAAACGTATTTAAAAATATCGGACCGGGGATTTTGGTGGCCGCCGCTTTTATCGGCCCGGGCACTATTACAGTCTGTACAATAGCCGGGGTAAAATTTGGCTATACGCTTCTCTGGGCCATGCTTCTTTCCGCGGTGGCCACCATGGTTTTACAGGAAATGGCTGCCCGCTTGGGGATCGTTACGCAAAAGGGCCTTACTGTCCTTTTAAAAACCCAAATCTCCAATCGCTTAGTCCGCACTTTGGTTTTGGGTATTATCCTGGCGGCGATTGTGATTGGCAATACGGCCTATGAAGCCGGTAACATAAGTGGCGCTACTCTTGGACTGGAAGCCCTATTCGGCAGTGCAAACCTTCCATATTATCCCTGGGTTATCGGCGTACTTGCTTTTGTTTTATTGTTTATAGGGTCTTATAAGGTCTTGGAAAAAACATTTGTAGCTCTTGTAGGGCTGATGAGCCTTTCCTTTGTGATCACTGCCATACTGACCAACGCTTCAATATCAGAAATTCTGAGAGGACTTATAACACCTGAAATGCCTTCAGGAAGTCTATTGACAATTGTAGCTTTGATCGGGACTACCGTAGTACCCTATAATCTCTTTCTCCACGCCTCTTTGGTACGTGAAAAATGGTCCTCGGTATCCCATCTTCCACGGGCACAGAAAGACACCTTATTTTCGGTGATGTTAGGAGGTTTTGTTTCTATGGCTGTAATAATCGCAGCTACAGCGATACCAAAAGATGAGATAACCAATGCTTTGGATATGGCCAGGAGTCTGGAACCATTATATGGAAATGCTGCATCGCTTTTTATGGGAATCGGCTTGTTCGCTGCTGGAATCACCTCGGCCATAACAGCACCACTTGCAGCAGCCTATGTGGTGAATAACTGCTTTGGGTGGAATGCGAATATGAAAGACCTCCGGTTCAGGTTAGTTTGGATAGCCGTCCTGGTGATCGGGGCAGCATCATTGAGTTTGCAGATCCGTCCCGTTGAGATCATTCAATTCGCCCAGGTAGCCAATGGACTCTTACTACCGCTGATCGCCGCAATATTGCTTTGGATGGTCAATAGAAAAGATCTTTTGGGAAGCCATAAAAACGTTATCTGGCAAAATATTTTGTCAATGGTGATTATCGGCCTGGTATTTCTTTTGGGTATTAGGAGTATTTTTGGATTATTTACCGCCTGATGTGAAGCAGATTAGTATTGATATCAATAGTGATATAGGGGAGGGCCAGGGCAATGAAGCCGAGCTCCTGCCTCTTATTTCCTCGTGCAGTATAGCCTGCGGCGGGCATGCCGGAGATACCGAATCGATGGAAAGCTGTATTGCACTTGCACGACAAATGGGTGTGAAGATCGGCGCGCATCCTTCTTATCCGGACAGAAAAAATTTTGGCAGGAACAGCATGAACATTTCGGCAGAGAAACTCGTACATAGCATTCGGGATCAACTTTCTGATTTTATAACAATATTGAATCATCAGCAAGCTGACTTACATCACATCAAACCACATGGGGCGCTCTACAATGATATGCTACAGAACCGGGTGCTGGCAGAAACATTCATCTCAGCGGTTGAACCTTTTATGGATGGGGTAAAACTTTATGCTCCTTACAATTCTGCTTTGGCTATAGTGGCTGATCAACACAAAATGAAGGTCAGTTATGAAGCCTTTGCTGACCGTAACTATAATAAAGATCTAAGCCTTGTATCCAGGTCAAAGCCTGATGCTTTAATTACGAGTCCACAAGCGGTTCTGGAGCATTTGATTCGCATGGTTCGCCTTGATGAGGTGAGAACACTCCAGGGAGATATAGTGCCAATAAAAGCCAGTACATATTGCATCCATGGTGATACTGCTTCAGCATTACAAATATTGACGTATCTTGTTGAGGAATTACCCGGGCAGCGGATTAGTATTGAAAAGTGAATAAATATCCCATTTCTTTGAAACTCTTTGGTGAGAAAGCCTTCCTTGTGGAATGGCCAGCCGAGGTGGATGAATCCATTTTATACGATATTCTGGCGTTTACAGAACATTTAAGATCAAACCAACTCGATGCTGCTTTATGGGAATTAGTTCCGGCTTATAATTCACTTGTTTTAATATGTCGTGAAAAGATCGAGAATCCGGATCAACTCAAAAAACAATTAAAAGCCTGGTACCTTGATGTAAAGGGCCGTATACCCGTAAAACGTCAACGCTGGAAGCTACCCGTTTGCTATGATCCGGAATTTGGCATAGACCTGGAAATGGTAGCCAACACCCTCAATCTCACCGCCAGCCGGATTATAGAATTACATACTGAACCTATATACACGGTCTATGGGATAGGTTTTCTGCCAGGATTTATGTACTTAGGAGGCTTGGCTGATGATTTGATTATTCCGCGAAAAGAAACCCCTAGACTTAGGGTTCCTAAGGGATCTGTTGGCCTCGCCGGGCAGCAGACCGGCATATATCCTCAGGAATCGCCAGGAGGTTGGAATATAATAGGAAACTGTCCTATCCCCATTTTCAGGGTGGAAGAAAGTAAACCATGCTTTGTAAATGTAGGGGACCGTATTCAATTCTATCCAATTAATAGAGCGGCCTATGATCTGTACAAGATTGAAACACAAGTAGGTATTTACAAAATAGAACACACTATAGTTGATGTTTAAGGTATTGGAACCTGGTTTTTTTACTACCATACAAGACGCAGGCCGTTATGGGTTGAGGGATAAAGGCGTCCCTTGGAGTGGATATATGGATGTTAAATCTGCCCAAATAGCGAATTCGCTTCTGGAAAACAAACCAGAGGATGCAGTCTTGGAGATTACCATGACAGGACCTATACTTCAATTTGAAGCGCCTGCATTTATTGCTCTGAGCGGTGCAGAAATGCCTGCATCTATCAATGAAAGGTCTATACCCAATAACGAAGTTTGTCGGGTAGAAATTGGTGATGTACTATCGTTTGGAAAGCTGAAAAACGGTTTTCGAAGTTATTTGGCTATTAAAGGAGGGATTCAATCTCGCAAGGTCTTAGGTAGTAGATCCTATTTCAAATCCCTGACCGACAAGGACAGGATAATTTTAGGTGATGAGATACCATACAACCCCTTCAACGATTTCCATCCAAAGATTTCTTCTATTAAGACTAATTCGCATTTAAAGAAACAACACCTCGATGTTCGTTTGGGCCCTGAATTTTCGGCGCTAGATAAGGCAAGTACAGAGCAACTTTTTAGTACAGCCTTTACTATTGCAAAGGAGCACAACCGTATGGCTTATCAACTACAGGAAAAGATCAGTCCACATAAAATTTCGATGATTACTTCTGCCAACCTGCCAGGAACAGTTCAACTTACTCCTTCAGGTAAATTGATCATCTTAATGCGCGACGGGCAGACCACAGGGGGCTATCCGAGAATTTTGCAGCTCGATGAAAACTCTATTTCAATTTTGGCCCAAAAAAAATTCGGGGATCAAATATACTTTACTGAGGTATGATCCAACCGCATTACACTTACTATCCTCATGATCCTTAAGGATGACTTATATGACCTGTTCACAGGGCTAATATCTTACCGTAGCTTGTATTGAATATGATATGAAATAACTATTTATATGTCTGATTATCAGAATTATAAATAGATAATTCATTTATTGAGTTTAAACTAAGCTGATTTGTGAAAAAAACATGCTGTTCGAAAGGTATATCTTTGAAATTAGGTTAATACAATGAGATAGAAATTGGAATTAAATAAGTATAGCAAGAACGTTACTCAAGACCCTACCCAACCTGCGGCACAGGCCATGTTATATGCACTTGGCCTTACCGAAGAAGACCTTCAAAAACCATTTATCGGTATTGGAAGTACAGGCTATGAAGGCAACCCTTGCAATATGCATCTAAATGAGCTGGCACAACATGTAAAACAGGGAATCCAGGAAAAGGATTTGGTTGGTCTGGTTTTTAACACTATAGGAGTAAGCGATGGTATTTCCATGGGTACTTATGGGATGCGTTACTCTCTTCCATCGCGAGACATTATAGCAGATTCTATGGAAACCGTTGTTCAGGCCATGAATTATGACGGCCTGGTAAGTGTAGTAGGCTGCGATAAGAACATGCCGGGGGCCCTGATGGCCATGATCCGACTCAACAGGCCTTCGGTACTGGTCTATGGAGGCACTATAGCTTCAGGATGCGTGGGGGATAAAAAATTAGATGTCGTTTCAGCATTCGAAGCCTGGGGAGAGAAGGTGGCCGGAACGATTAACCAGGAAGAATATAAGTCTGTGATACAAAATGCATGCCCTGGAGCTGGTGCTTGCGGAGGCATGTATACGGCCAATACAATGGCCTCGGCGATTGAAGCCCTTGGAATGGCTCTGCCATACAATTCGTCTAACCCGGCGATTGGTCAAGAAAAGAAGCAGGACTGCATAAATAGCGGCAGAGCATTGCGATATTTGCTTGAAAAGGATATTAAACCAAGTGATATCATCAACAAAAGGTCGCTCGAAAATGCTTTGCGTCTTATTACTGTTATGGGAGGCTCTACCAATGCAGTACTTCATTTTCTTGCGATTGCCAGAGCGGCCGGGATAGATCTTAGGCTGAAAGATTTCCAGGATGTTAGCAATAGCACTCCGTTCCTTGCCGATCTTAAACCCAGTGGTAAATTTCTTATGGAAGATATTCATCGAATTGGGGGTACACCGGCGGTCATGAAGTTTATGTTAGAGAATGGAATGCTACATGGCGACTGTCTTACTGTAACAGGAAAATCGATTGCAGAAAATCTCTCCGAGGTATCTGGTCTTAGTGAAGGTCAGAATGTAATTATGCCTTTGGATCGACCGATCAAGCCAACAGGTCATATCCGCATCCTTTATGGAAACCTTGCCGAAGAAGGTGCAGTAGCAAAAATTACAGGTAAGGAAGGTTTCCATTTTACAGGACCTGCCAAAGTCTTTAACGATGAGTTCGAGGCGAATAAGGGCATCGGCCAGGGCGAAGTAACTAAAGGAGATGTCGTAGTGATTCGGTATGAAGGCCCTAAAGGAGGCCCCGGAATGCCTGAAATGCTAAAACCTACAGCGGCCATCATGGGTGCCGGACTGGGAAAAGACGTGGCCTTAATTACAGACGGTAGGTTCTCAGGTGGGACACATGGTTTTGTGGTGGGCCATGTTGCTCCGGAAGCCCAGGAGGGAGGCACGATTGCACTATTGAAAGATGGAGATATTATCACTATCGATGCCGAGCAAAACATTATAAGTGTTGATCTAACTACAGATGAGTTGTTAAAAAGACGTGCATCGTGGAAGCAACCCGCATTAAAAGTAAGCCGTGGGAGTTTGTATAAATATGCCAAAACGGTTTCATCCGCATCCGAAGGCTGTGTTACTGATGAGTTTTGAAAAATCTAACACAGCCGAATATTGAATCCTATATGTATATCAAATGGAAACACTAAAGGAGACTTCAAAGAAAGCTAAAAAGAAAACCGCTATTAAGATTACAGGGGCCGAAGCGATCATTCATTGCCTCCTGGCAGAGGGAGTAGATCTTATCTATGGCTACCCTGGTGGAGCTATAATGCCGGTTTATGACGAATTATATAAGTTTCAGGATAAGCTTCATCATGTCCTTACCAGACATGAACAGGGAGCTACTCATGCTGCCCAGGGTTATGCAAGGGT
Organism: Robiginitalea sp.; assembly: GCA_024638915.1. Taxonomy (GTDB): domain Bacteria; phylum Bacteroidota; class Bacteroidia; order Flavobacteriales; family Flavobacteriaceae; genus JAHEJJ01. Next base: position 17,099 of record JAHEJJ010000038.1, read on the forward strand.
GACAGGCAAAGTCGGTGTGGCTGTAGCGACATCTGGTCCTGGTGCAACCAACCTGGTCACGGGCCTGGCAGATGCCCAGATCGATTCGACACCTATAGTTTGCATCACCGGACAAGTGCCCAGGCATCTTTTGGGATCCGATGCGTTCCAGGAAACCGATATCATAGGTATTTCGACCCCGGTAACCAAATGGAATTATCAGATCACCAGGGCCTCTGAAATACCTGAAATAATGGCAAAAGCTTTTTATATCGCCAAAGCAGGCAGACCAGGCCCGGTATTGATCGATGTGACTAAAAATGCGCAATTTGAGGAACTGGAATTCGTATACGAACACTGCAAGGGGGTGCGTAGTTATAATCCCCGCCCAAAACCAGATACCGAGCAATTGGAAAGAGCAGCTGCTCTTATCAACAGTGCTAAAAAACCATACATCATTTTTGGACAAGGGGTTATCCTTGGAAATGCTGAAGCGCAACTCAAAGAACTTATTGAAAAAACCGGAATACCAGCGGCCTGGACAATATTGGGCCTATCGGCTCTTGCCACAGACCATCCGCTTAATGTCGGAATGGTAGGGATGCATGGTAACTACGGACCCAACGTGCTGACCAATGAATGCGATTTACTGATTGCGATAGGTATGCGATTCGATGACCGGGTAACCGGAAATCTGGATACCTATGCCAAGCAAGCTAAGATTATACATTTTGAAATAGACCCGGCAGAGATCAATAAGAACGTAAAAGCAGATGTCCCGGTACTTGGAGATGCCAAGGAATCACTTGAATTATTATTGCCCATGCTTAAAGAGAACAGCCACGAAAAATGGTTTGGTGAATTTGAGGCAAAACATAAGGAAGAGTATGAAGCGGTGATCAAAAATGACCTTCATCCAACCAAAGAAGGTCTTACTATGGGAGAAGTTATCAAAGAGATAAATAAGGCGACCAATAACGAGGCGGTCATAGTGACCGATGTTGGTCAGCATCAGATGGTCACCTGCCGGTATGCCAGGTTTAATCAGTCTAAAAGCAATATCACCTCGGGCGGTTTAGGAACTATGGGATTTGCATTGCCTGCAGCCATCGGAGCCAAAATGGGCGTGGAACATAGAGAGGTGGTAGCTGTAATTGGCGATGGAGGTTACCAAATGACCATTCAGGAACTGGCCACCATTTATCAAAACAACACTGCTGTAAAAATTGTGGTACTCAACAATGAACACCTTGGAATGGTCCGGCAATGGCAGGAACTCTTTTTTGACAGACGTTATGCTTCAACTGTGATGACCAATCCCGACTTTGTAAAAATTGCTGAAGGTTATCATATACAGGCAAAGAGTGTAAGCAGGCGCGAAGACCTGGCAAAGGTAGTTACGGAAATGATAGCTTCCGACAAGCCGTACTTCCTTGAGGTTAAGGTTGAAAAAGAAGACAATGTATTTCCTATGATCCCTTCGGGCGCATCCGTATCAGATATAAGACTTAAATAAATGCAGATGGAAAAAAAATGGTTTACCATATCGGTATATTCAGAAAACAACATAGGCCTGCTCAACAGAATATCGGATATATTTCTGAAAAGACATATCAACATCGAAAGTCTGAATGTCTCCAAATCAGAGATTGAGCATGTCTCCAAATTCACGATAGTTGTCAATACCACCGAAACATGGACACAGAAAATTGTGGGTCAGATCGAAAAACAAATCGAGGTGATCAAGGCTTTTTACCATACAGATGAGGAGACCATCTACCAGGAATCTGCATTGTTTAAAATCGCTTCACATCTATTGTTCGACGAACCCCAGATCCAGAATATAATCGCTGAGAGTAAATCCAAGATCGTAACCGTGTCGAGGGAGTATTTTGTGCTTGCTAAAACCGGTCGTAAACATGAAATCGACCAAATGCATGAGAACCTGGAGCCATATGGTATTATGCAGTTTGTACGATCCGGGCGAATATCGGTGACCAAAGCCGAAATGCCAATTACTACCATACTAAATGAATTTTATCAAACCTAAAATAAACCAGAATATTCATGGCTAACTATTTTAATACCCTGTCATTGCGGGATCAACTGAAACAATTAGGTAAATGCCGCTTCATGCAAGCATCAGAATTTGCCGATGGCGTTACGGCATTAAAAGGAAAAAAAATCGTAATTGTTGGATGCGGTGCTCAGGGCCTCAATCAGGGGTTAAATATGCGCGATTCCGGACTGGATATTTCCTATACACTGCGGGATTCGGCCATTGAAGAAAAACGACAGTCCTATATTAATGCCACCGATAGTGGATTTGTTGTGGGCACCTATAAGGAACTGGTGCCTGAAGCAGATCTGGTAGTGAACCTAACCCCAGACAAACAACATACCAATGTAATCAGTACGGTGATGCCACTGATGAAAAAAGGAGCTACACTATCGTACTCTCATGGATTCAACATAGTGGAAGAGGGTATGCAGATCCGCAAAGATATCACGGTTATAATGGTTGCTCCAAAATGCCCGGGCTCGGAAGTCAGGGAGGAATACAAAAGAGGCTTTGGAGTACCAACGCTTATCGCCGTACATCCCGACAATGATCCTGAAGGTAAAGGGCTTCAGCAGGCTAAAGCCTATGCCGTGGCAACCGGTGGTCATCGGGCGGGTGTGTTGGAGTCTTCATTTGTAGCGGAAGTTAAATCGGATCTCATGGGGGAACAGACCATACTCTGCGGTTTACTGCAAACAGGTTCTATCCTCTGCTTCGACAAGATGATCGAGAAAGGTGTTGATGCCGGCTATGCCTCACAACTTATCCAGTATGGATGGGAAACCATCACAGAAGGTCTCAAATATGGTGGGATCACCAATATGATGGATCGACTCTCTAACCCTGCCAAGATTAAAGCTTTTGAGTTGTCAGAGGGTTTGAAAGAGATTATGAGACCCTTGTTTCAAAAGCATATGGACGATATTATGAGTGGTCATTTTTCTAAAACCATGATGGAGGATTGGGCCAATGACGATAAAAACTTGCTGAAATGGCGTGCTGCTACCGCTGAAACCGCTTTTGAAAAAACACCTGCCGCAGAGGTCGAAATCACGGAACAGGCCTATTACGATAAAGGAGTTCTTATGGTCGCTTTCGTAAGGGCAGGAGTTGAACTGGCCTATGAAGCGATGACCGATTCTGGAATCATTGGCGAGTCGGCCTACTACGAGTCCCTGCACGAAACCCCTTTGATCGCCAATACTATTGCCAGAAAAAAACTATTTGAAATGAACAGGGTTATTTCTGATACGGCAGAATATGGGTGCTATTTGTTCGATCATGCCTGCAAACCGTTATTGTCAGATTTTATGCAGAATATCGATGCGGATGTCATTGGGGAAAATTTTGGGGAAGGTGAAGATAACGGCGTAGACAATACACGGTTGATAGCTGTAAACAAGGCCTTAAGAAACCATCCTATAGAAATTGTTGGAAATCGTCTAAGAGAATCTATGACCGCCATGAAGCCGATTGTTTAAGGAAGCAGAAACTAAAGGTCTGAAAATCGCGATAAATGGAAAGTATTGTAAAGCAAAATATTCCGGAGGCACTAAAAATAGCGCAACCAAAATACCATAGTAGTTATTTGGTAAACGGCGAACTGCTGACTTGGAAAGGAGAGACTTCCGAGGTGTATTCCACCATTTCAAGTACAGTGCCATATGCCCCTACCTTATTGGGTTCGGTGCCCAATATGGGCGAAAAAGAGGCACTAACCGCGCTCGATGCAGCCTTAAACGCTTATGATCAGGGGCAGGGCGCCTGGCCAACCATGAAGGTCAAGGACCGGATAGAATGCATGGAGAATTTCGTTCGTATCATGGCGACCAAAAGGGAGGAAGTGGTGAAACTTCTCATGTGGGAAATAGGAAAGACACAAGCGGATTCCGAGAAAGAATTTGACCGGACGGTAGACTACATCTATGATACCATTGAGGATTACAAAAAACTTGATCGGGATTCAGCTAAGTTTCAAAAAAGCGATGGGGTTTATGCCCATATACGCAGGGGACCTTTGGGAGTAGTCCTTTGTCTGGGCCCCTATAATTATCCATTGAATGAAACCTTTACCCTGTTGATCCCTGCAATAATCATGGGCAATACCGCCATTTTCAAACCGGCAAAACACGGTGTTCTACTTATTACACCGCTTATAGAAGCTTTTCAAAAAAGTTTTCCAAAAGGCGTGGTGAATATTCTATTTGGCAGGGGAAGGGCTATTGCGGGGCCCATCATGGAGACCGGTAAGGTAGATGTTTTAGCGCTGATCGGGCATAGTTCATCTGCCAATGCGCTGCAGAACCAACACCCTAAGAGCAATCGACTTCGACTGGTACTTGGACTTGAAGCCAAGAACCCGGCCATAATCCTTCCGGATGCTGATCTCGATCTGGCGATCGATGAGTGTATTTCCGGAACGCTTTCATATAATGGACAGCGTTGTACTGCCCTAAAAGTCATCTATGTGCATAAGGACATTATTCAGGAATTCAACAAAAGATTTTCAGAACGAGTCGATGGCCTAAAATTTGGGAATCCCTGGGATCCGGGAGTGCAACTCACCCCTTTACCGGAGAAGGATAAACCAGATTATATTCAGGAGCTTATCGAAGATGCCGGCCAGCATGGTGCTCAGGTTATCAATAAAAGAGGAGGGAAGAGGACCGAAAATTTTATCTGGCCAGCAGTGATGTTTCCCGTGACAAAAGAAATGCGCGTCTATAAAGAAGAACAATTCGGACCCATTATACCTGTACTCAGCTTTGAGGATATACAGGAACCACTCGATGATATGGCTGAATCAAACTATGGTCAGCAGGTAAGTCTTTTTGGAAAAGATGTCTTTGCACTGGCTCCTTTGATCGATACATTGGCCAACCTGGTATGTCGGGTGAACTTAAACAGTTCTTGTCAGCGCGGACCTGATGTCTATCCTTTTACAGGGAGAAAAGATTCTGCCGTGGCTACTTTAAGCGTACACGACGCGCTGAGATCATTTTCCATCAGAACTTTCGTCGCATCTAAAGACAACAAGGCCAATTTGGAAATACTGGAAAAGTTATTGGAAACGAAGCTCTCTAATTTTATCAGTACGGACTATCTACTATAAAAAAGAGCTCAGTGCCTATTACAGGTGAGCCGCCAGCCAATCACCAACCTCAGAAGTACCGTAGGTCTTCTTACCATCGGCGAGATCCTCGGTAACCATACCCTGTTCCAGGGAGCGATGTACTACTTCGCGTATTGCACCGGCTTCTTCTGCCAATCCAAAATCTTCGAACATCATGGCGGCCGATAAAACAGTAGCTAGAGGATTTGCGATGTCTTTCCCAGCTGCCTGAGGATAGGATCCATGGATGGGTTCATATAGTCCAATCGACTCACCTACCGATGCAGACGGCATTAAACCCATCGAACCTGAAATCACCGAGGCTTCATCGGTAAGTATGTCGCCAAAGAGGTTTTCAGTGATCAAAACATCATATTCATTCGGCCATTGTACCAATCGCATGGCTACGGCATCGACAAACTCATATGAGACGGAGACATCAGGATATTCTTTTTCCAGTTGCTGTACCGTCTCGCGCCATAACCTTGAAGATTCCAAAACATTGGCTTTATCAACACAACATAGTTTTCCCGATCGCTTTTGTGCCAGCTCGAATCCTTTTCTTGCAAGACGTTCCACTTCTTTTCGGGTATAGGTACAGGTATCGTACGCCGTATGACCTCCATCTTTCCTGCCTCGTTCCCCAAAATAGATCCCGCCGGTTAACTCCCGAAGGAAGACCAGGTCGGTTCCTTCAATCCGCTCTTTCTTCAACGGAGATTTGTCGATCAGGGAGGGAAAGGTGAAGGTGGGCCTTACATTGGCGAAAAGCCCTAATTTCTTCCGCATTTTAAGCAATCCCTGTTCCGGTCTTACCTTGGCCGATGGATCATGATCGTATTTCGGATGACCGATGGCCCCAAAGAGTACAGCGTCAGAGGAAATGCAGATTTCATGTGTCTCTTCTGGATAAGGATCGCCTACGGCATCTATCGCGGCTGCGCCGGTCAAGGCAGGTCTCCAATCGATTTCATGTGAAAATTTGGTAGCGACGGCATTACATACTTTTACAGCCTGATCAATGACTTCAGGTCCTATTCCATCTCCGGCTAGCAGTGCAATGGTAAGCTTCATATTCGTTTGGATTTTTAAATGATGATATTCAACATTTTTTCTGTAGCCTTAATGGCAGAAACGGTTTGATCTGAATCGAGTCCACGAGTTGTGAACTCCTTGCCGTTGTTTTTCCAGGTAATAATCGTTTCGCACAATGCATCGGAATTACTGCCTGGGGGTATACGCACCGCATAGTTAATCAAATTGGGTAATTTTCGTTTTCTGGAATGATAAACTTTCCTCAGTGCATTCATAAAAGCATCGAACTGACCATCGCCCTGGGCATGTTCCTCAATAGTCTGACCGTCGATTTCTACAGAAACAGTTGTCGATGGCTTTAGCCCCTTTGAGTGGGTGAGTACAAAAGATTTTACAAATACTTTTTGCTGGAAATCGCTGCTGTCCAGTACGTCGGAAATAATATAGGGCAAATCTTCTTTGGTAACCACTTCTTTTTTATCCCCAAGCTCGATGATACGCTGGGTCACTTTCTTCAATTCTTCCTCGTTCAGGGTAAGCCCCAGCTCATGTAGATTCTTCTGAATATTTGCCTTACCCGAGGTTTTACCTAGTGCGTACTTCCGTTTACGTCCAAATCTTTCAGGCAAAAGATCATTAAAGTAAAGATTCTTTTTATTATCTCCATCTGCATGTATACCAGCTGTTTGTGTAAAAACATTATCACCAACTATTGGTTTGTTTGCCGGTATGCCAAATCCACTAAATGCAGAGACCAGCTTACTGACTTTGAATAATGATGATTCGTCTACATTGATCTCGATTTCTGGCTGGAAATCATTGATTACAGCTACCACGCTGGCCAGTGGGGCATTACCTGCACGTTCTCCCATACCATTAACGGTTAAGTGAAGACCGTGGCAACCAGCCCTGATGGCCTCCATAACGTTAGCCACGCTGAGGTCGTAGTCGTTATGTCCGTGAAAGTCGAAATGAATCCCCGGATAACGCTTAACGATTTTTGAAACATAACTGTAGGCTTCTCCAGGTGTGAGAACTCCCAGAGTATCGGGCAACATAATTCTTTTAAGGGGTAGGGTAGTTAAAAAATCAAGATACTCATATACATATTCCTCCGAGTTTCTCATTCCGTTACTCCAGTCTTCAAGATATACATTGGTTTGAATTTCTCTTTCCCCTGCCTGCTTAACTACCCTGGCAATATCATTGAAGTGTTCTTCCGGAGTTTTCTTAAGCTGATGAACAAGATGATTCAAAGAACCTTTGGTGAGCAGGTTCTGTACCTTGGCTCCGGCCTTTTCCATCCAATCAAGAGAATTCCCGTTATCTACAAAGGTGAGGACCTCAATTCTATGTGAATATCCATTTTCGAAAGCCCAATTTGATATTTGACGAACAGATTCGAATTCGCCCTCAGAAACTCGTGCAGAAGCGATTTCTAAACGATCTACCTTAAGCTCTTCGAGTAGTAACTTGGCCAGTGTAAATTTTTCGGATGCAGAATAGGATATCCCGGAGGTTTGCTCACCATCCCGCAGTGTGGTATCCATTATCTCAATTCTTCTCATCCCCATAGCATTCCTTGTTCACCTTCATAAAATCGCTTATTCCTGTAAGCAGGCAGTTCTCTGCTATAATGGTGAAGATTTAGCAAAGTATTCTATTTCATCCTTAATATTTAATAAGTAGTCGATATCATCAAAGCCGTTTAACATGTTTTCTTTTTTATAGGTGTTGATATCGAAGGTATAAGTTGCTTCTGTCCCTACAATACTGATGGTTTGTCTGGGCAAATCTATTTCGAATTCTGTTTTGGGATCCGATTCGATCGCCTTAAAAATAACTTCCAGAAATTCTTCACTGACCTGAACCGGCAACACTCCAATATTAAGGCAGTTATTTCTGAAAATATCGGCAAAGAAGCTACTTATAACACATCGGAAACCGAAATCATACACTGCCCAGGCAGCATGTTCCCGCGATGATCCCGATCCAAAGTTTTTACCGCCAACAAGGATTTTTCCACTATATATGGGATTGTTTAGTACAAAATGTTCTTTAGGGGTATTATCTGGGTTATATCGCCAGTCCCTGAACAGATTATCGCCAAATCCCTTTCGTTCGGTAGCTTTTAAAAAACGGGCGGGAATGATCTGGTCGGTGTCCACATTTTCGATGGGTAGCGGCACCGCCGTACTTCTCAAAACGCTAAATTTATCGTAAGCCATTTCATTATTTTTTTAAACGGATTTCAGGACCTCAAGTTCACGCGGATCTGTTACCCTGCCGGTCACCGCGGCTGCCGCAGCAACTAGAGGGCTGGCAAGAAGTGTTCTCGCCCCAGGTCCCTGGCGCCCTTCAAAATTTCTGTTCGATGTACTCACCGCATATTTACCCGCAGGTATTTTGTCGTCGTTCATGGCCAGACAGGCCGAACAACCCGGTTCGCGGAGTTCGAAACCCGCTTCGGTTAAAATTTCGAGAATCCCTTCATTCCTGATCGATTCCTCCACCTTATGGGAACCCGGTACAAGCCAGGCCGTAACATGGTCTGCTTTTTTCCGGCCTTTTACTACTCTCGCAAAAGCCCTGAAATCTTCGATCCTTCCATTGGTACAGCTCCCCAGAAATACGAAGTCGATCCTTTTCCCAAGGACATCCTCTCCTTCATTAAAATCCATATACTGCAACGATCTTTTATAAGTGGCCGCAGCTCCATCGATCGATGCTGCCGTGGGAATACCTCCGGATATCCCGACTCCCATGCCCGGATTAGTACCGTAGGTGATCATCGGTTCAATGTCCGCGGCATCAAATGTGAGTTCTTTGTCAAATTTCGCAGCTTCATCGGACTTTAATTCTTTCCAGTACGACATCGCTTTCTCCCATTCGGTCCCTTTAGGGGCGTATTCTCGTCCCTTTACATACTCGAATGTAGTTTCATCCGGGGCGATCATACCGCCGCGCGCTCCCATTTCAATACTCATATTACATACGGTCATCCGGCCTTCCATACTCATATTTTCAAAGACATCACCTGCGTATTCCACGAAATAGCCCGTTGCCCCAGAAGTTGTAAGCTTTGAAATGATATAGAGTACGACATCTTTTGGAGTGACCGCCTCATTTAGTACTCCTGTCACCGTAATCCTCATGCTTTTGGGTTTTGGTTGCATGATGCACTGGGTGGCCAATACCATTTC
>JAHEJJ010000070.1 GCA_024638915.1 Robiginitalea sp.
TGGCTATCACAGCTTTTTTTATGATAGGATGTGGCGCCAAGAAACGTTCGGGCGTCACAAATAAGAAGGAAAAGACCAAAGTGGCGTCTACCCAAAAATTTGAGTTTAAGGACCCCGATCTATTTCCATTACCAGAAGATGACGGGAAGTTCGCCAGTTTCCCCATCCATTCTATCGAAGACTATATCGATACTTTTTCCGAAATCGCCAAAGCCGAAATGGTGGCCTATGGCATTCCGGCCAGCATTACATTGGCACAGGGTATACTGGAGAGCGGTTTTGGACAAAGCGAACTGGTACATAAAACCAATAATCATTTCGGGATTAAATGCCATCGGGGTTGGGATGGTTCTGTGGCCTATCATGACGATGACGCAAGAGGAGAGTGTTTTAGAAAATACAACCACCCGATGTATTCTTTTCGGGACCATAGCATTTTTCTCTCCTCGCGTTCTCGCTATTCTTCTTTGTTCGATTTGCGGAGGGATAATTATAAGGGATGGGCGAAAGGATTGAAGGCTGCTGGTTATGCCACGGATCCAAGGTATCCCCAAAAACTGATCTCTTTTATAGAACGGTACGACCTTAATCGTTTTGACCGAGAAGTGCTACGTCAGGGAATGTCGGTAAAACGCCCGCCCAGGAAATTCGATTTCACCACCTACCAGGTGCAGGAAGGAGATACACTTTATTCCATTTCGCGCCGTTACTTCGTGTCGGTTGAGGAGATCATGAAACTAAACAAGCTAAACGATAGCTCGATTTCCATAGGACAGAAACTGGTCATCAAATCTGAGAAAGGGAAATAACTACAATGGTATATCAAAGAAGCAGTGAGCTGTTCGCAGAAGCAAAGAAAGTTATTCCGGGTGGTGTAAACTCACCCGTCCGTGCCTTCAAAGCGGTTGGAGGGGATCCGATTTTTATTGAAAGGGCCAAAGGGGCCTATCTGTATGACGTTGATGGTAACAGATATATAGATTTTATCGCCTCTTGGGGACCCTTGATCCTCGGGCATGCTTATCAGCCGTTAGTTGACGCGGTTACTGAAAGAGCGAAGAAGGGGACATCTTTTGGTATCCCGACAGAGATCGAAACCGAACTGGCAAAATTGGCTGTCGATATGGTACCGGGAATCGATAAGATCCGATTTGTAAATAGCGGTACCGAAGCTTGTATGAGTGCGGTCCGACTTGCTCGTGGCTACAGCGGACGGGATAAGATCATAAAATTTGCAGGTTGCTATCATGGCCACGCAGACGCTTTTCTGATCCAGGCAGGGAGCGGTGCAGTTACCTTCGGAAGTCCCAATAGTCCTGGTGTTACCCAGGGGACTGCCAGGGACACTCTATTAGCGCGGTATAATGATCTTGAAAGTGTTCGTGTGCTGATCGAAGCTAATGAAAATGATATCGCCGCGGTTATCATAGAACCTGTGGCGGGAAATATGGGTTGTATACCACCCGATGAAAACTTTATCCAAGGATTGCGGCAGTTATGTACCGATGCCGGTATTCTGTTGATTTTTGATGAGGTTATGACGGGATTCAGACTGGCTCCGGGCGGAGCTCAGGAAGTCCTGGGAATCGAGGCCGATATACTGGCCTTCGGAAAGGTAATAGGAGGGGGTCTCCCAGTTGGGGCCTTTGCCGCCCGTTCCGAGATTATGGATTATCTGGCACCTGAAGGACCGGTTTACCAGGCCGGCACCTTAAGCGGCAACCCACTGGCGATGAGCGCAGGATTCGCCATGCTGAGTGCTTTGAACAATGACCGGGAGGTGTTTCAAAGACTAGCTGAGAAGACGCAATACCTACATCATGGACTCGACAAGGTTCTGGACAAGACAGGTATCGCTTACCAGATCAATCGGTTGGGATCTATGATCTCCCTTCATTTTACTTCAGATAAAGTGATCGATTTTGAGAGCTCGGCTACGGGAAACAATCCTAGGTTCAAGCGCTACTTCCATGGTATGCTGCGTGAAGGTATATATCTACCCCCAAGCGCATTTGAAAGTTATTTCCTGAATGACGCACTGAGTTATGAAGACCTCGACAGGACGATCGAGGCTCTGGAAAAGATCATTTCTGAAATCCAATAAAAAAAGGCACCGGAGTGCCTTTTAGTTGAAAATACTATCGCGAGGATTTCCCCTTATGCACTTTGCATCTCCCCTTCATTTCCTTTCCAAGCTGTAGCTTTTCCCATTTTTCAAATTGATCATTGTCCAGGATCTCTTTCATCTGAGCCTTCATTTCGATTTGGTTGTCTAGCCTGTTGCTCATCATAGCATAGCGTTCATCAGTATCGGGTTTTGCGTCTCGCTCTTTGCGCTCTTCCTTCCTTGTATCGCGCTTAAGGGCTCGCTCCAAATGGATTTCCTGGATTTTTTTTTGTTGGTTTTCGCTAAGATCAAGGGCCAGAGCGAGTTTTTTGGTTTCCAGAGACGCCCTTTGTTCAGCGCTCATGTCTTTCATACCCTTATGATGTGGACCGTGTTGTGAATAGCCAAACATCGCGAGTGCTAAAAAAATACTTGTTAATAAAGTTTTCATACGTTTAGATTTTAAGATTAACACCTGTTTGACTTCACTTTCTTCCAGTGGTTTAAACATGAGTTTCGGTTTTAGAAATTTTTAACACTGTTCATTTTACAACCCTCCACTCCTTCTCGTTACAATGGTTTCAATGTTAATTAATTCCTAAGTTTTGCAAGTTGAAAAAGATTTTAAATTATCATGTAAAATATTGATATGCAATAGAATACATGTATTTATAAACTCTCTTTTTCGGGGTATTGACCTGTTAAACTAAACTCAATACTGTAACATTTCAATTTTAATAAAGTCTTATAGGCAAACAATCAACAGTTTTAAATCAATCTAAAAATGAACAAATTAATAGCACTTTGTGGACTGGTAATGTTAAGCACCGCCTCCACACCGCAAGAAGGGTACAACGAACTGGAATGTAATGACCAGGAGGTTGCAGTGATCATGACATCAATTGAGGAGCGCAATCCTACAATATATACTACAGACAACTCTATGAGTATGCCAGCACTGAAATTGGTGAGTAGTATAGAGTGGGCAACTCCCGAAGAATTAGATTTGGATGAAATCGTCTATATAGAGGATGAATCGGAAATCGATCTTGGCTTCGACACGGCCGAATATCTTCCTGCAGGCTTTGATCCTAACAAACAATATGTAGATCTTGACTCGATCGAGTTCATCGAAGAAGGAGAAGTTACAGATCTGGGATTTGATACTGCAGCTTATTTGCCTGAGGATTTCAACCCCTATGCCATTCCGACCGATATAATGTCTGTTGACTATATCGAGGAGGGTGAAGACAACATCGATCTGGGATTTGATACCAAGGATTACCTGCCTGATGGCTTCGATCCGCACGAATTATATGTTGATCTTGATGCCATTGAGTATATCGAAGAAGATGTATGGGATATTGACTACATCAGCCAGGATTTAGGGATTTAGTACTGACCCCATAGTAACGATTTTAAAGAAAAATTTCACTCATTTTATTTTCATAGTTGGATTAGTTAGTTGTAAGCCTCTGAATTTTCAGAGGCTTTTATCTTGATAAATTCTATTTTCTTGATGAACTCTTTGTTGTCAACCCGATTTAACAAAAGATTAACTTTAAAAGCTTTACTATCAAACTGTTAATCAAATAATGTTCCTACCGTAGGATCGGTAAGATCGCCATGTACAGACTGATAACTCCTCAAAAATTCGATCTATAAAATGTGGATTCCATTATTTAAACAGTCCAGGTGAATTGTTAATGAATTCTGAAGTACTATAATGCTTTGACAATGACTTTGTATCTTTGTCATAGATTTAATCTATTAAAATTATGAAAAAAGCAAGTTTTACCCTTAGTGTTATTTTGATCCTGTTATCCAATACAGGACTTATAGCTCAACACCCTAATAGTGGTTGTGAACCATTAGATCTGGAAAGCGTTACCTATATAGAAGAAGAGAATGTTTACGATCTGGGATTTGATACAGACGATTACTTGCCATTGGATTTCGATCCATACGAGTATTATGTAAACCTGGACGCGATCAAATATTTAGAAGAAGACGAGGCAGTGGATTACTCGGCTTATTTACCGCACGATTTCAATCCTTATGCCTATCCCACATATTTCCGTTCGATCGATTATGTGGATCCTTCTGATAAAATTGATCTGAATTTCGACACTGTTGAAAATCTTCCGGAAGGTTTTGATCCTTTTCAAAAGGTTTCTATTTCTGAAAACCTCTCGCTATAAGGTATATTTGAAATTTTAGTCAGCCCCGGCCTTCTGGCCGGGGTTTTTTGTTTAAAAGAGCAGAGGGATAACGTATTGAAACACCAGTATCAGCAGCCCTACTGAGATCAGGTTGAGGATAATGCCCACCCGAACCATTTCATGAACCCTGACATAGCCGCTGGCAAAGACTATGGCATTCGGAGGCGTGGCCATGGGCAGCATAAAAGCACAACTGCTGGCGATGGTGACCGGGATCAGTAAATAGAGCATCGGAATTTCGAGCCCGATGGCAATACCTGCCACCACAGGTGCTAGTACAGCTACCAGGGCCACATTGCTCATAAGTTCTGTCATAAAGAGCATTAGAAAGATCAAGAGGCCCGCCGTGAGCAGGATACTTATATCACTGCTTGCGATAGTGGTCGCCACAACGTCTACAATACCACTGACCGACATTCCCTGAGCCAGGGCGAGCCCGCCACCAAACAAAATGAGGATGCCCCATGCCAGCCTGGTCGTATCTCCCCAGCCAATGATGAAGTCTGACCTTCGAAGGTTATAAGGCAAGGCGAACAGGGCGATAGCAGCCAGCATACTGATCATAGTGTCAGACAGACCAAGTCCGGGAATGAATTTATTGATCACCGTACGGAAGATCCAGAGAAAAACCGTACATGCGAAAATCACCAAAACCATTTTTTCTTTTCCCGAAGTAGGACCTAATTTCTTTAATTCCTCATCGATAACCTCTCTGGATGCGTTGAATTTTAATTGTTTATTCCGGAACATCCATTTAACCAATACGAGATAGCAGATGGTGAGTAATATAATTGAAAATGGAAGGCCTATGGTCATCCACCTGAGAAAAGAGACTTCGATATGGTATTCATTTTCCAACAGTCCAATAAGCACCGAATTGGGTGGTGTACCAATAACAGTGGCAATACCACCGGCATTTGCCGAAAATGCGATCCCGAGCATAACACATAAGGCAAAATTTCGATCGCTCTTTGTAAAGCCGTCCTCATCGTAAATGAGAAGACTGATCACAGACATGGCAATGGGAAGCATTACCACCGTACTGGCCGTATTGCTGATCCACATGCTCAATGCGGCGGTAGCAATCATAAAACCGAGTACTACGCGATCGGGGGTTGTACCTGTTATCCGGATGATGTTTAATGCTATTCGTTTGTGGAGATCGACCTTTTCGAGGGCCAGTGCCAGGACGAAGCCTCCAAAAAAAAGAAAGATGATAGGGCTTCCATAATTGGCACCGACATCGGTGATGGGCATGATCTTGAGGAGAGGGAACAACAGGAGTGGGAGCAAAGCTGTGACAGAGATCGAAACGGCTTCGGTGATCCACCAGGTGACCATCCAAAGCGCTACGGCAATAACCGCATTGGCATGTTCTTTACCCTCAAGTAGTTCCGGTAAAAGGAGGATGGTAATAAAGAAAAGCGGACCTAGAATCAGGCCTAATTTCCTGCTGTTGGTCATATAGGACAATTTGAGCCCTAAGCTATAATTTTTTCGATAAGTATTAAAAATTAAAAAGGAGCCTCTGGAGGCTCCTTTGTCTTATTCAGCTGATTCCCCGAAATCGATAGGGATAAGATTGAGATCTTCATCACAGGCTCCATATAGCAGTTTAACCTTGCCGTCTTCTTCGTAGCCTGCCACAAAAAAGAGATCGTTGTCCCAATCGATGATCTCGGGCATGTACTTCCCCGCGTAAGCCAGGTCGGTTACCAGGGCACCGTTGTTATCGTATTTCTTGATGAAGCCATCCGTTGAAATGATAAAACCTTGTTCGAGGGCTATCAAGGCCTGGTTATTGGAGGTACCATCGAAATATTCCCTGTATAGAAGACTTCCGTTATTGTCCGTTACGATGATTTCCCCATTGGCGTATAGGGCCAGATTCCCGTTGGAGAGTTTCTCAAGATGATAGGCGCCATTGAGGTCATTGGCCGAAGTCAGTTTTGTATCCAGCTCAGATTCGTTATAAATCACATGCGAGGTAACGTTCAATGACTCATCAAAGAAAATCAACAAGGGCTTGTAGTCTGTTAGCCTGGGATCGGTTTCGTTCTTGGAAAATACCGCGCCAAATGCGACGTATCCGCTGCCCATTACCACCATATCTCCGATCATGGCATCTGCCGCGCCAAAACTATTCAGGCTAACATCGAAAGCATCGCCGCTGGAATTTCGTGTTTCTATGCTTGCCTTGTAGATCCCTCCGTCCTCGGTCGACCCGAAGTAATACCAGTTTGATCCATCCCTAAGGGCTCCATAATGATGCTTTGCAGCAGAATTAATGGCATTTACGAATCCCCAATCGCTCATATAAGTCACTTCCTGAGTACCATATAGGCTTACCAGGGTTCGGGCGAAGATGAAGTTCATATTCCCGCTGGGATAAAAATTTACAAAAGCACTGTTGCTTTCGTGAGGTTTATCGGCCAGGTAATTGGAACTCAGGGTATAAGATTCATCCAGTTCTTTATAGTAGAACTTGGTGCCACCTGTCCCCTCCTCATCCTGGAGATTTTCGATATAATAGATTTTACCGCTAATCGGATGTACACCTAATTCTAAAGGAATGGCCGAAAAACCGTCCGGGATCACCGGATAGATATAGAACGACTCGGCATCCAATACCGTCACCTGTTTGGTGTATACATCCGTTTCTTCTTCATCGTTTGTTACGGTAAGGGTGATGGTGTATTCACCACCGGTGTCGAACTCGGTTTGTGGATTTTCCTCGCTACTGGTATCCCCGTTTCCAAAATCGTATAAATAGGAAACGGCTCCTTCTGAACAACTCGTAATTTCGAGATCCTGACCAATGGCCAAAACCGTATCACTCAGTTGAAAACATGCGTCGAGGCTGCTATCAGGATCGGGGTCCTTCTCATCACCTTCCACGGGTTCGGTAGAACAGGAAGATAGTAAGGCAAGAAAAAAGAAAAATAGGTAAAAGTGCTTCATAATGGCAGATTTGGGATTCTGTCCTTATAAAACGCTTATTTTCAATTGGATATTTTAAAATTTAACAGATTTTCGACGAATGGGGCAATAAGTTAAAATACTGTTAATCAGTATTATATGCATTATAATTCTGATTTCTGTAAGAAAGAGCCTACTCCTGGAGTTCACAGAT
>JAHEJJ010000009.1 GCA_024638915.1 Robiginitalea sp.
GTAATCTGAACTTCAAAATACCGTCAATATAGGAAGCCTCAATTTTATCTTCATTCACAGTCTCCGGAAGCGTAAATGATCTGGTAAACGAACGATATGAGAATTCCTTCCTTGTAAAATGCTCTTGAGAAACTTCATCTTCTGTCTTGGCTTCCATTGATATAGTCATAACACTGTTATCAATCTCGACATTGAAATCTTCTTTTTTCCGGCCGGGAATCGCCAGTTCGAGCTCAAAATCTGTCTCAGTTTCTTTGATGTTCACGGCAGGGAGGGTATTTTCAAATCGCTCCATACCACCAAACCAATCAGGTTTAAAGAATTCGTTCATCAGGGTCGGGAACATCAGATTGTTTCTTCTTACTATACTCATAATAATTATGTTTATGTTACGCTTAATTTCTTTGGTTTACTAAAAGGCAAATGGTATACCAAGACGTATTTACTGTCTTTTTGACTTACTATCATCTCAAAATGCTGCCATTATGGCGTAAAATAAAGATATAAAAGTAGTTTTGGGGCAGGAAATGGAGTAAAATCGGGAGTTGAAGGATTTGAACGGGTAGTGGTATTTCTAGTTGTAATGCGCTTTAAAAATATTGATCAAAACATCCGGCGGAACAATTTTGTTAGGATATTGATGCATAATTGACAATACCTGATCGATCGCAGCTGGTGGTAATCCCATACCCAATCCGATATTGTGCAGATTGGTCACTTCGGATTTGTGCTGTTCGTCTACATTCATCAGCAAAACGAGTCGGTGAAACTGAAGGATTCTTTCCGCCTGCGTCTTGGGCATAATCTTTTTAACCGGAGTTTCAAAAAGCGATTCAAACGTTTCCTTATCGATCCCTAATTGCTCAGAAACGCTGAGTAGGAAGTAATATTCCGAATCCGAAATCACATTATCTGCCCTGGCAAAAGAAATCATTTCTGCTAAAATACTCAGTTTTTCCTCGAAAGTGCTCATTTGTAAGGTTTTAGGATCAAGAGACCATCCTATTAATAACTCGGTTTAAACACAATTCGTATACGGCATCGATAAACGTATTGGAAAGCCGTTTTAAGGGTCAATAATGTGCGGGAAATCTTATCTAGGCAAGGACTTCTTTAACTTTATCGGCAGCTTCCTGGAATTGAACCGCAGAATGAACCGCCAGACCGGAATTATCGATGATCTCCTTGGCCAGTTCGGCATTGGTGCCTTGCAAACGCACAATAATAGGTACTTTGATAGAATCACCCATATTTTTATAAGCGTCCACCACACCCTGAGCCACACGGTCACATCGTACTATTCCACCGAAAATATTGATCAGGATAGCTTTTACATTGGGATCTTTCAAGATGATCCTAAAAGCTTCCTCTACCCGTTTGGCATCGGCTGTACCGCCAACATCGAGAAAATTTGCAGGTTCACCTCCAGCCATTTTAATAAGGTCCATAGTGGCCATGGCTAAACCAGCCCCATTAACCATACAGCCAACATTTCCGTCTAGATCCACGTAATTGAGGCCGACAGAACGAGCCTCGACTTCGATAGGGCTTTCCTCTCTCAGATCGCGCATTTCAGCATACTGCTTACGCCTGTACAAAGCATTATCATCAATGGTTACCTTGGCATCTACCGCCATGATCAGATCATCTGAGGTCTTGAGCACGGGATTGATCTCGAATAAGCTGGCATCGCTTTCTACATAAGCTTTATATAGCGAGGAGACAAAACGCACCATCTCCTTAAAAGCCGTACCTGAAAGTCGGAGGTTAAAAGCGATCTTTCTGGCCTGAAAAGGCAACAGTCCGACCGATGGATCGATTTCTTCCGTAAAAATCAAATGAGGGGTTTTTTCTGCCACTTCTTCGATATCCATACCTCCTTCGGTGGAGTACATGATCATATTTCTACCACTCGCCCTGTTGAGCAATACAGACATATAATATTCTTCATGCTCACTGTCACCCGGATAATAAACATCTTCGGCCACCAATACCTGATGCACCTTCTTCCCCTCTGCAGAGGTTTGTGGTGTAATAAGTTGCATCCCAATGATACTACCCGAAATCTCCTCGACTTCACTGAGGTTCTTGGCCAGTTTCACACCGCCGCCTTTACCACGACCGCCAGCATGAACTTGCGCTTTGATCACATGCCAGCCTGTTCCCGTGTCGGCCGTGAGCCGTTTAGCAGCATTTACCGCCTCTTGTGCATTGTGTGCCACCACGCCCCGCTGGATGCGAACACCGAAACTCGCCAAAATTTCTTTACCCTGATATTCGTGAAGATTCATATTTAAGTTTTGAAGATTTCCCGTCAAAAATAGGAAACGCGCTTGATTTTCACTAATACATTACGAAAAACAAATAACTCTCGATAAAGGCCGAATCCTGCGATAAGACCGGAGCCAAATGATCATTGCTTTAGTTTAAAGTCTTTAAAGTCGAGAGGATCAAAATTTTTAAAATGACCATTCATATCGATCAGTTCCTTTGTGCGGTTCACCTCCTTCAAGACCTGTATGGTGCCGAGTAGGTGTGATTTGATAAAACTCAAGCGCTCGCTCTCCTTCGCAATCTGCAATAATTGATATTCCTGATCATAGGAAAGCCCCATTTTATGGGCCAGAACAAAGCTGCTGAATTTTTCTACGGGTATTGGGGTAAAAGGCACATCCATAATCCGATAGAGTTCCTCGATCCTCGACAACACCTCTTCTTTGTGCTTTTTATCCCCGTCATTAACATTATCCAGGAATTGTACAACACCTCCTGCATATTGCTTTCCTTCCATCTCATTGTCAAAGGTAAGCACCTTAAATACCTGTCTGGCCACACAGATCACATCCATCGCACCACTCTCATAAGTATTCACCACTTCCACGAGCTGAACTTCCGTTCCATAGGCAATGCTATCATGAATATATACCGGTATTCCGAAGGTAATCGCGTTAGAGCGACAGTCCTTTATCAATTCTTTATAACGCTCCTCAAAAATATGAAGAGGTACCTGTTCACCTGGAAAGAAAACCGATTGCAATGGAAAAAGAGGTAGCTTCATAGGGAAAATTTGTTTAAAAATACAAACCCGGCCAGAGAGTCCCAAAAGAAGTTATTAACTCAAAATTGTTATGTTTATAACTATTTGTTGTATTATTTTAATATTAAATAGAATTCTTGTTTTGTACGAGGACTTGGGCTAGTTTTGTTTTAAATGAGATGAGATGATCAACGAAAAAGATCTACTGGAGATCACCGAAAAATTTGGAGCACCGGTCTATGTTTATGAAGCCGAAATGATCATAGCTCAGTTTCAACGACTGAACCGTTCTTTTAGCGGCGTTAAAAAGCTTAAGCTCAATTATGCGGCAAAAGCGCTTTCTAACATCAGCATATTAAAGCTTATGAATTCACTGGGAAGCGGTCTGGACACCGTTTCCATCCAGGAGGTAAAATTGGGTTTGCTGGCTGGGTTTAAACCAGAAGACATCATTTTTACTCCTAATGGAGTATCCCTTGAAGAGATTGAAGAGGCGGCCCTGCTGGGCGTACAGATCAATATTGACAATCTTTCTGTACTAGAACAGTTTGGAAATAAACATCCTGATATTCCGGTTTGCATCCGCATCAATCCTCATGTAATGGCGGGCGGGAATACCAAAATTTCCGTAGGCCATATCGATTCTAAATTTGGCATAAGTATTCATCAGATACCACATCTGTTGAGAATAGTGGAACTCACGAAAATGCAGATCAACGGGATCCATATGCATACGGGCAGTGATATCCTGGACATCGATGTTTTCCTTTATGCCTCAGAGATACTGTTTGATACGGCCCGGAATTTTAAGCAGCTTGAATTTATAGATTTTGGCAGTGGATTTAAGGTACCGTATCGTTCAGGCGATATCGAAACCAATATAAAAGAGCTGGGGCAGAAACTCAGTTCACGTTTTAACGAATTTTGCGAAGATTACGGCAACACCTTGACCCTGGCTTTCGAACCTGGCAAGTTTCTGGTCAGTGAAGCGGGTCTGTTCCTTGCCCGGGTCAATGTGGTAAAGCAAACTACCTCTACGGTATTTGCAGGTATTGACAGCGGTTTTAACCATCTTATCAGACCTATGCTCTACGGAGCCGGACATGAAATCACCAATATCTCGAACCCCAAGGGAAGGGAGCGCTATTATTCGGTGGTGGGCTATATATGTGAGACAGATACTTTTGGTAATAATCGCCGTATCGCTGAAATATCGGAGGGAGACATCCTATGTTTCAGAAATGCCGGGGCCTACTGTTTTACCATGGCCAGTAATTATAATTCCAGGTATCGCCCGGCGGAGGTATTATGGTATCAGGAGAAACCACACCTAATTCGAAAAAGGGAGACTTTTGACGATCTTATCTCAAATCAGGTCGATGTTGAGAACCTTTTCGATAATCTCGAGCCCACACCTACTTTGAAATAAAGCCGCAAAAATTTCGTTAGTTTTGGTATAGTTATTGGACTAATACCTCAAAAATATTACTGATGAAAATTTCTACCCCAACTCTTTACAATCGGATATTGTTACTGGCGCTTTTCTTCTCGATCGGCGGATTGCAAGCGCAGGAGATCAAATGGATGAGTTGGCAGGAGGCTATCTCACAGTCACAGGCCGACGATAGTCCAAAAAAAGTCTTTATAGATGTCTATACCGATTGGTGTGGCTGGTGCAAGAGAATGGATAAAGACACCTTTCAAAATCCTGAAGTTGCCCGCTATATGAGTGATAACTTCTATATGGTAAAGCTTGATGGTGAAGGAAAAGATCCCATAGAATTCCGAGGCACCACTTACAAATATGTCCCTTCCGGACGCAGAGGATATCACGAATTAGCCGCTGCGCTTTTAAAAGGGCGATTGAGTTATCCCACGGTAGTATTCATGGATGAAGACCTCAATGTACTTTCTCCTGTGCCGGGTTACCAGAAACCGGCTCCTTTTCTCAATATTGCCCGCTACTTCGGTGACAATATCTACAAGGAACAAGACTGGAAAACCTATAGTGCCCAGGGGAAGTAAAAATTCTCTTTGAATATACTTCTTATAGTACTTAGGCATTTAACCTGCCACTCCCTCATTATACAGGAGCAACAAAAATGGTCTGATGACCGGAACTTTTAATGCAAATAACCGCAAATGGTCGGTCTTAACGGCTATAGTTCGGGGATTCCTTGGTGATCGTTACATCGTGCGGATGTCCTTCATTAATTCCACTGGAAGTTACCTTGATAAAACGACCCTTATTTTGTAGTGATTGAATGGATTCAGCGCCACAGTAGCCCATACCTGCCCTTAATCCACCGATAAACTGATGTATACTTTCAAACAGTTCTCCTTTATAGGGGACTCTTCCTACAATTCCTTCGGGTACCAGTTTTTTGATGTCGTCTTCCACATCCTGGAAATAACGATCCTTGCTTCCCTCCTTCATGGCTTCCACAGAACCCATACCCCGGTAAGATTTAAATTTTCGCCCTTCGTAAATAATGGTTTCTCCGGGAGATTCTTTGGTGCCTGCCAAAAGAGACCCTAACATAACACTGTCGGCCCCTGCGGCAATCGCTTTTGGAATGTCCCCTGTATAACGGATACCACCATCGGCGATCACGGGAACACCGCTATCCTTTATGGCTGAGGCGACTTCCAGCACCGCGGAGAACTGGGGAAATCCTACGCCGGCTATCACACGGGTGGTACAGATCGATCCTGGACCAATCCCAACTTTTACAGCATCCGCTCCTGCCTCGACCAGGAACTTTGCGGCATCTGCTGTCGCGATATTACCCACGACTACTTCCAGCTTTGGAAATTTGTTTTTAACTTTTTTGAGGATTTCTACCACTCCTTTGGTATGTCCATGGGCAGTATCGATCACTATGGCATCGACCCCCGCTTTCACCAGCGCGGCAGCCCGATCTAGCACATCGGCGGTGACCCCGACCGCAGCGGCAACCCGAAGCCTTCCAAATTGATCTTTGTTGGCCATCGGTTTCTGATTCACCTTGGTGATATCGCGAAAAGTAATTAGGCCAACCAACCGGTTGTCGTCGCTGACCACCGGCAATTTTTCGATCTTGTTTTCCTGGAGGATATCTTCCGCTTCATCCAGGGATGTGCCTTCTGCCACAGTTACCAGGTTTGAAGAGGTCATGACTTCTGAAATCGGTCTCTGATTATTTTTCTCAAACCTCAGATCCCTATTGGTCACTATACCTATTAGTTTGCTATCAACATCTACGATTGGAATCCCTCCGATACTGTGTTCCTTCATACTTGCTTTTGCATCTCGCACCAGGGCGTCGAGGGGCAGGGTAACCGGATCTATGATCATTCCGCTCTCTGCTCTTTTGACACGCCTTACTTTCATAGCCTGTTGCTCAATACTCATATTCTTATGCAATACCCCCATGCCACCTTCCCTTGCCATTGCGATGGCCATTTTGGATTCGGTAACCGTATCCATGGCAGCCGAAATGATCGGAACATTCAAGGTGATGTTCCTGGTAAAGCGACTTTGAATATTGACTTCCCTCGGGAGTATTTCGGAATATGCAGGCACCAGAAGTACGTCGTCGTAAGTAAGACCTTCCCCCAGGATTTTTGTAGTATGAGCTTCCATGGCAATTAAAGATTAATTGCGTGCAAATATACTACTTTTCTCGCTTGCTTTTATCGCCCCTCAGATCGGTCTAATCGTACTTGACCTGCGTTGATAAAATTATTTATAATTAATCTAAATAAAGTTTGGAAATTAAAGCGTCTGAATTACATTTGTAGTATCCTATTTATTTATAATTAGTCTAAATAAATTAAATGTATCGATATTTCGTCTTTTCATTTTTCTTGATTTCCACAAGTGTTTTTAGTCAACAAGACAGTACTATAACAGGCACGCCTGTAAGGCTTAACGAAGTTGTCCTTGAGGCAAAAGTCATCTTCGGAAGTAAATTTGAGGCCAAAAATAGGACGGGTTCATCTTATTATATTTCGCCACAGGAAATAAAACGATTTAATTATACCGATGTGAACAGGACTCTTAGAGCGGTGCCTGGCGTAAATGTCTATGAGGAAGATGGTTTCGGGTTAAGGCCAAATATCTCTCTTCGTGGAACATCTCCTGAACGCAGTGCTAAAATTACCCTGATGGAAGATGGTGTTCTGATCGCACCAGCCCCCTATAGTGCCCCGGCAGCTTATTATTTTCCTACCATTGCAAGGATGCAGTCCGTAGAAATACTGAAAGGAAGCAGTCAGGTCCAATTCGGCCCATTTACCACCGGTGGAGCGATAAATATGATCAGTACGGAAGTACCTGATAATTTCGGGGCTTTTCTCAATGCCAGCTATGGAAGTTTCCAAAGTGGTCGGTTACACGCCCAATTTGGAGACAGTCGAAAAAATTTCGGCTATGCTATAGAATACCTCAATTACAATTCCAACGGCTTTAAAGAATTGGATACCGGAGGCGATACAGGCTTCGACAAGAACGATCTTGTGGCCAAATTTAAAGTAAATACCAATCCGGAAAGCAAAGTCCGGCAAGCGTTGGAATTCAAGTTTCAATATGCAGATGAAACCTCAGATGAGACTTACCTGGGACTCACACAGGATGACTTCGAGCTTACGCCCTTCAGGCGGTATGCTGGATCACAGGTCGACCAGATGAATACCGAACACACTCAATTCATGCTGACCCATACCTTGGATTTCAGCGATTATTTCAGAATAACCACAGTGGGTTACCGCAATGATTTTAAGCGAAATTGGTATAAGCTCGACTATCTGACGCTCAACGGGGAACGTGAAGGTATTGCTGATATTCTGGAATCACCAGATTTGTTTCAAGATTATTTCCTGGTGGTAAGCGGTACGGCCGATAGCCAGGCGAATGCCTTATCTGTTAAAAACAATAACAGGAAATACCTCTCTACCGGGATCCAGACCAAATTTGATCTTCACTGGACCGGTGAACGAACTTTTCACGATGTGGAGATTGGGCTTCGCTACCATTTCGACGAGGAGGACCGATTTCAATGGCTGGACGATTATGCCATGACCAATGGGCAGATGCTTCTGACCACCGAAGGTATTCCGGGAACGGATGCCAATAGAATAAGTGATGCCAGAGCCTTTGCCGCTTTCACCATGTATAAATTCAAATACGACAACCTTACCCTGACTCCCGGATTGCGCTACGAAAATATGACGCTTTCGCGGGATAATTTTGGAAGTAACGATCCTGGCCGCAGCGGCACCGGGCTCAGCCAGCGGGAAAACCAGGTAGATATATTCATCCCTGGTGTCGGATTTAATTACAATTTTCCGAACATCTCCATATTTGGAGGTGTGCACAAAGGATTTTCACCACCTGGCAACCAGGAAGGGCAATTACCTGAAGAGAGTATTAACTACGAGTTGGGAAGCCGTTTCAGCTACGGAGGGTTCAGTGGTGAGTTGGTTGGCTTTTTCAATGATTTTAGCAACCTTCTGGGCAGCGATCTTGCGGCTACCGGCGGAACGGGTTCCCTGGAACAATTTAATGCCGGCGAAGTGAACGTGGCAGGTTTGGAGCTCCTTTTCAACTATGATATTTTGGCTGATACCAAAAATTTCCGACTCCCGGTAACACTTGGATATACCCTGACCAATACCGAATTCCTCAACAGTTTCGGAAGCGACGAAGACCTTTGGGGTGAAGTAACTGCCGGTGATGAGTTGCCCTATATCCCAAAACACCAATTGAATGCCACAGTAAGCCTGGAACACAGCAAATTCGAATTGAATCTAAGCGGACGTTATAACGGTGAGTTCCGCACTATGGCCGGCAGCGGACCGATCCCCGCTGAGGAGCTGGTACCTTCCAACTTTGTGCTCGACTTTGCAGGGAAGTATAATTATAATCAGAATATATCCCTGACACTGAATGTCTTAAACATGCTTGATGAAACCTATGCCGTTGCAAGGGTCCCCGCCGGACTCAGGCCGGGTCATCCCTTTGGTATCTTTGCTGGAATCGCCCTGAGGTATTGAAAAAAGGATCAGCCAGACAAGATCGACTATTAGAAATAATTGTTGAATAAATCAGATGCTTTATTAAAGGAGGCTTCCATTTGCATCCAGTTCACCCCGGTTTCTACCTTTCGGGAAGTAAAATAGGAGAGCATTTTCTCTGTAGGCATATTCCCGGTAAGTTCATCTTTAGCCATAGGGCATCCTCCAAATCCCTGAATAGCGCCATCGAACCTGCGACAGCCTGATTTAAAGGCTGCATCGATTTTTTCATGCCAGCTCCCGGGAGTGGTATGCAGATGCGCTCCAAATTCTATCTTTGGATAGGTCGGGATCAGATGGCTGAACAGGTAATCGATCACTTCCGGAGTGGAAGAACCGATGGTATCGGAGAGCGACAGTATCTTAACTCCCATAGATGCCAATTTCTCCGTCCATTCACCCACAATCTCCACATCCCATGGATCGCCATATGGGTTTCCGAATCCCATCGAAATATAGGTCACCACTTCTTTATCATGTGCTTCGGCAATTTCCAGGATCTCTGTGAGTATTTCTACCGACTGGGCAATCGTTTTATGGGTATTCCGCATCTGGAAATTTTCCGAGATCGAAAATGGATAGCCCAGGTAATCGATCTGCTTATAATGTGAAGCATCGTTGGCCCCCCTAACATTGGCGACAATCGCAAGTAATTTGGTGCGGGTACCGGATAGATCGAGGTTCTCGAGCACCAGGCCGGTATCTACCATCTGGGGAATAGCCTTGGGTGAAACAAAGCTGCCAAAATCAAGCGTATCGAATCCGCAACCCAGTAAGGACTGAATATAGCGTGATTTTTCCCCAGTGGGAATAAATGCTTTGATCCCCTGCATCGCATCCCTTGGACACTCGATGATCTTTACCTTTTCATCCATAGAATCAGATAAATCCGGAATTAAAATTACTATATAAAATCCGACAAATAGTCTATTTCAACGGACTATTATTTGCTGGCCTATGTTGATTGAAGCAGTTTTCGGTTTATACTTTTTACCAGGCCGGGACCTTCATAAACAAAGCCCGTCCAGATCTGGATCAAATCGGCCCCAGCTTGCAGTTTTTCAACAGCATCTTCTGGTGAATGAATACCCCCTACCCCGATAATGGCAAACTTCTTCTTACGATGTTCCACAATAAATCGGATCACCTCGGTGCTGCGATCCCGAAGAGGTTTCCCACTCAACCCACCTTTTTCTTCGACCAGCATATTATCTGATTTCAGTTTACTCCTGGCCACGGTGGTGTTGGTAGCGATGATACCATCCAGTTCGCTTTCTTCAATTATTTGAATGATATCCAGTAACTGATCTTCATTCAGATCGGGAGCAATTTTTAAAAGAATTGGACGCTCTTGTAGATTGTTTTCCGCGGACAATTTTGAATTTTCCCGTTTTAACTCCCTGAGCAGTTTCATAAGCGGTTCCTTCTCCTGTAATTCACGCAGTCCGGGCGTATTAGGCGAGCTCACATTGACCACAAAATAATCTACGTATTTAAAAAGCACATCAAAGCAGATCAAATAATCTTTGGCAGCCAGCTGATTAGGGGTATTCTTGTTCTTGCCAATATTACCTCCCACCAAAACACTCTTGTTGTGTTTCAATCTTTCAACCGCCTGATAAACGCCTTCATTATTAAAACCCATCCGGTTGATTATCGCCTGATCCGGACGGAGCCTAAAGAGGCGTTTTTTCGGATTCCCAGCCTGTGCTTTTGGGGTAAGCGTACCGATTTCGATGAAACCGAACCCAAAATTGGACAATTCCCTGTATAGCCTGGCATCTTTATCAAATCCGGCAGCCAGACCTACAGGGTTCTTAAAACGCAAGCCACAAACCTCTCTTTCCAGAGCAGGGTCATCTACGGAAAACATCATTCTAAGAAGCGGAGACATTCCCAGTATTCTCGCTATTTTGATGAGTTTAAAAGAAATATGGTGAATCCGTTCAGCGTCGAAAGCAAAAAGCAGGGGCCTGATCAGGGACTTATACATGTAGCGATTTTTCGTTGGCACAAAAGTACAACTTCGACCTTGAAAAAAAATCAACCAAAACTATGAAAAGGATAAAAATCTACTTAATATGGTTATTCCTCTTCTTCTTCCTCAGGCGCTGGAATGAGAGGTTTGCGCTTCGCCTCTTTACAAAGCGATACGTAATAGGCATATTGTTTATCGTTAAATACCCCAAGAAGTTTCTGATCATACTCTACAGAGATCTGAACCAGTTCATCTTTATATCTCGAGTATTTATTGGCCAGGTTGATCAGATCTGCCTCCGTGCTTTGAGGGTGGGAATCTAAAAGAAGACCCATTTGATCCTCTATTTCACGGCTTTGTGATTGTAATTCAACAATCCAAGTATCCATCTTCTCAATTTGCTCTTCACTGAGTTGAAATATCGCTTTGATCGTTTCCGTATCCTTATTGCCAACACCCAGCGCACAGTCATCCGCCTGTCCAAATGCAACAAAGCAAAAAAAACTCAAAATAGAATTACATAAAAATAATTTCATCGTCTCTATAATTCGCGTGATTACAAGCTGTGAAAAAACTACATCATCAAATATGATGCAAGCTCAGAAATAATCATTTCCCAAACAAAAAAAGCTACTTATAAAAGTAGCTTTTTATCATGATATATTAGATCAGCATTATTTTAGTGAAACACTAACTCGGGCAAACAAAAACCTGCCCCCTACGCCGAATTGCTGAGATCTTCTCGACCAGTCAAATCGTCCGGAACTTCTATTATTACCACCATCGCCAAGTACTTCGGCGGCACGATCAGGATAAGTATCAAACAGGTTATTGGCTCCTACCGTGAATGTGAGCTCATCGGTAGCTTTGAATCCAACAGAAAGATCCGTTACAAATTTAGATCCGAAAACCTGCTGTCTATCCACGTTGGTAGTAGCTTCCGTGACTTCACCGAAATAAACTCCTCTTAAGAAGAATATAAATTTACTGGATGACAGGTTCAATGACAGATTTACCTTTGTTCTGGGCACGGCTTCTTCCAGGTAAACCCTGCTATCCTCAGGAAAATAGGTATCGACCAATCCGGCATCCTCCAATATTTGAGATGCCTTAATATCGCCTACCTTCTTCGTCTTGGCAAAGGTACCGGCTAAATCGGTGTTAAGTCTCCAGCCATCCCAAATATTCGCCCTGTGCGTAATAACCACGTCCAAACCCTTAGATTCTGTATCGATGGCATTCGCAAAAAAAGCTGCCCTTGAGGCATTGGCTTGCCTGAGGAGATTGTCGAGCTCAGTCCCTGTTCCCGGACCGGCAAACTGCCCTGTAAATACCACTCGATCATCGATTTTTACAAAGTAACCATCAACGGTAACCGTTAGATTGGCAGTAGGTATACTGCCGGTAAACCCTAAACTGACACTGCTGGAGGTCTCTTCCTTCAATTTGGGGATGCCGAGCAGATTAGCAGCCCTGCTGTCATTTGCAAAGGTACCTACCTCCTGTGGGTTTCCATCCTGATCAAATATAGTGGAGGTGGAATTAAAATTGATCTGATGCAGCGAAGGCGCTCTAAAACCTGTATTTAAGGCCCCTCTCAGATTAAAATTATCCGAAACCTTGACCCTCGAGGAAAGTTTAAAATTGATCGTTGACCCAAAATCACTGTAATTCTCAAATCGTGTTGCAAAGCTGGCCAGTACTTTTTCAGAAAAGTCTGCCTCGACATCAAAGTAGCCGGCTATGCTGCTCCTGCTCCTAGACAACTCATTACTGGGGCTAAACCCGGGAAAAACCTGAGATCCTCCAGGCCTTGCACTATCGAAGAAATCCTGCGAAGCTTGCTGTGTGGACAATGTAATAACCTCGCCGGCTGCGGTATACTGTGAATATGAGGCTTCCTCTCCCGCCACAATTTCATAATTCTCAAATCTATATTCCGCACCAAATGCGATATTTAAACCAGACATTATATTGTCGAAGAACTGGGTAATATCCAAATTGGTCGTATTCTGGAGAAAAGAAAAGCCCCCGGCATCAAAAACTGTTGGTGATGCACTTTGTAACGAAGCGTTAAAAGTATTTCCTATGGTGTAGAGAAATGAGTTTTTACCATAAGTATTGCTAAAATCTGCGCTCCAATCGCCAATCTGTCCCTTTAGCCCAATGGCCATTGACTGATCTTTGATATTGGAATTTATCTCAGGCAAAAATCCATTGATATAGGCTGGTGTAAATGTTCTGCTCTGATTGGGTAGCCTATAAAACCCTGCCGAATTACCCGTCCTGGAACTAATACCGGCAAAAGAATAAAGTTCGGTACCTTCATCATCGAGGGGTAAGGCAAAATTTGCGAACAATCGCCCTCCACGCAATGCTGACTGTCCTACCCTCATATTGAAATCACTTCTTTGTAAGTTTCTTGCACCTAGTTCGGCGGTTGTATTATCTGCAGAAAGTATGGGTTGCAAGTCGGCCTTTGTGGTCGCACCCGTGACGTCAATTCCTGCCTGATTGGCGTAAAATAAAACATCCGTAACATCGTCATCCAGGAGATCAGCAAGGGGATAATCATCTGCATTGGCAAAACGCTCTACGGTGTTGTAGAGATTAAAAACATCTCCTTCCCATTCTTTCATACGACTGTAATCCTGGCGTACATCAAAATCACCGGCAAACGTAATATACCCGCCCCGATCACCCAAAGAAAGGCCATAGCTAGCCGAAATGTTGGTAGCCTCACCGTCAGATCCACCGGTTTGTCCATTGGCATTTTTAGAAAAATTGGCACCTGAGGTAACCGAGATATCCAATTGATTCACTGTATTGGTCAAGACGATATTGATCACCCCTGCAATGGCGTCAGATCCATATTGAGCTGCCGCACCATCGCGCAACACTTCAATGCGGCGTATGGCCGCGACGGGAATAGCATTCAAATCCGTCCCAACACTACCCCGGCCAAATGTTCCGTTTACGTTAACCAGAGAAGAAGTATGTCTTCTTTTCCCATTGATCAACACCAAAACCTGATCGGGCCCTAAACCCCTGAGGGAGGCAGGATCTATATGGTCTGTCCCATCTGAAATTGTTTGTGTATTAGAAGTAAATGAAGGGGCCACATAGTTCAAAATCTGGTTTAAGTTCACCTGCGGTGCAACATTTGCCAGTTCTTTTACATCGATTACATCTATGGGCACGGTGCTTTCAGTGGCAGTCCTGTTGGGATTCCTTGAACCGATGATGATAGCTTCCGTAAGGGCAACACCTGCTACCAGGCTGATCGACATGGCGGAACTGTCTACCCTTACCTCCTTCCTCTCAAAACCGATATACGAAACCACCAGAGTGTCGCCCATGGAGGCGTCTATGGTAAAATTCCCATCAAAATCGGTGGTTGTGCCGGTTGAGGTTCCTTTTATCAGAACAGTAGCGCCAATCAATGGGGCTCCGTCCTGATCTGTGATGGTTCCTGAAATCTGAGCCTGAAGTAACCCGATTGAACCAAATAACAGTAAAGCGACAAAAGTAAAGTACTGATTCATAGTGTTCATGTTTAGTTGTTCATAAGAAAGATAAAAAATAATAGCCTCATGTACTATTTTTATCATGCTTTCTTTTGATATGGTTCGCAAATAATTTTCGGCTTATAAACGATTGGGCACTTCCCTTGAAAGCCCTATTTTTGATTTTTATGACATCAACTATGAAAAAAATTGTCGATAGGTTTATTTCCTACGCCCAAATAGACACCCAAAGTGATCCTGATTCCGAATCCACTCCCAGCACCCAAAAACAATGGGTTCTTGCCAGGAAGCTTGCGGCGGAATTAAACGCGATGGGGATGAGCGAGGTAAGCATAGATGACAATGGCTATATCATGGCCACATTGGCCTCCAATATTGATCGTGATGTCCCTGTAATTGGCTTTATCGCCCATTACGATACCTCTCCCGATTTTAGCGGGCAGGGTGTAAAACCGAGAATCATCGAAAATTACGACGGAGGAGAGATCACACTCAATGCATCAAAAAACATCATTCTTTCACCCGAATATTTTGAAGATCTAAAAATGTACGAGGGTCAGACCCTGATCGTGACCGACGGAAATACCCTTCTTGGGGCCGATGACAAAGCCGGAATTACCGAAATCATGACGGCTATGGAATATCTCATTCAACATCCTGAAATCGAACATGGAAAGATAAGGGTAGGGTTTACTCCCGATGAGGAGATCGGGCGTGGGGCTCATAAATTCGAAGTAGATAAATTCGGAGCTGATTGGGCCTACACTATGGACGGTAGTCAGGTTGGAGAACTCGAATACGAAAATTTTAATGCTGCACATGCCATTGTAAGGACAAAAGGAAAAAGTGTCCACCCGGGTTATGCAAAAGGAAAATTGGTAAATGCTATTGGTATACTGAATGAATTTGCCTCCCAGCTGCCGGTTGAGGAAGTCCCCGAACGAACCAGCGAAAGGGAAGGTTTTTACCATATTTATAAAATGAAGGGCGAAATCGAACAGGCGGAGATGGAATTGATCATCAGGGACCATAACCGCGAGGCTTTTGAGGAAAGAAAACAATTTTTGGAAAGGCTTGGCGATCAATTGAACGAAAAACATTCCAAAGCCATTGAAGTCCTGATCAAAGACCAGTACTACAATATGCGTGAAAAGATCGAACCTGTTTATCATATAGTGGACATTGCACGGGAAGCGATGATGGCCTTGCAAATTGAGCCGATTATAAAACCCATTCGTGGAGGAACAGATGGTTCGCAGCTGAGTTATATGGGGTTGCCCTGTCCCAATATTTTTGCAGGTGGACA
Organism: Robiginitalea sp.; assembly: GCA_024638915.1. GTDB lineage: Bacteria > Bacteroidota > Bacteroidia > Flavobacteriales > Flavobacteriaceae > JAHEJJ01. The sequence goes on from JAHEJJ010000009.1 coordinate 15,906, forward strand.
TAATTTCCACGGCAAATATGAATATGTCCCGTTGGAAAGCATGGAGAAAGCTGTGGCGGTTATCCTGAAAATTTGCGAACTGACTGCTACTTATGATTTTAAGGTTTAGGCATGGGTAAGGCAGATGCATATTTCGAAAAAGAGTCGCGTTTTAAGGATGGCATTGCAGTACTCCGGGAATTGGCACTGAGCACAGCTTTGGAAGAAACCTTAAAATGGGGCGCACCGGTCTATACCATCGAGAATAAGAATGTTCTTGGTATTATGTCCTTTAAAAACCATTTCGGTCTTTGGTTTTTTAACGGAGTTTATCTGAGTGACCCTAAAACGGTGCTGCAAAATGCTCAGGAAGGTAAAACCAAAGCCATGAGACACTGGAAATTCAACTCGCCTGAAGAGATCGACCCGTTTGTGGTACTCGATTATATGCAAGAAGCCATCGAAAACCAAAAAAAGGGCCTAATGATGAGACCGGAAAGAAAAAAAAACGCCGGCGTACCATCGCTTTTAAAGACCGCGCTTGATCAAAACAAGGTCTTGAGAGACCAATTTCAAGGCTTAAGTCCATATAAGCAAAAAGAATATTGTGAATATATCGAATCGGCCAAACAAGAAAAGACCAAGTTATCAAGGATGCAGAAGATCCTTCCTTTTATAAAACAAGGTATTGGTATTAACGACAAATATCGGAAATCTTAATCAGGCTTGGGAATAGCCAGGATATGAAATCCAGGTCCATCAAGGAAGCTACCAGATTTAGAGCATAAAAAACGCCGGCCATGGCCGGCGTTTGTATCGATCTGTGAAGAGAATATTATTTCTCTTTTGCAGTGGTAAGTTTTTTACTCATCTCCATGGAGATCGCTGACCTGTCGAACTTAAGCCTTCCGGCCATAGTCTCGACAATGCAAGAGCCGTCTTTATCATTTAGATCGACCACTTTGCCGTAAAGTCCACTCTTGGTAACGATCTTATCTCCTTTCTTTAAACTTTCCGCAAATCTTTTTTCATCCTTTTGACGCTTCATCTGAGGCCGGATCATAAAGAGATAAGCCACCAGAAAGATTAGTATTAAGGGAAGAAATTGTCCTATATCACCCATAAATTGGATTTCCGATTAATATTTTAGTTAGCTGTTGGTCCTACAGCTGAAACGGACTGACCATCTTTCGGGCTGACAAAGGCCTTGATCCTGAGCTGCTCTGTCTTCATCTCTGTGTTGGTCGTAACGGTGACCGTCTTAATCACCTGATTTTGTCCCGTTCCATTGAACTTTACTACTAATTCTCCGGTTTCACCGGGAGCGACGGGCGTGTTTTTTGGATACTCAGGCACCGTACATCCACAGCTGCTTTTTGCATCGGTAATGATCAAAGGTGCGTTCCCCGTGTTGGTAAACCTGAAAACCGTTTCCTGAGGAGTCCCGTTTACGATCGTTCCGAAGTCGTGTTCACGCTTTTCAAAAGACATCACAGGAAAATTCTTAGCCTGCGCATCCCTATCTGCTGCCAGTTCAACTTTATCGGCATCTACTTTACTCGACGCACTTTCTTTACAAGAATACATGGCGGCTATAGCAACCATGGAAAAAACCAATACAATTCTCTTCATTATAACATGGATTTATAAATTCGACCCAAAATTAAACATTATTTGTTTATAATAATCCCCGGCCTGTTTTTTTAAGTTTTCCTTCGGATTTATACTCCTTAACCAACTTGTCGAGAATTCCATTGATAAAAATGCTGCTTTTGGGTGTGGAGTACTCCTTTGCGATTTCCAGATACTCATTGATGGTGACCCTTTCGGGAATTGAAGGAAAATACAGCAGCTCGCAGATCGCCATTTTAAGGAGAATAGCATCGACGTCGGCAATTCGGTCTTTATCCCAGTTAGGGGTTTTTCCTTCGATCTCCTTCTCAAGCTCGGAATTTTTCAATAGGGTTTTGGAATGTAGGTTCTTGGCAAAAGCCATATCGTCTTTATCCTTTAGCAACCTGGGCAGGAAAAAACCATCGGGTTGCTTTTCATTGACCTTTCGCAGAAGTTTGAGAACAAAGGTGTTCACCAGTGGAATATCATCTACCCAGGTGAGTTTATCGTCCTCGAAGTATTCATAGAGTTTTTCATTTGGTGCAATGACTTTTTTAAACAGATCGATGATCAGGTTTTTGTCTGCTTCATAGCCTTTTTCAACAGAATGCATATAATCGTGGTAAATCCTATGATTCACGATTTCTTTATACAGGATTTTGACATATTCCTCATTCAGGTACCAATTTTTCAACTTGCGCTGATCCATTTCAGCGCCTAGTTTTTCATTCTTTGTGATTTGCAGAAGGACCCTGTTGTTAAGGAATTTTTTCTTATCGGGATATTGGTCGTCTGGACTGGAAAGGTACGTTTGGGACGAATGGGCTACATAGGTGGAAGCCATTTGGTGCAACTCCTTAAAGAGTCCCATCACCAGTAGGTAAAGCACATACGTGTTTTCAATACTTACCTTTAAAAACTTCTCTTGCTTATCGAGAGATTCCTCTTTGGATAATATCAATGCGTAGATACACTGCATTACTTTAACCCTGATTTGCCTTCTGGTGAGCATGTAAAAGAACAGATTTAAACAGAATTTGCGATAAAGCAAAAGTACGAATCTAATCCAAACGGCAAGTTAGCCTTAGGTTATCTATCTTATAAATTTTCTAACATAGGTTTTAAAGCCAAACCGCTATATTTGCGACCGCTGCGTACGCCAAGGCTTTTGATTGAATGAAAGAATTAAAACATCTCAATAAGTATTTTAAAAAATATGGGCTAAAGCTGCTGATCGGTATCATCATTACTATCATTGCGCGGATCTTCCAACTGGTCATGCCCACTTATGTGAAAAATTCGATAGAGGTGGTCGAGAATTATATGGCCGGAAAGATCCTGGAACCGGCTGCCAAGGAGCTGCTCTTCGAGTACGTGCTGATAATCGTTGGTGCCGCCTTGCTTTCAGGATTTTTTACATTTCTGATGAGGCAAACCATTATTTATGTCTCGCGTTATATCGAATATGACCTCAAAAACGAAGTCTTCGATCATTATCAGCTTCTTAGTCTTAACTTCTACAAAAAGCGTCGCACCGGAGACCTGATGAATCGGATCAGTGAAGATGTGAGCCAGGTAAGGCTCTACTCCGGCCCTGCCATTATGTATGGAATTCAAACGCTTACGCTCTTTGTTTGCCTGATACCCCTTATGTTTATAAAGGCCCCTACGATCGCTTTTTATGCGCTGATCCCGTTGCCTATTCTTTCCATTTTGATCTATCAGATAAGCAAGGTGATCCATATGCGGAGTACTAAAGTGCAGGAATATCTGTCTACCCTTTCGACCTTCGCTCAGGAATCTTTTTCGGGCGTTTCGGTGATAAAAGCGTATAACCTTGAAGATAGAATTAACGAGGAGGTCAATATTCTGGCGCTGGAAGGCAGGGATAAGAGCATGGACCTTGCTAAAGTAAATGCGTGGTTCTTTCCCCTGATGATCTTATTGATTGGTATCAGCAATATTTTTGTCATTTATATCGGGGGAAAGCAGTATATCGATGGAGAAATAGCCTCTGTTGGCACTATTGCAGAATTTATACTATATGTAAATATGCTGACTTGGCCGGTAGCCATTGTAGGGTGGTTGACATCGATCGTGCAGCGAGCAGAAGCCTCCCAGAAGCGGATAAATGAATTCCTGAAACAGCAGCCCGAAATCGATAATCGGGTAATGGAAAGCACACCCATCAGAGGTGAAATCGAATTCCGGAATGTTTCTTTCACTTATGATGATACCAACATCACAGCACTGAACGACATATCATTCAAGATCAGTCCCGGACAGACTGTGGCGATCATCGGGAAAACCGGTTCTGGCAAATCGACCATCCTCGATCTCGTAGCCCGACTCTATGATGCTACTTCAGGTAAAGTGCTGATCGATGGAAAACCGGTTCAGGACTTGAATTTAGAGAGCCTCAGGTCTTCGATAGGCGCTGTACCACAGGATGCATTCTTGTTTTCGGATACCATTCGAAACAATATAAAATTCGGAAAGGAAAGCGCCTCGGAAGAAGAAATTCTCGAGGTGGCGAAAATGGCGGTGGTACATGAAAACATTGTGGGATTCGGCAACCAATACGATACGGTCCTGGGAGAACGCGGCATTACCCTGAGTGGTGGTCAGAAACAACGCATCTCCATCGCAAGGGCCTTGTTAAAAGATCCCGTCATCTACCTTTTTGATGACTGCCTGTCTGCTGTAGATACCGAGACAGAAGAGGAGATCCTCAATAATCTCAAGCAGGCTTCTCACCATAAAACAACCTTAATTGTAAGCCACAGGGTCTCTTCCGCCAAAAATGCTGATATGATCCTGGTACTGCAGGACGGACAAATTTTACAGCAAGGATCACACGATCAACTGATTGCTCAAAAAGGCTACTATAAGGAGCTTTACCTACATCAGTTGTCTGAGAAAGAAAACTAGAAAAATGTTGCTGAATTAGCATTTTTTTTCCATTTTTGGAGATATTTTATCGAGAGCTAACTACACAAATCATATCATGGGGGACAAAGAATTAATGGATCAGGAAGAAATTTATTCGAAGGTGTTACGAGCAGGAAGAAGAACTTATTTCTTCGATGTCCGAAGTACTAAAGCAGGTGACTATTATTTGACCATCACTGAAAGTAAGAAGTTTACCCACGATGATGGATCCTTTCATTACAAGAAGCACAAAATTTATCTCTACAAAGAGGATTTTGAATCATTCAGGGAAAATGTAGGTGAAATGATGGATTATATCATCTCCGAAAAGGGCACTGAGGTCATTTCTGAACGACACCAGAAGGATTTTAAGAAAACCGAGCCCAGTTCCAATGGCGAGGCTTCCAGCGAGAGCTTTACCGACCTGGACTTCGAGGATATTTGAAACGAAACTAATGTATTAATTCCATAGACGGCCTTTGAAATCAAAGGCCGTTTTTTATATTTATACTCCTAGCCAGTAACACCAGAGAAAATATGAGAAAATCACTCCTGCTAATAATAACCCTATGCTTCCTGCAGCAGATAACAGGCCAGGAATTGGAATATTATCTGCCGACGGGCACTACTTATAATCCTGATATCCCCAAGCCTGAGGAAGTCATTGGCCACAAAGTGGGTGAATGGCATGTCACCCACGATAAATTAGTTCAATACATGACGGCACTGGCCAAAAACAGTGATCGAATCGTATTGGAAAACAGGGGCGAGACATTTGAAGGACGCCCTTTGCTTTTGCTTACCGTCACCACTTCTGAAAATCATCAAAAACTGGAAGACCTTCGGATGCGGCATCTAAAAATTACGGAGGAGGAGGTGCCCGATTCGTCGCTCGATCAGATACCAGTAGTGATCTACCAGGGCTTTTCCATCCACGGCAATGAACCCAGCGGTTCTAACGCGGCACTAGCCTACGCCTACTACCTGGCGGCCGCGGAGGGGTCCGAGATCGAAGCTCAATTATCCAGTACCATCATACTGCTCGATCCCTCTTTTAACCCAGACGGCCTCCAACGTTTTGCATATTGGGCCAATACCAACAGAAGCATCCACCTTAATCCAGACAACAATGAACGGGAATACCACGAGGTATGGCCCGGTGGCCGGACTAATCACTATTGGTTCGACCTCAACAGAGACTGGCTTCCGGTGCAACTCCCGGAAAGCAGGGCAAGAATTGAAACTTTTCACAGATGGATGCCCAACGTACTGACGGATCACCATGAAATGGGCACCAATTCGACCTTCTTTTTTCAACCCGGCGTGCCAAGTAGGGTCCATCCCTTGACACCCAAGGAAAATCAACAGCTTACAAGAGAAATAGGTGACTTTCATGCAACTGCATTAGACCAGATAGGATCTTTATACTTCACCGAAGAACGTTACGACGATTATTATTACGGAAAGGGATCTACGTATCCGGATGTCAATGGCGGTATCGGGATCTTGTTCGAACAAGCCAGTGCCAGGGGGCATATTCAGGAGACCGAAAACGGATTGCTGAGTTTCCCTTTTAGTATACGGAACCAGTTTACCACGGCCATGTCTACCCTAAAGGCCGCAAACGAATTAAGGATTAAACTACTGCGGTATCAAAGGAATTTCTACAAGAACATGCGAATCGAGTCGTCCATCGGCAGGAACAAGGCCTTCCTTTTCGGAGACTCTAACGATGCCGCTAAAACGCATCAGATGGCGGATATCCTCTACCGGCACAAAATAAAATTCCATGAAGTATCAAGAGACATGACCCTGGGTGGCAAAAAGTACACTCCCGGCCACGCCTATATCGTACCGGTCAATCAGAAGAATCACAGGCTCTTGAAGGCTATTTTCGAAAAGCGGACTTCCTTTACAGATAGTCTCTTCTACGATATATCGGCCTGGACGCTTCCGCTGGCATTCAATCTTGACTATACCGAATTACGCTCAATGACCGGTGCCGGTGCGGAAGTAACCGAATTAACCCCGCCACTGGGTTCCATTGGGGAAAAGAGTGAATATGCTTATCTCTTTGAATGGGGGGAATACTATGCTCCCAGGGCTCTTAACAAAATTCTGGAGAAAGGATTACGAGCCAAGGTCGCCAAATACCCATTCACTGCGGCCGGTCATAATTTTGATTATGGCACCGTTCTGGTACCTGTTCAAAATCAGGATATGAGTGCCGGGGAGATTCATGATTTCCTTAAAGAGGTAGCTGAGGAGAACTATCTACAAATACACGGGGTGGGTACCGGACTGACCCAGGGGATCGATTTGGGAAGCAATGAATTCGACCCTGTGAAAAAGCAAAAAGTGGCGATGGTAGTGGGCAAAGGGATCCGACCGTACGACGCGGGTGAAATATGGCATCTTTTCGACACCCGTTACGATATGAAAATCAGCAAATTAGATCTTAGCTATATACAGGAGGTCGATTTGAGTGACTATACCGATATCATCATACCGGGTGGCCGTGATAAAATGAAGATCGATGAAAAAACCAAGGAAAAACTCAACGCGTGGGTCAAATCAGGTGGATCTCTGATCGCCTACCGCAATACTATCGAGTGGCTTGAAAAACAAGAGTTTATCAAACTCAGTTTCAGGCGAGATACACTTGTAGCAAAAGATGTGAGTTTTGGCCAGGTATCAAGGTTTAAAGGGGCTCAGGAAACCGGTGGGGCCATTTTTAACGCAAGAATCGACCGTTCCCACCCGATCAATTTCGGCTATAAAAACAATACAATTCCGATGTTTAGGAATTCGAATATCTATATCGAGCCTGATAAGGACAGCTATAAAAATCCGATCCAATATACAAATGCTCCGCTGCTGAGTGGATATATTTCAGAGGAAAACCTGGCAAAGCTTAAAGGAAGTGTTCCTTTTCAAATACAAAAACTTGGGAAAGGCCGAGTAATAGTCTTTACCGATAACACTAATTTCAGAGCCTTTTGGTGTGGCACTAATAAGTTATTGATGAATGCCATTTTCTTCGATCGAATGATGTAAGTATAGCATTTACCGGAAGGCAGCCTTTCTAATTTTGATTAATTTTATAAAAAAACAATATGGCAAGGACTCCAAGCAATATGATCCCCTTAGGCACCAAGGCGCCTGATTTTAAGCTCCCCGACACCGTCTCCGGCCAGACCGTAAGCCTGAACGAACTGAAGGGTACGCAAGCTACCGTAGTCATGTTTATCTGTAATCATTGCCCCTTTGTAAAACATGTAAACGCAGGTATGGTTGCTATGGCCAAAGATTACCAATCCATGGGAATCGGGTTTATCGCCATATCCAGCAACGATGTCTTGAATTATCCGGACGATGCCCCCGATCTGATGACGGTCAACGCCAGGGAAGAAGGATATCCATTTCCCTACCTATATGATGAGTCACAGGAGGTTGCAAAGGCCTATGATGCGGCATGTACTCCGGATTTTTATCTTTTCGACCGAAATCTGCAGCTGGTGTATAGAGGACAAATGGACGATAGCAGGCCGGGTAATGGAATTCCTGTGACCGGAAAAGATTTGCGGGCAGCTATAGATACTTTGCTTAGCGGAGGTAAGATCAATGCTATACAGAAACCGAGTATCGGATGTAATATTAAGTGGAAAGTCCCGTCATGAAAGTCGACAAGGACAAGGCCCTGGCCAGTCTTTTGGCCGGTACAGATACATTTAAAACCGTTTTCAGTCGTGGTACGTTATCTGTTGAAGTTTATAAGCCCCATAAAGTAGATCTGCAAAACCCTCATGACCGCGACGAAGTCTATATTATCATATCGGGTTCTTCAGAGTTTCAGACCGCTGATCAAAGGGTAAAATGCAAGTCTGGGGATTTCCTTTTCGTACCAGCCTATCAGGAGCATCGATTCCTGAATTTTACCGATGATTTTGCCACATGGGTAATGTTTTACGGACCCGAAGGAGGTGAAAACGAAAAGAGCCTCTAGGATCATGAGAATGATTCCCCTTACCGCTGAATTGATTTCGACTTATAATAGTGTGGGCACCTCATCGTATCGTCAACACTACCTTCATTTATGGACAAATAGAAACCCGACCCAGTATATTGAAAAAAGTTTCACCACTCAGGTGGTTGCCAGTGAAATAAAGGATTCCAATCTGGGACTCTTTCTGATCGAAGAAAAAGGTGAAGTAGCGGGTATCCTTAAACTTGTGATCGATGCACCGACCGAGGGATATACAGGACGCCAGTCTCTGATGTTGGAAAAGATCTATATCCTTAAATCTCATTCCGGACAGGGCCTTGGAAAGAAATGTATCAGGTTTGTTATCGATTTAACGGAATCTATGGGGAAAAAGATCCTATGGCTCTGTACGATGAAAAAAGGCCGTGCTTTGGAATTTTACCTCGATCTGGGTTTCGAGATCTTCGGTGAAAAGCTATTGCCTTTTCCCAACGTTCTCGATGACCAAAGGCCAATGTATAAACTAAAATATTTATTGGGATCACAATCCTGATAAACGCCTGGTACCTTACCAGCCTTTCCGGCGTATCAGATTGGCAATATGGGCATAATGGTGGTCGCCATGCCAGACATATCGTCCGATATTTTCCTCCAGACTGGTTTCGATATGTCCTTCGGGATGGATGAAGGTCTTTTTCAACTCCTTCCTGTCGAGCCCCCGCAATAGGAACACCAATTTCTGATGTATCACCTGGAGATGAAGCAGCGAGTTTTCGATAGGGGCTGATTTGGAATCGTGAAGTTCTGCCCATTTCTTTTCGTCGTAAACCTTGATCAGAGGTGATTTTTCTGTCAGGGCCCATTTGAATCGGATATAACTGTTATGATGGCTATCAGAAATATGATGTATCAATTGCCTGACCGTCCAACCACCCGGCCGGTATGGAGTTTCCAGTTGTTCCAGGTCAAGTTCGAAAACCAGATCCCTAAGCCGTGCAGGAAACCGCTCCAGCGAATCGATCCACTCTTTTATTTGTAATTCGGGAATGCTTTCCGGCACCTGGAATTTCCCGATGGGATAGCGCAAAGGGTCAAGGTCATTTTTTTCCATAAATCTAAAGGTAAGGAAGATATGAACCTGACAAAACACCCAGCATCATGAAATAGTCCTAATTAGATCAGGACCTTAAGTTTTAATACATTTTTAACCCTCCTGAAAATCAAAAGTGAAATGGAATGTAATACCTTTAATAATCAACAATAACACAACTTTAAAAATTAGATAATGGCTACGATACGACTGGGCGATCTCGCTCCTGATTTTACAGCAGACAGTTCAAAGGGTACTATTAATCTCTATGAATATCTGGGAGATAGCTGGGGTATCCTGTTTTCTCATCCTGCTGATTTTACTCCTGTTTGTACCACAGAATTGGGAACGGCCGCTAAATTCAAAGGAGAATTCGACAAAAGGAATGTAAAAATGCTAGCACTGAGCGTTGACGGGAAGGCATCGCACCTTGAATGGATAAAGGATATAAATGATACGCAGAATACAGAGGTGAATTTCCCTATTATCGCGGATGAGGATAAAAGGGTTTCCACATTGTATGATATGATCCATCCCAATGCCGATGACAACCTAACGGTTAGGTCGGTATACATCATTGCGCCGGATAAATCCGTTAAGCTTACCATCACTTATCCGGCTTCGACGGGAAGGAATTTTCACGAATTGTTGCGAGTGATAGATTCACTTCAACTCACCGCCTACCATTCCGTGGCTACTCCAGCCAACTGGACGCATGGTGAAGATGTAGTGGTCAGTCCATCTATATCTACACCTCAGGCCCAAGAAATGTTCGTCAAAGGAATAGAAGAAATACGTCCTTATCTGAGGATGACACCCGATCCGACGGCCTGATTTAAATACTCTATACAAATTCAGAAACCTTCCTATATGGGAGGTTTTTTTTATCATCAAGCTCATTTATATAAAATGGATTTTAATGGGGTAAACAGGTAGGGTTTAAGTGCTGGCTGCTGTTATATATTTAGAGGCATGTTTTGCTTCCAAAAAATAATATCACACATACACCCATGAGTCTGTTTATTGAGTTATGTCTTTTTATGATACTTGTAAATCTGATATTACTTGTTTATAGTTCGAACCGTTCCAAATAAAAAAGTATCAGATTAATAGAGTGGTGAAATCGTTTATTTTCAAGTATGGTAATCCTACTTAACTTCCATCAATTCAACGTCAAAAATCAGTGTGGCATTCGGAGGGATCACTCCACCAGCCCCGGCACTGCCATATGCCAAATGCGAAGGGATAACGAACCTCGCCTTATCACCTACCCTGAGCAGACTGATACCTTCGTCCCAGCCTGGAATGACCTGTCCGACACCCAGTTGAAAATCGATGGGCTGATTCCGCTGAATTGAAGAATCGAAAACCTGACCGTTGGCAAGTGTACCTTCGTAATGTACAGAAACCGTTTGGCCTTTTCCCGGCTGTTTACCAGAGCCATTTTGGATTTTTTTATACCGTAGCCCGCTTTCTGTAGATTCAAAACCGGCTGCCAGTTTATCGAGCTCAGCCGCCGCCCGGTTCTTTTCTTCCGCCAATCTTTCCTCCCTTTGGTTCTTGAATGCCTCAAAAGCCTCTGCCGCGTCCCAGGAGGCAGCTTCCTTACCGATCCGAACGATCTCAAGACGATTAATGGTATCGCCCTGGGAAATTGAATCGACCACTTCCTGGCCCGATGTCACCTGGCCGAATACCGTATGCTTGTTATCCAACCATGGGGTAGCTTTATGTGTGATAAAAAATTGACTACCATTGGTTCCAGGTCCTGCATTGGCCATCGACAACATCCCGGGACCGGAATGTCTGAGCTCGGGATGAAATTCATCATCAAATTTATACCCGGGGTCACCGGTACCAGAGCCCATGGGACAACCTCCCTGAATCATAAAATCGGGGATCACACGGTGAAAACTCAGTCCGTCGTAATAGGGTGCGCCTTTCTTTTTTGCTTTGTTTTCTAAAATTCCTTCGGCCAGTCCGACAAAATTGCCAACTGTCCCAGGCGTTTTATCGTGAGTTAATTTTACGATTATCTCGCCTTTGGTGGTATCGAATTTAGCATAAATACCGTCTTGCATACTTGTAGTTTTTTATGAATTGCAAATATAGGTATTTTGAATAGGCCTCCCGGTTTAAAAGCGATCTATTAGATACGTTCAGCGTCGAATCAACACATTGATAGGGCTTGATTTTATTGAACTCCAAAGGGACATCTTCATTCTGGCACTCAAATTGTCTGCTACTTTTTTTAATTTAAATGACCTTGCCGCCGCATGGCGCATAAACAAGTTCACCGAAGATATAATGGGAATCGTTGCAGGTGGAACCGAGTCAGCCCTTTGAATTGATAACTATGCCATATTTATCGATAAGATAAAGCAGGCCCGACATGGCGGCAGCCCCCAATTCCAGCTCTCTTCTGTTGATGTGTTCGAAAGTATCGTTTTCTGCGTGATGATGGTCAAAATACCTTTGACTATCGGGCCGAAGACCGCCCAGAACAATATTCCCATCTTTCAATGGGCCGATATCAGCCCCGCTTCCGCCCGACACGAAGCGGTGTACCAGATAAGGTTCGAAAAGGGGTTTCCAGGAAAGTATGCGATCAAGATTTTCACTGGAGCAGTCAAAAGAAAAGCCGCGTGGAGTAAATCCGCCGGCATCGCTTTCGAGCGCAAATATGTGATTTTCACCTTTCCGTTTTGCTTCTTCAGCATATTTTTTCGCCCCGGCAAGGCCTATTTCCTCACTCATAAACAACACCACCCTAATGGTGCGCTTTGGCCGATAACCGGTAGCGAGAAGCAGTCTCACTGCCTCTATACTCTGCGAACACCCGGCACCATCATCGTGTGCTCCATCGCCCAGATCCCATGAATCCAAATGACCGCCTACCAATAGAATTTCGTCCGGATAGGTACTACCGCGAATCTCTCCAATAACGTTATTGGATTCCACGTCGGAGAGACTTTTGCAACTTTGCTTGAAGTAGAACCTGATATTGGGATCGAGTTTAAGGGTTGTACTAAGTAATTCAGCCCCGTTTGTACTGATGGCCGCGGCCGGGATCCTTTGTTCCACCGGCAGATCTCCATAGGTCATAAAACCAGTATGCGGTAAATCATCGAGCCGCAAGGTTAATGAGCGCACAATTACGCCTACCGCCCCATATTGGGCAGCTTCCATGGCACCTTTATAACGCTGTTCGACAGCTCCAGAATAAGCTTCGAAAGTATTGATCAGACCTGGCTGCATCGGCTGGTTAAAAAATACAATCTTTCCGGCTATGCCGTCCCTGCCAAGCGATGATAATTCTTCTAAACTTTTAACTTCAACAACGCGTGCCTTGATACCGCCGGCTGGGGTGGCCACAGAACCGCCTAAAGCAGTGATAGGAACATTATTGGTTATACCTGGTTTACTCTCTATATAAGCAAATTCCGGGGTACCTCTGACCCACTTGGGGACCATCACAGGTTGTAACCATATCCGGTCAAAATCGAGCGAATCCATCTGGTTTTTCGTGTATTTTACCGCTTGTTCGGCCTGAATACTTCCAGACAGTCTACCCCCTATCCTGTTTGACAGGTAATTGAGCCAGTCATAGGATTTTCCAGCCGTAAGAGATTCCTCAAAAATAGCATCGATCTGCTTTTGGTCATCGCCTTGAGACCAACCACAAGCCGTCCATAATAAAAGTCCTAATACCCAATATTTCATTCCTGCTCGCTTTCCAAATGTTTTTTGTAAAGCTCAATATTAGCTTTTATTTCGTCATCGAGTTCCGGTTCCCGGATATCTTTATACTTTTTTAACGTTCGCAGCAAGATCGTCGCTACTATAACTCTTGCTACCCTTTTGTTATCTGCCGGGATAACGTACCAAGGAGCATGGGATTTTGTAGTTTTTTGCACGGCTTCTTCATAACAGTCCATATATTTATTCCATAGCTTGCGTTCGTCCAGGTCACCTGGTGAAAACTTCCAGTTTTTTTGCTGAAGTCGCAACCTTCTCAGAAGTCTTTGTCTTTGTTCTTCTTTGGACATATGAAGATAGAACTTGAAGATAATGGTACCATTATCGGCCAGGTGTTTCTCGAAATTATTGATCTGTTCATACCTTTTTCTCCAAAATTCAGCATCGATGTCATCGACGCTATCTATGCCCGGAATATTTTCTCCCAGGATATAAGACGGATGTACTTTGGTTACCAGTACATTTTCGTAATGGGTCCGATTAAAGACACCGAATTTACCCTTGGCCGGCAAGGCGATATAATGTCGCCATATGTAGTCATGGTCGCGTTCCAATTCCGTGGGTACTTTAAAACTGTGTACTACCACGCCTCTTACGTTACAATCTTTAAAAACCTCACGGATCAGACTGTCCTTCCCAGCGGTATCCATACCCTGTAAGCAAATCAACACCGCATATTTACCATGTGCATACATGGTATTTTGAAATTTGCCCAGGTCTTCCCTGATTTCCTCCAATTTATCCTTCAATTCTTTGTCTGAAACCAAGTAGTCTTCTTTGGTATTCCTTTCCGATAGAACAACAGTGGGATCGGCCAGGTACTTGTCGATATTGACTTCTTTCATAAAACCTTCTCGTTAAAAAGCATTATTTGCCTTGGAATTAGTGGAAAAATAGGCGTTTCGTCCAAGAAATACAACCGCACATCCCAAATTCCCCAAAAGGGGGACCATTGAACGAAAAAAACGTCTAAGACCCCCAGGCTAGCCCTATCTTTACAGTTCCCAAAACTTACTATTTCAATAGTTTTTGCTATGAAACCTCTTTCGGCATTACTTAATATTTTATTTTTTTCGGCCACGCTGTTCGCCTCGGATAACGCATGCGATTATGCGGGATCTAATATTGGTTTTATCAGATCACAGACCGAAAAAGCGCTTGTCGCTGAGAATATTAATCAATCTCGATATTTTGCTTACAAAGCACTTAATGCCATAGAAAAAACAAAGAAACAACTCGAAGAATGCGGATGTGAATATGCTTTTAAAAGCATACTGGAAGGGTTGGATAATCTTAAAAAAGCCACCCGTGTCAACAGTTTAACAGGAACTCGCATCCTGTTGAACCGCGCGCTCGACAATGCCATGGGCAGTCTGGATGCTCTGGAACAACATGATGAGTTGCACAAGAGTCGGTATGCAAGTGATGTTCTGGCACTGAATACCAAGGAAACTAACAATCGCAGATTAAATGCTTTACAACCTGCCGGACCAGCTCTGGAAAAGAAAATCGATCAGATCCTGGAAGCCTACAGGATCTCTCTCAACAAGGTGGTTCAATCGGTCAACTGTAAAGAGGCCTATGCATATGCCCGAAAAGTTTACGAACATTGCGAGGATCAATTGTTAAATGCCAAGCTCACTGAGGCCAAGAAATACTATAATCTAAAAACCAAGGAGATCACCTCAGAAGCCCTTGAAGAACTGGAACTGTGCCTGGAAAGGCGTCATTGATCTTTTACTTGCTCGCAAATAGTTTCACATCGTCTTCGGAAACTTCCTTTCCACCTAAAATGATGAGTCTTTCTACCACATTCCTCAATTCGCGAATATTTCCGGTCCAGTCATAACTCTTCAATAACTCCACGGCCTTTTTGGTAAAATTCTTAGGGGCAATACCTTGTTCTTTAGCAATTTTAGCGGTAAAGTGTTCGATCAGAATCGGAATATCATCCCGACGATCATTCAAAGCAGGAACCTGTATTAGTATAACCGCCAGTCGATGGTAGAGATCTTCCCTGAACTTCCCCTCAGAGATTTCCTTTTGCAAATCCTTATTGGTCGCGGCAATCACACGAACATCTACTTTTATATCCTTATCCGAACCCACTCTCGAGATTTTGTTTTCCTGTAAGGCCCGCAGCACTTTGGCCTGGGCCGACAGGCTCATATCGCCGATCTCATCGAGAAAAATAGTACCATGGTTGGCCGTTTCAAATTTACCTGCCCGGTCTTTTACAGCAGAGGTAAAAGCCCCTTTAACATGCCCGAAGAGCTCACTTTCTATCAATTCGGAGGGAATCGCCGCGCAGTTCACTTCCACAAATGGTCCATTATCCCTGCCGCTTTTCTGGTGAAGCCAATGGGCGACTAACTCTTTTCCTGTTCCGTTCGAACCGGTTATCAATACCCGTGCATCGGTAGGAGCCACTTTTTCGATCATATCCTTAATCTGGCTGATTTCCAAACTCTCACCGACCATTTCGTAGTTCTTGCTTACTTTTCTTTTCAGTATTTTATTCTCAACGATTAACTCTTTTTTATCCAGGGCATTCCTTACCGTGGTAAGCAATCGGTTAAGATCAGGAGGTTTGGAAATATAATCAAAGGCTCCTAACCGCATGGTATTGACGGCAGTATCGAGGTCTCCGTGCCCGGAAATCATGATAAATGGTATTTCTGGCTTAATTTTCTTTGCCTCCTGCAATACCTCCACCCCATCCATTTTAGGCATCTTTATATCGCACAAGGCCAGATCATAATCGCTTTTCTTAATCATACCGAGGCCTAAGACACCGTCTGCTGCTTCCTCCACCTGATATTGATCACTCTCTTCTGAAAGTATTTTAACCAGTACGCGCCTGATCGCCGCCTCGTCCTCAATGACTAATATCTTTGACATATTCGTTATTTTAAAAAATCGAAATTTTGAAACCGGCTTTAAAATACAGACCCGGATTATCGCTTATAATAAATACTTTTTTTCTTTTGTCATCCCGCAAGATACTGCTGCCTCTCAGAGTATAACCTCCCCAGCCATAGAAAGAGATGATTCTACTTATATTGTATTGATATCCAAGCGCTCCTACCACAGCGGAGAGGGATAGCGAAGAACCGATAGTATCATCGGGTAGCAATATATCGTTTTGTACATTCACAAAATATCCGTCCAGAAACAGTGCTGAAATAAAACTGTGTTTCTCCGAAAGATGAAATCTCAGGTTCGATTTCGGTATTCCCAGAACATAGGACCATTTTAAATGGAATCTTTTATAATAATTGATCAATGGTAAGGGTACCGGGAGTCCGGTAGTACTATTATAGGTAAGGCCCAATACCAGTCGGAATGGTTTTTCGATATCTTTTCGCTCTTTCCATAGCGTTGCCGTAACGTTCAACAAAAAGTCTCCGCCTTCTATTCCATTGGTAAAATTAGAAGCCAGCCGAGGGGTGACGATACCGATAAATCGCCAACGAGGATTGATCTTAAAAATATAACCTACGTTCACATCCACCACATGTAGCTTATTCAAATCACTGCCGTCGAAAGCTAGGTCTGCATTCCTTTGGATATCGATCATATTATATTCTGAACCCAGTATCAAATACCGGTCTGGTCCGATATTTATCGGTGCATTGAAAAGTACCTTGTAACGGTCCAACCTGTTATTGCCATCGCCGTCAGGAAGTGTGGTATATTCAATTCTGACTATATCCGTACTCTGAGCATTACCCAATGTGGCTAGCAGCAAAATAATACAACATGTGAGTATACCTCTGGGCATGGATTAATTTGTTGATTTCGCTTTCGGATCCACTTTTTCTATTCTGCGCGATAACTCCTTCTGTGAAAGGTGAACATCTCGTTGTGGAAACGGAATGGTGACACCATTTTTCCTGAAGCTAGCATCTATTGCATAGCGAATACGGCTTTTTGTTCTAAGTGCATGGAAACTGTCTGTTGTAAAAAAGTGGACAGAAAAAAGTAAAGCAGAATCGCCAAAATCATCAAATAGGACGAAAGGCTTGGGTGTCTTATCAACTTTGGAATCCTCTTTGGTACATTCCAGCAATATTTCGGTGACCAATTTTACATCGCTCCCATAGGCCACTCCAACAGAAATATACTCCCTGGTCGTCTTATGGTTCTGAGTATGATTAAAGACGATATCCGTAATAAAAAGGTGATTCGGAACAATGATGATCTTGTCGTCTCTGGTAAGCGCTCTGGTACTGCGTAGCTCTATTTCGATGACTTTACCGACTTTACCATTCACCTCGATAATATCTCCGACGCGCAAGGATTTATCAAGGATGATATAGATGCCACCTATTATGTCCTGAAATAAATCCTGCAAGGCAAGTCCGAGACCGACAAATAGTACTGCAGAGGCGGTGATAAGCAATGTAATATCTATTCCCGCCGAACTCATGGTCAACAAAACCACCGCTACATATATAAAATAACGGATAAACCTGAAGACATTGATGAACTTCAGCTTGTCGTCCCCGATCAGGTTGCGTGTTAAAAAATGTTTGAGCCAATTGAGAAGCAGATTTGCGACCAGAAAGGATAATACAAGGGCCAGGAGCAGTCCTATGGTGATATGAATAGATTTTTCTCCAGAACCTAAATGAAGCCCCTGGTTCAAAAATTCCTTTATGGACTCCCAAACATCCTCTTTAAGCACATCTTCAATCTTACTGTCTTCCTGGAGAAACATAGCTAGTATTTTAACCATTTATACAATTCCTTATAGGATGGCTTTTTCCCGTACATAAGAATCCCAACACGGTAGATTTTGGCCGCCAGCCATACAATCCCCACAAATGTAACTATAAGTAAGAGTAGAGAGACGATAAGTTGCCAGATGGGTACTCCAGTTGCTCCGATGCCACCTGGCAGGCGCATTAGCATAACGATTGGCGAGGTGAGCGGAAAAAGTGAAAAACCGACAGCAATGGGACCATGCGGGTTGTTAAATACCGAAAAGAAGCCCACATAGATCGCCAGCATAAGGGGTAGAATAATGGGAAAAATAAATTGCTGCGTATCGGTCTCATTATCCACTGCTGCTCCGATGGCAGCATAGATAGAACTGTAAATAAGGTATCCGAGAATAAAGTATATGATAAAAAATACGATAAGCAATAACCATGGCAAGCGGAAAACTTCATCGAAATAGAGCTGCAATTCATCAACGTCGGGAGCGGCAGGAGCCATAGGGCTCAGGGATTCGGGAGCCATGCCACCCGTACTCCCAAGAAGTGTCGTATCGATATCGAAAAAGAGCAAAACCACAATGAGCAAGAGTGATGCGGAAATGATCCAGATACAAAATTGCGTGAGGCCGGCCAGGGAGGTACCGATGATCTTTCCGAGCATGAGTTGAAATGGTTTTACGGAAGAGATAATAAGCTCAATAATCCGGCTTGTTTTTTCCTCAATAACACTTCGCATGACAAACCCACCGTAAATTATGATAAACATCATGATCAGATAACCAAAAGCACCTCCGAAGAAAGCCTTGAGCTCGTTGATCCCTTTAAGATTCATCTCACCGCCATAAGTAGAGGTGCGAATTTCAAAAAGATCATTCACAGATTCATATTGTTCATCGCTTACTCCAAGATGTTGTAACCTTTCTTTTCTCAGGCCTGACTGAAACACATTTTCCAGGTGTCCCAACACCATAGAATTCGGTGCATTCTCACTGAAAAAAACAGCCTGCTCAGCGGCGTTAGACAGATTCACTTCCGAAGGAATATAAAGCAACCCGGAAAAACCCATTTGCTCGGTTGAATCTTTGGCAGATTTCAGGTCAAGGTCCTTAAAAGGTATAAAGGAAATCCTGCTACCGGTCCTAAAATCGTCCTGAAAATAACCGCTTTCATTAAGAACCGCAACCAGCTTTTTATCGCTATCGTTAACTTTGGCGAGATAGGCGATGAGTACGATCATACCCACAATGAGAATAGGGCTCAGAAAGGTCATGATCACAAAGGATTTATTGCGAACCTTTGCGAGGTATTCCCGTTGAATAATAAGCAATAATTTATCCATGAACCTCCATCTTTTGGACCGCTTGGATAAATATATCGTTTGCAGAGGGTACCGTTTCTACAAAACTGCTTACGTTGGCACGGGTCGAGAGAAAACTTAAAAATTCACTGGTATTGGCCTGCGGTAAATAAACCGTAAACCCAAGAACTTTTTCCTGTATATCATATAGAGGTGAAGAAATTTGAAACGCTTCTTCCAATTGCTTCAAAAGCTCCCGACTTTCAACCGACTCCAATACTACCTTGAATGAGTTGTTTCTAAAGGCCTTTTTAATATCTGAGAGCCTGCCATCCAGAATTTTTTCGGCCCGGTTCAACAATGCGATATACTCGCAGAGTTCCTCCACGGATTCCATTCTATGGGTCGAAAAGATAATAGACGTCCCTTTTTTCTTCAGCTGCAGGATTTCGTCTTTGATAATATTTGCATTGATGGGGTCAAAACCACTAAAAGGTTCATCGAAGATCAGCAGTTTTGGTTCGTGCAAAACCGTCACGATAAACTGGATCTTCTGTGCCATCCCTTTGGAGAGTTCCTGTATCTTTCTGTTCCACCAATCCCCAATTTCGAACCTATCGAACCAGTATTTGAGACGGCGTCTCGCTTCTGTGCGACTTAGTCCTTTAAGTCGAGCCAGATAGAGCACCTGTTCACCTACTTTCATACTTTTATAAAGTCCCCTTTCCTCTGGTAAGTAACCGATTTGTGCCACATGATGGGGTTTAAGTTCTTCACCATCCAATATAATATGGCCCGAATCGGGATAAGTGATCTGATTTATGATCCGAAGAAGTGTGGTTTTACCTGCACCATTTGGTCCGAGGATTCCGTAAATACTGTTTTTAGGAATTTCTAGAGAAATATCCTTTAAAGCGAAATTCATTCCGAATTGCTTTGTGACCTCATGGGCTACCAGGATATTACTCATATTGGCAGGATTTCATCAGGTTCGGTTTGCTCAACATAAGAAATGACTTCATTCAAAAATGCGCTTTTTACTGGCCAGAAGTTTAAATAGATGTACAAAATAACTCCTATTTCTTCAAAAACATAAAAAATTGTACATCAGCGATCATATTCCATGTCTGGATCAAATGGTCTTATGAGATCGACACATCCCCTAACGGTCGCTTTTAAGCATCCAAGAACGGGAGATAATGATGTAATTTATCCTAAAATAAATCCCAGGTAGCTAGCCTATTAAAACAAAACCCACCCTTAAAAGGATTAAGGATGGGAAAAAAATTGCTATGAAAAAGAAAATTAATATTGGTTCCCCAATATTGATTCAAATATACGTTTTTTATTTAAAAAGCGAGATTTTTGTTAAGAGAACATGTCTTTCACCTTTTCAAAGAACGACTTATCGGATTTTTGAGGTTTAGGTTCAAAATTTTCCGATGTGGACATTTTTTCAAAGAATTCCCGTTGTTCTTTGTTCAACTCTTTGGGAGTCCAAACATTTACATGAACCAGCAGGTCGCCTGTACCGTAGCCCTGAATACTGCTAATACCCTTCCCTCTTAATCGGAGAATCTTACCTGACTGAATTCCAGGCTCGAGTTTAATACGCACTTTACCATTAACGGTATCGATCTCTTTGGAAGTACCGAGTACGGCGTCCGAAATACTGATATATAAATCGTAATGCAGATTATCTCCCTCTCTTTTCAGGGAGGAATGTTCTTTTGTCTCGATCGCCACCAGAAGATCTCCCGGAATGCCGTTGCCGGGGGCTGCATTTCCCTTGCTGGAAACTTTGAGCTGCATACCCTCCTCTACACCCGGCGGGATCTTGATCGAAACCGTTTCTTCCACTATTTTCAAACCTTGGGCATCGGCCTCTGAGGGTCTTTTGTCTATCATTTGTCCGCTGCCCCCACAACTACTGCATGTTGTAGCGGTTTGCATCCTGCCCAATATCGTATTGGTGATCTTGGTTACCTGTCCTGCCCCATTACAGGCCCCACAGGTTTTATACGTTACGCCAGGGGCTTGTACTTTACGCCTGACTTTTACTTTTTTCTCCACTCCATGAGCTACTTCTTCGAGTGTCAATTTAACTCTTATACGAAGATTTCCACCCTTCATACGTCGTTGGGCACCTCCTCCGAAGCCGCCAAAACCACCAAATCCACCCCCGAAAGCACTGCCGAAAATATCTCCAAACTGACTAAAGATATCTTCCATATTCATGCCACCTGAGCCAAATCCACCACCTTCAAAGGCCGCATGGCCAAATTGATCGTATCTTGATTTTTTATCGGGATCACTCAATACCTCATAAGCCTCAGCTGCTTTTTTAAACATTTCTTCAGCCTTGGTATCACCAGGATTTTTATCAGGATGATATTGAATAGCCTTTTTCCTGTAGGCCTTTTTTATTTCGGCGGCTGTGGCCTCTTTGCTTACACCAAGTATTTCGTAATAATCTTGTTTCATCTTCCTGCTTCAATTTAATTGCCGACCACAACTTTGGGATGTCTGATGATCCGGTCCCCCAGTTTGAATCCCTTCTCGACCACATCGATGATCTTTCCCTTCAACTTCTTACTCGGCGCAGGTATTTGTGTGATAGCCTCATGTACTTCAGCATCGAAAACATCACCAGACTTTACCTTGATCTCCTCCAGACCTTTTGATTTAAGAATCTCCCTGAATTTGATATTGATCAGTTCCACACCTTTGAACATCTCCTTATCTTGAGATTTTACGAGCTCTCTCAAAGCGCGTTCAAAATCGTCGATAACGGGTAATAAAGCTGTCATGACCTCCTGTCCCGCAGTCTTAAAAAGATCCATGCGCTCTTTTGATGTCCTTTTTTTGTAGTTCTCAAATTCGGCGAACAATCTTAAGAATTTGTCTTTTTCAGCGGTCAGCTGTTGTTGAAGCCGGGTTTCCACCGAAGCCGCTTCGGGCTCAGCATCCGGTCGGTTATCGAGTGTCGCTTCTCCCGTTTCTGAGTTTTGATCTTCAGACAATATATCCTCTAATTCTTCAACTTTATTTTTCTTACTCATAAAGCAGCGTATGATTTTATTCCGATATAAGATGGCAAAAGTACTGCCATTTCTTTAAAAATGTCAAAATGTCACATAAAATCAAAGTATCTGCAGCCGAAAGCGAAAGAATTGAAAGTCAAAAGTTTAATGTAAAAATGTATTATGGAAAGCCACGATGCTGTGGTTCAGGTGCCTGAATCATAGATATCCTTTAAAGCCTGGCAGATATTCTGATATTCGAAATCGAAACCACCAGACTCGATTTTCTTACTACTCACCCTTTGGCTAGACAAGACGATACTGCTCATCTCTCCCAATATCAGCCTTAAAATCCATGCAGGAATATTTGGTAAAAATATGGGCCGATCGAGTACTTTGGCCACTTCTTTAAGAAGTTTGACTTGCGTAACAGGATTTGGTGCTACCCCGTTGTAAACTCCTTTGAGCTGGTTTTGACAGATAAATTGGATCATTTTACTGAGATCGCGTATATGTATCCAGGATTGCCATTGTGCTCCCGATCCGAAAGCCGCTCCGGCATAAAGTTTAACCGGGCGGGCCATTTGCACAAGAGCACCTCCGCGCTCTGACAGCACCAAACCGATCCGTATTATTGCCAGCTGGGATACCAAACCCTCAAATGTACTTGCTTCCGCTTCCCATAACTTCACCACCTCAGCCGCAAAACCTTCGGCTTCAATACGATTTTCTTCGGTATAAAAGGTGCTGGGCGAATCGGGATAGATCCCAATAGCCGAGGCGGAAACAAAACTGTTTATCGAGGTGTTGCCAGAGTCTTTTAATCCTTTCTTCAAAGTCCTTAAACTTTGTATCCGGCTGCTGATGATCTCCTTTTTATAAGAGCTGGTCCATCTTTTGGCGATAGGCGCACCGGCCAGGTTCACTATGTCTGTAACGCCTTCGAAACAACCCCCATTGATCTCTTCTGTCTCGGGATTCCAGTAAAATCCCTGTGCTCCCTGGATACTATTGAGCTTGTCTTTGCTTGTGCTAAGAAAGTATACTTCTATCTGCTGCTCCAAACAAAGCTTCACCAAATCTCTTCCCACCAAACCAGTTGCTCCGGTAATCAAAAACCTCATCCCCAATTTTTTTTGCAAAGATACCGGATTACCGAACGCTTCGCCCCAGGTTTAATTTCGATTTAACAGTATTGTTTAAGTTCTGTAGGGTCTTTTAATGATCAGTTTTTACGCGCTCGCAGCATTTCTCTTTTTCCTGGTGGCCCGGGAAGTCGTTCAACCAAAAATCCCACCTCTTGCATTGTCCTTCTTACCACGCCTTTAGCTGCGTAGGTCACCAGAATCCCTCCGGTTTTTAACGACTCAAACATATTGCTAAAAACCTCAAAAGTCCATAGTTCGGGTTGAACACGATAGCCAAATGCATCGAAATATACGAGGTCGAAAGCCTTATTTGCAGTAAAGGATCGCATTTCGGTCTGTCGCTTTAAAAGCTGAAAATCTTTATCAATTATAATAGGATTTTCCCAGGGCGCTGTATGTATTCTTTCAAAGGAAACTGCAAATTCTTCAGCCTTCAACATTTTGGGATAGTTGAGTAACTCCCATTCCGATTTCTTCAATGGAAAAGCTTCCAGAGCGGTATACTGAACAGATACGTTTCGTTTCCTCGCGTCAATCAGGCTCATAAAAGCATTAAGGCCGGTACCCATTCCCATTTCCAGGATTGAAATATCGTCCTCCTGAACTGCATGCAGGCCATTTTTGATAAAGACATGAAAGGATTCGGCTGCAGCACCATGTTTGGAATGATACTGTTCATCCCATTCATCGATCCGCAGGCTGTGAGACCCATCTGCTGTAACTACAAGACGTCGCTTCATCTCAGTCTTCAACAATTACACCCTCGGCCACCAGGGAGTAAGACTTCTGGCCTCCTACAATATTTTGGATCTCCTCTTCTGTTTTACCGGCATCCCTCGCGTAGTGTTTTAGATCCTCTTCGCTGATCAAATCGACCCGTGCCATACCATTTACCACCACTTTTTTACCTGCAAGGTCAGTGGGGACGAAAAAACCATAGTCCTTAAAAGTGACCCTGGCCTCCTGGCCATTGGCCAAGTCGAGGACCATCCAACAACCCTTAACCTGACACACCGAGGAAACCGTCCCTCTGAACTGTACTTCAGCAGCTTGGTCTCCTTCGAGATCCTGATATATCTGCACGGATTCAGGGCCAGATTTTACATCTTTGTAATCAAAGCTTTCCCCATATAACTCCTTTTGATCATCGGAGGCAGTAATCCCCTGATTTTGTGCATAGATACCCATGCAAAAGGCAGGGAAAATCAATGAGAAAAAGACAATTGGAATGTTAAAAGTTTTCATTATTATCAATATTGACCAATCAACTGCAAAACTGGTGATTTTAAACGAAAAAAGAACAATCAACTAGCTATATTTGATTAATTTTATGGGTGAAAATAAAAGCTTATGGAGTCGACGGTAAAAAATCTTCACATAGAAAAAGCAAAAAGTTCGAAGATCGGACAGGTTGATTTTAGCAACCTTTCTTTCGGGTCGGTTTTTACCGATCATATGTTCAGCTGTGATTTCAAGGATGGAATGTGGAAAACCCCAAAGATAACTCCTTATCAACCATTATTATTGGAACCTTCCGCAAGAGTATTTCACTATGGACAGGCGGTTTTTGAAGGGATGAAGGCTTACCGTGATGATCAGGATGGGGTTTGGCTGTTCAGACCTGATGAAAATTTCAAAAGGATCAATAAGTCGAGCGTACGCCTGGCCATGCCAGAATTTCCGGAGGAATACTTTTTTGAAGGCTTGAAAACCCTGCTGCAGTTAGATCAGGACTGGATCAAACCGGGAATAGGTAATACATTATATATACGTCCCTTTGTGATTGCCACCCAGGCGGGGATACTGGCATCACCCGCCGATGAATTTAAATTCGTGATCATCTGTTCGCCAGCACAGGCTTATTATGGCGGCGAAGTACGGGTAAAAATCGCGGAAAAATTCAGTCGCGCTGCTGACGGTGGATTTGGTTTTGCCAAAGCTGCCGGCAATTATGCAGGGCAATTCTATCCTACAAAACTGGCTCAGGAAGAGGGTTATCAACAGATTATATGGACCGACGCCAATACCCATGAGTACATAGAAGAGGCTGGCACAATGAATATTTTTGTCCGTTTAGACGATAAATTGATCACTTGTCCTGTGGGCGACAGGATCCTTGACGGGGTAACACGTAAAAGTGTGATTGCGCTTGCGGAGGATCAGGGTATTGAAATGGAGATCAGGCCGATTAAAGTGAAGGAATTGGTGGAAGGAATGGAAAACAAGCGTCTGAAAGAACTCTTTGGAAGCGGAACTGCGGCCGTGATCAACCCGATACGCGGTTTTGGATATCAAGGGAAACGATATGAATTACCACAGATGGCAGACTCTTATGCCAATCGGTTTAAGAAACAATTGCTCGATATCCAGTACAATTGTACCGATGATAAATTTGGATGGAGATACCGGGTGATGTAGACCACCATTGCAATAATAACAGAGCACCTTTATCGGTGCTCTTCTTTTTTACTCCAAGATGCGTTTGATATTGGGTTTAAAATAATCAGGGCCTTTCAAAACCTTTCCGTCTTCCCGATATATAGGTTTGCCGTTGGCTCCCAACTTGCTCATATTGCTTTTTTGGATTTCTTCAAATACCTCTTCGATCTTATGCTGCATCCCGTGTTCCAGAATAGTCCCGCACAGAATATAGAGCATATCGCCTAAGGCGTCTGCCACTTCCACCAAATCGTTTCGTTCTGCAGCTTCAAAGTATTCCTTGTTCTCTTCATCCATCAGATTGAATCGCAACCTATTTTTTTCATATCCCAGGTTTGCCTTAGGTGCTTTAGAGATTCCAAGCCCAAATGATTCGTGGAATAATGCCACGGATGCAATCTTGTGTTTCATACTTCTTATGATTTGAATTAGTTTTGTCTAAAATTAAGTATAATGTTCAGTACCGGTCAACTCATATTTGCCGTCCTTTTCGCCCTGGGCTTTCTGATTATTATTATAGCCGCCTATCGCAGGGATCGAAGCCTCCACCGTAAAAATTTCAAGGGTGTTAAATGGATCATCCTGGCCTTTGCAGCATTCATAATTTTTCTCTTTTTGATTAAATATGTGCTAAAAGAATAATCAATTATTTATCAACACCACAAAATTATATCTGTTTACAACAATTTTTCTCCCTAGAGCGTATAATATAAGAAAAGACGTACTTTTGCGTTATAAAAGTAAATAACCGGCCAATGGTCACCTTTTTATCAACCATTTTTGTATTAATTGCCATAAACCTTGCGTTGCTACTCTTTAGTACGAACAAGGCTAAACAGCGGTTGAATAAGTTTAATAAAGATCTCTCTGCCACGTCCGATTCGAAGATTTACCCTTTGAATTTAAACTCATCCAAGTATAAAAAAGCCATCTAGTTTTATACCTTTAGCGTATGAAACAATTTCTGCTTGTCTTCCTTGGAGGCGGTTTAGGTAGCTCCCTTCGGTTTCTTATCAGCAAATTTTCCAACGATTACTTCAATAGTTTTATCCTCGGTACTTTTATAGTCAATATAACGGGCTGCCTTATTATGGGTTTAGTGCTCGGGTTCTCCTTTAAGAATACCCATCTGAGTCAGAACCAGGCTTTATTATTGGGTACCGGATTTTGCGGCGGCTTTACTACTTTTTCAGCCTTCGCGTCAGAAGAACACGCTCTGCTCAGATCAGGGGAAATCTTCCAGTTTTCCGTATATACTTTATCCTCCATTACCATTGGTATCGCCGCTATTTCCCTAGGACTTTGGCTATCGCGCCTTTCCTAGATTTTCTCAAGGATTATATATACTACCTGAGCTTCCAGGGCTCAATAACTCTATTGAATACGCCGTATTGAGGCAAGTGGGCAGAGCTAGAGTCTTACATATTATTTAAGGCTTCCTACAAAAACGCCAATTTCACAAATTTTCTAGTTAAAAATATTATACCCTCAAATTTTGGGGGGTATAGTTGTAAAAACAATAAAAATGATAAGTTATACCCCTTTTTTTAGGAGGGTAAATTTAAATCCATATATATTTGGCCCCATTAACAATTCTCTAATTATGAAAAAAGTTGAGGCAATTATCAGAAAATCCAAGTTTGATGACGTGAAGAAAGCACTGCATCAGGTCGAGGTTAACTTCTTCAGTTACTGGGACGTAACAGGAGTAGGAAATGAAAAACAGGGTCATGTATATCGGGGCATATCCTATAGCACCACCGATATCCAACGCAGGTATCTGGAGATCGTGATTTCAGACGAGTTTCTGGAAAGAACCGTGAACGCCGTTCTCGATTCTGCTTATACCGGTAACGTGGGAGATGGGAAAATCTTTGTTTCAGATGTTCTCCAGGCCTATCGTATCAGAACAAAAGAAAACGGCCACGCCGGAATTAACTAACCACTATTTATAAATACTTAAAGAAATGGACGCAGGTTTATTTACAGCTAACAACGTTTGGATGATGGTATGTACAGCACTGGTGTTTTTTATGCACCTTGGCTTTGCGGGACTGGAAATAGGACTTACCAGGCAAAAGAATACCATAAACATCCTTTTTAAAAATATATTCATTATAACGGTAGGGCTCCTTATGTATTATATAGGAGGTTTTAATTTAATGTATCCGGGATTTGCAGACGGTTCTTCAGGCATTTTGGATTTTGCGGGATTTGGCATAGCCATCCCCGAGAATGGTTTGACCACGGATTACGCTGATGGCGGATATACCTGGTGGACAGACTTCTTATTTCAAGGGATGTTCGCTGCAACCGCCGCAACTATAGTTTCAGGAGCCGTAGCAGAACGAATTAAAATCGGCCCTTTTATGATCTTTACCATATTTTATGTCGGCCTGGTATACCCCATCGTGGGATCCTGGCAATGGGGAGGTGGATTCCTTTCTACATTGGGTGGAGATGATGGAGGGTTTTATGACTTTGCAGGTTCTACCCTGGTGCATTCAGTAGGAGGTTGGGGTGCGCTGATTGGTATCTATCTTCTCGGTGCCCGTATAGGCAAGTTCGGTGAGGACGGAAAGCCAAAGGCGATTCCCGGGCATAATATTCCCCTGGCCACTGTCGGTGTATTAATACTCTGGCTCGGTTGGTTCGGTTTTAATGGAGGTTCCGTACTTTCAGCAGATCCGGCTACTACTTCCTTAGTATTGGTCACAACCTGTCTTGCTGCTGCAGCCGGAGGAGTCGGAGCACTTCTAGTCTCGACCTTTGCTTATAAAAATCTGGATCTCACTATGTTCCTTAATGGAATATTAGGAGGTCTGGTAGGAATTACCGCAGGTGCCGATTTGATGTCGCCTAACGAAGCGGTTATCATTGGTTTAATTGCAGGGGCCATTATTGTAGGTGGTGTTGCGCTAATCGACAGGATACGATTGGATGATCCGGTTGGTGCGGTAACAGTACACCTTATCTGCGGTATTTGGGGTACTCTTGCAGTAGGTATATTCGGAAGCATGGCTGGTGGAGAACAGTTCCTGTATCAGCTAACAGGCGTTGCCGCGGCAGGTGTTTTCTGCTGTATCGCATCCTTTATCATCTTTTTTGCCTTGAAGAAGACTGTAGGAATACGGGTTTCCAAGGAAGAAGAATTGGAAGGTCTGGATCTGCACGAACACGGAATGGATGCCTATGCCGATTTCAGGATGAATCAACATTAACAGTATAAAAAAGCTAACGGAGCGTTTGGCAGAACGCTCCGTTTAGTAACCATTTTAAAAATCAATTGAAAAACAATTAACGCATTCCTGAGAAGGAATCACTAAAACATTGAATTATGAAAACGATTACCAACACAAGTTACATAAAAAATCTCCTTTTGCTAGCCATATTGTTGCTCGGAGCAGGAATATATGCCCAGGAGGAAGAAGAAGAATCAAAGGAAAAGAAATTTTCATTCTCCGGCTCGGTTGACGGCTATTTCAGGACCAATTTCAATGGACTGAATAAAGAAGTGATCGATGTAGACAACCTGATCTCATTCGGTCCTACTGCACCGGGTACCGCATTTGCGAATGATCCCGGATTTGCTCTGGGTATGGTTAACCTGATCGCCTCCTATGAAGGCGAAAAAGTAGGCTTTGTAGCCGACCTGGTATTTGGTCCTAGAGGTGAAGTGGCTGTATTTTTCTCCGAACCCTCTACAAATATTGTGAACCAGTTATATGTATTCTGGAATGTTAGTGAGAAAGTTACTTTGACTTTTGGAAATTGGAATACGTTCTTAGGATACGAAGTGATTTCACCTGTTGCTAATTTCAACTATAGTACTTCGTATATGTTTTCCTGGGGACCTTTTTCACATGCAGGGATCAAGGCCGATTTTGATCTAGGGAACGACTGGTCTGCCATGCTGGCAGTTATGAATCCAACCGATTTTACTGAATTCAATCCATTTGCCGAATATTCATTTGGCGCACAGTTGGGTTATTCTGGTCAGTTTCTCAACCTGATCTATGGTAAGCAAGGTCCTAGTGAGGTAATCAGCGGCGGTGATTTCACCGATACTGATATCAAAGGACTTTTTCAAATTGATTTTACAGGAGGTTTTGATGTAACTGATTCATTCTTTCTAGGTATCAATGCGACCTACCAGGATGCAGATGGATTAGGCTTTTATGGTGCAGCACTATATCCGCAATTGGCAACCTCGGATACTTTTACGATCGGACTTCGTGCTGAATACTTCAAAGAAAGAGGCGATTACGGTGCTATTGGAACGGGTCTGGAAGATTCGAGTGTGGTTGCCATTACGGCTACCGGAAATATTCAGATTGGAGATCTTGCAATAAAACCAGAGATCAGATTCGACAGCGCGTCGGATAACGCTTTTCTTAACTCCGATCTTGAGGCACAGGATAACCTGGCCTCTTTCGTTCTGGCCGCGGTTTATGCTTTTTAGAGGTCTAAAACCTTTTAGATATAGATTTAGTTAAGTTTGGTTTGTGTTTAATTATAGTGAAGGATCCTGACCGGTTGATCAGGATCCTTTCTTTTGAAACATCTTGAGACCGGCATTGATCTCTACATCAAGATGATTTACTTTGGGAACCAGCGGGCAGGAATATTTTTTATTGTAAACACAATAGGGGTTATAGGCCTTGTTGAAATCGATAAGAATGGAATCGCCTGTGGGAACATTAAGATCGATATACCGGCCACCGGTATAGGTAGTCAGACCATTGGTCTTATCGGTAAAAGGCAGAAAGAGATAATCTTTATATTCCTCATTATCTTCCAATTCCTGGCTCTGATAGACTTCGAGTTGAAGATCGCGTTGCCCGAGTTTGAAACGGGCAATTCCATAAACTCTTTCCGTTGATTTACGATCGGTTGTGGTCGGCATTAAAAATGGGAGCGCATCCGGAGTTTTCTCCAGATAGGCCATCACCCTGAAATTCGTATCCGGTTCAAAAAAATCGAGCCCTTCAAAGTCCTTACGATATCGATCGGGCAACGGAGAGGATTCAGCATCTCTGAACTGCACATTCAGTTCATTTTGAAATGTTACGATATCGAGCAGCGCTTCTGTCTGCCCGGAGCGGCTTGGTTTATCCATCTCATCGTGATATCTTTTGGCATCTTTACAGCTTGCTAAGACCACCATCAGGGCGATCAAGGATATAGCAGATAAGTTTTTCATCAGACCAATATAAGGGAAACCTCAATACCACTAAGATAATTTTTTGCTGGTTTTGTTCGGAGAATTAAAAATTATGGCCACCAAAATATAGTATTTTCGTTTGCGCATATATTCGCGCCTAATTCGGGTATGCGGGCCATTTCAAATTTTGGATATGAAACCAGTTGGTTTGGCTCCTCCTCCATCGGTCTGGTTGGCATTTTGCTACTTTTACTTTTGAAAAATCGATTAAATCGAAAATCACCATGAGAAAGACCACGAAAATCCTCATAATAATACTCTTCAGCCTGCTCTGCTTTTATTCTTGTGGGGATCGTATGAATCAGCCATCCGACGACCCTACTGAAAAGAATGTTATCAGGGCTGCTGACAGCAATGTCTACAATGTAGCTTTTTTGATTATGGAAGGTACCTATAATACTGAATTCACCGCGCCTTATGATATTTTTCAGCACACGCAGTTTAGAAAGGGAATCAAACCGATGAACACTTTTACGGTGGCCAATACCAAAGAACCGATCACTACATTTGAAGGGGTGCGTATCCTTCCGGATTATGACTACATAAAAGATGATATTCCCAGGATAGATATTCTTGTCGTACCGAGCGCAGAACACCATCTGGACACCGATCTTAGCGATAATGCAATGTTGAATTTTGTTCGGAAGGTAGATCAGAATGCACAATTTGTCACTTCCCATTGCGATGGCGCTTTTGTTCTGGCCAAAGCCGGATTACTGAATTCGGTAACCTCCACGACCTTTCCAAGCGATATTAAAATTTACCGTGAAATGTTTCCTGATCTGAAGGTTGCCGACAGTGTAATGTTTGTTCATGATGGTAAATACATTACTTCGGCCGGGGGAGCAAAGAGTTTTGAGGCGGCCCTCTATTTATGCCAGCACCTCTATGGGGAAGAAATCGCGCGTTCTTTGGCAGGCGGACTGGTCATCGATTGGGACCTAAACCAGGTTCCCTGTATTATTCCTCGATAATTTCGTAACGAGCGTCTTTGAGATATTTACCAATCAATTCGTTGTACTTCGGTGTGATTCTCAATAGGGCGGTATTCTCAAGATCGTATAAGGCAGCCTTATCCTTATAACCTTTTTTAAGGAGCTCTTCGAGATAGAAAAGCGAGGTGCCAAAGTCTTCATATTTGGCGCTATCTGAAATGATCTTTAAGTAATAGTCGAAATTATCCGGCTCGGTAATCGTTTTCAGCATCCATAGAAAACTGAGTACTTCGTCGTTCACCTGATCTTCGGCAGCTTCTATATCGATATTATCTTCAATCAGCGCATTGAGATAAGCCAAAAGACGAACACCCATTTTACGTTCCGCAGAAGGCTTTTTTTCGTACTTTTTAAGCTCTTCCATCTGGTAATTCCACCAACCCAGATTGTTGTAGTTTAAACTTCCTATATCTTCCAACAAGTTGTATTGATATTCATCCCGCATGAGGGTTTCCTTAAAAAGCGCCCCATTCTCATTCCTTCTCATGGTACGGTAGTCCTTGTTTTTTCGCAGGGACTTACTTTCAGCCTGAAGGGAATCCACAGAGAGATGAAGTTGATAGGTGCTGATAATCTCGTTCATAAGATCGTAGGCCATCACAAGATCGCGCGCCTGGATCATTTCATCCAAGTCATTCAATTCCTTTCGGTAAGTGTTCTCCACAAATGGTAGATTCTTCGGAGTCTGGCCTTTAGACATAGCCCTAAGCGTTATGGCCGCCAGAGCCTTTTCTATATACCGCGGTTCGGGCCAGCTGTGTCCGCCATTGAAAACCCAGAGTTGATTGGGAAATTTCAGTCTTTTAAGCGTTGCCCTGGCCTCGAGCATATCAGGATAGCCATAGTCTTCGTTCCCTACCACCCCTATGAAATGAAAAATATTATTGCTATTCAGCAGTTCATAGTTTGGGATAGCAGCCCCTAGAGAGATCACCCCCCGGAAACCCTTGATAAAAGAAGGTACAAGCGAGGCAAATCGGCCGCCCGAGGAAAATCCGGCGGAATAGATCCGTTCATTTTCGAGGGAGATCAGCGCCTCCGCTGATTTTAATAATCGATTGGTTATCAATATGTTATTGGTAATTGAAATGCTATCGTGCAACGCATTAGAACCGACTAATACATACCCTTGTTCTTCAGCAGCATTCACAAACATTGAAATCGCTCTTTTACCACGCCCCTGCATATCACAAACCATCACTAGTGGCCAGCTTTTCTCCAAATCGAAGCTTTTTGGCAAATAGATGGCAAAAGATTCATCTTTCGATGCCAGAATCGAATCGGTAATAACCCCTTTTTTTAAACTGAAATCCTGCGCCTGCAATGGCAACGCCAATAACGCATTGAGGAGGAAAAAGAAACAATATACTTTCTGCATACCAAAAGGTTCATCAAAAACCCGGCCAAAATTAGAAATTATCGAAACACCGATAATACCCATTCTTTATCAAAATGCGCGAACAACATTGATGTATTGGTGCGCTATTATAAAGAACGCAATTATATCAATGATCCACAAATAAATAGTATACTAGCCCACATTTCCCGACGTGCTACCGAGTTGATTTTTGGTTATTGGCGCATCCGAGATCACATCGGAAAGTATAATATTTGTTCGTGTTTCACCATACTGTATAAGCATGTCGATGAATTTCTCCAGGTGGAATTGATCACGTAGGATCACCTCCATGATTATATTTTCGTTTCCCGTTATACGATAGCAATTCACAACCTCATCTAACATTTTAACCTTTTCCAGAAAAGGTTTTAATTTTCCCATAAAGGCCTTAAGTGTTATCATGGCTTTTAATTGGTATCCCAGTTTACTGTGAGAAACTCTGGCCGTATACCGTTCAACAATGCCGGTATCTTCCATTTTTTTCACCCGTTCGGCAATGGCCGGTGGAGTGAGTCCAATTTTCCTGCCAATACTGGAATATGAAGCCCTGGCATTGCGCTGCAAGGCTACAAGAATTCGCCAGTTTAGGTCATCAATTATCATTCTTAAGTAATATCGTGATTATTCTTTTATTATTAAAGCTAATATACAAAATACTTAATTTAATTAAAGTTAACATTTTATTTTTGGCCTTAACTTTAAGATTCTAATTGCTGAAAAGAAAAAAATGTCCCAAAACAACTTCAGATCAATTCCGATCTACCGTAAAGCACTAGACCTGTGCACCATAAGCCGGGAAATCGCTTCATTTGTTTCCTACAACAAGGATCTATTAAAACTATACCAATCGAATAGTTTGCGCGACCACATTGCAGATTCCCTCCTGACCGACGCTATTTTGATTCCCAAGCATATCGCTGAGGCAGAAACATCAGATTCTCAGGCCGTTCGAATGAAAAGTGCGCGTTTTATCAACATTATGATACGAAATATTATCTCCTACTGTAATGGATTGGAAAAAGACGGCGTAAAGGAAAAGGAATATCTCAATCTGTTGAGAAAGGAGATAAAAAGTTTTAGAAAGACATTCCGCATCTGGAGGAAATCCCTTGGCCGCAACCAAGATGGCCAGTGGGGCCTTAATGACAGATTTGGTTTCTGATAGGATTAAAATTCGACACTTTTACATATTCCTGCGATATTGTCCGCCTACTTCGAATAAGGAATGAGTGATCTGCCCCAGAGAGCATTTCTTGGTTACCTCCATTAATGCTTCAAAAATATTTTCATTGCGTATGGAAGTCTGCTGTAATTCGGAGAGCATTTTTGACGCCTCTTCACCGGCAGCCTGGTGCAGATTCTGTAGCGTTTCAATTTGCGCTTCTTTTTCATCTTCGGTGGCACGGATCACTTCGGCGGGTAAAACCGTGGGAGAACCTTTTGAGCTTAAAAACGTGTTGACACCTACTATGGGATAAGCGCCCGTATGCTTTAATGTCTCGTAATGAAGGCTCTCTTCCTGTATTTTTGATCGTTGGTACATGGTTTCCATAGCCCCTAGCACTCCCCCTCTTTCAGTGATCCGATCAAATTCGAGCAATACCGCTTCCTCAACCAGCGCCGTAAGTTCTTCGATAATATAAGCTCCCTGCAGGGGATTCTCGTTTTTGGCAAGCCCTAATTCTTTATTGATGATCAACTGTATCGCCATGGCTCTTCGAACAGATTCCTCGGTCGGGGTGGTAATAGCTTCGTCATACGCATTGGTATGAAGGGAGTTGCAATTATCGTAGATGGCGTATAAGGCCTGCAGTGTGGTCCGTATATCGTTAAAATCGATCTCCTGGGCATGCAGGCTCCTCCCGGAAGTTTGAATATGATATTTCAGCATTTGGGCCCTCGGATCGGCGCCGTACTTTCCTTTCAAAGCCTTTGACCAAATTCTCCTGGCCACACGACCAATCACGGCATATTCCGGATCAACCCCATTGGAGAAGAAAAAGGATAGATTGGGTCCGAATTTGTTGATATCCATTCCCCTGCTCAGATAATATTCCACATAGGTAAACCCATTGGCCAAAGTAAAGGCGAGTTGTGTAATCGGGTTGGCACCGGCTTCCGCAATATGATAGCCGGAAACAGAAACAGAGTAAAAATTACGAACATCGCTTTGGATAAAGTACTGCTGTACATCCCCCATTAGTCTTAAGGCAAATTCTGTAGAAAAAATACAGGTATTCTGGGCCTGATCTTCCTTGAGTATATCGGCCTGGACCGTACCCCTGACCTGGTTCAGTGTCTTCTTTTTGATGTCATTATACACCTTCTCCGGCAGAACTTCATCTCCGGTTACACCGAGTAGCATCAGGCCAAGACCGTTGTGTCCCTCGGGTAATTCACCCCTATAGATCGGTACCTTCAGCCCATTGTCTTTATAAAGAGCCTTGACCTTGATTTTTACCTGCTTCTCCAGACCATTTTCACGAATGTATTTCTCGCAATTCTGATCGATTGCCGCATTCATAAAAAAGCCCAGCAGCATGGGTGCGGGTCCGTTGATCGTCATACTCACAGAAGTCATCGGATCGCTGAGATCGAAACCTGAATAGAGTTTTTTGGCATCATCCAGGCAGCAGATAGAGACCCCCGCATTCCCGATTTTACCATAAATGTCAGGTCTACGATCCGGATCGTTCCCGTAAAGCGTCACGGAATCAAAAGCCGTGGAAAGCCTCTTTGCGGGCATATCGAAGCTCAGATAATGAAACCTTCTGTTGGTTCGTTCAGGACCTCCCTCGCCTGCAAACATCCGGGTAGGATCCTCCCCTGTTCTCTTAAACGGGTATAAGCCTGCCGTATAAGGGAATTCCCCGGGCACGTTTTCCTGAAGTGACCATTGAAGCCAATCGCCCCAGGCCTTAAATTTGGGCAGCACCACCTTAGGAATGGCTGATCCCGATAATGAGGTGGTATGTGTATCAATTACGATCTCCTTATTTCTAACCTTATAACGATACTGCTCGGCTGTATATCTTTCGATTTTAGATTCTCGGTTATAGATAACCTCCCAGTTATAGGGGTCCAAATCGCGTTTGAGTTTTTCAAATTCTTCCAATAACGATTTTAAAACCTCATTCTGCTCCACCTTTTCTTGAACCTCCAGTCCCTTCCTTTGCACGGTGACTTCCTTTGTTGCCAACTGGGTAATTGCAAGAAACAATCCGTAAAGTCGTTGGGCCACTTCAGACTGTTGATCTGCCGTTTGATCGTATAAACGATTATTCTCTGAGATCTCGGATAAATAGCGTGTCCGCGCCGGAGGGATCACATAAACTTTATCTTCCATTTCGTCGGCGATCTCGAATACGGAGCCGAGGTCGATCCCCGATTTGCTTTTAAGCACTTCCATGACCGACTTATACAATCGGTTCATTCCGGGATCATTGAATTGAGAAGCGATGGTCCCGAAAATGGGGAGCGATTCTACTTCCGCCTCCCAAAGATTATTATTTCGAACATATTGTTTGCGAACATCGCGCAGGGCATCCAGCGCCCCTCGCTTGTCAGACTTGTTGATGGCTACAAGATCTGCAAAATCGAGCATATCGATCTTTTCTAACTGGGTAGCCGCTCCAAATTCTGGCGTCATCACATACATCGAGACATCGCTATGCTCGATGATTTCCGTATCGGATTGTCCTATGCCCGAAGTTTCCAGAATAATAAGGTCGAACTCTGCAGCTTTCAACACTTCCACCGCCTCATGTACGTATTTAGAAAGGGCAAGATTCGACTGTCGCGTGGCCAGCGACCGCATATAGACGCGTTCGTTGTTCAGGGCGTTCATTCTGATGCGATCACCGAGTAAGGCGCCACCTGTTTTTCGCTTTGATGGATCTACAGAAATAAGGCCGATATGCTTATTGGGAAAATCCATTAAAAACCGCCTGACCAATTCATCGACCAGGCTCGATTTACCCGATCCTCCTGTGCCTGTGATCCCCAGTACCGGGACCTTCTTTGCAGAAGATATTGAGGGTTCGAAATGTTCCAGAAATTCTTCCGGCCGATTTTCAGCAAGACTGATAAGCCGGGCTATCACGGGTATATTTTTCTTCTTCAACAAATGATACAGATCCTTTCCTTGGGGAATTTTCAAAGGTGGGACAGGGAAATCGCTTTGCGCTACCAAATCGTTGATCATTCCCTGAAGACCCATTGTTCGCCCATCGTCTGGGGAATAGATCCGCGTAATCCCATATTTCATCAGCGATTCGATCTCTTTTGGAAGAATGACCCCTCCACCCCCACCGAAGATCTTTATATGAGCTGCACCTTTCTCCTGAAGAAGATCGTACATGAATCTAAAATATTCGTTATGCCCGCCCTGATAAGAGGTCATAGCGATGGCATTCGCGTCTTCTTCTATAGCACAATCCACCACTTCAGTGACACTGCGGTCGTGCCCGAGGTGGATCACCTCAACGCCCGTACTTTGAATAATGCGCCTCATGATATTAATGGCCGCATCATGGCCATCGAAAAGCGAGGCTGCCGTAACGATCCTTATCTTGTGCTTTGGTTTATAGGGTAGAGATTGCTCCATCGATAATAAAACGATTTTTAAGAATAGGCAATTTACGGAAAATGCAAAAAAAATTTGGAACCGATTCGAATTATATAAAAATTGAAGAACGTATTGAGCTTTAATTCCTAATATTTTAATTTTATCGGGCTAAAACCAGCGTCATGAGAATTACCTTGCTTATCCATTGCCCCGATCAGTCGGGGATAATAAGTGCTGTCACCGGGTTTATTCATAGCAAGGGTGGAAATATCGTATATCTGGACCAGCATGTGGATGAAGAGGCAGGTGTTTTCTTCATGCGACTGCAGTCTGAATTCGATCCGGATACGATGCAGTTCGATGTACTCGACAGTGAATTTAAACAGCAATTGGCGGCTCGATATAAGATGCAATATCGGTTTTACCCCGGTGAAGAACGCCCAAGAATGGCGCTTTTCGTTTCAAAGTACAACCATTGCCTGTACGATCTCTTAAGCCGTTACCACAGTGGTGAAATGTCGGTAGAAATTCCTTTTATCCTTAGCAACCATAAGGATCTTAAACCGATCGCAGAGCAGTTTAACATACCCTACTATCATATTCCTGTCAATAAAGAAACGCGCCAGGAGGCTGAAAAAAAACAGTTGGAACTGTTGTTGTCTGCCAGGGTAGATTTTATTGTACTTGCCCGGTATATGCAGATTGTTAGCCCTATGATCATCGATCAGTACCCAAACCGCATCATCAATATTCATCACTCCTTCCTTCCGGCCTTTGCAGGGGCAAAACCGTATCACGCCGCATTTAAAAGAGGGGTTAAGATCATCGGAGCCACCAGTCACTATGTAACCGAAGAACTCGATGCAGGGCCGATCATAGAACAGGATGTCACTGCCGTTTCACATGCCCATTCGGTAAAGGATATGGTCGCTAAGGGTCGGGATCTGGAGAAAATAGTGTTGGCCCGGGCTGTTCAGCTTCACGTTGATCGTAAAACGATGGTATACAACAATAAAACGGTTATATTCTCATAAGTTCGGTCCTAAGGACGTTTTTTGTCCTAAACTTATTAAATTAGAAGAACGATTCTATTGGGCGTATCTCAGATAGGAGTTATAATTTTATCGGACTTGAATTTCTTCTCCCTTAAGAATTACTCTTCAGATCCTACCATAGTATGTGGTTGGGGTCTATTTAGGACCGACACAAATGAACGATAACAAGATGACCAAAATAGCAGTATTGGGGCCCATCCCCAGGGACACCATATTTACCTATCAAAATGAGATGATCCAAAAATATGGTTGTGTCACGCACCCTGTGATCGCCCTGTCCAAATTACTCGGCGATGAAGGTGAGGTGATCCCGGTTACCCATGTTCACCAAAAGGATCATGCACAGATTAAAAACCTCTTTGAGCCGTACTCCAATATCGATATCTCACATGTATTTAGTGAATCGGACAAGGGTACCGTTATCGAACTGAGATTCCTGGACCAGAATAACCGTCTGGAAAAGCAAACGGCATGTATGCAACCAATCCTGCCAAAAGATATAGAAGATCTCACCGATGTAGATGCCTTTGTATTTGTTCCTATCACCGATTTCGAGATATCGCTGAGCACATTGAGATATATCAGTAAGAATATGAAAGGGAAAATCATTTTCGATGCACATGGACCTACTACCACTATGAGTATGGCTGGAGATCGCTATCGCAAGTTTTGGGTCGATATGGATGAATGGCTACCCCATATCGATATCCTAAAAATGAATCTGGAGGAATCTCAGGCGTGTTGGTTTAAAAACGAATATGATGCTAATGAAATGGTTCATTACGACGAAGAAAAGACAGACCACCTTGATGACATGGCAAAACATGTTCTCGAGGGAGGCGTATCGTACTTTTATGTTACCCTCGATTCCAGAGGATGCGTTGTATATTTTGAGAAGGAAGGTAAGATTGAGAAGCGTTTTATCAAATCGGTTCATGTAAAAAATGTTATCGATACCACGGGTTGTGGGGATTCATTTGCCGGCGGGCTCGCCTATGGATTTTCCCTGTATAACGATCCTATTAAAGCGGCTCAATATGCCAATACGCTTGGTGCACTGCGTACGCAGGGAAAGACTTTTGAGGTATTCAAGAATAAACGAGAGACAGATCGGTTGATAGCAGACAATTATTGATCGGACCATACAGGCCGCTTAATCAAAGATCACAGCCATAAAATTACTTAGATATTTATCACAATAAATGACTGGTTACCACGTTTTTAATTTAAAGGTTAAAAAAATCATATACTACTGATGTTTAGATAACATAAACGAAGTAGATTTTAATAAAATTTGCGTCTGATTATTTGAGTTAGTATTTTTTGAGTTAGTTAGTTTTAAAACCGGCATTTTGCCGGTTTTTTTCTTTGGTATACTTTTAAATCATTTCTTTCTATAAAGGCCATCAAAAGCGGCGTGCTCCTCTGAACAGCATGGACAAGGGTCAGCATGAGCCTCAACAGAAGCTGTAAAAACAAGTAAACCTAGTTTAAGCCACCGAAAAGTATGCATGTATTCTAACTTTTTTGGTTGATTTAAAGTTATTAAAAATCATCACGAGAAACCTGTCATTCATTTTATCTCATAAAAATGAGAAAAATCCATTGTTTTTGTCATTTGTGTGATCTTAACGTTAAAATTTAGATAAATCACCTGATTTTTAGCTGAATAGACGTTCAGTGATAGATCCAAGCGCCTTATTGCTTCGTATATTTGTTAGAACAAAGTAATGACTATGGACAATCAGTATTGTAAAGTTGGTACAGTGACCCCAATCACCAGTGGACAACAAGCTGTGGCGATTCTTGAAAACCGTTATCGGAATTTCCTAAAGAAGGCCTCAGATCAAAACGGAACGGACAAACGGCTTAATGAATTTTTTCAAAACAAAGCCCAGAACATCAAGAAAATTCTGGAAGAACTGGTACACTAATCATCTACTTCTCCAGATGTTTCAAATGTCGGGCCATTTGGGCCTGTAAGTTCCCTGCCACCTCGGCAGCGGCCTCGGCAAAATCACTTTCCTGAGAAGCATACAGGATACCTCTAGAGGAATTGATCAGCAATCCCACTTGCTGATTCATACCGTATTGGCATACTTCTTCTAAACTACCTCCCTGCGCTCCGACACCCGGCACCAACAAGAAGTGATCCGGAACAATAGAGCGGATATCACCAAGGAATTCGGCTTTGGTTGCCCCGACTACAAACATGAGGTTATGGGCATTTTGATATCCTTTGGAGGTTTGCAGGACCTTTTTGTATAATTCCGTTTCTCCTTCCTGACCGGTTTGATAATCAAAGGCGCCCTGATTTGAGGTCAAGGCCAGAAGAATGGTATGCCTGTTTTCAAAAGTCAAAAAGGGTTCTACGGAATCTCTTCCCATATAGGGCGCTACCGTGACCGCATCAAAATTCAATTCTTCAAAAAACGCACGGGCATAACGTGCAGAGGTATTGCCTATATCCCCTCTTTTTGCATCGGCTATGGTAAACAAATCCTTATCGACGGATTTGATGTAATCAGAGGTTTTCTTCAGCGCATCCCAGCCCGCAGAGCCATAGGCCTCATAAAATGCTACATTGGGCTTGTAGGCCACACAAAGATGATGTGTGGCATCTATTATGGCTTTATTGAACTCATAAATAGGATCTTTGGTTTCCAGAAGGTGCGTGGGAATCTTATCAAGGTCGGTATCAAGTCCTACGCATAAAAAGGACTTTTTTTTAAAAATCTGTTGAACCAGTTGCTGGGTGGTCATAGGAATATTTAGAATGTCTCGGAAGCCATTTTTAATTTTTCTGTATTCTCCACGAGCATCAGTTCATCGATGATCTTCTGAATATCACCGTTGATGATGTTTTGAAGATCATATAGGGTTAGTCCTATTCTGTGATCCGTTACCCTGCCCTGTGGATAATTATAGGTCCTTATCTTGGCTGATCGGTCACCACTGCTCACCTGTGAGCTTCTTTTTGCGGCATCTTCCTCTTGTTTTTTTGCCAATTCCAAATCGTAGAGTCTCGATCTCAATACCTTAAATGCCTTGTCCTTATTTTTATGCTGCGATTTTTCATCCTGACACTGCGCCACCAATCCGGTGGGAAGGTGAGTAAGTCGAACAGCCGAATAAGTGGTGTTGACCGATTGTCCGCCAGGTCCTGAGGAGCAGAAATAGTCGATCCGAACATCCTTTGGATCGATATGTACCTCAAAATCCTCGGCCTCCGGCAAAACCATTACCGTGGCAGCGCTGGTATGTACCCGCCCCTGGGTTTCTGTCTGTGGTACACGTTGAACCCGGTGTACACCTGCTTCAAATTTTAGGGTGCCATAGACATCTTCCCCGCTTACTTCGAACTGGATTTCCTTATATCCACCGCTTGTACCTTCACTGAGGTCGATGATATTCGTCCTCCAACCTTTAGATTCACAGTATTTGGCGTACATACGATAGAGATCACCCGCAAATATACTGGCCTCATCTCCCCCTGTTCCTGCCCGGATCTCCATCACCACATCCTTTGCGTCCTCAGGATCCTTTGGGATTAGCAAGAGCTTGATTTCCTCTTCCAGCACCGGCAGGGCCTCCTTTGCTTCGTCTAATTGCAACTTGGCCATTTCAACCATTTCAGGATCACTACCATCGGAGATGATCTCCTCGGCTTCACTGATATTACCGCTGAGGGTGATATAGCGATCCCTTTTGTCCATCAATAATCTGAGATCTTTGTATTCCTTGTTGAGCGCGATATAGCGTTTTTGATCGGTGATAATCTCCGGTTGTATGATCAGATCCGAGACTTCATCGAAACGTTGTTTAACTATGTTTAGCTTATCGAGCATCCTGCTTTGGCTTAGAATGCGAATTTACAATTTTTAAACGTTTCTCGTGCCCGAGAATATAAAAGCGATAGGCTTAAACCAGACAGAACATGCTGATCGAATATGTCTTCTATTGGTCGAGTAAGATACCGTTGCTATGGACAATTTCGCCCAGATTATCCGCGATGATCACTTCGGTGCCGCCTAGTTGATCTATCAGCGCCAGGCCATCTTGTTTTCCCAGGATGACCACGGCTGTAGCCAGGGCGTCACAAAGCT
This sequence comes from Robiginitalea sp., assembly GCA_024638915.1. GTDB lineage: Bacteria > Bacteroidota > Bacteroidia > Flavobacteriales > Flavobacteriaceae > JAHEJJ01. The sequence goes on from JAHEJJ010000009.1 coordinate 59,241, forward strand.
CAGAAGTTTTTGTCAAAACCGCCACTTTATCAATTCCCGTCACGGGATATCCTGTTTTCGGATTGATAATATGCGAATAGCGTTTACCGTTTATCATGACATATCTTTTGTAATTGACGGTGATGGAAACGGAAGATTCCACAATGGGGATCCATGTAAAAATATTTTTGCGCCATCCGGGATTTTCTATTCCAATAAGCCACTTTTCACCGGTAGCTTTAGTCCCCCAGGTAGTGATATCTCCCGAGGCATTTATCATCCCGGCTAATACGCCCTTCGAGATCAATAATTCTTTGGCTTTATCAACCGCATATCCTTTCCCTATTCCTCCAAAATTCAGTTTCATCCCTGGCTTTTTCAGAAAAACGGTGCGCTCCGTTGTACTGAGTTCAATTTGTCTATAATCTACCTTTTCCACACAACTACGTATCTCTTCAGGTGTGGGCAGGTATTGCATGCTGCCGTCGAACCTCCACAATTCAGTTAAGGGACCATAACTGATATCGAAGGCGCCATCGGTAATTTCAGAGATCCTCATGCAACGGTCAATGAGCTTAAAAAGCTCATCGCTTATTTTAACAGGAGTAATACCGGAATTGGAATTGATCAGGGAGGTTTCAGATTCCGTGATCCATGAAGAGATCATATTCTCGACCCGTTTAATTTCAGAAGCAGCCTCTTCTATATTGATAAATCCGATTTCCTCATTAGGAACCACTAAGGTGAATTCAAATTTGGCACCCATGATCTCAAGTGTGCGCTGAACGGTGACCCTTTTATCGTTCTGGCCAAATGAAGCAAAGCTTATCCCGAGACCCAATAAGATGGATAAATAAATATTCCTAAAGAAGATACCTCTGGAATTACACTTTACCGCCCCATAAGAAAAACTATCGGATTGCCCGTCGTTTCCGGTACAAGTAAATCCGTCTCTGGGTCGATAAATCGAATTCATGAATAAGCATCTGAAGCGATCAATAGTTAATCAAAAACACGCAAAATGTCTCCGTTGAGTTCGGTATTGAATATTTTAAGCGGGTTATTGGTAACGCTATTCAGAGGTGTCCCGTTCTGATCGAACTCTGATCCGTGGGTAAAACAATGAAATATACCTCCTTGCTCTTCCAGAAATCTAACCTGATCGGTTTGTTGATGGCTACAGATCTGGCTGGCCGCGATAAAATTGCCTTCGAGATTTTTTACCACCACCACTTCGTTCTTCAGAATAAAATCGCCATTGTTTTGCAATCCGCTGCCCTCTGTAGAATTAAGATCGATCGTAAAATCTACCCCGGTGGGAATTTCTACAGGTTCATCGTCCTCTCCTTTGCTGGAGCAACCCTGAACACAAGGAAATGTAAGCGCAAAAGCGGCTCCGGCCCCCAGGGTTCTTAAAAATTCTTTTCTTTCCATGACACTTTTTTTAGTCTTTAACAAAAAACAGGCCCTTGTAGTCAGATGGTGAAAATATCCTTGAGTACAGTAAACCATACCGTACTTTGGGAGGCTAATTTCTTTTTACCAAATGATTGTACTGATGCCTTAAAAAAGAACGAATTTTTAGCAAGAATCGTATACCTTAGTATACAAAGGTTCCATAGGATCCGCTGATGGTTAATTTCTTGCCCTGAGAAGCCTCTACACGGCCTATAAGCTGGGCATCCACGCCATATTCCCTGGAAATTCGGATTACCGTATCGGCCTGAGTTTCGGAAAGGTAAAGTTCCATCCGGTGACCACAGTTAAAAACCTGATACATTTCCCTCCAATCGGTACCGGATTCCTTTTGGATCAATTGGAACAAAGGTGGTACTTCAAAAAGATGATCCTTTATCACATGAAGGTTATCGATAAAATGAAGGATCTTGGTCTGTGCACCGCCGCTGCAGTGGACCATTCCGTGAATATCTGAAGGGCTCATAACCTCTAGTACTTTCTTGATGATCGGCGCATAGGTCCTGGTTGGAGACAATACCAATTTTCCTGCATCAAGAGGGGTGCCAGGTACCGGATCCGTTAATTTCTTGCTCCCCGAATAGACCAGATCCTCCGGAACAACATGGTCATAGCTTTCCGGGTATTTCTCTTTGAGATAGGACGCAAATACATCATGCCGGGCAGAGGTGAGACCGTTACTGCCCATCCCCCCATTGTATGTCGTCTCGTATTTAGCCTGTCCGTAAGAAGCAAGCCCCACGATAACGTCTCCGGCCTGTATCCTGCTGTTGTCGATCACGGCATCCCTACGGATGCGAGCGGTAACTGTTGAATCGACGATTATGGTGCGTACAAGATCGCCTACGTCGGCCGTTTCTCCCCCGGTGGAATATATCTGAACACCACTAGCGGCTAATTCCTCGATCAGGGATTCAGTGCCCTGAATGATCGCTGTGATCACCTCCCCGGGGATAAGGTGCTTGTTTCTTCCGATGGTGGAAGAAAGGGTGATATGATCGGTAACTCCCACACAGAGAAGATCGTCTATGTTCATGATCAAAGCATCCTGGGCTATACCCTTCCAGACGCTGAGATCACCTGTTTCTTTCCAGTACATATAGGCGAGGGACGACTTTGTACCCGCTCCATCGGCATGCATTACCAGGCAGTAATTTTCATCTCCGGTGAGGTAATCGGGAACGATTTTACAAAACGCATTTGGAAAAAGTCCCTTATCAATGTCTTTTATAGCCTGATGTACATCTTCCTTGGAAGCTGATACTCCCCGCTGACTATAACGTTTGCTTGCCGATGCGGCCATTCTATAAGCTTTTGGGCAAAAATAGGCGAATCGCGTTAAAAAGCATATGCCGGTATCGCATTTGGATCAAAGTTTTTTACTTAATAAATAACAATTCTCTATACTTCGCCAATGGCCAGACATCATTTTGGACAAGTTGTTCCAATTTATCACTATGGTAGCGTATCGCATCAAAAAATGGTCTAATCTCATTGCAGTAAGCAAAGGCTTTTTTATTGAGATCCTGCATCGTATTGGCTCGCTTTCGTGCCTCTGTCATTTGGTCTGTCTTCTTTTTGATATCCACCAAATGCTCTGAAATCTGTTCAATGATCGAAAGCAGTTCTCCGGCATATTTACTGTAAGCAGCTCCATATATTTCCTTGAGTCCGGTTACATTTTCAATAAGTATGTTCTGGTAACCGATGGCTGCGGGAATGATATGGTTATAGACCAGTTCATTATAAACCCTGCCCTCAATCTGCGTTTGCAGAATATACGTATCTAGCTCAACTTCCAGTCTTGCCTTTACCTCTGCTTCGCTCATCACCTCTGTCCTGGCGAAAAGTTCCAGACTCTTTTTTGAGGTTAATACCTGCACGGCTTCAGGTGTGCTCTTGTGGTTACTTAGCTTTCGCTTTGCTGCTTCTGCTTCCCACTCAGGGCTGTATCCATCACCATCGAATCGAATACGTTTGGAGGCCTTGATATACTCCCTTAGCACATTGAAAACCGCCTCGTCTTTTTTCAGTTTCTTTTGGTTGATCAGCGTATCGACCTCCTTTTTAAATTCCCTGAGTTGATTTGCCACGATAGTGTTCAGCACGGTCATGGGCTTCGCGCAATTCGTTCTGGAACCCACTCCTCTAATCTCAAATTTATTGCCGGTAAAAGCAAAAGGCGAGGTTCTGTTCCTGTCGGTATTATCGAGGAGGATTTCAGGGATCTTTCCTACTACGTTCAATTTGAGTTCGGTCTTCTCTTCCGGGGATAATTTTCCCTGAGATACACCTTCGAGCTCGTCGAGAACATCACTGAGTTGTTGTCCAACAAAAATAGACATAATGGCAGGAGGTGCCTCATTGGCTCCTAGTCTATGATCGTTGCTGGCCGAGGCAATCGACGATCTCAGCAACTCTTCATAGCCATCTACGGCCTTGATCGTATTGATAAAAAATGTGAGGAATTGAAGATTTTTCATCGGGGTACTGCCCGGACTCAAGAGATTAACCCCCGTATCGGTGGCCAGGGACCAGTTATTGTGTTTTCCGGAACCGTTGATCCCGGCAAAAGGTTTTTCGTGGAAAAGCACCTTGAAATGATGACGGTCTGCAACCTTCTCCATGATATCCATCAACAAGAGATTATGGTCTACCGCCAGGTTGGCCTCTTCAAAAACCGGTGCAATCTCGAATTGGTTCGGTGCCACTTCATTGTGGCGCGTCTTAACGGGGATACCCAGACGTGTACATTCCAGTTCCAGATCCTGCATAAAACTGATAGCTCTCAGAGGTATCACCCCGAAATAATGATCGTCTAGTTGTTGTCCTTTGGCTGCAGCATGACCTACCAGTGTCCGCCCTGCCAGAACGAGATCTGGTCTGGCATTGGCAAGCGATTTGTCGATTAGAAAATATTCCTGTTCCCATCCAAGTGTAGCATGTACTTTGGAGACGTTCTTATCGAAATACCGGGCTACAGCGGTCGCAGCAGCATCAACGGCGTGAAGGGCCCTTAATAGCGGGGCCTTATTGTCCAAAGCTTCTCCGGTGTAGGAGACAAAAACTGTGGGGATACATAAGGTAGTTCCATAAATAAAAGCAGGTGAGGTAGGGTCCCAGGCTGTATATCCACGAGCTTCAAAGGTATTTCGAATACCTCCACTGGGAAAACTTGAAGCATCGGGTTCTTGCTGTACCAGCTGACCTCCTTCAAATTTTTCCAGGGCTTTACCATCGGACAGAAGATCGAAAAAAGCATCGTGTTTTTCGGCGGTTGCCCCGGTAAGGGGTTGAAACCAATGCGTGTAGTGTGTCGCCCCCAGTGAAATCGCCCAGGCTTTCATCGCTTCAGCCACCTGATCTGCCGTCTTCCTGTTGATCTTGGAACCCGACTGTGCAGCATCTTTAACGCTTTTCAAAGCATCCCTGGTGAGATACTGCAACATACGGTCCTCATTGAAAACATGAGTAGCAAAAAGTGCAGATCTTCTCCCTTTTTCTTCTATGGCCCTGTTGCTGATATTAAGCGCTTCTGATATGGCCTTGAATCTTATTTCTGACATATTGATCGATTTTAAAAGGAGGAAACGGGGCTTGAATTGAATATTTGACAAATTAACCTCAAATTAATAGATATATTGCAATTAACCCTAAAAAAAAGGGGGGTGTTGATAATTATGTCGATATTTTTGATAATTACCCCCGAATTAGTTGTGGCAATATTAGGAAAAAATATATTTTTGACGATCTTTAAAACATTATAATTAATCCTTGGAATTATGAGTAAAGCAAAATTAGAATACATTTGGTTAGACGGTTATTCTCCTGTACAGGAGCTGCGTAGCAAAACAAAAGTTGTTGATGGTTTTGATGGAAAATTGGAAAGCTGCCCAATTTGGTCTTTTGACGGCAGTTCCACCTTACAGGCCGAAGGAAATGCTTCAGACTGCCTCCTAAAACCTGTAGCGCTTTACCCTGATCCTCAGAGAGATAATGGGTGGTTGGTAATGAATGAGGTACTGAATTCCGATGGTACTCCGCATGAATCGAACCACAGGGCAAAGATAGACGACGATGATGAAGATTTCTGGTTCGGCTTTGAGCAGGAATATTTCATTATGGATATCAATACCGATCTTCCTCTAGGTTTTCCTAAGAAAGGTTTTCCTTATCCTCAGGGCCAGTACTACTGTTCAGTAGGAGGCCGTTTTACCTGGGGTCGCGAATTCGTATATGAACATCTCGAGGTTTGCCTGGCTGCCGGACTGAATATTGAAGGGATCAACCAGGAGGTGGCTCCGGGTCAGTGGGAATTCCAGAATTTTGCCAAAGGTGCTAAGAAAGCCGGTGATGAGTTGTGGGTTGCACGATATTTATTGAACAGAATTACTGAGGAACATGGATATTACATAGAACTACATCCTAAACCTGTTAAAGGGGATTGGAACGGCAGTGGAATGCATGCCAACTTCTCAAATGGTATCCTTCGAAACGCCGGTAGCAAAGAAATTTATGAAACCATTTGTGAGGCCTTCAGACCTTTACATAATGAGCACATCAATGTATACGGTGCGCATAATGATCAGCGACTGACCGGACTCCATGAAACTCAGTCTATCGACCAGTTTTCTTACGGGGTATCGGACCGGGGTGCTTCGATCCGAATTCCTATCGCTACTGTAGAAAGCGGATGGAAAGGTTGGCTGGAAGATCGCCGACCTGCTTCTAACGGTAATCCATACCAGATAGCAGCGCGAATTATAAAAACGGTAAAGTCTGCCAAAGTGGAGGCTGTAGCCAATTAGATACTAGCTAAATAATCCTAAACCGCCTTCATTATTTAATACTGAAGGTGGTTTTTTTATTGATTAAAGGTCAAATAAATGAAAATGCAATATGCGGCTATAAGCACAAGTCCATCGCGCCACCCCAACCTTAATCCTTTGGGAAAAAAGACCAACGGGAGTATCAAAAAAGATATACCGAGCATCCAGAAAATATCGTTGCTTAAAAGGCTCTGATCTTTCACCTCAATGGGTGTGATCATCGCCGTGATACCGAGTACCGCCAAGAGGTTGAAAATATTTGAACCGATGAGATTCCCTACCGAAATCGCTTTTTCCTTTTTTATGATGGCTATGATCGAGGCTGCTAATTCAGGGATGCTCGTTCCCACAGAAACTATCGTAATACCAATAATACGATCACTTACCCCATAATGGCCTGCAAGACCTACCGCTCCTTTTACCAGTAATTCAGATCCTCCCCATAGCGCAACACAACCCAGAATTAAATACAGCACAGACAAGTAGATCGGAAGCGGCCGATCGTCCTCAGGAAGATCGTCCACAATGGCCGTACGTTGATATCGCAGTAAATAGACCAGGAAAATAAAGAGGAAGACGAACATAATACCGCCTTCATAACGCTCGAGCAAGCCATCGAAAAAAATGAAGGCAAAAAACATCAGTGATGCGGCCATCATCATGGGCCAGTCGGTGATATAAAAACTCTTTCGCACCTCGACGCTGCTCATCAAAATGATGATCGCCAAGACGAGTCCCAGATTGGCAATATTGGAGCCGATCACATTACCCAGTGCCAGATCCGGGAACCCCGCAATGGCTGCATTGATACTGACGATGAGTTCAGGAGCCGAGGTCGCAAACGAAACCACGGTCATTCCGATAATAATCTTGGAAATATTGAGGCGTAAGGAAAGGGCAACAGCGGATTTCAAGAGCCAGTTCCCCCCAAAAATGAGGAGGATCAATCCTCCGATCATAATGAGAATATTAGTCACGCAGATGGTTTGTTCAAAGATAGCCGAAAGCTTTGGATACAGAATAGAAGTACCTTTAATTCAGGATATGAAAGGTAATATAACCAATGGCAAAGAGATCAGCAGGGCCGAGTTGGAGGTCAAGGAAAAGGAAGGCACACTCCACGGTATAAATATTAATGTACAAAAGAATGGTGAGGATGAGAAAGATGGCGATATATAATGATTATGGGGCATCATGAATCCGATCATGATGTAGAGGTGATCAGCGGAGAAAAGGCAGCTGAGAAATACGGAGGCGAGATTGAATACGCATTGGAGATCACTACAAAACAGTAGACAACCATTTTGTTAATACGGGCAGCTAACCGATGCTCCAAAGATGAAAAAGTAGAAATAAGCGTTTTTTTAAAGAATTTTTTCCTTGAAAATTGAAAAATGGTGAAATAACCCCCTTGAAAAGTTATAAACTGACGTTTATTTTATGTAAATAGATTAATTTTATTTACCTAAATGAAGGAACCTAAATTACATATGTAATCATATTCATTATTTGGATTATAAATGTGTACTTACTTTCATTAATATTCATCCTTTTGCTTGGAGCTTTGGATTAGGAGGTGATATATTGGCCTAAATATTTGAAAACAAAATATTAACCTCAAAATTTTAGAACATGATAGCGCTTGCAAAACTTATACTTTACCTGTTGATCTCATTGATATCGGTACTATTCTAAGTGTCCGTCATGTTTGTAAGTTCATCGGTTTGAAGCTGTCTCTGCACAGCTTTTTTTATTTATTTATTCGGGTATATTTGTCAAAAGATCCTGGTGAAGAAGCGATTCTTTAAATTTTTAGCTATACTCAATAAGGCCCTGCTGCCCTCCTACAGTAAAAAACGGTTGGATCTGGCCAAAGCCTCCAAAATCCAATTAGCTCTTATCGGGTGGCGTTATTATGTCACTACGAGGGCATTGGACTAGAAATCGATCAGGGACATGACATCATAGTCTTTGAGTTTGGTTCTTCCGTTGAGAAACCCCAGTTCAAGTAAAAAATTACATTGCACTACCTTTCCTCCCAGTGCTTCTACCATTTCACATGTCGCTTTAGCTGTCCCTCCGGTGGCCAGCACGTCATCGTGAATAAGTATATGATCTCCTGTTCCAATACTGTCGGAGTGAATTTCAAGAGTATCATCACCATATTCCAAGCTATAGGTACGACTGATCTTATCTGCGGGAAGTTTTCCCTTTTTACGAACCGGCACAAAACCGGCATTCAACTGGAAAGCCATCAAGGGAGCAAAGAAGAATCCTCTGCTTTCGATACCGATCACTTTATCGATCTTCCGATCTCCCACAAAGCTGAGCATCGCATTCATGGCAGCGCGGAAGGCCATCGGGTCTTTGAGTAGCGGACTTATATCTTTAAAGACCACACCAGCTTCCGGGAAGTCGTGTATATCGCGTATATAGCTTTTAAAATCCATGAGCTTATTTTGCCTTAAATTTAAAAAAGAAATATATTTGCAGCCCTATTATGTGCACGACAAATATTTTGCGCATAAATAGTGCCGGTCCCGGTCAATATAAAAGAATAACAGGCCTCCTAGCTCAACTGAATAGAGCACTTGATTACGGCTCAAGAGGTTACAGGTTTGAATCCTGTGGAGGTCGCGAATAAATAGTTCGATAAAAAAAAACGCCAAGCTCGCTTGAGCGTTTTTTTGTTTGAACTATTTTCAAAGCGGAGCTTTGAGGGATGTGCGACAGCAAATCCTGTGGAGGTCATGAATAAATATTTCAAAGCGGAGCTTTGGAGGATCACGAGTCCCGATAGCTATCGGGATGAGTAATCCTGTCCTTGTTGGAAGTTGGCAATGGCCCAAGAAGGTAGACGGTAGAGACGGTAGACAGTGGTGAGAACTATACGGTTAATTACGGCAATGGTTAGCTGGCAGTAGTCTGCATTTTCAGGCAGGGCAAAGTGTTAAATAAATTAATTATATTTAAATGAAATACTAGTCTATTTGATATTAACCTCTTTGAGAAAACCACTAAACTGCTGTAAGAAAAGAGTGGTTTTTCTAAGGCAATCAACATGATCGGTACGGCTCTCCTGCTCCATTCCGCTGTATCGTGTAACCGACATTCCGATGATAACTGCCAGCAAGTTCCTTCTCTTATTAGTCCTGTTCTTCTCGTTGTATCCGACCCAGGCTCAGCAGATAACTGTACGTGGAACCGTCAAAGATAATTTCGATATCCCCCTTTTGGGTGCTAATATCCTTATCGAAGGTACTCGAAGGGGGACTGCCACCGATTCGGATGGGGTCTATCAGATTTTAGCTGCCGAAGGAGAGAGGTTGGTGATTTCATATCTGGGTTTTATTTCACAACGAATAATCGCTGGTTCTGGAGACACTTTTGATGTAATCCTTCAGCCCGGAAACGATCTGGAGGAGGTAATTGTGATCGGTTATGGTACATCTTCCAGAAAAGCCCTGACAGACAACGTCGCCCCTATAAATAGTGAACAAATTAAAGAAATTCCCGTCGCATCTGTTCAGGGCGCTTTGGTTGGGAAAGCCGCAGGTGTCCAGGTGACCCAGGTCGGAGGACGGGCCGAAGGCGGGTTCAAGATCCGAGTGCGTGGGGTGGCTACAATCTCAGGAAACCAGGAACCCCTCTATGTATTGGACGGTGTACCCCTGAGTAAAAGTGATGTCTCTATTAACGAATCCCCTATCAATGACCTAGTTTCCCTTAACCCGGCCGACATAGCATCCATAGATATTTTAAAAGATGCCTCCGCGGCGGCAATATATGGTTCCAGGGGTACCAATGGGGTAGTTCTGATCACTACAAAAAGTGGCCAACAGGGAAAGACCAGGTTCTCCTTTAATTCGGCTTATGGATGGAGTGAAGCCTCCAACAAACGGGACTGGCTTAATACATCGGAATACGTGGAGCTTTACACAGAGGCGGCCCTTAACTCAGGGTTTACAGAAGATGATGCTGCTTCCTATTTTAATTTATATGCCCAGGATGAAGCGGACTGGCGGGAAGGGCGTGTGGATACAGACTGGCAGGACCTCGCCTTGGTATCAGGCAGTGTAAAGGACATCAATTTCAGCGTATCAGGAGGTGATGAAAAGACAACTCTTTTCCTATCTACCGGATACAACAACACTAATGGGATTATAAGGGGCAATACGCTGGAGCGGTATAGCCTAAGGGTCAATATGGATCACAAAGCAAATGATTGGCTTACATTGGGATTGAATTCCAACCTCAGCAAGACGCAGCTTTCAAGGATTGCTAATGACTTCGACTTTGCAAATCCAATGCAGTCCATTGCGCAAATACCCTTCACAAGACCCTATTCGGACGATGGCATAACCCCAAATACAAGTACGCTGTATTTCAATTTTCTCATGAACGAGTTTAATGGGGAGCATGAATCTAATATTTGGCGGGCATTTGCCAAATTATATACGCAGATTGATTTCACAAGGAACCTATATCTGCGCACGGAATTTGGATATGACTTTACTACCCAGCTAGAGGAGCGCTTTTTTGGAAGTCTGACCCAGGAGGCATCTACTAATGGTTTTGGTGATGCCCTTGACGACAAAGAGGAGAATTTCGTGATTAATAATTTTATTCAATATCAATTCGCCAGGGAGAAATGGCAGTTGGAGGCAACCCTGGGTATGTCTTATGAGGAGCTTCTGGTAAAGTCGGTGTTTGTTGAGGGGCGAGATTTTCCCTCAGATCAGCTTAGAAAACTGGTCAGTGCTGGTGAAATTACCGGTGGAGGCACCTTGGAGCAAACGGTAAGCTTAGTCTCGTACTTTGCCCGTGCCAATGCTACACTTTTTGACCGTTGGTTACTTAAAGCCAGCATCCGGGTAGACGGGTCTTCTCGTTTTGGAGCTGATTCAAAGTACGGGACCTTCCCAGCTGCTTCCCTGGGGTGGCTGGCATCCAATGAGCCCTTCCTACAGGATAATAAGGCAATTTCCAATCTGAAGCTTCGTGCCAACTGGGGGATTACCGGGAATGCAAACACTAACCCATTTGCCAGTAGGACGGAGTTCAGTACAACTATCTATGATAATGAAGCTGGCTTCTTTTTGAATCGACTGGGGGATCCGGAATTGAGCTGGGAAAAAACCGAACAATTCAATATTGGTCTTGATCTTGGAATCTTCAATAATCGGCTAAACGCCTCATTTGATTATTACGACAAGTATACTGATGGCTTATTGAACGAAGTCCCGATACCAGCAACGAATGGGATCAGGTCGGTAGTGAGGAATATCGCTGAAATTCAAAATACCGGATTTGAATGGGTTCTGGACGCCACAAACATTAGTGCGAAAAATTTCTCCTGGAACATGACCCTTAATCTAGCTTTCAATTCCAATGAAGTAAAGGTCTTGCCGGATGGGGCCGATATATCACGCGGTACCAGAATTGTCCGGGAAGGGGAAACAGTAGCGTCCTTCTACCTGGTAGAATATGCAGGCGTAGATCCCGACAATGGGGATGCACTCTTCTATTTGAATACGGAGTTGCCCGATGGGAGTTTAGATCGCAGTACAACCAATGACTTCAATGCAGCAAGCCGTAGGGTCCTGGGGAATCCCTTCCCAGATGTCATCGGCGGGTTCACGAATAGTTTTCGATACCACGGTATAGACTTCTCCTTCACCTTCCAGGGGGAATGGGGAGCACAACTCTATAACGGAGGAGGAATTTACCAATCAACCAACGCCGATTTCTTTGACAACCAAACAAGGGATCAGTTAAACCGGTGGCAGCAACCCGGTGACATAACCAATGTTCCTCAGGCACGGCTATTTGGTGCTAATGGTTCACAGCGATCTTCCCGTTATCTGGAGGATAGTGATTTTATTCGATTGCGGAACCTGACCCTGGGCTATACGCTGCCTTTTGGTATTACCGAGCGTATTGGCATGGATCGGATCCGGTTCTATTTTACAGGCGTTAACCTGCTCACTATCACGGATTATTCAGGGTGGGACCCGGAATCGACGGCAGATAGCACTCAGCTAAACTCGGCATCTTCGGGTTTTGTATTCTATTCACCGCCACAGGCTCGTACCCTGACCTTTGGCATCAATTTGGACTTCTAATATGAGAGCCGCAAACTGGAAAATAATCGTTGTGTTCTTACTATCCTTGTCCCTGGGATGCGATGAGAACCTGAATACCCAACCTACAGATACCCTTACCCCGGAACAACTTCTCGAGGATCCCATCAACCTAGATAAGACCCTAATCGGGGCATATGCCGTTGCGGAATCGCTTCAGGGTGAATATCAGACAATGACTGAGCTACTTGCCAACGAAGCTGATTTGGCTTATAGGGGCTTATTCCCGGAATTATTTGAATTAGATCGCAAAATAGTTACTGCAGGGAATTCATTTATTCGCTTTTTTTGGTTCCAATCGTATGCTTCCATTAATCTGTGTAATATCGTTTTGGATAACCTGGACCTGGAGGAGGATGGGGATATCCGTGCCCAATTGGAAGGGGAGGCCAAATTCCTCCGGGCACTCCAATATTTTGAAATGGTGCGTTTCTTTGCCCTTCCTTTTGAAGTAAATGCAGCTAATAGCCAGCTTGGTTTGCCTTTGGTTCTCGATGGGGTAACCGACCTCAGCGAGGTCACCTATCCGGGCCGAAGCAATGTGGATGAAGTGTATTCCCAGGTCATTGCAGACCTACAGGATGCCTATGCCATGTTGCCGGATAACAATGGTAACCGGGCAGACCGTTATGCGGCCCTGGCCATCCTGGCAAGGGTATACCTGCAACAAGGGGACTTCCAGGCAGCCCGGGATGCTGCGCACGCTGTGCTACTAAATAGCGGACATACACTCGCTCCCAATCTCATCTCAGCATTTAACAATGAATCTGACGGTGTTGAAGATATTTTTGCCGTCCAGGTAACAACTCAAAGCGGTCGCAATAATTTCAATTTATTCTGGGCTACCTTTGAGTTTGGCGGGCGGTATCAAACAGCGGAAATCACCATTGAGCCTCCCTTTTTTGAAATCTTCGACTCACCGGATGACAGGGCTGAGTTTTTCTACGAAGGAAACGGTACAACGGTAACATCAAAATGGCAGGAACGGTTTGCCAATGTGCCATTCATAAGGATTTCCGAAATGCATTTGATTCGGGCCGAATGCAATTTCAGGGAAGGAACCAGTCTAGGGTTTTCTTCCGAAGATGAGATCAACGCCCTGCGTCTCCGATCCGGCGCGGATCCGATCGTCGGGATCACGCTGGAAGACATCCTCAACGAACGCTACAAAGAACTCGCATTTGAAGGTCAGCGCCTCCATGATGCCAAACGCCTTAAAGAGGATATTGCCGGCATAGCCTATGACGCCGATCAACTCGTGATGCCCATTCCCCAGGATGAAATAGAAGTCAATCCAAATCTGGAGCAGAACCCCGGCTATAACAATTAGAGATCTGAATCTATCTATATTAGCAACTTCTCGGACGAAATCAATAACAGCAATAACTATCCCTTGGGCGCCACGAGCCTTTGGAATCGCGGATCGTCAAACAGGGGCCTAAAATGGTAATCAAAAGCGTAGCTCTCGGTATCAAATGACACACGTCCCTGAATAGCAGATACTATCAGCTCGATGGCCTGGTCGTGGTTCCCCAGTATCGTTTGAGCGCGCGCAAGACAATAGGCCGTATACCCTTCACTTTTGGACATCTGCGGTTGTTCAATAATTGACTTATCTATTTTTTCGGCAGCCCCCATATGTGCATAACAGGCAATTAAATCGGCCTGTATTTTGTTATCCCAATCCATATCCAGGTAGGCTCCTAAATGGCGCGCCGCCTCCTTGTAGTTCCCCATGAACATTTCAGCCTCTCCCAACCATCTCCGGTAATAAGGTTTGTCCTGATTCGCCAGGGCGAATTCCTTTAGTTGGCCGGCATAGGTACGGGCCAGGGAGTCTTCGCCCTTTAACAGGAAGGTATTGCATATCCGATATAAAAGGACAGGCTTTCCATACCGGTGGCCCTCCGGGGCCATAAGGATTCGTTCCGGCACCTCTTTATATCGCCCGGTCTGCACAAGCACCTGGGCGTAGATAACATTCATGATCGGATCCCAATCAACATCGTGGATGTCCCGGCCATACATAGTATAAATAGAATCAAACTCCCTGAGCATGTACAGAGGCAAATCTAGCCATTCGTCTGGTTGTAAACGATTCTTCATTTTCTCCATGAGCATGGGATAGGCCTTTTGCCATAATGCTATGGCTTTCCTGGGATAATTGCCCCTTAAATACGCTATATAAGCCCTCTGCAGGGAAAGATCTTCGCTTATATCCATTTCGAACATGGACGCCGCACTCCGGGCCTCCTCCAGAAAAGAGCCATAGTTTCTCTCCCATTCGTACTCATAACCTTTCCGTTCCCAAAGGGTCATATCATTCTTTCGCTCCTTAAGGGCAGTAAACAAGGAATCCTTTTCACGGAAACGATCCATGTTATGATAAACCACATGGAGTCTCAGCAAAGGACTGAGGAAGGTGGTGTCCAGTTCATATGCCTTCAGAAAATGCCCTTCAGCCATCAGGTAATAATCATTATCACCTGAATTAAAAGCCTGGGCAAAATCATCCACCCCGATCCGAAATTCCCGATACGCCTCATATCGAGGGGGGTTTTGCCGGAAACGGCTCTGATCGCGGACTTCCCAAAAATCCATAATATTATCCGAAAGATCCTCCAGGATCTCACTTTTTTCATCCTGTGGCCGGATCATCGGATTTAGGGCGTGAACCACCTGCCCTGTCTCAGTATCGACGATGTTCACCTGTACATAGAGCTGGTCATCCTGGGTATAATACCTCCCCATTATGATCATCCCGATTCCATTGTCTGCAAAAAATTCGGGGATATCCGAAATTGATATCCCGGCCGTTGCCGCCTCTTTCTTGAGGGTCTCGGCCTGAAGCATTTTTACCTCTCCGGTTCCCATGAGCTGTGTAGTAAGCCTGTCCGAGATTAGGCTTCCGAATGCGTCAAGGCCGGCCTGTCCTGTTTTATTCTCAAAAGGAAGAACAACCAGGTAATTATTGCGTTGTGCTTCGGTAAGCGGAGATTTGTCGGGACGGATTAGCCAGATACCCAAGACCAGCAGCAGCAAAACAATAGCAACCAGAAGCACTGGCTTTAAAATGGAACGGGGGTTTGGGGGCTTGAACTTTCCCTGCAGATCTTCCCGCAAGGGCACCATAATCCCGTTATTGGCGACAGCGTAGACCTCAAGGGGTTCTTCCACATTCTTGAAGTGGAATGGCCCCATGTTCTTCAAATTGAATTCGGGCTTGTTCGCCAGCTGGTCTTTAACCGTTTTGGAGACCAGAATGCCTCCAGCGACACCCATGGATTCAATTCGAGAAGCGACATTGACCCCGTCCCCGAAAACGTTCTCCTTCGTAAAGATCACCTCTCCAAGGTGGACGCCAAAGCGAACGGGCAACCCTTTTTCCCGGAATAGCGGTTGTAGCAGAATGGCACAACGCACAGCCTGGCTGGTGCTTTCAAACGAAAGCAGGCAGGCATCACCGAAATACTGTACGATATTGCCACCAAAAGAGGGAACATGATCTTCCAATCCGGATTTGAAGACCTCAAGTAACGACATTGCCCTGGCTTCATCTTGCTGCATCAGGGACGTATACCCCTTGATATCGCCAAAAACGATTGTACTTAGCTTCTGGTTTTCCTCCATTGATTGGGGTTTTAATCTTCGATCTGACTTTCCCAATTAGCCGATGGCATTGGTGAATTTCCCAATGAAAGTTACGATTTTTCCTTATCACAGGGATTTAGTGAAGGATGACTAAGCCAACACAAGAAAATGACTTATCTGATTTATCTACGTTAGCAAGAGATATCATTTACTTGTAAGAGCCGCTTTGTGAAATTTTAATCTTCCATGGGACTGACAAGACAACTCATTAAAAGGAAGTGGGGGTTAAAGACTTCACACATCTATTATACTCCACTATCACCAGGGTAAACTGGAAGTATCAGTAGGAATCCTGCTTTCCCAAAGGCAATAATTTTAGGTGCTGGTTTTTTACAGTGCCACTAGTTAACTTTATTATCGGGGAGGAGGGCGCACGCCCCATGTAGAAAATTACTGCGATGATTTATCCCAGTCACCAGGAAATTAAAGCCCGTTCCAATACTAATTCTGCGAAATTTTGAATTCTAATCAGCCTGTGAAGTCCCCCCTAAAACCATGTAAACTGCCCTTTTTATAGCAAATCTTGCCTGGGTGAAATTCTTGCAATGTTCAATGAACAATCTAATTCACTGGTTCACAATACCTAAAAACGGACAAAATAATTGGATCAAAGAATCGAAAATAGGATGAAACACATCGCAATGAGTTTTAATCGAACTTCCTTGCCGTATACCCTTTAAAAAATCGACTGCTTACTTCACTATATATTTTGGCCCTCTTAAAATATCTGCAATTATGAAGATAAAGATCGACTGTATCGAAATAGCGCGCTTTCTAATCTGTGTTGGTATCGCTTGGATTGGGTATTTATATGCATGGCATACCGGGTCAATCTTTTAATCCGGTGAATTAAGCATTATTAAATATTATTTTAACCCACCTTTGGTGGGTTTTTATGTGATTATACGCTTTTCAAATATAGAGGAGTTCGCCA
>JAHEJJ010000010.1 GCA_024638915.1 Robiginitalea sp.
ATCGGCAAAGCTTAGATGGAGCAGCGTACCCGGAGCTAAGGGATATAAAATTTATTGGAGAGACACCACTTCACCGACCTGGGACAATAGTATCTATGTGGAAAACGTTACAGAACATACCTTGGAAGGTATAGTTATTGATAATTATTTCTTCGGTGTGGCAGCTGTTGGTGATGGGGGGCACGAAAGTGTAGTGGTTTTCCCCAACAGCGTCTTCCGGGATTAATACTTAAAAAAGCATGAAAAAAATATTTTTGCCGGTATTGATTATTTTCTTGTTCAACCAGTGCAATGAAAGACCCCGGCAATCAGATGAGGATCGTATCGCCGCTCTTTACCTCCCTGACCTCAACGAACTTGATCCCTATTATGAAACGGTAGACAGCACTCTGGCCTATGGAAAACTTGCTCACAGGATTTTAGAGGAAAACAGGGACCTCCAGGCTTCGCAAATGTATATCGAAGCCGCATGGTTCTACCAAAAAGCGGGGATGCAGGATTCGGCCTTAAAAATGTTACACAAGGCCATTGACCGCGGGATGGCCAATCCGAAGATCCTGCAAAAGTTTCCGGGACTCCTTGCAGATCGGGAAGATCCTGAAATGACCCTACTTTTAAAACGTTTGGACTCCATACAAAATGAACTCCAGGACGTGTCTCACTTCAGTATAGAAATGGATGCTATGAATTCCTTTTGGCCCTATTTCGAAAAAGCCCTGGAGGATACCGTAGAAGCTAAGGGTTTATTTAAAGAGTTTATTTTTAAGGGGCCGAAGGAAGTGCGCGACTTTTATGTCGCCCGCTATCATAATACCGATAATATGTATGGGCAGATGATCAATGGAACTCCTCATTATTATAAATACTTAAGGAAACATCTCAATGTCGATAGCCTAAATGCCCTGAATAATAGGACAACGGCCTGGATGCAAAGGTTTAAATCTTATTATCCTCAGGCGGTATTTCCCAAAGTATTCATAGTACCGGGTATTCTGAATACCGGTGGAACCACCACCGAAATGGGCATGTTTGTGGGAGGTGATATGTACGGAAGATCGGATAATATGCCTTCTAAGGGCCTTACCGACTGGCAGAATGGTGCTATTATGAAGTTCGAAGACCTTCCCGGGTTAACCCTCCACGAATTAATGCATTTTCAGCAAAGCTATGCCGATGAGGCACAAAGAGAAAGCGTTTTGATGGGGATTATCGGCGAAGGAGTCTGTGATTTTCTGGTTGAACTGTGCTCCGGTAAAACGCTTGAAAATAATAACCTGAAATATCTCCGTGTGCCCGAAAATAGAGAATTCATATTTTCCGAATTACGTGGCGACCTTTTTGCGACCGATAACTCCAAATGGTTGTATAACGGGGGTTCAATCGAGGACAGGCCACATGACCTGGGTTATACCATGGGCTATCTCATCACCAAATCCTATTACAATAATCAGGAGGATAAGAAAAAAGCCATTCATAATTTATTGAATACCGATGATGTGGTGTCTATTCTTAAGGGCAGCGACTATGCCTTTCTTCTTCAACCAGAGCTGAACAAGGAGACTGTTATAAGCCGATGAAACAAATCGTATTTTTATTTCTGATCCTGTCATCACCGGCCTTCGTCCTTTCTCAGTCAGAGGAATTTACAAAGCAGGACAGCTTGCGCGGCAGCATTACCCCCCAGAGAGCCTGGTGGGACCTTGTCTATTATCACCTTGAAGTAGATGTAGACCCGGAACAGAAATTTATTTCGGGCCGCAATACGATCCATTACCGTGTACTGGATAGTATGCAAGAACTGCAAATCGATTTGCAACCGCCACTGGCGATAGACCAGATTACACAAGACGGTGAAACCCTCGAGTACGTATCGAATGGAAATGCGCACTTTATATCCCTGGAAAAACAGCATAGTGTTGGAGACCTGGGGCAGATTATAGTCCATTATTCAGGCAATCCCAGAGAAGCCGCCTTCCCGCCCTGGGATGGAGGATTTAGCTGGAAAAAAGATAGTCGTGGTAACCCCTTTATCGCTACCTCCTGTCAGGGTATCGGAGCGAGTGTATGGTGGCCTAATAAGGACCATATGTACGATGAACCCGATAGTATGCGGATCAGTATCGGGACTCCAAAAAAACTAGTAGCTGTTGGGAATGGTCGTCTTGAGCGCGTGGAAGAGAAAGATGATAAAAAGATTTACCACTGGGTGGTGCGAAACCCGATCAACAACTATGGCGTTAATGTGAATATCGGAGACTATGTTAACTTCGGGGAACAATATAAGGGGGAAAAAGGCATACTCGACCTGGATTATTACGTCCTGAGGGATAACTTGAATAAAGCCAAAGATCAGTTCATGCAGGTACCTATGATGCTGGAGGCTTTCGAGTACTGGTTCGGTCCCTACCCTTTTTACGAAGATAGTTTTAAACTGGTGGAAGTGCCTTATCTCGGTATGGAGCATCAAAGCTCTGTTACCTATGGCAACCAATATCAAAACGGATACCTGGGTAGAGATCTCTCGGGTAGCGGCTGGGGCATGGAATTCGATTTTATCATCGTTCATGAAGCAGGCCACGAATGGTTTGCTAACAATATTACCTACAGAGATGCCGCAGATATGTGGGTCCATGAAGGTTTTACTGCCTATTCCGAAAATCTATATCTTGACTATCATTATGGGAATAAGGCGGCGGCCGATTATGTCATAGGGACCAGGGCTAATATCAAAAACGACCGGCCTGTTATCGGATATTATGGAGTAAACAAGCCCGGGTCATCGGATATGTACTATAAGGGTTCGAACTTACTTCACACGCTCAGAGTGCTTATTGAAGACGATGCCTTATGGAGAGACATTCTCAGAGGCCTGAATACAGAGTTTTATCATCAGACGGTAAGCACAAAACAAGTAGAGGACTATATCAGCATGCGCAGCGCCAAGGATCTGACAGCTTTTTTTAATCAGTATTTAAGAACGGCAGATATTCCTGTCTTGGAATACAAAACCAAGGCTGATATCTTATATTTCAGATATACTGACGTTGTTGAGGACTTCGATATGCCGGTGCGGATTCTGATCAACAACCAGCCTGAATGGATCTTTCCCAAGGCCGAATGGACCGAGATAAAAGTGAAAGTCAAAAATCCTGATCTCTCTTTAGACAGGAATTTCTTTGTTGATTTCCGCAGGATACAGGACTGATGAAAGACTCGATCTCAGATACCGCTAAAGCTGATATCTAATAAGGCAATCGGGCTCTCTCCACGATTTTTCCCACTGTCGAATTTATACACGAAATATACTTGCTGGTCCTTGATATTCAGGGGTTTATCCATTTTAAATTGTACAATCCCCCGCTCCTGACCCATAGCGGGTTTAGGCATCATGCCCGAACCGATCATCGGTCCGTCAGGAGCGTCGAGCCTCATCTCAAAGTCCAGGCCCGATAATGGTGCTTCCTGCCAGCCGACCATCATTTGTGCTCCTCCTATTCCCGTAAGATCTACCTTATCCAGCGCAAACCAACTATCAGCCGCGGGCAGAAGGAACATATCCGTATTGTTGAAGTTAAATGGTATCACACCCTCATGGCGTAACTGGTCCGAGAATTGTACAGTACTGCTTTTAAATCGAAAAGCCGAATAGCCTGTCAATGGTTTGGCAGAACCCGATCCTTGGTCTGTATAGCTGGCCGAGATTTGCAATACTGCCATCGGATTCTTGGCCTGAGCAACAATTGAACCTTTTGGAGGCAGTGATTTCTTTTTTAGTTCATCGCCCTTGGATAGTGATAAGATATAAGTAGCGAGCATACTGGTCTCGGATTGGGTAAGATTAGGGTGAGACGCCATGGCCACTTCGCCCCATACACCTGAACCACCGGAGACTATTTTTTCCTGAAGATATGCTGCGGCATTTTCGTCTTCTTTATATTTTTCTGAAATTTCAAGGTAGGAAGGTCCAATAGAAACCTGCTGCTCTTTATGACAGGCCTTACAATCCATCGAAAGACTCAGCGCCTTGCCATTCTCCACAGCAGAGAATATTTTATGACCTGAAGATAATTGTGATTCATCCATACCGGTAATATAATCGACTTTGACAAAAATATCTCTGGGATCGATTGCTTCCTCTGCGTCGGGATCCACCACCGTTACTTCGTATTCGATGGACTGTCCGTTCAAATAAAATGAAGAGTTCCCTCCTTTAAGTGCTATGTACACCTCTGGCCTTGAATTTCCCGCTACAATATTGATCACTTCACTTTGTGCTGAAGCACCTTGGCTATCCTTTACCTGCACCGAAACACTGTATTCACCAGCCCGATCAAATTCATGAGCTAATACCGGTTCCTCTGTCTGAACTGTATTACCGTTGCCCAGATCCCATAAAAAGGTGAGCAGATCTTCCTCACGATCGAGAGCCCGGACTTCAAGTTTAATGTTCAAGGGCAATTTTCCTGAATCCCGATCCACGATAAATCGATCGATGACCGGCGGCCTGTTGCCGCCTTTATAGGAAATGTAACTCAATCCTGAATCCGGATTTGCGGTGAACCACCCGCTACCGTACTCTAGTAAGTACAACCTTCCGTCGGGACCTAGTTCCATGTCTATAAGGCTATTGACCTCAACTCCGCTGGCGAAGGGTTCCATTTTATTAAATGTGCCGTCTTCAAAAAAGCTGATGGCTTTCATCCATCCCCTCATCCAATCATAGAAAAATAATTTTCCATCGAAATAGGAAGGCAGACTTTCTGATCCGCTAAAAAGATCGGAATAATATACCGGTCCGGCCATCGCATTTCTGCCGCCTGATCCGAGTTGAGGAAAATCAGGAGACGGGGCATAAGGATAATAAACCATAGCCGGTACAGCCTCAGGGAGTTCAGTTATTCCGGTATTGTTTCGTGAATCGTTTACCGGTTTTAAAGGGTCATAGGCCACACCACTTTCTCCGTTTTGATAATTATAAGCTACATAGGGGCCGTTATTGCCTATAAATAGAGGCCAACCGAAATTACCGGCTTTCGTGGCCTGGTTTAACTCGTCATAACCCCTTGGTCCTCTGGTTTGCAAACTGTCTTGCTGCGCATCCGGACCTACGTCTCCCCAGTAAAGATTTGAGTTTTTCTGGTCTACGGAAATACGATAAGGATTCCGGTGGCCCATGGTATAGATCTCAGGCCTGGTCCTTGCAGTTCCTTCAGGAAACAAATTTCCTTCTGGTATTTCATAGCTGCCATCGGGCTTGACCCTGATACGCAAAACCTTACCCCTGAGATCGTTGGTATTTCCCGAAGACCTTCGTGCATCATATTGTGCCTTCCCGGGCAGGTCATTTAAAGGGCCAAAGCCGTGATGGACATATTTTGCTCCTGGATCATCGAAGGGTGTGGTATTATCACCCGTTGAAAGGTATAAGAATTTATCCGGACCGAAGGCGATGGAACCTCCTGTATGACAACAGACTTCCCTATCGGTATCGACCTCCAGAATAATCTGTTCCGAGGACAGATCGAATTCTTCGTTACTAAACTTAAACCTCGACAGGCGATTTACCCATTTATCACCGGAAGGAGAATAGTAGAGATATATCCAATTATTTTCATCAAAATCCGGATCTTTTTGCAAGCCCATCAGTCCATTTTCTACATTCACATCCGGGGTGTTCAACGCGGTATGATAGACATCGAGCTTGGCCAGTTCTTTAAGAGTACCCGATTCGCTGTCGTAATGCATAACCTCCCCCCTTCGTTGTGCAATGAGCACATCATTATTGGGCAGGATGGTCATTTCCGTAGGTTCGTAAAACTGCCCGACTGTCAAAGAATTCTTGCTGAAGCGGTCTTGCTCCGGGGGAATTTGGGTAACCACCTTATCGTATTGCAGCTCATAATTCCCTCCTATAGCATATTGTATACCTCCCAGGATGTGATCCAGGAATTTCTGTTCTGAAAATGATTTATCGGTATGCCCTAAGGCGGTATAAAAAGATCGGCCACCGTCATATTCGTGATACCAGGCCATAGGGTGGAAAGCGCCATTAGTGCCCCCTTCATAAGTTTTTTCGTCGACCTCGATCAGCACCTGGATAGGTTCATAGATCTTTTTGAAGTTATAGAGTTCGTCCGTATGTACCCATAGGTCATCGCCGAAATGAGAAGTAGCAATAAATTTACGATTCTTTATATGATAATCGGCCTGGGCCACCCCTGATGGATGACTTTCAAAGTAAGCGCCGACGAGTCTTCCGTACCAATTCCAATCGTATTCGGTATCTGAGGCGGCATGAATACCTGCAAATCCTCCACCAGCTTGAATATATCTTTCAAAGGCCGCTTCCTCTTCATGGTTCAGAACATTTCCTGTAGTACTTAAAAAAATTACCGCAGCATAATCTTTCAGAATCTCTTCACGAAACATATTGCTATTCTTGGTGGTATCAACCTGGAAATTATATGCGTCGCCTAATGCCTGAATCGCTGCGATACCTGAAGGAATGGAATTATGATTAAAACCCATGGTTTTTGAAAAGACAAGGACTTTAGGCGTACCCTCCCGCTTTTTCTTACAACTGAGTAAAGGCAGCATCATGACCAAGATTAAAAGAAATAATATTCTGGATAGTCGTAATAAACACATAACCTTCTTTTTTAAATAATTCCTTAAACCCCAACTTACAAAGCCTATTTTTTTGGGCCTTCGGAATATGACTGTTGAACCGATTAATGATGTATCTTTAAGGAAGACCTAAATATAACCAAAGCCATCGAGAAAATCTAAGTAATAAGAGCTGCTGAAGGAAATGACGGCCACCAAAGACAACATCAGCGAATTATACTTTGAGACCCCGGATTTATGGAGGTCCTGGCTCGAAGAAAATCATGATCGGACTCCCGGTGTGTATTTGATTTTTTATAAAGTAGAACATGAGAAAGTGAGTATGCGGTGGGAAGAAGCCGTCAGACAAGCGCTCTGTTTTGGTTGGATCGATAGTACCGTAAAGAGTTTGGGGGACGGTAAACGCCGGCAATATTTCTGTCCCAGGAAGCCGAAAAGCAGCTGGAGCAAACTCAATAAGACATATATCAAAGAATTGAATGCGCTGGGCCTGATGCACAGCAGCGGCATGAAGAAAATTAAGGAGGCGAAAAAAGACAAATCGTGGTATGCGTTGGATGATGTTGAAGACGGTGTGATCCCCGAGGATCTTCAAAAGGCCTTTGACTCCAATCCCCGGGCTTTTGAGAATTATAAAAGCTTTACCCGTACTTATCAAAAGTCTTATCTCTATTGGCTTAATCAGGCCAAAAGACAGGAGACCAGAGCCAGAAGAATCGAAGAAATTGTCCGACTTAGCAAGGCCGGAATAAAATCGAGAACATAAATGATATACGTATGAAGAACTTCATTTTTATATGCCTCAGCATCCTTATCCTTTCATGTACACAGTCTCAGGAAAAAATAAGTCCGACTGCCTTGCTGATTTCCAATATAAACGTGGTTGATGTTAGAGACGGCTCCATCTTGGAGGCTCGGAATATCATCATTGATTCCGGCAGGTTTATAAGTATTTCAGGCCAACTGAAAAATCCTAAAATATACAAGAATCAAATAGATGGTGCCGGGCAATTTATCCTTCCCGGTCTATCAGAAATGCATGCACATATTCCTTCCCCTCCAACTTCTCCCACCAGGGTGGAAGAAACGCTGTTCCTCTACCTCTCTAACGGAATTACCACTATTAGGGGCATGCTGGGACATCCCTCTCACCTGGAACTCCGTGAAAGGGCATTATCTGGTGATCTTTTAAGTCCAAGGATCTTTACTTCCAGTCCCTCTTTAAATGGAAATAGTGTTCAAACTCCCGAAGAAGCCCGACAGAAAGTAGCTGCCTATGCGAGTGCCGGCTATGACTTTCTAAAGATACATCCAGGTATTCGCCTCGAGGTTTTTGAGGCGTTGGTAGAAACTGCCGATCAGGAGGAAATACCTTTCGCAGGCCATGTACCTGTGGATGTTGGTATCATCAGAGCCCTTGAAAGCGGTTATGCAACAATAGACCATATAGATGGTTTTTTGGAAGGATTGGTTCCACCAGAACAAATTTCAAACCCAAATGATAACGGTTTTTTTGGATATAATTTTACCCAACTGGTTGATACCACAAGGATTCCGGGACTTGTAGAGTTATCAAAGAAAAAAGAGGTCTGGGTTGTCCCTACTCAAAGTCTCTTCGAACGTTGGTTTGCCCCAACCACAGCAGATGACATGCTGGCACAGTCAGAGATGAAATATATGCCTAAGGCCACGCTTCAGAATTGGCGGGAAAGGAAAATCCAGGCTACGGGAGACCAAAGTGGCTTTGATAGTGAAATATGGGAAGAGTTTATCAATATAAGAAAAAAGCTGCTCACCTCAATCCAGGACAATGGATATGGATTGTTGTTGGGATCCGATGCGCCGCAAATTTTTAATGTGCCAGGTTTTTCCATTCATCGGGAAATTGAAGGCATGGTCCGGGCCGGACTTAGCCCATTGGAAATCCTTCAGTCCGGAACTATTAATGTGGCGCGTTACCTCAATATGGAAGATCGGTTCGGGGAGATCAAAGAAGGTCTTGAAGCAGATGCCATACTTATAAAAGGGAATCCCATTCAAGACTTAGGGGCTTTAAAGGATATTCAAGGGGTTCTGGTACGCGGTCAGTGGATATCAGCTGAGGAAATAGATATTAGGTTAAAGGAAATAGAAAACAATGCCAGTAAATAAAAATCAATTGTGAGACGAAGGCGCTTTGTTAAAAACTCAACCTTTCTCACTGCGGCCAGCCTGATCCCATATTCAGCGGTCCTCTCCAGCAATATCATCGATCCAGACCCAATAGTACTTAGCGACATTGGAATCCAGCTGTTTTCGGTCCCTCTGCTTATGGAAGAAGATGTGAGCAATGGTGTGGGATTATTAGCTGAAATGGGTTTTAAAAAATTAGAGTTATTCGGGCCCTACCCATTCAGTGCCGCTTCGGCCAAAGAACGTTGGAATTCACTTATTCCCAGGCTGGGTTTTTCAGGCAGTGGTTTTTTTGGTAAGACGCCACTGGAGTTCAGTAGTATCGTCAGGGATCATGGTATGCACATTCCTTCAATGCATACCGATCTTAACACTTTAGAAAATCATCTGGAATCTCTGGCTGAAAACAGTGAACCGTTTGGGTTTGAATATATTGTTCTTCCTGCGCTTCCACAGGAATACCGGGAGAGCATGGAACACTATAAACGAACAGCCGAACTTTTTAACGCGATTGGTAAGAGGGCGCAGCAATTGGGATTAAAATTTACCTATCACAACCACGGTTACGGACTTGGCATAACCGGAGGCACAACACCCCTGCGCTACCTTATCGAAAATACGGACCCGGAGTGGGTTTATTTCGAAATGGACATTTTCTGGACCACGGCAGGTGGAGCTGACCCCCTGGAATACCTTCAGGACTATCCCGGTCGTTACCATCTTATGCATATAAAAGATATGAGTGTAAAACGCAGGTTTTCTGGCGATGGTGGAGACCCAGCTCAATGGATGGAACTTTTCCCATTGATGTGTTCGGCTGGCGATGGTGTTCTCCAACTCCGGGAGATTATCCCTGCCGCAAAAAAATGTGGAGTGCAACATTTTATTGTTGAGCAAGATATGGTAGCCCAACCCGGAACCGCTTTACAAAGAAGTATTAATTACCTCTCTGAGTTATAGAGCTCCATGATAACTAAAACAGCGGATATTAGGCAGGTATTAAGGGCATTTTTCTGAGGCGACGGCCCGAAATCTTATAGGCTGCATTAGCAATCGCTGCGGCTATGGGTCCGAGCGGAGGTTCACCGACGGCGCCAGGGTGGGTTCCATTTTCCAGAAGCGCCACTTTTATGACACGGGGGCTATGTCTCATCTGCGCCATTCGGTATGGTCCGTATATTTCAGGCTGCAATTCACCATCCACCACTTTCATCTCTTCGAACATGGCAGCACTGATGCCCATGATGATACTTCCTTCGCATTGTGCTTTTACCTGATCAGGATTCACAATCAACCCAGGGTCGATAGCACAGAATACCTTATGAACAACAATATCGTTATCTTTTACCGACACCTCAGCCACCTGGGCCACCGGTGTATTCGCATCGGTTGAGGCGGCAAAACCCATCGCCCTTCCATCGATCACCTCATTATGCCAGCCTGCTATTTCAGCAGCAGATTTAATCACCTCCTTTAAGCGATTTCCGCGTTGGTCATCCTGTATATGATCCAGTCTGAATTCCACAGGGTCCCTGGAGGCCGTTTCTGCCAGTTCATCAATGAAACTTTCAATGGCGAAGGTATTGGCCAAAAGTCCCAGACTCCGCCACCAACTGGTGGCAAAGGGCAGCTTTACCCTCCATGATACAGCCCTGTAATTGGGTATCTTTCCATATTGTACCATACCGCCGCGCCAGGCCCCTATATCCGCACCTAGCAAGGGCTCAGCAATACGTGGGGTAAAAGGTGAACCAAACATCACATCTCCACTTGAAACCTGGTGTTCAAAGGCTTCGATAGATCCGTTTTCATTCAATAAAGCCCGGAGCAGGTGATGTGTAGGCGGCCTGAAAGTGTCGTGTTGAAATTCCTCCTTCCGGTTAAAAAAGCATTTTACGGGCTTGCCCACAGCTTTCGAGAGCAAGGCTACCTCTGCAGCATGGGGGGTATGCAATCTTCTGCCAAATGCTCCACCCAGAAAGGTAGGTTTGATAACTACCTGTTCCAAATCCATTCCAAGCTGTTCTGCCACTTCCTCACGGGTAATTTTAACCACCTGGGTGGAAATCCAGATCGTGGCTTTATCCTCTTCTACAAAGGCCACCGCCCCATTTGGCTCAAGCTGTGCATGAGCACCGATCGGACTTTTGTATTCGGCTCGAAAAACATTATCACCCTCATCGAGTAATCGCCGCGCTTTACCTTCTTTCTGAATTACATAAGGTTTGCCGGAACCTATCTCGATCATCTGCTCAATATCTTTGGTCTGCCAGACCTTTTCTGTAATCCATTTTGCCTCTATAGCCTCCTTGGCATTTTCTGCTTCTGTGTATGAATCAGCCACAACCCCTACAAATTCTTTCTCTACAACAATACGGACAACTCCAGGCATGGCTTCTGCCGTTGATATATCGACCGAATCCAATGTTGCCCCGATTGCCGTAGGTCTTACTATGGCCCCAAAGAGCATTCCCGGCAATTCTACATCCATACCAAAGATAGAAGCACCACAGACCTTGTCCATCAGATCTAAGCGTGGAGCTGGCTTGCCTATGTGCCGGAACTCAGAAGGTTTTTTCAGCTCCGGAATCTCAGGTATTTCCCAGGTGTCTGTATCCCGTACGATATCACCATAACTGATCTCAAGCCCGGTTGCCTTGATGAATCCGTTCTCGGCCCTAAGATCCCCTAATGGGACTTGAAGCTTCTTCGATGCTTCAGCCCTTAACATTTCCCTCATTGTGGCCGCAAGTTCTCTTAGCGAGATCCATAAGCTGGATATGGAATTACTGCCCCCTGTACTCAGCCCATCTATATTGCCGGTAGCTGTAGAGGCGTGTATCACCTTGATCTGATCCATTGAGATCTCCAATTCTTCGGCTGCGATCTGTGCCAGTCCGGTAAAGATCCCCTGGCCCATTTCTACTTTAGGACAATGCAGCGTTACCGAATTGTCTGTGCTAATCTGGAACCACATGATAGGATCATCGGTACTGCCCACATAGGGTAGTTCTGCCGTATTGGCCATTTCGGCGATTCTTCTGCGCAGCGGATTCCTGGCCAGATAGGTCGTCCCCAGTATTATTGCGGTTCCACCCAGTGTTGAACGGACTATAAACCTGCGTCTGGATATTTTTTTATTCTTCTCCACCCAAAGTCTTTTTCAAGGTTAAGGCAGATTCGTTCTTTAGGGCGGCAGCGCGATGGATGGCCTTACGCATTCTGTAGTAAGTCCCGCATCTGCAAAGATTCAGGATCTGACGGTCGATATCCTCATCTGTAGGTGCCTGCACCTTATCGAGCAAAGCTACGGCAGCCATAATGAACCCAGGCTGACAATATCCGCATTGTGGCACGATTTCCTCTACCCAGGCCTGCTGCACGGGGTGTAGCGTTCCATGGTCACCGATCCCTTCTATGGTAGTCACTTCGGCACCTTCTGCCAAGCGCACAGGATAGCTGCAACAGCGTATCGCATCTCCGTTGATGAGCACGGTACATGACCCACAGGCCGCCTTACCACATCCGAATTTAGTGCCTTTCAGATCCAGCTCATCCCGGATCACCCAAAGAAGAGGTGTATTCCCATCCACATCGATACTGACTGCTTTATTATTTACTTTTAGTGAAATTTTCATAGAAGAATCGATCTCGCTCTGGCTTAAAGATATATCCTTAACTCCAAGGGCACAAATAGAATGCTTTCAAAGATGAGAAGCCTGTTGAATACGGCGACTTAACACCTTGTTAAGAATAAACATCTGAGATTTATTTACCTTTAGCTGATTAACCATACCCGAAACCTAGATGCGAAAAATTACTTTAGCATTGTGGATATTATCCGCAGTATCACTAACCGCTCAAGAATTCAATCCTGAACTACTACAAGACCTAAAACCCAGGAATATTGGTCCCGGAGGTATGAGTGGTCGTGTTACCGCTATCGATGTGGTACACAACAACCACGACATCATCTATGCAGGCACAGCCTCCGGTGGATTATGGAAATCAGAATCGGGGGGGATCAGCTGGAAACCTGTTTTTGACAAAGAAATTACGGCATCGATCGGGGCGGTGGCCATACAGCAATCCAATCCGTCAGTGATCTGGGTGGGTACCGGTGAGGGTAATCCACGGAATAGCCTTAATGGCGGATATGGGATATACCGATCCCTCGATGGAGGAAAGAGCTGGCAACTAATGGGGCTTGAGAAAAGCCGGCATATCCACCGAATTATTATCGATCCAACCGATCCCAATACAATTTATGCGGGCGCCATCGGTTCTCCCTGGGGTGCTCATCCGGAAAAAGGTGTTTATAAAACCGAAGATGGTGGTATTACCTGGGTAAGGATACTCCATAGCAATGACCTCAGTGGTGTGGCCGATTTGGTAATGGATCCTACAAACCCGAATAAGCTGATCGCCGCCTTGTGGGAACATAAAAGAGACCCATGGTTTTTTAAATCCGGCGGGAAAGGTAGTGGGTTATATTTAACATACGATGGTGGAGAAAACTGGAAGAAACTAGGAGAAGAAGATGGTTTGCCAAAAGGCGAACTCGGCCGAATTGGCCTGGCCATAGCGGCTAATAAACCGAACTTCGTATACGCCCTTATCGAGTCGAAAAAGAATGCACTCTACCGTTCGGAAGACGGAGGACTGAAATGGACCAAGGTTAATGACAAAAGCAGTATCGGCAATCGGCCATTTTACTATTCCGACATTTATGTAGATCCCGAAAATGAAAATCGGGTTTATTCTGTTTTCACCTATGTAAATGTCTCCGAGGATGGGGGCCGGACATTTAAGCAACTAATGCCCGCCTACAGGGTTTCCAATGGCGTCCATCCAGATCATCATGCCTGGTGGATTCACCCTGAAAATGGCCAGTTTATGATCGATGGTAATGACGGCGGATTGAATATTACCAGGGATGGTGGTAAAAGCTGGAGGTTTATCGGAAATCTTCCTGTGGCCCAGTTCTATCATATCAACATAGACCTGGAATACCCCTATAATGTTTATGGAGGAATGCAGGACAATGGCTCCTGGCGCGGTCCGGCTTATGTCTGGCGTGAACAGGGAATCCGAAACAGTTACTGGCAGGAAATCACTTTTGGAGACGGCTTCGACGTTATTCCTGACCCTGATGATTCACGATTCGGATATTCCATGAGCCAGCAGGGATTTGTATCTCGTTACGACTGGCAAACCGGGAATAATTACCTGGTCAGGCCAACAGCGCCCGATGAAATGACACTGTTGCGCTTCAATTGGAATGCTGGAATAGGGCAGGATCCCTTTGACAATAAAACGATCTACTTCGGTAGCCAATTTGTACATAAGAGTAACGATAAGGGTCTGACCTGGCAAATTATTTCCCCCGATCTCACCACAAACGATCCCGCCAAACAGAAACAGCATGAAAGCGGAGGCCTGACACTCGATGCCACCGGCGCCGAGAATTATTGCACCATCCTGGTGATAGAACCCTCGAAACTGGAGAAAGACATGCTCTGGGTAGGTACAGATGACGGCCGGGTGCATTATACCAACAACGGTGGGGAAAACTGGACGGAAGTAAGTGCCAACATCAAGGACTTGCCCGCAGGCAGCTGGATCACCCAGATTAAAGCGTCCGATAAAAAAAAGGGGGAAGCGCTGTTGATCGCGAACGATTACAGGCGTTTTAACTATATGCCTTATGCCTTCAGGACCCGTGATTATGGGAAAACATGGGCGAGGATAACAGATGAAAAAGATGTAGAGGGATATGTGCTATCGATTGTTGAAGATCCGAAATCCGACAAGCTCCTTTTCCTCGGTACCGACGATGGATTATATTTTTCTCTCGATGGCGCCAGGCGTTGGCAAAAGTGGAATGAAGGATTCCCGACGGTTTCTACCAAAGATCTGGTGATTCATCCCAGGGAAGAAGACCTGGTAATCGGAACATTCGGCCGTGCGGCCTGGGTGCTGGACGATATCCGGCCTTTGCGGGCTATAGCAGAAGACCCCGGTATTCTGGAGGAGGGTCTTAAGTTATTCTCACCCCCCAATGCCTACCTCGCTGCCTATCAACAACCTACAGGAAGCCGTTTTGGAGGTGATGCAATCTACAACGCGGAAAATCGAAAGAAAGGGGCGATGATCACCTATTACCTTAAAAAGGGTTATGAAAAGAAAACAGTTGAAACCGAAGGATCAAAAGAAGAAAAAGAAGCTTACGATCAAGCGGATAGTTCAAAAGAGGATCAGAAAATAAAAAAAGATTCCATCCGGCTTAAAATTTATGATAAGGATCAACTGATCCGCACCTTGAAATTCAAAACCCCCGAAAAAGCAGGATTGCACAGGGTATACTGGAACCTGGATCGTAAAGGAGTTCAAAATCCCACCCGAAAAATAAGCAAGGATAGCAAAGAAGCACCGGGAATGACGGTGAGGCCCGGTAAGTACAAGTTAATGATGGAATTTGGAGAATTCAGTGATGCATCTGAGATCGATGTGCTGGCCGACCCGCGATTGGACATCAACCCGACCGTTCATGAGAATATTTACCAAGCCCGTGAAGAATTGAGAAAGTACAAACAACTGACGGCAGATGCCGTAAAACAATTAGTGGAAAGTAAGAACACCACCGCAGAATTACTCAAGAAACTTAAAAAGCAAGACAAAAATACTTTTAAGATAAATATCGAAGCATCAGAAGGCATGATCAAAAGTATCGATAGCCTTGTCGCCCTATACCTGGGTAAAGAAGATAAAAGGCAGGGAATTATTCGAAATCCGGAAATGACGGTGATGAAACGTATCCAGACCGCGGAGCGATACATCAGTACAAGTCGTAATGAGTTCAGCCAGACCGAAGAACGGTTGGTGCAATTCGCCAAGAATGATCTCGACCAGGCATTAAAGAAGACCAATGAGTTTTATGCTGTAAAATGGAACGAATACAAAATGGCTATTGATACCCTAAGTTTATCGCCTTTTAAGGAGGTTAAATCCTTTGAACTGGAATAGCCAATTCGTTGTCTACTGTATAAACGGCCAGTGCTAATCATGGGTCCGAAAAAATCGTCAGGATAAACGATTCATAATCAATTTAGAATGGCATTTCTGCTTCGAGATATGGCAAATTGTGCCTCATGATAATGATACCTTGACACGACCTGGCATTAAACAAGACCTATTGGAATGAAAAAGTTACTAGTATGAACCTGAAAAAAGTATCATTTAGCAATAAAGAAGGGCAAACACTGAATGGAAGGCTGGAACTTCCTGTTGACCAACATCCTCATAACATGGTGTTGTTTGCACACTGCTTCACCTGCACGAAAAATCTATCAGCAGTTAAAAATATCAGTAAGGGGTTAACCTCAAACGGTTTTGGTGTCTTACGTTTCGATTTTGCCGGATTAGGGGAAAGCGAAGGCGACTTTGCCGAGACCAATTTTTCGGGGAATGTGGAGGACCTTATTGCGGCGGCTGAATTTCTTGAAAAGGAGTATCAGGCCCCCAGTCTTTTAATAGGCCATTCTCTTGGAGGTGCTGCGGTTATTTATGCTGCTGCTAAACTCCAGGCCGTGAGGGCTGTGGCAACCGTTGGTGCACCCTCAGACCCCAGCCATTTAAAACACCTCCTCAAAAGCAGTATAGAAGAGATCAGATCTTATGGCAAGGCAGTAGTCAACATCAGCGGCAGGGATTTCACCATCAAAAAACAGTTCCTGGATGATCTGGAGAAAAATTCACTCTCTGATGTGCTGGAGACTTTAAATAAACCTGTCCTGATCATGCATTCGCCACAGGACACTATTGTGGGAATAAAAAACGCTGAAAAACTATATCATTATGCGCATCATCCTAAGAGTTTTATATCTCTCGATGGTGCTGATCATCTACTCAGCAATAAGGCAGATTCTCTATACGTCGGAAAAACAATAGCTAGCTGGGCGGAACGCTATTTGGCCGTTCCCGATCCGGCAGATCTCAAAACCAGCCACCAGGTGGTGGCCAGCCTTGATAATGATGATGGCTTTTCTACTCAGATCAAAGCGGGGAAACATAATTTAGTGGCCGATGAACCTGAGGATTTTGGAGGTAACGATTTTGGTCCCTCGCCTTATGAATTAGTTTCAGCCGGACTTTCGGCCTGCACGGTAATGACCCTTCAGATGTACGCCAAACGGAAAAAATGGGACCTGCAAAACGTAAAGGTCCATACTTCCTACGGCAAAGTTCATGCTGAAGATTGCGCCGCCTGTGAATCGAAAAATGCTAAGATCGATACCTTCGAAAGGCAGATCTCACTAACGGGATCACTTGAGGCTGACCAAAAAAAGCGTCTGCTCGAAATCGCTGATAAATGCCCTGTGCACCGCACACTGGAGTCCAATTCCCATATAAAGACGGTGCTTCTCAAATAAAGGAAAGCGAAGTTTTTGAAGTGAGCCTCAAAGGCAACCACTCGTTGGTAATACTGGAAGGGCATACGCAGCCATTCCGCAATACGGGTAAACCAAAGGTTCGGATCAAGGCCGAATTCGAAGATAAAACCATTACCTTCCATGCCGCCCTGCAGAAATGCAGAGGCCAGTATATGATCATCTTTGGTAAGCGCTATCATAAGGAATTAGGCGTTTTTCCTAACGACTATTTTCAAATTCAACTACTTGAGGACAATAGTAAATATGGCATGGGAATGCCGGAAGAGCTCGAGGCAGTACTCCAAAGCGACAAAGAAGTTGCAGATATTTTTCATTCCTTAACAGCTGGCCGGATTCGCGGTTTGATATACCCCCATAACACGTTTTAAGAATTTACAGACCAGGATCGACAATTCGCTTCTACTGGCGTAAAATCTTAGCAGAGGGATCCGGGATCCCAGTGAATTGTTTAAAGCGGTTTGACATCAGTACTAAATATGTATACCT
Organism: Robiginitalea sp.; assembly: GCA_024638915.1. Taxonomy (GTDB): domain Bacteria; phylum Bacteroidota; class Bacteroidia; order Flavobacteriales; family Flavobacteriaceae; genus JAHEJJ01. Next base: position 17,739 of record JAHEJJ010000010.1, read on the forward strand.
TTAAGGCAAACTGAAAATTTAAAAAGAAATGAGAATTATACCCGTAGTACTTCTGAGCATCTTGATCGGCTTGGGATACAGTTGTAAACAAACCAAGAAGGAATCCGAAAAAGAGATGAAGGAAGTAGAAAATGTTGAAGAAGAAGTAAAAGTCGAGCAAGTTTCATTTACCATGCAAGCCAAAAGCGGCAGTGAGGTCAGCGGTATGGTGACCTTTACTGAAGAAGCCGGGACGGTTTCCATGAAGGCGGAACTAAAGGGCCTTAGTCCGGGCGAACACGCGATCCATCTTCACGAAAAGGCAGATTGTTCTTCTGACGACGGTAAATCGACAGGTGGTCATTGGAACCCCACCGCTCAACCTCATGGCAAATGGGGTGCAGCAGAGGGATTTCACATCGGTGATATCGGTAATTTTACAGCAGATGAGGAGGGATCTGCTACGGTTGAATTCTCCACAGATCTTTGGTGCCTCGGTTGTGATGATGCGAATAAGAACATACTTGGCAAAGCAGTGATCGTGCATCAGGGTGTAGACGACTTTACCTCGCAGCCAAGCGGTGCAGCCGGTGCACGGATTAGTTGTACAGGTATTATAGAATAATGATCAAAAGACCGATAAAGACCGCCGACAATAGCCGGCGGTTTTTTTTATCCAAATCCAGGCATTAATTCCCAATCATACATTTACCAAACGAGTATTTGATATGTTCCGCTGGAATCTGCCGGATATAAAATTAAATAGTTTGTGCTTTGGAAATTTTATCCGTCGTGAGGTCTTTTCTTGATAGCATTTTGCAGCGATATATACGCCTGCAAAACTTTAGTTACTAAGAAAATCATGATGGAAATCCAAATAAAAAAGAGGTAATATTCCATAACATAGGTGATTTGGGTTATTCATCTCGTTCTTGGTCAAAGGCCCGTTTCATGAACTACTTGGGGCTTAATTAAAGTAAGACTTTTGGGCAATTGAACGATAAACATAGGCATTTCGTCTATATTTTCCTAAAACTCTGTTAAAAAAAGACCAATAAACTGTCAAATATTCGATGAGTGGTTCATTTTCAAACAAAATAAAACCCTATCTAACCCTATTACTTATTGATTTTGGGATTTCCGAAAGGAATGAGACAAGGGAGAAATGCTCGTTCAAAAGTTTAGATTCCTGGTTTTTCTATTATTTTTGATTTTCTATACCCATTGCACTATGAATCCGTCTGCATCTGGTTGGATCGATAAATACGGTTACGTTGTCAAGGACAATCTTGAGGCCTTCAAAGACTTTGAAGACCTATATGCCGGTCTGAAAAAGGCAGGATTTGTCTATGGGCTCAATATAAAGATTCCCAGATTCATAAAGGTAGAGCACAACTTGTCTGAAGACGAAAAAGCCAAGATCAATCTGCTCACGGCCTTGTACTACACTTTTCAGTTAAGTCGACAAAATAGCGGCTTTAAGGAGTTTCTAGGAACCATATTCGAGTTCTATAAGCTTTTAAACATCGATCAGAAATCCTTTTTGGATAAGATCCTTTCCGGGAAAAAAACTTCGGCTAAACTCGAGACACTGATCAATTCGAGGGTATATCTCGATGATAATATGTTTAGCAAGACTTTTAACAATATTATTACCAATAGTCTGCTATTCATAGATGTCCTTACGTTCAAATATTTTCTGGAGGGCGGTGAAGAAGTACGCCAACATGCTCAAACTCTCGAGTTTCTGGTGATAAACATTGCCTACCATGCCCTGAATTCAAAGGAAAAAAACAAATCGGATGAAAAACTATCACAACTTTTCGAATCCTCGCTGACTTTTATAGATGGAAGAGAACAGGATTTCGACGGATCGTACAGGGAACAGCTGATTACTTACAATTATTCATGGCAAAAGCCATATTTTCTGGATGTTGCCTGCGTAACGGTTTGGGAAGACAAAACACTCGAATACAAAGAATCCGAATTTATTTACGGCATTGGGAAAGATCTCGGATTCGAAAATAAAGAGATTTCCAGGGCGCTGGAAGAAATCACCACCTTCTTTGAAAAAAATTCCAGGATCATACCTTTTTTGAAAAACAACAATATGGCATTGCAGTTTTACGATGGGATGTCTAAGGTTGTAATCAGGCTTATCCAAAGAAACAGCAAGAGACTTCAAAAAGAGCTTTCTGAAAGCAGGGAACTTATGCTGCTTTTATCAAAATCCACGGTGAAAGATCTCAGTAGGGAAGAGAAGAAAAAAGTACAAAATCAGCTACTGGATATCTTTAAGACCATTCCCTCACTGGCCATTTTCATGCTGCCTGGTGGAGCTGTTCTATTACCCATTTTTATAAAACTGATTCCAAGTTTACTTCCTTCGGCCTTTGATGAAAATAGAGTTGATAAAAGTAAGTAATTTCTTATTAAATATATATTATAAGAAAAATCTATACTTAACCTTATATTATTGTTATTCAATGTTATAGATTTATTTACTCTAACCATAACTTAAAGTCACGTACTCGCTCCCTGCTAACGATGATTTCTTGTTCACCAAAGCGCTTTAATACGATTTTCAGACGTGAATTCGTATAGGAAATAATGTCTTTAATGTGGTTGACATTGACATAAAATTTCCTGCTTACCCGGAAAAACATTTCAGGTTCCAATTCATTTTCCAGTTGTTCCAGGGTCATGTCAAGAAGGTAATTTCTGCCTTCGGTGGTATAGGCATAAGTTCCTTTGTTCTCGCTGTAGAAACACTCGATCTCTTCGGCATTTATAATTTTGATATGCTGCCCTACCCTTGCGGTGAATCTTTTTTTATACTCCCGTTCCAATGGATCGACCAAAAGCTTTTTGATATCATCGAAGTCGAGTGAGATTTTTTTTTGGGGCTGGTTCAGATTACGATATTGTTCCAGTGCCTGTTCCAGTTCTTCGGAATCGATCGGTTTTAGAAGATAATCAATACTGTTTAGCTTGAAGGCCTGTAATGCATACTCATCGTAGGCTGTGGTAAAAATAATGGCGCTATTCACTTCAATGAGGTCAAAGATCTCAAAAGAAAGCCCATCAGATAATTGTATATCGAGAAAAATCAAATCAGGATGTTGATTCCGCTGAAACCAATCCACGGATTCTTCTACAGAATGCAACATGGTAGCTACTTCTAAACCCTTTTCTGATAATAAACGTGCTAACCGGCGGGCGGCGGGTTTTTCATCTTCAATGATCAGTACATTCATATCGCTCTTCTTCTATCGATGTCTATTAAGCTGGTTATCGTCTTCCTCCAAAATCTTCCTGATCTGGCGTTCCTCCCAACGCTTTACAAACCCGAATTTATGACGATAGGCGTAAATCCCGTGAATTAACAGACCTATGCCCCAAAGTAATGGCGTAAGCAAGACATTGAGATCAATCCAACCTAAAAAACCTGGATCGATGGTTTCACTCTTGCCCAGAATAAAGTCGAGTAACCGACCCCTTAACAGTAAGATCAAAATATTTATAAGGATATAGACGCGGATATGTGTATAGAATTGTTTTAATTCCTCCACTCGTTTTTTGGCCTTTTCCCTTCTCTGATTATATTCCATTTCAATTATCGATATTTGTCTGCTTCTCGTTTGTCTTCATCCATGTATTTCTGAATCTGTTTTTTCTCCCAGTCTTTACCAAAAAAAGGATTGAGATTAAAGGTATGGATCGCGTGAAAGAGCAATCCAATACCCCAGAAGACCGGCGTTACAAAAGTGCCGAATTCCCAAAAACTATCAGAATCGTTATAGCTCCGCACAGCTATGTTGATCATAATGAAAGCGTTGATGGCCAGATAAACCGCGAGGTGGATATAAAATCCTTTAATTTCCTCAACTCGCTTCTTGGCCTGCTTTAATTTATCTTCATTGTAATTTTCCATAATACTTCATCTTAAAATTTTGTCTCTGTATTCTTAAACCCAACGGCTCTCATCCTTATCATCTTCCTCCATAAATTCCTGAATTTTTCGCTCCTCCCAATTCCTGCCAAAAAATGGGTTTAAGCCAAAGACCTTAAAGGCATGAAAAGAGAGCCCGATTCCCCATCCAAAGGCGGCCCAGAGGAACCACATATAGCGCCATTGGTTATTCCAGTAATTGATGCCAGCCAGTATAGAGATGACAATGATATAGGATGTAAGATTGCTGTAAAACTTTTTTAGCATTTCCACCCGGTCTTTAGCTCTTAAGTATTTGCTTTCTCTGTTTTGATCTTCCATATCTATAGTTTGTGTTATTAGGTTCCTTCAGTTACGTTCTGCAGATGTAGATCTCATTCTAGAAATCTTCTTGTTCCATCAATTCTTTTAATTTGCGCTCTTCCCATCGCTTTCCCCATAAGGGATTGTACCCGTACACCTCCATGCCGTGCAACAGGACACCCAGTCCCCAACCGAGTGCGGGAAAAAATACCCATGGAAATCCTGTGGTTCGCCAGTTAAGCCATCCCAGGAATGGAATTACTATACAATATGCCAGTAGGTTACCATAGAAGCCTTTTATAGCTTCAACTTTCTCCCTGGCTTTTTGATAACGCTTGTCTTTGATATATAAATCTTGTGTTTTCATCGTCGATACTTGTTTGGTGAGCATCGGTAAGTATACGCTGAAATTTCTCAGCTTTTTGTCGATGCGCACAGTTTTGTCTGTCAGCAGGTTATAGCGTTGTTGTATGTTTCTAAGCCCAACGCCGCTGCTTTTCTTTAGTACTTGTTTTTCCTGAAGGTTATTGGTTACCACCAGAAATCCATCTTCTTCGTAAACTTTAATTTTCAATGGTTTTGTACTGGTGACTACATTGTGCTTCACGGCATTTTCGAGGAGAAGCTGAAGTGATAACGGTACAATTTTAGCTTCCGGATTAGATGAGGTATCGGGAAGGTCCAGTACAATACTGTCCTCGAATCTCATTTTTAAAAGGCGTACATAGGTCTTGGCGAATTGCAACTCCTCCTCCACCGAAACAAGATCCTTGTTTTTTTGTTCGAGTACATAGCGATACACCTTGGAAAGCGCTGTAGTGAACTTCTGGGCCTGCTGGGCATCTTCCTCGATCAGGCTGGTCAACACATTAAGGCTATTGAACAAGAAATGCGGATCTAACTGGTTCTTTAGGGCATCGAATTTAGCCGAAGCCGTTCCGGCGATGATCTTCTGCTCTTTTACTCTTTTATCCTGAATGCTCCGGTAGAAGTAAGCCGCGTGGAAAAATACCGAAACCACGATAGTGATCAATAAAGCAATGATATAATATACCGCCCTTTCATTCTGAACGAAGCCTTCCCAATCAGCACCTTCAAATCCCATTCGTATAAGGATTCTCAGCCAAAAGATCGTAAGCATCGTCACTACTATTCCGCCCAACGCTGCAATGAGTATTCGGTACTTTCTGTACTTTTTCCATTCAACCCTGCGATTTATATAGTCGAAATAGTAAGCGTTTACAAGGGTTAGGACAATCGAAAAAAGAAAATAATAGCCGATCTCTTTGAACAGGGCAGTATCGAAAGAGATAGTACGCCCCATTAAAACCTGTATACCGATAAATACAAAGGCAATTATGAAACCTACCCATATCCCGGTCAAAAATGTTTTACTCAAATATCTCATGCTATCTCGATCTGTTCTGTTTATACCAACTCGTGCTCTGGTTAACAATGCTGGGTTTGTCCACTTTAAAGTTACCAAAAGATGATTGTATCATGACAAAGTATTTGGCTAAGGTCCGATCACAATCATCTTTTTGTCTTCTAGGACATACTCCATGGTCTTATACGATATAGTTTCTGGCTTCTGTCCATCGAACTCTTTTGCTTTCTCTAAAATTAGAAAAGAAACTATGCCTTCTTGATTGTGTTGGTGTGTAATACTTGCTTAAATTTTTCATGATGTCTGTTTTTAATTGATTTTAAATTCTTGTACAAAAATGAATATGAACTAGTCAATTTTATAAAAAGAAATACCGAATCGTCGATATGGGACGATGGATTGTCATTTTGTTCCATTTTGATGATAACGCAAGAAGACAAATACCGTGAGGTTTACCATTTTAAGCGTTGCCTTAAAGTCAAAATGCATTGGATGTTTCAGAAATAAGGATAAGCGACTATCTTTGAAGGCCTAACGCCCTTTTAGTCCAGATAGCTACATTATGTATATTCCGATACAATATCAAAACAAGGACTTTGAAGAAATCAGGGAATTCATTCAGGAGAACTCATTTGCTATACTTATAAATCAGGTCGATGCACAATCCTGGGCTTCACATATTCCTCTGGAATTGATCTTGGAAAAAGATGGTTCTTATAAACTTGTTGGGCACCTGGCCAGGGCAAACCCTCAATGGCGATCCTTTAAAGATCGGCCAGAGGTACTTGTTATTTTTAATGGGCCGCATTCCTATATATCCTCCTCCTGGTACAAGAAAGAGGAGGTCCCCACATGGAATTATATCGCTGTACATATCTATGGCTCAATCCGTATTCTGACGGAAAGCGAACTGCATAACTCCCTGGTGCGGCTGGTGGATAAATACGAGCGCGATAGTGTTTATCCGGTATCCGTTACTGGCTTTTCCAAAAAAACCATGCGGCAAATTAAAGGTGTGGTGGGGTTTGAAATTGGTGTGACTAAGATCCAGGCCGCGTATAAACTTTCCCAGGGACGGGCAGAAGATCACGATGCCATCATTGATCACCTGGAGGAAAAATCGAATTCAGGAAGCCGGGACATTGCCCGTGAAATGAAAAAACGACGTCAACGGTGATTATTAACCTCTGGTCATATAGTCTGTAATCTGCCCAAAAGGAACTCTTTATAGGAACGACTCACCGGAATGGTCTTCCTCCTTATCTCTAAATGACTTTCAGCAAGCGTGTCAAGCTTTGCGATGTTGACCAAAAATGAACGGTGGACCCTTATGAAATGGCCATTGCGCAAGCGCCTTTCGATAGATTTTAATGTGCTTACCACCAAATAATTGCCTTTTTCAGTAACGATATTACAGTAATTGCGATCGGCTTCCACATAGAGAACATGGTCGAGCAGGATCTTAACCATCTTCCCATTGTGCCGCACAAAGATTCTATCGTCCATCACCTCCATGTTATTCGATGTCCGGGATGAATGCTCAGGAAGCGTTTCACTGATCTGTTCAGCCACCAGAGCAATGGAACGTTGTAAATTCAGTTTATGAAAGGGTTTGGATATAAACGCATGCGGTTGAGTGCTCTTGGCCCGGGTAAAAGTACCCTCATCATTATTGGCCGTAAGATACACCACACCAAGGTCTCTTTGCTGTTGGATCAGCCGCACTGTTTCAATACCGTCCAGCTCACCTTTAAGGTTTACATCCATCAATACAATATCCGGACTATTTTCCTGTGCGTGATGAAGGGCTTCTTCACCTCTCGATTCAATCCCGGTGACCTCATAACCCAGTTTGGTGAGTTGCAGGGACAAATTGGCGGCGATGATCATATCGTCTTCAACAATCAGGATGCGAATTTTTCTATTCATGATTAGGCTGCTTTATTATGGTTTTGGAATTCGAAAGAAACCGAGGTACCGTCCTTAACGGTAAGAGACATCTTTCCTTCGAGTTGTTTAGTGAGTAAAGTGATGAGCTGGGTACCAAAACCGGTACCTTCATTCTCACCGTTTAGAGGTTTTCCAATTCCATTATCACTTATTTCAAGGAATAATTGGGCCTCTTTTTCCTGAAGATTGATAATGACATTTCCTTCACCCCCGTTTGGAAACGCATACTTCATAGAATTGGTAATAAGTTCATTAACGATCAAACCTATCGGTATGGCCATATCAACATCGAGTTCAAGTTTGTCCATGGGGCATTCCACCTTGATCCGGTCCTGCGCATCGAAGGTTGCTACTATATAATTGCTGAGGTTCATAAAATAGTCCCGCATTTCGATCACTGAGATACTTTTCCCCTGATATAGCTTTTGATGGATCATGCTCATGCTATGAATACGATGCTGACTTTTTTGCATGACATCCCTTACCCTACTATCTGTAATCTGTTCCGATTGCAGTGCGAGCAGACTGGAAACTATTTCAAGGTTGTTTTTTACCCGGTGATGAATTTCTTTTAAGAGAAACTCTTTCTCCTTGTTTTGTTCCTGAAGCAAAATATTCTTGCGCTTATTGCTCTGGACCGTCTTGTAGAGCAAAACCAGGATGAGCAGAAGCAAAGCGGCAATAATACTGATCAAGGTTTGTCTGGAGCGCTGTTTCTTGATTTGGGATTCCTGAACGAGAATCGTGGATTCTTTTTCAGCCATATCGAACTCGGTTTGCAATAAGGATATATGTCGGTCGGCTTCGGTGGTGAAAATCGAATTTTTTAGTCGATCATATTCTTCCAATGCCAGGTAGGCCTCCTGATAATTATGATTCCCGGCATAGGCTTTACCAAGATTTTCGTAGGCCTGGCTCAGATAAAATTCATCTCCAAAATCTACTGTAGCGACCTCGATACTCTTCTGTAAACTTTTTATGGCCGATATATACTTACCCTGAAGATTCTGCAATTTTCCCATTGCCAGCCAGGACCTCATGGTCATAAAATTATTGTCGAGCAGTTCAGCATATTTCAAAGCTTTGGCGCCAGCCTCTTCAGCCGCCTGGTAATCCTTCATCACGGCATAGAGATCAACAAGGGATATGTAGATGTCGCTTAAGTTGTTATAAAACCCGTAACGTTCCCCTATGGCAATGGCATGCCGATATAATTTTAGCGCCTGTTCGTATTGTTCAAGAGCCAGGTAGTTATTCCCTACAACGTAAAGTGTAAAATCGTAGTCAAGATCATGAATACCCCTTTTTTCAAAGATTTCGAGAGATTTCAATCCGTATTCCAGTCCTTTCAAATATTTTGATTGCTTCCAGAAAAGGTTGCTTAAATCGCTGTAGGCCACGGCTATAGCTCTCTTATCACCCAATTCTTCACCCAGTTGCAATGATTTAAGTGCATAATCTGCCGCCATGTCAAGCTCCCCTTGCCGTTCAAATACATATCCTATTTGAGTATATAAAAAGGGCAGGTCGGACTGGAGCACCTTTCTTTTAGCCGACCGCAAGACGGTCAATGCGCTGTCTAAAGCCTCCATCCGTAACAGGATGGCGCCCTGGGTAATCTGGAATCTGCCTTCCCACAAACTGTCTTTGTAGGCTGCGGCCAGTGCCAGTCCTTCTCGGTTGAATTCAAGTGCCCTGATCAGATTACGCGTGTGCCAATAATACCCCAGATCATTTAAGATGGCGAATTTAACAGAGTCCGTTTCCGCCTCTTTATAGGTATTTTCAAGATTTTCAAGATAAGAGAGCCCAAAATTATCCGTGTCTACAAAAACTCTGTTGTAGGAATTTTCGCGATCAATGGCTAAGATTTGTGAAAAGATATAGTTAGCGTTCAGCAAAGAACATACAATGACAAAAACGGCTTTCAACAAACTGGTTGTCATAATAATTAAGTCTTAGCCGTGGGGGAAAAGGCAAGATATGAAATATACAAAAATTAAGCTGACCTGCTCCCGATAAATGAAAATATCTACTGGGACATATTTTTGGTGCATTCGTCCCTTTTTGTTTTTGCTTGTGCCAGAAATATAATTCATTGTATCTCAATGTAATCTGCCTATCTGTGAAGTCCACGACCCTATATACCTTAATAGTATTGACCACGATGTCTTTTTTGTTTTGGATTTCCTGCCAGGAAAAACAGGGTGATAAAGATCTGGCACTGCGGGAACAACTCCGCGGACAATTGGAATTGTATATAGATTCCTGTTGGAACAAACAGAACATGAAGGTTTTGGGGCAGCTGACCACCTCGGGATTTATAAGGAATCTCAACGGGATCCGTGTAGCTAAGAGCTCCAATGAAATGGAAGCACATATGAAGGTTTTTTTCAACGCCTTCCCCGATCTTGAAATATCGCTGAAGGAGACGGATATGAAAGGAAATAAAGTATTTCTGACCTGGCAATCAACCGGGACAAACACAGGGGTCTACGGTGAGGTTGGCGCTACGGGTAAAAAAGTTAAAATCAATGGCATGTCGCAACTCTATTTCGACGAAATCGGACAAATATACCGCGAGGATGTCTATTTCAACGAACTCGATCTATTGCAGCAGTTGGGGTATTCTCTAAGCTTTCCCAACCTTGAATAGATCGAACTTAATTATGGATATAAACAACTGTAATATTAAATCTTAAACAAAAAATTATGAAACGACTTAAAATTTGGATTATCGGATTATTGTTTATGGCTCCCTTCGGTTTGATGGGCCAGGAGGCGCCTACTATGTACTGGGTACATGAAGATCATGTAAAGCCCTCAATGGTAATGGATTACGAAAAATCGGCCAAGCAATTGGCAGACAACTGCAAAAAGTATAACATCCAGACCCTGGGATGGATTACCACCTCGACCAGTGATCTCCGTTATATGTATGTGTCGCCGATTAGCTCTATGGCCGACATTAATTATGATGGCTTCAAACCATTGCAAGAAGCCATGGGTGATGAAGCCTTTGGCAAGATGTTCGCCGACATGGACAAGTGTTATTCTTCGCACGGCGATTATATTTTGATGCTTAATAATGAACTAACCTATATGCCTGAAGGTATGACCCAGACTCCCGAAGGTAAAGATTATAGAAGATTCTACTATGTCCGAACCACTCCGGAACATAATGCAAAACTCAAGGAAAAGATGAAGGCGATTAAGGACTTTTACGCCCAAAAGAATTCAAAGGTGCATTACCGGGTATATCAAAGTGGTTTTGGGACCATGGAGAATTACTACCTCGTGGCTATTGCAGCAGAAGACGGTGTTGCTTATGAAACCATGGGTGAGGAAAACGAAGCTATCCTGGGAGAGGAACGCCATCAGCTCTTCGGCGAAATGATGAAGTATGTAACTAGTATTGATGAGGTAACCGGACAAATGCGGCCCGACCTGGCCTATAGCCCGGAAAAATAAACTGATAATTAGATGAAGTTTATGACTTCTTAAAAACTTGATTTGAAATACATTATGAAAAGATCAATATTAGCATTCATCATTATTATTGCGGTAGTTTCCTGCAAGCAGGGCCCGGACCGCTGGACCAACCAGTCTCCTGAAATAGATGTGGTGAAAGCCTTGATAAAAGATTATGAAGCTGGTGATTGGGAAGCCTGGAAAGGACATTATGCCGATACTGCCAAACTTTATCACAACACTACTAAACCAGGAAGTGTGGGAGAGACGCTGGAGGGTCTTCGCAGTTATCTTGAAAATGTTTCGGAATACAGCTTTTCAGATAAGGATATCTATTACGAAATGATCATCGATGATAAAAATCAAAAGTGGGTCAACTTCTGGGGTACATGGGAAGGACATATCCAACCATTGGACAGGAATCTGACTATACCCGTCCACCTTACACTGCAGTTTGTAGACAGCAAGATTGTTGAGGAACACGGTTTTTATAATATGGCTGAATACGCCGTCGCCATGGGTGAAATGGCCAACCAGGCAGCGGCCGAAGAAGAACCGGAGGAATAGACCAGATTATAACCAACCATTATGTGGAAAGGGGTCGTAAATGACCCCTTTTTTTGTCCACATCCTTTTTCAAAATCATATTCTCGGGAAGAATTGTCAAGACAGCTAAATTTTTGTACTTTAGGAAGAAATAGAACCATCACAGATTTCTCAAATCTGTAACCCCATTTCGCTCCAGGAGTACTCGCTTGTATAAGCTGGCAATTTAAGTATGGAAAACAGTTTTGGTTTTAATTTAATCCGGTACCTGCAGTTGGCTACTACTCTGATATTATACCGGTTACCCGAATATTCAACTCACTAAATTTTGATTATATGGAATCTACACTAGCAACCGAAGTACCAAAGCAGCAGCAGCTCAGTCCCACCAGAATTATGGATACTGGTATGGGATTCTGGGCCTCAAAAGTATTATTGACAGCAGTTAATATTGGGCTATTTACACGCCTCGGCAGAGGGCCGGCATCTGCTGAAAAACTCAAGACGAAATTAGGACTGCACGAACGTAATTTATACGATTTTTTGGATGCTTTGGTAGCGATGGGATTCCTGCACAGAAGAGGGCTCAAAGAAACCGCTGTTTACAGCAACTCACCGGATGCCGATCTTTATTTAGACAAAAACAAGGCCACTTATATCGGGAGTCTGCTGGAGATGTGCAACAACCGCCTATATGGCTTTTGGAATAATCTGGAAGATGGTCTTAGAGGCGGCAAACCTCAAAATGAGGTTAAAGGTGGTGACAAGCCTTTCTTTGAAGTCCTGTACTCCGATGAGAAGCGTTTAAGGGAATATATCGGCGCGATGGGGGGATTCCAAATGGAAAACTTTATGACTTTTGCCCGTGAATTTGATTTCTCCGCTTATAACAGTTTCTGTGATATTGGAGGTGCCGGGGGAAATCTGGCAACACAGGTCGCCGCCTCACATCCCCATATGGAATGCATAACTTTCGATCTGCCCGTTGTTTCGTCCATAGCCAGGGAAAATATCGAACGCCTCGATTTCACGCCAAGGGTAAAAGTAGTAGAAGGTGATTTTGAGGATGATGAATTCCCAAAAGCAGACGTGATCGCTATGGGCCTCATTCTTCATCAACTCGGCACCGATGCGAAAAGAGCACTGATCAAAAAGGCTTATGAGGCACTCCCGGAGGGCGGTGCCTTCGTGGTTATAGAAAACATTATTGACGACTACAGGAATACCAACACGTTTGGCCTTCTCACCTCGCTGAACATGTTGATTGAAACACACCAGGGTTATGATTTTACGGCCAACGATTTTGACCAATGGGCACGGAGTGCCGGCTTCAGAAGGACCACAAAAATGGCTTTAACCGGTCCCACCAGCGCCGTGGTAGCTTACAAATAAACATTCTATCTTCACAAGAACCCGGCCTTGTCCGGGTTCTTTTTTTTTGATCCAATTCAGTATCTTTAAGTCAAACAACAAAACCATGCTACACAATAAATTCTGGCAGGCCTTCTTTGCCCTGATCCCACTGATCATATTTTTTCTGTTCTTTATTTGCTATGCCATATTTCTGATCACATTGTTCAATCAGATACCGGAGTTTGAAGCAGATCCGGATAAGGTTCCATTTGCTGTCTTTGGGGGCCTGGGAACATTTTTCTTTCTGCTTTTTATGGCGATTTTCCTGTCGCTTGCCAGCCTTGTTTTTTATATCGTACATGCCGTGCAGAATCCTAATTTAAAGGGTAATAATCTCCTTGTCGTCTGGATAATTTTATTCATTTTCGTCGGTGGAATTTCTCAACTCTTGTATTGGATTATCGAGATTATCAACAAACGACACGGGGCGGTTTGAATCCCGCTTATCCTTTTAAATGAAAAGACGAAAATTTTTAAGCAGGTCTTTAAGTGGTGCCATGGTGCTTTTGGTTCCAGGGCCACTGAAAGCTACACAGCAATATTTTAATTTGGAGGAATCAGTTCCGAGGATCTCACTGGCCCAGTGGTCGTTGCACAGAACCTTTGAGAAAAGAGTTTTTAAAGCAGAAGACTTTGCCAAAATCGCTAAGGATACCTACGGGATCGCTGCCGTTGAATACGTCAGTTCGCTATATGGCGGATTTGGAAAAGATGAAGTATTCTGGAATCGAATGAAAGGTAAGGCCGATGATGTTGCTGTTTTGAACCTTTTGATAATGGTAGATAACGAAGGGAATCTTGGGGATCCCAGTGAGGAAAAAAGAAACCAGGCCGTTGAAAACCATATAAAATGGTTGAATGCTGCCAGGATCTTGGATTGTCATTCGATTCGGGTCAATGCATTTGGATCGGGGGACCGTGATTCTCTTCGCTCCCAACTGGTCGATGGTTTAGGCAAACTAGCCGAGTATGGTGCTGAAATCGGTATTAACATCCTTGTAGAAAATCATGGTTTGCACACTTCGGACGGTGCTTTTATCGGTGAAATCATAGGTGAAGTGGGAAATAATTTCCTTGGAAGCCTGCCCGATTTTGGCAACTGGTGCCTAAATGCCAAGTGGGGCAGTACCCAGGGAGGTAAATGTTCTGAGGTATATGATCCTTATAATGGAGTGGAACAGTTGCTTCCTTTCGCCAAGGGTGTAAGCGCTAAGTCTTACGACTTTGATGCAGATGGGAAAGAGACCACCATCGATTACCATAAAATGCTAGAATTGGTAAAGTCGTCCGGATTTGACGGGTATATAGGGATTGAATATGAAGGTAGCCGACTGAGTGAAGATTTAGGGATAAAAGCAACCAAATCGCTTATTGAAAAGACCTGGCAGGCACTTTGAAATATCTTTAAAATCCTCCCGAGCATTTTAAGATGAATCAAAAATGAAAAACTAAAAGCTGCAAATGACATCATTAGTAGCCAATATGCAATGGTAAATTCGGGGTTGAGCGGGTTATTTGATCCATGGCGCTCATATTAGGTGCTAAACGCCATTTCTCACTAAAGGCAGTCACCTAAGTGAACTACCTTAGATATAAAATGCTCAGGAGGAAGTAGTTTCAAAGCATAGATTAAGTTCTAAATAAGATTTGAGCACCTAAGATACGGCATCCAGATAAACGGCCAACTTTTTTCGATGAAGTGCAATGCGCATTGCAAATTCACATTCTAAAAGCTATTTTTATTATCATATTATCACTAAAATAGTTAATATATTAATATTAAATTATAAGAATTTTCCTTCATTTTTTGTTATAAATAGAGTATTGGCTTGTTAGACCCTATAAACATTGTATTTGCAGCCATTGCAATCTACATCTCTAATCTAAATAGGGTCAATGCCTTAGATTTGCCTCTCAGGGCGATCTTACCTATTTCTGAAAATCTGTGATTTACATCGTCTGTTAAATGTTCCTTTAGTGTGTCGGATATCAGCAAACGGGCCTGATATTGATTGCAAAGTACCTGAATGCGGGCAGCCGTATTAAGGACATCTCCCGAATAGATGATATCTTTTTTTAAGGTCCCTATTTCCCCTGTGGTTACTTCGCCTATATGAAAGCCTGCCTTAAATTCAGGCACAAATCCATATTCTTCCCTATAATGTTCTTTTTTGTTTTCGATCGCCAGGCTGATCGCTTCAAAACAACGTATACAATTGTTGCGCTTCAATCCGGCTTCCCGGGTCCACGAAACCACGATCTCGTCTCCTACATATTGGTAGATCTCACCTGAAGTTTCGAGAATGGCGTCGGTCATCTCCGAATAAAAAGACTTTATAAGCTTAAAATAGTTCGAATGACCTATTTTTTCTGCTATAGTCGTGGAAGATTTCATATCCAGGAACATAAAAATCCTCACCTCTTTCATAGGTCTGTGGTACTTTCCGAAAGCATAGTTGAAGTAAACATTACCCCCAACAAAATCTTTTATTTCAGAAAAGAATAGAGCCAAATCAACAATTACCGCGATGTAGATGACAGTACTCCAGAACGCAAAATCGCTGAAAAATATCCGAGCGCTACGCACTACCTCATTACTAAAAGGACTTGTTTCATATCTGATCGCATTAATACCCAATGTTATGACCGCCAGGAAGGCAACGATTAGCAGCAGATATAAACTTCCCTTATAAAGTATCTTATACCAAAAGGGTTTGCTGAAAAATTTTTTCTTTAACCAGGTCACTTCTATCCACCCCTGGAAAAATCCCATTAGAAAACTCGCAGGAACCGTAAAAAGGAGTGAGCTTTGAAAATCATAAATATTTTCAGTGGCCGGGTAGTATATACTCTCGCCAAGAATACCTCTCTCCAACAGCACATAAATAAATCCGAAAAAAGCCCAAATAGCTGCAAAGGTCAATGCCTGGAAAAATGAGCGGCGGTATTTCGGTTGAAGTCTCATCTATTTAAAATTCTAAAATTTCATAGTAGTTACCAATTGGCTTGTTACTTTACACCCAGCTGTCCTGTCTGTTGTTCTAAAATACAATGATTTAGCCTTGATCGTTCAAGATACCCTTCCCGGCATTGATAAAAAAAAGTTATTTTAGCCTGTCTCTGAAATCAACACCGCCCAATTAATTCAATAACTCATGTCGAAAATTTCTATCAGTTCCGTGAAGCCGCGACTCTCGTTTTGGGAGATATGGAATATGAGTTTCGGGTTTTTGGGCATTCAATTCGGATTTGCCCTTCAAAACGCAAACGTAAGCCGAATATTCGAAACCCTTGGGGCGTCCAAGGATGAATTACCCATTCTCTGGCTTGCCGCCCCGGTAACCGGTTTGTTGGTACAACCTATAATTGGATATTACAGCGATCGAACCTGGCATGCCAAATGGGGAAGGCGAAGGCCTTTCTTTGCCATCGGTGCCATATTGGCCACCCTGGCGCTTTTCGGTATGCCTAATTCGACCGTCCTCTGGATGGCCGTCATCATGTTATGGCTGATGGATGCTTCGATCAATATCAGCATGGAACCTTTCAGGGCCTTTGTTGGAGACATGCTGCCCAACGAACAGCGCACCAGCGGTTTTGCTATGCAGAGCTTTTTTATCGGGCTAGGGGCCATTATCGCCTCGGCATTACCCTATATCATGACCAATTGGTTAGGAATAAGCAATGTATCGGAAGGTGGCGGTATTCCCGATTCCGTCAAATGGTCATTTTATATCGGAGGTGTCGCCTATTTTACGGCTGTTATGTGGACGGTTTTCAAAACAGAGGAATATCCGCCAGACGATATTGACAAGTTAAAGGAGGAAAATGCATCCAAAGGGGTTTTTACCGGACTCAAGGAGTCGTTTATGGGAATATTCAAGATGCCTAAAACGATGATACAACTCTCTTTTGTACAATTCTTCTCCTGGTTCTCCCTCTTTGCCATGTGGATCTATACCACCTCGGCAGTTACCAGTCATATCTATGAAACTTCAGACACCTCGTCTGCTTTGTACAACGAAGGGGCAGATTGGGTAGGGATTTGTTTTGCCGTGTATAACGGCGTTGCCGCTTTGGTAGCCTTCTTACTCCCGTTGGTGGCACGCAGGATAAGTCGGCGTATAACACATTTGCTCGCATTGTTCTGTGGTGGAATTGGCCTGATTTCGATCTTCTTTATTTCGGACCCCATACTTCTTCTGGTTGCAATGGTCGGGGTAGGAATTGCCTGGGCCAGCATTCTGTCCATGCCCTACGCCATGCTGTCGAGTATATTGCCAGCTGACAAAATGGGCTATTATATGGGTGTCTTTAATTTCTTTATCGTAATACCCCAAATTGTGGCGGCGGGTATCCTTGGGTTTATGCTTAAATCCTTCTTCGGTAACGTATCGGTCTATGCCCTTATAATAGGAGGTGTTTCCATGCTACTAGCCGGATTATTATGCCTGATCGTACAGGATAATGAAGATAATTAAGGTTTTAACAAGGAAAACCAAGTCTAGTAGGTTAGTGACTCTTTTCTATTAAAATTATAGATCCTTCTCATAAGTCCCACTTTACCGGATTTTCCGAGAAGAATAGTTATATAAAGAAGTTTTTATGAACTGCATCATGCGTCAAAAACGGAGATAATAAAGCAAAGTTTTACACGTTAGCAATCTATAATATACGCTAATTTTAATCATTACTATGAAATTCTCAAGTGTAAAAATTTCCAAATTCATCCTATTAATATCAGCCGTATTTTTGTTTGTAGCCTGTAGCAATGATGATGACTCTTTTGCCAGGCTAACCGTAAACGGCCTAGTTCTGGTTGGTGATGTATCAGATTTCAACGGGGATATCGATGCCAGCTTCACGGGTAACGGAGGAAGTACAACCCGCTCCTTTCTATGGAATAACAATCTGAGTAGCGCCGATTACAATGCGGATATTACAGCTACTTCAGAGGGAAGTTTCGAGATGGTTGTAGAGGATTCCGAAGGGGTGGTGGTCTTGGAAAGAGTTATTCTGGGAGGCCAGGAACCTGATTCTATTGATGGTGTTACCTCCTCGGGAACATCCGGAATATGGACCGTAACCATACGGCTCGTTAACTTTAATGGGGATGGAAGCTTTTCCTTAAGTGAAGGTGACTAGCCTTAAAAATCAAAGGTAAAATAGCCCTGTGCGCATTTCTAACAGGGCTATTTAATTTATAATATATCTATTATCAGTAGGAGGTTACCTCAAAATAGACTCCTAGGAATTACTCATATGGTCCTCCTAATTAAATACCTTCTGCCAGCCAGGCCTTCATCATCCATACCGTTTTCTCCTGTTCGGTTATAAGGTCGCTCATCATGGCATTGGTTCCTTCGTCCGCGGCTTCATCGGAGGCTGATAAAATTTGGCGTTCAAGGATGAGCAATTCTTTAAGTGAATCGACTATTAGCCTGATCGCTGTTTCGTCCTGGGTTATATTTTTACCCACCGGAACTTTGGAATGCACCATGTAGTCCTCAAACGTATGGAGAGGAACACCACCCAAGGTTAAAACCCGTTCTGCGATCTCATCTACCTTCAGGTTAGCATCCGTATATAATTCTTCAAATTTAACATGAAGATCAAAGAAACTCTTACCGCGAATATTCCAGTGAATACCCCTTAGATTTTGATAATACTGTTGAAAATTCGCCAACAGGACATTCAGGTCTTCCGCCAGACGTGTCGACATTTTTTCGCTTAATCCAATACTGTTCAATTTCATATTCTAAAAATTTAATTGTGGTATAAAAATACCATATATTAATAAGGTTTCTGATAAATTTTATTGATAGTTTTTATACATTTATCACCTAAAATTATACAGCATGACCATTACGCAATTACAATATGTTCTGGCCGTTGCCGAGTACCAGAATTTCACACTGGCAGCACAAAAGAGCCATGTTACCCAACCTACCCTGAGCATGCAGGTGCAAAAACTGGAAGATGAGCTCGATGTATTGATCTTTGACCGCGGGAAGAAGCCAATCACCACCACCGAAGTGGGTCAAAAAATCGTGGAGCAGGCCAAGAATATTGTGAATGAAGCCGAAAGGATAAAAGATATTGTAGACCAGGACAAGGGGTTTATAGGAGGTGAATTTACTTTGGGGATCATCCCTACCATTATGCCTACTCTTTTGCCGATGTTCCTCAAGACTTTTATTAAGCGTTACCCCAACGTAAATCTTATCATCAGGGAACAGAATACAGATCAGCTGATCCGCAATCTACAGGATGGTCACTTAGATGCAGCCATTGCCGCCACTCCTTTGGAAATTGAATTTATTAAGGAAAGGCCCTTGTACTATGAGCCTTTTGTGGGGTATGTTCCCAAAAACCACCGTCTGGCAAAAAAGGAAAAAATCGGTGCAGAGGATCTGGATATCAGCGATATACTACTTCTTCGGGATGGACACTGTTTTCGAGAAGGTGTCATTAATCTCTGCCATGCATCCAAGGACCTTAGAAAAGAGCACTTTCAATTGCAGAGTGGTAGTTTCGAAACATTGATAAATCTGGCGGATGAAGGTTTGGGTATGACCCTTCTTCCTTATTTAAATACGCTGGAACTAGACAAAGCCAAAAGAACGAACCTAAGGCATTTCGACAAACCCACTCCTGCGCGTGAGGTAAGCCTTATCTATCATAAGAACGAGCTTAAAATTCAAATTACAGATGCGATTAAAGAGGTGATTTCGGGGATTGTCAGGGGAGCAATCGCCTTCCAGGACGTGAAGATTATCAGTCCGTTAAATAAAAAATAAAACCGCCCGTTGGGCGGTATAAGTTATGCTTTAAGATAGATTAAACTTGGCTGCAGTTCCGGCTTGTCGGAAATAAATAACTGAAGCCATTTTTTTAATTCTTCGATTTCTTCTGGCAATAATCTCGTTATTGCTTTTTTAAGTTCTTTACTGAATAATTTTACATCAAAACTGACTTTTTGAAGTACCGTTTTATAATACTCCAGCATTGGTCTAGCCATACTATGTGATTGTTTTAATAGATTGTTCGAACAAAATAACCCCATTAAGTTACAAATTATTGCACGTTTTCAGTTAAAAATTGGCTAATTTCATGTTAAAATCGATTATCTACAAGAAAGAATTTACCTTTATATCAGTACGTAAATACCTATATTATAGTATTGCTTTTTTTTTATTGACCCTCCATTTTGCTTGTGGAAGTTCAAAGTTTCGGCGTCTTGAAAAAGCGATGGATAAAGAATTTAGATCACGTGCAAGAACGCATCATCATATGGGATTTATGCTTTATGATCCTGTCTCGAAAGATACGCTTATCCGGGAAGCAGCAGACCGTTATTTTGTCCCGGCCAGCAACCTCAAAGTCTTCACGCTCTACGCTGCATTAAAACTTATCCCTGAAAATATACCTGTGTTAAAATATTCAGTTGTTGGTGACACCTTATATTTTGAAGGCCAGGCAGACCCATCGGGCCTTCACCCCTATTTTAGAGATAGTACGGCTCTTGAATTTCTTTCCAGGTTCCAATTTATCAGGTACCATCCGAACAATTTGGCAACCACGGCCTTCGCGCCCGGCTGGGCATGGGAGGATTATGACCAGTCTTTTGCGCCTGAAAGAAATGGCTTCCCGTTATATGGTAATGTGGTATCGATTTACCCGGATTCAAATCCCAGGGTTATCCCAGGTTATTTTAAAGACAGCGTTGTTATCAGCGATATGACTTTTCGGCGGGAGGAGAGCCGGAATTTTTTCTATATCCCGCGCACCACATCAGATAGTCTTGAGATTCCAATAAAGGTTAACACCGATCTTACGGCCAGACTATTGCATCATAGTCTTGATAAAAATGTCGCTATAACTAAGCAAATGCCTGCCGTAGATAAAGAAATACTCTCAGGTATATCAAGAGATAGTATTATAAAAAGAATGATGGTAGAAAGCGATAATTTTCTGGCAGAACAGTTATTGCTGGCGGTTTCGGCGACATTATCGGATACCCTTCAGTCAGAAATCGCTATACGCCACATGTTGGAGGAGGTGGTTCCCGAAATAAAGCCACCACCCAAATGGGTAGACGGTTCAGGGCTTTCACGATACAATTTGTTTACCCCCGGGGCGATGGTGAATGTGCTTAACAGGCTCTACCTGGAATTTGGGGATACCTATATTATTAATTTCTTCCCCAAAGGTGGGGTTTCCGGAACCTTGAAGGAGCATTTTCATGGAAATTCTAATCCTTTTATCTTCGCCAAATCGGGCAGCCTGGGCAATATCTATTGCCTTAGCGGTTATTTGAAAACCGAGTCAGGACGACTGTTGATCTTCAGCTTTATGAATAACCATTTTACCATGGAAAGCGCACAGCTAAAAGCGCAGATGGCCTCAATTTTCGAATTTATTCGCGATAATTATTGATCGCTTTACTGGCCCGGCAGATGATGCAGCGCAGCATGCTGTAATAGCATAATCGTCTTTGCATCTTTTATTTCACCCGAGGAGATCATTTGCAATGCTTTTTCAAAGGGAACCTCCATTACCTCCAGATATTCGGTCTCCCTCTGATTCCCCCCTCCTGGGCCGGTCTTCATATCATCATCATAAATCCCTATAAATAAATACAGCATCTCCGTTACTGCGCCGGGCGACATATAAGGAGACAACACCTGGGTCACCTCAGAGATCCGGATGCCTGTTTCCTCCTCGGTTTCTTTTTTGATGCACTGAACAGGGTCCAGGCCGTCTAAGAGACCTGCACAAACCTCGATCAACATGCCATCCTCATTCCCGTTAACGAAGGTAGGCATGCGAAACTGACGAGTGAGTACCACATTATGTTTAGAAGGATTGATCAATAGTATCGCTGCTCCATTGCCCCGATCGTACACTTCCCTATGATGTTCCTCCCAAATACCATCGGGTCTGAGGTAGTCATAGGAATATTTGTAAAGCCGATACCACTTGTCCGACAGGAGTTTTTTAGAGATGTTCTTGATTTTTAGGTCCATTATGCATTGACAATTAGTTTATCTGATCTACCATCAGTGGTAAACCACTAAGAAATAAGATCTTTTCAAACGGTAATTGCGTGATTGAGATAACGCCTGAACGGCAACATTTCGAGATAAACAGTTATAATATGATCTTCAAAACCGGGATCCAGAATTTCTTTCCGGGTCACTGGGCAAGCCACCGCAAAAGACTTGTTTTTCAGGAGTTCTATATGAGGATGATCAGAAGAATAGCCCTTGGGCGAAGCGCGCAACCTTTCGTCTTTAAACAAACCTCCGAAAATCTTTTTGAAAGATGGTTTTTGGAGAATAACCTGTAATTCTTCTCCATTGTAATCGATGGCCTCCCGGATACTTTTCAATTTGGAACTCGCTGGCCTCCAAAGACCGCCCGCCAGCATGGATTCGCGGATTCCGATCTGGATATAAAAATCTCCGGTATTCGGAGCCTTATCCAGTCCTGCGCCAAAATGATCCTTGTAAACCGGTTTCCCCGGATGGAACATCAGGTTATTGTTGATCCGGTTGATCGATCTCCGTCCAGGCGTATAAAAGTATTCCGGATCTACTTGAGACAAGCGTGTATTGAGTTGATCGATCCACCGAATAAAATCCTCCCTTAGCGCTCTATAATGGCCTCTGTTCTGGTCCATCCAGTGCTTGGAATTGTTTTTATCGAGGGCTTCGAGAAATGTAAATAGTCCTGTGAAATCCATTCGCCAGATTTGCTCTACGATTAGAAGGGTCTGTCGCCATCCAGGATATCACCCAGATCGCCGAGAATACTACCCTCGCCTTTGCGTTTTCCATCCCCCTTGGGCGCGGCCGCCCACACGCGCGATGCCAGTCTGCTAAAGGGCAGCGACTGGATATATACAACTCCGGGGCCCTTTAAGGTAGCAAAGAACAATCCTTCGCCCCCGAATATGGTGTTTTTGATCCCGCCCACAAATTCAATATCGTAATCGACCTCTTTGGTAAATCCCACTATACATCCGGTATCCACTTTTATCATTTCGCCTGGGGCCAATTCTTTTCTGGCCAGCGTTCCACCTGCATGAACAAAAGCCATCCCGTCACCTTCCAGTTTTTGCATGATAAATCCCTCACCACCGAAAAGACCTCGCCCGAGCCTTTTGGAAAATTCAATACCTACCGATACGCCTTTGGCCGCGCAGAGAAAAGCATCTTTCTGGCAGATGAACCTTCCTCCTTTTTCCGAGAGGTCGATCGGGACGATCTTACCGGGATAAGGCGACGCAAAACTCAACTGTCTTTTGCCACTACCAATATTGAGGAAGGCGGTCATAAAAAGACTTTCGCCTGTTAACACCCGTTTACCGGCTGAAAATATTTTACCCAGAACACTATTGTCCTGGTTTGAACCATCGCCAAAAATGGTTTCCATTTTTATATCGGTTTGCATCATCATAAAACTACCCGCCTCGGCCACCACAGCCTCCTGGGGGTCCAAACCTATTTCCACATATTGCATTTCCTCTCCGAAGATGTGATAATCGATTTCGTGTGCATTCATTTGTTCTGGTTTTATAGATTGACACTTGTTGGTTGTAAAAGGATAAGAAATGTTACACCAAGTCCTTAGCCTCTAAGATTTCAGCTTTACGGTCCATTCAAAATCGAAGGATGCCACCTGATCACCCGTTTCATCGCGACCGACAGAATTCATCCAAAAGGTTTGCCCTTCACCTGTAGCAACAGTTAGTTGCAGTGCATCTTCTATCTTATGCCCGTCTTCACAGACAAATGTGATCTTACCCCTGGCTTTTTTTGTAAAAACCGCTTTATTCCGGACTACCAGCATTGAGATGCGACGATCGCTCTGCCTGATCTGGTCGATGACCATAGCACCGGTACTCAGTTCTGCAGCCATACCCTGAACGGCCCAGAACATAGATTTAAATGGATTTTGATTGATCCATCTATACCTTACGGTTACCACGGCCCTCTGCTTACTTAGTTCTCTCAAACGTACCCCACACCACCAGGCAGCAGGTAAACTGAAGAAGGTAAAGGTATTGAACTTGCTTACGGTGCTCATATTTCATCGCTTAGAGGTTTCAAAAATATCAAATATATCTAAGCATTAAAATGTTAAATATATGTTAAATTATAGTACTATGTTTTGCATAATACCTTTTTTTGGATATATATTTGCATAAGAAACTAATATGCCATGACAGAATCATTGACCAAACACGAGAGAAACCTATCGGCAATAATCCATGCTTCGACCTTTAGCAGGTTTATGATCCCGTTCGGAAATTTCTTTATACCCCTGGTACTATGGTTGGCCAACAGAAAGGATTACGAATTCGTAGATTATAACGGAAAGCAGGTGCTGAACTTCCAGATCAGCCTGCTCCTCTACTCTATAGTTCTGGGGATGATATCGGTTCCTTTCTTCCTTGGTATTCTGCCAAATGTATTGGAAGGCGGTATTCTGAACCTGCGCGATTTTAATGAATTCAACAATATCAGATTTCACTGGGACAGCGATTGGCTTAGTTTAGGACGCTTGTTGTGGCCTATCGGTATTACAGGATTGCTCCAACTTTCTCTGTTTATCATCAACATAGTCTATTCCATATTAGGTACCATAAGAACAAACGAGGGAGAAGCCTTCCGCTATCCCATCACTATAAAATTTATAAAATAATGACCGCACTTATTCGACATCTAGTATTTCTTGTTGTGTTGCTCTGCTCTTTTTTATTTAGTCGGGCACAGGAAAGTCAACAAAGCAGTCTCTATTTACTGCTCAAACAAAAGGATAGCCTTCTTTTTGATGCTTCTTTTAACAGATGTGATGCCAAGACCATGGAAGATCAAACGGGAATTGAGTTACATATACAAATACCATCAGTCAGATAATAGCCAATAAGAGAACTATTAAACATTCATCAATCACACATCAGCAGTTTATTCATCAATCAAATGGAAACACAAAAAATGAACAGTTAATCGAATGCCGGAGCGAAGCTATAGCTCCACTCCGGCATACATCAGAATCGTAAAATTATGAACATAGAAAATACAAAAGCACAAATGCGCAAAGGGGTTTTGGAGTACTGTATCCTTTCCATCATCGATGGAGAGGACAAATACGCCTCCGAGATTTTAGCCACCCTTAAGGACGCCAAGATGCTTGTAGTAGAAGGAACTATATATCCGCTGCTCACAAGGCTCAAAAATGCCGGTCTTCTCAACTACCGCTGGGAAGAGTCTACCTCAGGACCGCCTCGTAAATATTATGGGTTAACGGAAACAGGTAAGGTTTTTCTGAAAGAACTCAATACCACCTGGGATGAATTGCGTGGGGCAGTGAACCTGGTTACTAATGCAAAAAAGATCTAAAAATGAACAAGACAGTAAATATTAATCTCGCTAATATACTTTTTCATATAGATGAAAAAGCATTCACTAAGCTACAGCGCTACCTGGAAGCGATTAAACGCTCTTTCCAGGGAACTACCGGAAGCGATGAGATCATCGCTGATATTGAAGCGCGAATAGCAGAATTATTCCATGAAAAACTGGAAAACGAACGTCAGGTGATCACTTTAAAGGAAGTAGACGAAGTGATCAACGTTATGGGACAGCCCGAAGACTATATGGTTGACGAAGACATTTTCGAGGATGCGCCCCGAGCTTCCGAACCTTCAGGCAAAAGGGTTAAAAAACTATACAGGGATATCGACAATAAATATATTGGAGGGGTATGTTCCGGCCTGGAACACTATCTCGGCATCGATGCCCTTTGGATTCGTTTGTTCTTTATTTTCTTTGCGCTTTTTACCGGTTTCGGCTTTATCGCCTATATCCTATTATGGATACTGGTTCCTGAAGCGGCGACGACATCTCAAAAACTCGACATGAGGGGGGAGCCGGTCAACATCAGCAATATCGAACGCAAAGTCAAGGAAGGATTTGAAGATGTTACCGAAAAAGTTAAGAACGTAGACTATGAGAAGGTCGGGAAAAAGGTAAAAAGCAGCACGCATACCTTTTTTGATACCCTGGGCGACATCATTATGTTCCTGTTTAAAGTAGTGGGTAAATTCATCGGGATCTTGCTCATTATAATAGGAGCAGCCACTTTGATCGGACTGTTTATCGCCCTTTTCACCGTTGGCGTTCTGGATATCGTACATATCCCAGGTATAGATTTTTACGATATGGTGAGTTCGACGGGTACACCTGTTTGGTTGGTCTCGCTACTCGCTTTCTTCGCCATTGGTATTCCATTTTTCTTTCTTTTATACCTGGGATTGAAAATACTGGTGAACAATTTGAAGTCGATTGGGAACATCGCCAAGTTCTCCCTGCTTGGACTTTGGTTATTGTCTATCATCGGGCTTACCGTACTGGGTGTAAAACAGGCCTCAGCACATGCCTATACGGGTACAACGACCGTTAAGGAGGAATTGTATTTCCCGGCAGATACGCTCAATGTAGTGATGCGCAGCAGCGAATTTTATGAAAACCAGGAGAATATCGGGATCGCCGATATGGTGATCAGCTATAACGAAAGCGGTGATAGGTTTTTATATTCAGATGATGTCCGTTTCGACATTAAGAAATCTGAAGACAGCCTTAGTCGGATAAGGATCCGGAAAGATGCCGACGGCAGCTCTTTTGGCAATGCCAGAGATCGTGCCTCAAAGATCGATTATTCCTTTTCATCTGAGGGCAATACGCTTATGCTCGATGACTATCTCACCACGGCCGTTGAAAATAAGGTACGCGATCAGGAAATCCGTGTAACCGTATATCTGCCGGAAGGAAAAGTGGTTCGGCTTGATGAATCTACCCGCCGTCATATCGCAAGAACCATGCGGTACGACAAGGACATTTACCGTGGTGACATGGTCGATTATTATTGGTCGATGGCTGCCGATGGCGAACTTAAATGCCTGGGTTGCCCCGATGATATGAGTGATGATGGCACCAACGACGGCCGTATCATTATTAACGAGGATGGAGTCGACATCAACATTAAAGACGATGAAGATTCCTTTGAAATGAAGATCGATGAAAACGGTTTGAAAATAAAAGCAGAAGAAAATAACTAAGGTTTTACAATTCGGTCATCAAAAATGACAATTGGGTATAAATTATGTGCAGATCTTCGGTAAACCTTGCAATTTTACACCATGATCCAACGCATAGAAAAGAGTATTAATCAACAACAATCTAAAAACGAAAATCATGACAACGCTAGCTAAAATTACTATCGCACTTATCGTAGCGCTTATAATGTCTTCCTGCGTATTTGATGCCAACTTCGGCACCGGTAAAAAAGGAAATGGAGAAGTGGTAAAGGACAGAAGAGAGATAAATGACGATTTTACGGTCATTTCCGCCTCTGAAGGACTAGATGTATTTGTTACCCAGGGATCGGACTATGAAATTACTGTGGAAGCCGATGAAAATATCATCGATCTGATCGGAACTGATATTTCCGATGGTAAGTTAAAAGTCCATGCGATTGAGAATATCGGCAGGGCCACCAAGAAAATATACGTAACACTTCCAGAGGTTAGTGCGATGTATGTTTCCAGTGGAGCCGATCTGGTTTCACAAGGAGTGATCAAAGCCGATAAAATCTCACTGGATGCCAGCAGCGGAGCCGATCTGAGAGTAGAGCTCACCGCCGATGAAGTAGATGCTGACTCAAGTAGTGGGGCTGATATCAGGATATCCGGCCAGGCGAATTTGTTCTATGCCGATGCCAGCAGTGGTTCGGATATAAAAGCCAAGGATTTTATGGTGAAGACCTGCCATGCAGACGCCAGCAGTGGAGCAGGTATAGATGTCAACGTCTCCGAAGCTCTCACAGCAGATGCGAGTAGCGGGGCAGACATTTCTTATACAGGAGAGGCCAGTGTTCAAAAGAAAAAATCGGTTTCAGGAAGCGTTCATAAGTACTAAGGCACAATCAAACAAGGAACAGTCTGATTCATTTCTACACCAACCGGTTTAAACCCTGTCGTGATCGACAGGGTTTAATGTTTTAGACTATCCCGGATTTCCATATATTCGTATACGTGGATTATTTCGTATGCTAAAACTCGAGCTAAAACCTTATCGCCTAAAATTAAAACATAGGTTTAGAATTTCACGTGAGGCTTACGACGAGCAGGAAGGTCTTATTGTAAGCCTGAGTTCGGCAGGGCAGACTGGATTTGGTGAAACCACCGCCAACCCCTACTATGGTATGAAGGTCGGTGACATGACAGAAAGCATAGAGGCAATACGGTCTGATATTGAAAGTTATGATTTTAAGGAACCCAGAGCTTTTCATGAGTATTTGAGCAGATTGATCGCTCACCCTTTTATACTCTGCGCTCTCGATCTTGCCGCCTGGGACCTTTTTGGGAAAAAGCTGGGGAAACCGCTCTATGAGATATGGGAGACTACTGTTGACCAATATCCGGTTTCCAATTACACCATCGGTCTGGACACAGTAGAGAACATGATCGCCAAGATGGAAGAGCAACCCTGGCCTATCTATAAGATCAAACTGGGAACAGACCATGATATCGAAATTGTCCGGGAATTGCGCCGGTACACCAAGTCGGTATTTCGTATAGATGCTAATTGTGCCTGGACAACCAGGCAAACGATCCATTACGCCCCTGTTTTGAAAGAACTAGGGGTAGAATTCATAGAACAACCTTTGGAGGCCGGAGACTGGGAAGGAATGGAGCAGGTGCAGCACCACAGCGTACTACCAATTATCGCTGATGAGAGTTGCAGGACGGAAGAGGATGTGGATCGATGTGCCCTTCATTTTAATGGCATCAACATTAAACTGACAAAATGCGGTGGTCTCACCCCTGCCCTTCGTATGATCCGACGGGCAAGGGAACTGGGCTTAAAGGTTATGGTGGGTTGTATGACCGAATCGACTGTGGGTATTTCGGCCATAGCGCAATTGCTTCCACAACTCGACTACGTCGATATGGATGGGGCATTACTGCTAAAGGAAGATATAGCGACTGGCGTGGAATTGCTCGAGGGAGGTATTGTAAAATTTCCTGATATGGGAGGAAGTGGAATTCAGTTGCTATGAAACCGATCTATATTCCGGGTTTTCCGGGACGTGAAATCCATTTTAACAATCGATATTATTTGTACTTCGGAGGAACCTCATACCTCGGGATGCAAACGTTGCCCCAATTTCAACAATTATTGATCGATGAGATCCAACGATACGGAACTAATTACGGGGCCTCCAGAATTTCCAATATCAGACTGGATATTTATGATAAAACCGAAGAATACCTTAGCAATTGGGTAGGCAGTGAAGCATGTATCGTCTTATCCTCGGGTTTTTTAGCCGGGCAGCTGCTGGCAAAATATTTTAATAAAAAGGATTACAAACTATTTTATACGACACACACGCATGCCTCGCTATTTTCAAATGATCGTACGACATGTGCCGACTATGACCAACTCAGCCAAGCGTTGAAAAGCCACCTGAAAACAGGTGATAAAAGAATCCCTGTGGTTTTTTTGGACACCATTGATTTTAGCCCCGACACCTATCCGGATTATAATGGCCTTAATGGTCTTCCACTGGAATCTTGCATATTAATTGCAGATGATTCGCATGGGATAGGACTTCTGGGACCAAATGGAAGTGGTGCGTACAGGTGTTTGAGAGAATTGTCATCCAAAGAGCTCCTTGTCTGTGGTTCCCTTGGTAAGTCTTTAGGAGTGCAGGGTGGGGCTGTTTTTGGAAACAGATCCCGCCTTGAGGGGTTAAGGAAGACATCGATTTTCGCCGGAGCGAGTCCGCCGCCTCCAGCATATATGTCAGCACTGCTCAGAGCGACGCCCTTGTATGCCTCTCAAAGATCAATTCTTTTCACTCTATTAGAGAAATTTCATAAGTCCCTGAACAATCCTGATAGATTTCGATTTCTGCTTGGCTATCCGGTATACGAATCCGACGACCACAAATTATTTTCATATCTGCGTCATCAGGGGATCTGGGCTACCGATTTTGACTATGTTGCTGAGAATGATTCCAGACAATGCCGACTGGTAATAAGCGCTGGACACAGGCCGGAGGACATCTCCATGCTGGTTGAAAAAATCAATAATTACTATCGGTAAATGTCTTTAACGGACCTCATGACTTAAAATCATTAAATAGAGAAATTATTTTAACGGTTTTAATAAAAAAAATTGTAACTTTTTGGATCATTTCTTAATTCAAATTTAAAATACGCAACCATGAAAAAATTAGTAGGCTTGGTTATATTAATGGTGATCTTCGTGACAACCATGGCTATCACCTCATCAAAACCCCCAACCATGCATACCATGGAAGGCACATGGGAACTTCAGAGTTTTTATAATTATGACGGACAGGCAGTAACCGATACACTTAATCTGCCAGAAGGATACAGACAGGTAAAAATGTACTACAATGGTAAGATAATGTGGTCGAGAACAGATCCCAATGATACTGTGGGCAGGTTTGGATATGGATCCTATAAAATTACCAATGAAGACTTAATTGAAACTATTGAATTCGGCGATTATCAAATGATGCAAGCTCTGGATACATTACGTGAGTTTACTTTTGAGCTTGTACTAAAGGATGAAACTTATATCCAGATCTCCGTTGATGAAGACGGCAACCGGACTTTCTCAGAGAATTATAAGCGCATAGAATAATCTTATTCCACAAAAAACCGCTATGAGGACATAGCGGTTTTTTTATTGCTTAAAGTTTAAATTTACTGCGTCACCTCTTCACGGGTTTCCACTGAAGCCAGATATCTTTCAGCGTCTAAGGCTGCCATACAACCCGTACCTGCGGCGGTTACAGCCTGGCGATATACCTTATCCTGGACATCACCACTGGCGAATACTCCAGGTTTAGTGGTTTTGGTAGACTTGGCTTCGGTGATGATATAACCAGTATCATCCATTTCCAATTGTCCTTTAAAAATATCCGTATTCGGTTTATGTCCGATGGCAACAAAGAAGCCTGTGATCGCAATTTCTTCTTTTTCACCGGTCTTATTATTAAAAATTCGAAGACCTTCCACCACCTGATCTCCCATTACTTCTTCCACCTCGGTATTATAGCGTAAATCGATGTTGGGTAAACTCTCGACTCGATGTTGCATCGCCTTGGAAGCTCTCATATAATCCTTGCGCACCAACATAGTCACTTTATTGCAAATATTTGCGAGG
This sequence comes from Robiginitalea sp., assembly GCA_024638915.1. Taxonomy (GTDB): domain Bacteria; phylum Bacteroidota; class Bacteroidia; order Flavobacteriales; family Flavobacteriaceae; genus JAHEJJ01. Next base: position 49,012 of record JAHEJJ010000010.1, read on the forward strand.
TATGAGGCCTCTTCTGCGGCCGTATCACCACCCCCGACTATAGCTACATCCTGACCCTTATAGAAAAAACCATCGCAAACGGCACAGGCCGATACTCCGCCCCCCCTCAATCTCTGTTCACTGGGAAGATTGAGATATTTAGCGGTAGCACCTGTAGAGATGATCACCGCTTCTGCTTCGATTATCTTAGACCCATCGATCGTGACTTTATGAATACCCCCAACTTCATCGCTGAAATCTACTGCGGTGGCCATCCCTATTCGAACCTCAGTCCCAAATCGTTCTGCTTGTTGCTGTAATTCGACCATCATAGTAGGTCCATCAATACCTTTGGGATAACCTGGAAAGTTATCTACGTCTGTAGTAGTGGTAAGTTGCCCGCCTGGTTCCATTCCCGTATAAAGCAAGGGTTTGAGATCTGCTCTTGCAGCATAAATCGCAGCTGTATAGCCCGCAGGACCAGATCCGAGGATCAATGTTTTTAAACGTTCTGCTTTCTCCGTCATAACCGTAATTCTGAAATTTATTTTAAACGATGTAAAAGTAGGATTTTAGCACAAATCCTTACTTCTAAAGTTATCAAAAGTTGTTATAGTTTGATAAACAGATAATAAGGTATTACTGTTAAGTTAATCTTTTTCGGACCCGTTATAATTTAACTCCAAAAGCAAGGTCTCCGGCATCGCCTAAACCCGGGATTATATAGCCCTTGGCTGTGAGCTCCTGATCGATAGCCGCTATCCAAAGATGTGTATCCTCAGGAAAAATACCGCTGATATACTCCACACCAGGTTGCGAACCGATAACAGAAATAATGTGTATCTGTGCCGGATGTCCATGAGATTGCAGGGACTTATAGACATTTTCCAATGTCTTGCCGGTGGCGAGCATCGGATCGGTAAGAATAAGTGTTTTTGCTCCCAGCACTGGTGCAGCAAAATATTTGACAATTACTTGGAATGCATCTCCTCCATCCTGATGGTGCCTGTAGGCGGAAATAAATGCATTTTCCGCGGTATCAAAATAATTAAGAAGACCCTGATGAAGCGGTAATCCGGCCCTTAGAACCGAACAGAGCACCAGGCTATCTGAGGGCAATGACATGGTCTTGTTACCGAATGGGGTCGGCACCGATTTTATTTTATAGTTCAATGTTTTGCTCAGTTCATAGCATAATATCTCCCCGATACGTTCAATATTCCTTCTGAAACGCATGGAATCTTTTTGTACTTGCACATCTCTAAGCTCCGAGAGAAATTGATTCAAAAGAGTATTCTCAGTATCAAATTGGTGAATAATCATATCATAGGTAAAGTTAAAGTTATAGACTCAGCATCGACTCAATTCACCTCTGTGGCGTATTGATTAAGAACCTCTTTCCACCATGGTTCCTCCAGTTTTTCTATCAGCTTTAAATTGAGTTCTTGGAATATTGGGTGTGCCTTAGGCAACATAAAACTTCGATATCGATCCTCAAAACCAATGTTTAGTAGCTGCAATTTACCTTCGAACTGATTCGTCCTTATCAGATATTTCAGCTGCAACTTGTGATGTATCAGAACATCGATTTCCTTTCGTGATAAAGCCCTAAGGCCTTGCTGGGGAGTCCGGTATAGCTGATGGGGAACCATATTGTGCTTTCTCAGGAAGTTCTCGCTCTCTGAAGCTCCGACAATCCCAATCTTATCTACTACAGCCAAATCGGCCAGACCCTTGATATCGGCCGAAAGCGTGTTCACCGTTAGGGTAGATGCGATGGTAGCTGTAAAACTTGAAATAATGATCACCGCGGTGAACATCCAGACAATGGCAATGGTTTTACCGGCATTGGTTTTGGGAGCTTTATCCCCGTAGCCCACCGTAGTCATGGTTACCGCTGCCCACCATAGTCCATCGAGCAGTCCTTTTACACCCGGTCTGAACTGATACTTATTATTTTTTCGCTCGAGAAGCCATAAGATCGTACCGAAAAAAAGCAGAATTAGTAGCAGAAGCAGAATGACTTTAAGAAAAGCCTTTGAGAAAAAATTATTTACAAAAATCTGGAACTGACTTTGACTGGAACTCGTAATGGCCACACCCAGGTTCGAAACATAAAAAGGTTGCGTTACCGCGAATTTGCCCATTCGCGAAGGACTATTCACCAGCGGATTGATCGACATGTCTAATTCCTGATAGTCCAGAGCTCTGATGATTCCAATGACATCGCTATATTCCCGATACATAAAGGGCTGTTCGAGGTCATCGGCTATATGCTCCCAGAGTACTATGGAAAGGCCCTCTAAGCCACCTTCCTTGTTTTTAATGATGAAGGGAGGATCTTCGTGAATACCAACAAGCAGGGTATCTCTTGTCACTAATCCCATCACAGGATTCCAGAAAAACACAGTCAGAATAAAAAGTAAATATGGATTCGCTTTCATCATTTGAGTTGGTCTGTAACATTCGTCGACAAGAAGGTTGCCAGAATTTGTAATATAGTGAGATCCTGAACAGAAAACCGACCTACTCCTTTGCCGTAGGCACAAAGAACAGCTTCGGACCCTTTATTCTGCACAAATGGAATATAAATACGGGATGGATAGCCTCTATTGTCTTTCAAACTGATATATTGACCGGATTCCTCATCACAATCTTTGATCACTATAGCCCTTTTATTGTGCAATACATAACTGCTGAGATTTTCCTTTTCATTAAAATCCTCTTCGCGTTTCTGAACTTCTTCAAGGCCCCGCTGATACCCAAGATGGCGAACCGTGTTACCATGCAGAAATGCCAATTCAAAAGTATCCATTCCGGTAGGTAATTCTACCAGTTTTGCCAAAATGGGCAATACTTTAGACCATCTAGAGCGCAAGGGGATTTGCCTCATGAGCCGGTATAATAAATAAATACTAACCCCGGCACTCTTAAGTGCTGCCTCTTGATTTTTAATGGCGTCTCCCTGGGTAATCAGTTGCTCTTCTTTTGCACTGAGTTCTTTTTCCTTGAAGGACAATAACAACTGTAATTCTTCTATTTTCTTCTTGTTAAAGAGCCGCTGACCATAATTCATCAGCGCTGCACCGATTAGCAATAAAAGCAAAATACCCCACCAGGTGGCATACCAGGGTTTCATCACTTTAAATGTAACAACCTCAGGGATACTCCAGCTGTACCCTCCAGGTTTTTGAGCCCTTACTTCGAGCTTATACGAACCGGCGGTTTCGGGTTGGATTCTCACCCTGGAATCTACTTCTCCATTCAACCATGAGACATCCTGTACTTCGTCAGAAGGTAAACCAGAACCGTAATATTTGTACTGAACTTTATTCTCGTCTCCCGGGTAAGAAATGGTGGTAAAATAGAAATCTGCAATATCGTTTTTGTCGAGTTCAATACCATCGCCTATACTCTGTTCCCTTGCATTGATCACAATTCGATTCAATGAAGGCTTTTTGGTGCTCAATGGCGCTGGGAAAGGCATTACCGAATAAACAACACCTTCGGCTGTTCCAGCCCACAATCTGTTGGCGTTGTCCAGGACCATAGCCCTATAGCTCGAAATCCTTGAGGGTGTTCCACTCTTTTCATCGAAGAGAACATAATTACCTCCCGGATCCAGATGGATCATCCCACTGGTTGCTGTGGCCATCCAAATCGATCCGTCAGGTAGTGAGCACACCGCTCGGATTTCGCTTTGGCTGTGGCTTCCAAGATCTATTCTGCGCATTCGTTCTGTATCGTATTGGAGTAAGCCATCGGTAGTGGCCATCCAAACAATACCTCTCGAATCTACGGCGATATCATGTACCTCGAAATTCCTACTCACCTTGAAAGGGAACGGCAGGCTTTTGTTTTCGAATCGATCCGCATCCCTGTCATATTTATATAAATATGATTCCAATCCAATGCCGGCAGCATAGAGTTCAGACTTCCCTCCTTCATCCAATACGAGCACTCTGCTTAAAAGACCTTTATCATACCCATATTCTTTAAGGTCGCCTTGTTGGTTTAACTGACCAACTCCTATGATAGGTTTGTCATTTGGTGCCTGGCAAAACCAAACTTTTCCTGTACTATCCTCGAACATATAGAAAATACCTCCACCCCTGTCGCTGATATCGAATTGGGAACGTATGCCTTGCCTGGCCCTAATAACCTTACCCTCAGAAGTCCCCAGCCATGTATAGGGTCCGTTAGATGTAATGGCTGTTACCCTTATTTCATCAGTGTTGAATTCATCAAAAATATCCTCGCCTGCTACATTCCTTATTCGGAAAATATTACCCTGTGAAACCAAGATCTCATTCCTTATCGTCGATCCAAGGGCCAGGGTATTATCCAAGGCCATACCACTTACACTTCTGAAAAAGCCCGAATACAACAATATCAGACCTTCAGGTGTGGAAACCCAGATCTTACCCCCGATACGGACCTGATCTGAGGAAAAATATATCTGGTTGATCTCATGCAACGGAAGGGGTTCTATGCGATGAGGATCGTTTGATCCATAAACCTCTCTTAATTCATGTGGCCTGCCCGACAAAAGCGTATACAATCCCTTTTCGGAAGCCAGGAATATCATTCCGGTTTTATCGACCGTGAGATAGGTAAAATTATGGCCCCCTGCGCTGAGGTAGTCTGTCCTTAAAATACCGGCGTCTTCATCGATCTGAAGTTGTATGACCCTGTCTCCTGCCATCAGAATACGGTCTTCGATAATATGAAAGCAACTATAATTTTTATAGCCAGATTTTCGCTTAAATCGCTTGCTGACCTTGTCGTAAAAAAAGAGGCCCTCCCCCGGACTGAATACCCATACCCGATTATATTGATCCTGACTCAATACAACCGCAGCGGGGTCGGTTTTTGTAAATAATTCAAACCGCTGGACGAATTTCCGATTATCATCGAAAAGGAATACCTGTCCGTCGCGCTGACTTATCCATAACCAGCCCCTGGAATCCACCAAAATATCTTCCGGATATTCCAGGTCACTGACAGTTTCATCAACTTCCACGTAAGGTGAGACCACTACCTTATAACCTTCATAGGACAATTGATAAACTCCGGTATCATTTGAAAAGAGAATTTTGTCTTCATCCAATGGAACGAGCGATTTGATGTATTTGCTGGACAGCGAAGTATTGAAATCTTCAAAAGTGGTACCGTCAAAACGGAAAAGGCCACGATCGGTGGCCAGCCAGGTAAAAGAAAGTGGATCCTCTATCACCTCATTCACCTTGCCAAAAGGGACGTTTTCTCCTTTATAGGTCACGTACTTAAATTTTTGACCATAGGCCAACCATAGCGGCAGGAAGAACCATAAGAAAATCCAGGCGTATCGGAATCTCATAAATACCCATATTGATGGTATTTAAATATACTAAAAAGGCCCGAACAAAAGTTCTGGATCTTAAGTCCTTATTTAAGCGGACGAGACAACTTTAAATTAGGATCAACAGGGAGTTATTTTGAAAGTATTATCGGTAGATCTGGTATACTATAAAAAGACCGGCCAGAGGGAACAGGTAATATTTAACTGCCGGTCCTTTCGAATAGCTAGACTTTTTTGCCCTTCATCATTTTATTCCAATACAGGTAGGGAAGTCCATATTTCTTTAACATCCAGAGTCTCCAGTGTTCTTTGGCGCTATTGAACACCAACATCTGTTTTAATTTTGGATCGGGTGTGAAATTGTTGTTGTAATCGAACTCCGCAAGCACCATCTTGCCATAACCTGTGATAAGTGGACAAGAAGAATAGCCATCGTATGAGCTGTTTGTAGCTTCCTGGTTCTTGATCAGTTTTGAAATATTATCGACAACAATAGGTACCTGTTTTCGTATTGCGGCTCCGGTTTTGGCCGTCGGTAATGCAGCAACGTCACCCAGACTAAAGATATTCGGGTACTTATTATGCTGCATGGAATAATGGTCCACATCTACCCAGCCTCCTTCGTTGACCAGGTCTGAGTTTACAATAAAGTCCGGGGCCTTTTGTGGCGGAGCGAGGTGCAACATGTCGAATGGGATCGCTCGTACATTATCTTCAAGAGCTTGTTCTGACAAGGTATTTCCACTTTTTACTTCCTTGAACTTGTCTTCCGGGGCGGTATATCGAAAGTAAGCGATTCGTTTGTCTGGATCTATTTTAAAAGGAGCATAGTACGGTTTGAAATGCATTCCATACCTCTTCAATACCTTGGTAAGTGTTTCCTTGATTTCTTTCACACCAAAAATGACCGTTCCAGGGGTGGCAAAAATAACGTTGGTCTTGTTGGCAAGTCCGTTTTTCCTAAAATAATCGGCTGAAAGGTAAGCGGTTTTCTGGGGAGCTCCACCACACTTAATCGGTGTGGTAGGCTGTGTGAATAGCGCATTGCCCCCATTAAAATTTTTCAGGATTTCCCAGGTCTTTTCCGGATCGGTATAATTACTGCAAACTATTCCTTTCTCGAGAGCCTCTGGTAAGCCTTCGATCAGCTCTGGTGCCATCACCAGACCAGGTGCTACCACCAGGTAATCGTACCCGATGTCTCCGCTGTTTTGAGTAGTAACCACGTTGTTTGGGGCATCAAAACCTGTGGCATAATCTTTAATCCAATCAACACCATCTGGAATAATCTTAGCCATGGGGCGCGCGGTTTTTTTATAGTCAAAGGTCCCGGCACCTACTAACGTCCAAGCGGGCTGATAATAGTGTGTGTCAGCAGGTTCTATAATAGCCAGATCGTAATTCTTGTCCAAACGCTTTAGTTGCGCGGCGGTCATTATTCCAGCGGTACCCCCGCCTATAATGAGGATCTGATAATGCGATTTCATTTTAAGTTGTTTTAGTGATCGGTATAAAATTAAGCAAGGAATACCATAGTAAGGGTAACAAAAGTTACGTGTTTATCCTTTCAGATTTGATTATTTTAGTGGAATCAGGAAAATAGCTATTTGTGGAAAGACGAAAGTTTGTTAAAAGAAGTGTTCTGGGTTCGCTTACGGCAGCTTTGGGAATGGACATTGTATTTGGATGGAAGATACCGGCAGGTTATACCCCGCTGGTCTTTCAGGATCCGGATCCCTATTCCATGTTTGGCAAGGACAAACAGATGGTGTTGCTCAATGACCGGCCATGGAATATGGAGGCTCAGGCTCATCTTTTAGACGATCCTGTCACGCCGGATAAATTTATGTTCATACGAAATAATGGTCTGGTACCTGAAGAGATCGATGTGGACAGCTGGACCCTTACCATCGATGGTGAGGCTGTACGGCAAAAAAAGGTCTATACCCTGAAGGATCTTAAATCCAGATTTCCGGTTCATAGCTACCAGCTAACACTTGAATGCGGGGGTAATGGCCGGAGCGAATTCGACCCTGCTGCCAAAGGGAACCAATGGACGGTGGGTGCCGTCTCTTGTGCGGAATGGACGGGCATACGTTTAGGAGATCTCCTGGAAGAGGTAGGAATAAAAAATGAAGCCGTATATGTGGGTTATCATGCCGCTGATATTCATCTGAGTCGGGATCCCAGCAAAGAACCGATATCGAGGGGCATACCCATCGCCAAAGCCATGCAAAAAGAAACACTGTTAGCCTTTGCCATGAATGGAAGGGATATTCCTATGGTACACGGACATCCTCTGCGCCTTATCGCCGGGGGCTGGCCGGCATCGGCCTCAGGTAAATGGCTCAACCGACTGAGTATTCGCGATCAGGTCCACGACGGAGCCAAAATGACCGGAACCTCATACAGGGTCCCTTGTAATACCGTAGCACCCGGGGAAAAGGTAAAGGATGAAGATATGTGCATAATAGAATCGATGCCCGTAAAATCACTGATTACCCATCCAAAATCCGGAGCAGTAATTAGCAATGGTAAGTCTCTTAAAATAAGGGGGCACGCCTGGGCCGGGGAATTGGAAGTGACCAAAATGGAATATTCTATTGATTTTGGATCCACCTGGACCTCATGCACTATAAATCAACCGCCCAATCGATTGGCATGGCAACGGTTTGAAGCTAATGTAGCTTTTCCGAAAAAGGGATATTATGAAATTTGGAGTCGTGCCACCGATTCCAATGGTGTGAGCCAGCCCATGGTGCTGCCAGGCTGGAATCCGAAAGGATATTTGAATAATGCCTGCCACCGGATTGCCGTGAAAGTTTCTTAAGCGATGGAAGATTACAGCAAATTTAAACAGCAAGCCCGGGCCATTTATAGGCTGATGTTGCTGGTACTGTTTTTTATGGCCATCACTGCAGCCGGTGTAGTCTATCTGGTTTCCAATCCCGATCTAAGCAGTTTCCGGTCTGGCTCTGCCGACATGGAATATGTTGAAATAAAAGAGGTTGAAGAAGACGATTTTGACAAAATCGTGAATGGAATACATCAGAGAACTGGTCTGGTTGAGGCCGAAGGGCTTATGGCAGTGGTTAATAATTGTACAAATTGTCATTCGGCTTTGCTGATCACTCAGAATAGAATGAACCACGAGCGTTGGCTAACGACAATCCGGTGGATGCAGGAAACACAGAATTTGTGGGATTTGGGAAAGAATGAAGAAATTATCATCAACTATCTCGTATCGAATTACCCACCTGAAAAAAAGGGCCGTCGAGCGAGTTTGAAGGATATCGAATGGTATGAATACCAGGAATAAAATAGCATTATTGTTAATAGTTCTGTCTTTTCTTAGTTGTAGGGAAAGGCAGCAAGGTATCATCGATACGGAGATTAGCCGGCATGCGCCATTGATCGAGGTCGAGCAATTGCAAGGGAGAATGGGTGAGGCAGGCTTGATGATCATCGATATGAGAAAGCCCCAATACTACGAACAGGGGCATATTGAAGGAGCGGTGAATGTCTGGCGCGATCAGCTCGAAGATAGCAGTTACCCTTACGGAGGAATGATGGCCACCAAAGAATCGGTTGAAAGGCTTTTAAGCCGTTTGGGAATTAGCAATAGACATACGTTGGTAATCTACGATGACCGAGGCTGTCCGGATGCGGCACGCTTGTGGTGGTTGCTAAAATTCTATAATTTTGAGCGGGTTTCGTTGCTTAATGGGGGCCTTGAAGCATGGCAGGGATCGGGCTTGAAACTCAGCAGAGATGCGGTCCGCTACACCCCAACAAGTTTTAAGTTTACGGATTACAGTAATATGCATATCTGGATCGATAAAGAAAGCCTAATAGCTGATATAAATGATCAAAAAAGCAATATGATCCTTATCGACTCAAGAACAAAGGATGAATTCCTGGGAAGTACCCATAAAGCCGGGGCAAAAAAGGCCGGGCGCATACCTGGCAGTCTCCATATTGACTGGGCTGAAGCCGTAGACTTCAAGAATCACAAAAGGATCAAACCTGCTGAACAGCTTAGAAAAATCTATCATAAATACGGAGTAACTGAAATAGATACCATAGTAGTTTACTGTCATTCAGGGTCGCGTTCTGCACTAACCACGTTTGTGCTAAGCGAAATTTTAGGATATCCTAATGTCAGGAATTATGATGGATCCTGGACGGAGTGGAGTTATTTTGATCATTTACCATATCATCAAGACAGCCTGATAAAAAAAAATCACTATGAATAAATACTTAGAAGCTTTTGCCGATGCTTTTTTAGGAAGCGTGGAATGGACCTGGAGGTCTATTCTTTTTGAGGTTCCCTGGTACACCAATTATTTCTGGGGACTTATTGCCATTTCCCTGCTGGTCTGGTTGCTTGAGATCATTTTCCCATGGAGAAAGAATCAGTCGATTTTCAGACGTGATTTCTGGCTCGACGCATTTTATATGTTTTTTAATTTCTTCATGTTTTCCATTGCGATCAGCGGGTTTTACAAAGTACTTGAACTGATTTTTACCAATTTTGGCATCAACGCAAAAAGCCTTGCTGTTATAGATCTGGCTACTCTCCCTACCTGGGTGCAATTGCTGTTGTTCTTTATTATACTGGACTTTGTTCAGTGGTTTACACATATTTTACTACACAAGTATAAGGTCCTTTGGAATTTTCACAAGGTTCATCACTCGGTCAAGGAAATGGGTTTCGCGGCCCACCTTAGATATCACTGGATGGAAAACATCTTTTATAAACCTTTAAAGGTATTCGGGGTGATGATACTGGGCGGTTTTGAACCCGAACAAGCCTATGTGGTCCATTTTGTGGCCATTGCCATTGGCCATTTTAATCATTCTAACATTAAGATCACCTGGGGGCCGCTAAAATATATTTTTAACAACCCTGTGATGCATTTATATCACCACTCCTACATTCTGCCCAAGGGATCGTATGGGGTTAACTTTGGTATTAGTTTGAGTCTGTGGGACTATATATTCAAAACAAATTATATACCTGAAGACAGCGGCACCATAGAACTGGGGTTCCCTGGTGACGAAAGATTTCCACAAGACTTCCTGCACCAGAACATATATGGTTTCCGCAAGGAAAAAGATTAACCAAAAGATAGGATTCCAAGCGTGGTTAGCTCAGGATAAAATCGGCGGCCATTTGTGCGTGCAAATGAGTGGTAGGGATCAACGGCACCGTTGTGTCTTCCTGAGATATGAGTATGGGCAATTCTGTACATCCGAGAATAACCCCTTCGGCCCCTCTTTCTTTTAGCAACTCGATCTGCCTGAGATAAAATTCCCTGGCTTCATCAGAGAATATACCACGGGTAAGCTCCTTTGATACAAAAAAGTGAGACCTGGCGATCCCCATCGCTTCTGGTATAAGGGTTTTGATCTTGTAATGAGACTCAAGGTAGGAGGGTATAAACTCTCCTGTCATGGTAGGTTTATTTCCCAACAGGCCTAAGATCTTTAGATCATTCCCCGAGGCCGATCTACCGATGGCATCGGCGATATGCAAAATGGGAATATCGATCAGTGGTTGAACGTGTTGATATACCGTGTGGGGAGTGTTCGCGCAGATTACAATGGCCTGGGCTCCTGCTTTTTGTAATATTCGGGACACCTCAAGGTATTTCCTGTTGATCTTTTCCCAGTCTTGTGATCTCATGATCTCGATGTTCAGACTGTAGAGTATAAGTGGTGGATTCCCTTCTGTACCTATCTTTTCTGAGACCAGACTATTGATCAGGCGATAATAGTCGAGCGTAGAATGCCATGAAGTTCCTCCTATGAGTCCTATCGTTTTCATTAAATCAAAAGTTCGCTTACCAAGTCATCTCAACATTATTTTAAGGATCGGTCCATTAATTTAAAAGATCTACTAGCGCCAGTTCAGGATTCCTCCTTTAAGATCATAGATTTTTTTGAAGCCCATATCGATCAGCTTCCGAGCGGCCTTGGCACTCCTGGCCCCTGAACGGCAGTAGATATATACCGGTTTTTCCTTGTCAAGTACCTCAAAACCCTCCACAAATTGTTTGCTTTTGTGGTAATCTATATTTCTGGCATTCCCGAGATGACCACTTCGGTATTCCCGGGGCGTTCTCACATCGACCAATTGTACATCTTTATTAATTACTGCCTCCTTGTATTCTGTGACGTCCAATACCACAAATTCTTCAACTTGTTGTTTTTGGGGACTGAAAAAAGAATTGAAAAAAGTCATCTCTTAAAAAATTTAAAATTGGAAGGCGATGATAATTTACCTTTATCATCACCTCCCATAACAACCAACTAAAACAATATTAACCAATCTTACAACATGGTAGTTGGAGCGATATATTCCGTTAACTCTACTTTAGTTTCGTCTTTTATACCATTGATTCCATCAGCTATATCAACAAAATTTTCCCAACCTCTAGATTTGAGTATAGATGAGGCAATCATGCTGCGATAACCACCTTCACAATGGATGTAGAAGGGTTTGTCTTTCGGAAACTGAGCCAGATGCTGGTTCATCTCATTCAATGGTATATTGACTGCACCTACAACATGCTCAGAATCGAATTCACTTTTCTTTCTTACATCGAAAACCAATGTGTTTTCTGTTGTAAATATTTTTTCGAATCCCTTTGGAGAAATTTGATTGACGCGATCTGTTTCCTTTCCGGCTTTTCTCCAGCGCTCATAGCCACCTTCCAGATAACCCAGGGTATTATCGTAGCCCACACGCGACAATCTGGTGATGGCCTCTTCTTCTTTGCCAGCCTCGGTGATCAACAAAATAGGTTGTTTCACATCGGGTATCATCTCCCCTACCCATTGGGCATATTTTCCTTCTAAAGCTATATTTATGCTGTTCGGGACAAATCCTCTGGCGAATACTTTTTCATTCCGTGTATCGAGCATAAGCGCATCTGTTTCATTGGCTGCTGCTTCAAAGGCTTCTGGCGAAAGAGGTTTTTCACCCCGCTCCATAATAGTATCCAGGCTTTCATATCCCTGAATGTTCATCAGTACATTCTGAGGAAAGTATCCCGGAGGAGTGGTAAGACCCGTAAGTAATTCCTTAATGAATTCCTCTTTGGTCATGTCTGCGCGCAAGGCGTAGTTTATTTCTTTCTGGTGACCCAAGGTATCCTGTGTTTGGTCACTCATCATTTTACCGCAGGCCGAACCAGCACCGTGGTTGGGATAGATGATCAAATCATCACTGAGAGGCATAATCCGATTCCTCAGGGAATCAAAAAGAAGTCCGGCCAGTTTTTCCTCCGTCAAATCTGAAACAACGTGCTGGGCCAGGTCTGGTCGTCCTACATCTCCTATGAAAAGGGTATCTCCTGTGATGATACCATGCTCCTCGCCTTTCTCATCGATCAGCAAGTATGTAGTACTCTCCATGGTATGACCGGGAGTATGAATCACCTTAACTTTATAATCTCCTACTTCGAAAACCTGGTTATCTTCTGCAACTATAGCCTCATATCGAGGCTTGGCCGTCGGACCAAAGACAATTTGTGCCCCGGTCTTCTTTTGGAGATCGAGGTGTCCACTGACAAAATCGGCATGAAAATGCGTTTCGAATACATATTTAATCCTAGCGTTGTCTTTTTGAGCTCGTTCAATATAAGGTCCTACCTCCCTAAGCGGATCAAAAATGGCAGCTTCGCCATTGCTTTCGAGGTAATATGCGGCATGTGCTAAACATCCTGTATAAATCTGTTCAATCTTCATCTTAAAAAACTTATTTGGTTTATAGTGATCATAAAATTATCCCCATTGTCAAAACTATCCCGTAACCTAGGTTACACAGTTCGGTAACACAGCCATAAGGTCGTTTAATAACCATCTGATATTGAATCATTTATAAAAGCAGATTCGGGTTGGATATCGTGTTGATCTGAAATATGATTTTTGTCATAATCCGATCATGTTTTGGCTGATAATTTCGCCTCAGATATTTGTAAAAACCAGCAACATGTGAATACCATTTCACGAAATACCTGCTCTTTTTGGGGTAGGTTTTTTGTTGCATAAATCATAAGACCTATGCGTAACTATCTTCTAAAACTTTTATTCTCACTCTTTACAATGGCCGCCTTCTCTCAAGCCGGTCATATCATGCAGGGTGTAGGTGCTGTAAACATGTCAATGGGAGGGGCTGCCACCGGTCAGCCAGTAGACATTTCGGGAGCCCTCCACTGGAACCCGGCTTCCATTTCTTCCTTCGATGAAAATCTGGCCAGGTTCGACATTGGTTTGTTTTTTTCATCACCAGAGTTGAGTTCCACCGTTCCCGAATTTGATTCTATGGGAATGCCCACAGGTAATTTTTTTAGCGGTATCACAAAAGACGACAGAGGGATATCCCCATTACCAAATCTAGCTTTTGTATGGGCCAATCCGGATAGCCGTCACTCATTCGGGGCTTCGGCCTTTGGTATCAGCGGCTTCGGTGTTACATTTCCTGAAAGTATGACGAATCCCATCAATTTTCCACAAAGCATGGGAGGCTTTGGGCGAGTAGAATCTTCTTACAGCCTTCTGCAAACCAGTTTCACCTATGCCTATGCGTTGTCGGACAAATTCTCGGTGGGCTTACAGCCAAATTTTGACTTTGCTACGCTCGAACTACTACCCAATCCAACTGCCAATCCTTCTCCAACCGCCGGATATCCTTCTACGGATAAATCCACTGCATTTGGATTTGGCGGCCAGATCGGTTTGTTCTTCGATTCAGGTTCGGGTTTCAAAGCCGGGGCCTCCTATAAAACGACCCAGTCATTCGGAGATTTTGAATTGGATAATACCTATCTGGACAATTCTACTGGCACCAATAAACTGGCGCTCGATTATCCGGCTATACTTTCTGCAGGTGTAGGGTATTCCAAAGGCGTTGTAGACGTTGCGCTCGATTACCGCTGGGTGAATTATGAAAACACGGATGGTTTTAGCACTACCGGCTGGACACCTACATTTTCAGTCGCAGGCTTTGGCTGGCAGGACATCAGTATTATCAGTGCGGGAATACAATATAAAGGTATCGACCGGCTGCCACTTAGACTGGGTTATACCTATAGTTCTAACCCGATTAGTTCCGAAACGGCTTTTTTTAACATTCCTGCTACCGCCATAATTAAAAATGCCTTTCAAATCGGTTTGGGCTATGATATAAACGATCGATGGGGCATCGACGGTGTCTTCCATTACGGTACGAGTGGCGATGCCACTTCCGGCCCACTTTATAATCCGCAATTTATCGGAAGCTTCCCTCCTTATGGTGCCATTCCTGGAAGTGAGGTATCTTACGATATGACCACTTCCATGATCATGGTAGGGGTCAGTTATAAGCTGAAAGCACCATCAGCTAACTAAATATTCTCCATAGTCATGCAAAGCCCTGCTTCTGATCTGAAGCAGGGCTTTTGCTTGCTTCCATACTCGATAATTCCACGTTATTTTTTTATTAGAAACCCAGCTTAAAAATGCACTGAGGCTATTCTTCACTGATCCTGGCCTCAATTTCGTATGATCGAATTTCATAATCTTGGCAAGTATTAACAAAAATTATCAAAAAACCGTTAAACTATGTTAAATACTTGATTTAATGATAATTAAATGTATATTACATATATGTTTATTAACAAATTCACAATCATCTCCGCCTTCTAGCCTTCTAAGAAAAGGCTACATTAACACCTTCAGGATTTAATCAAATCCCTCCCCTCGAAATTATTTATTTAAATGATGTAGCGGCCTTTAATGAAGGCCCTGCGTTTATGTTCAATCAATAAAAATATCATACAATGGAAAATACTATAACGATTAGAAAACCATATAAAAAATTAGGATTTACTTACCTCGATACAGCCGAGATCTCCGTGGCCTTGAAAAAGCTGATGGCCAACTATCAGGTCCACTATTTTAAATTAAGAAACTTTCACTGGAACGTGGAAGGCCCGGATTTTTTCGAGTTACACGAAGAATTTGAAAAAGACTACAATCGAATTAAGTTAAATATCGATGACATCGCAGAGCGAGTGAGGGTTTTTGGAATTAAACCGAATCTCAACATGAAGGATGTCCTGGCCTTATCCGATGTAAAAGAGGTAAACAAAAATCTATCACCAATAGATATGGTACGGGAAGTTTTAAAGGATTATGAATTGATTCACGAATCGTTGCTCGGAGCCCTGAATGCCACTCTGGAAACTGGAGATTCGGCTACCGAGTTGCTGATAAATGAGTTGATCCGAGATTTGGAAAAACGAAACTGGATGTACACTTCCTGGTGCAAATAAATCATTAGAAACTCCAAAAAGAAGTTGAACTCCAAACCCCTTTAAAAATGAATGATCAGTTAAATTCTTCCACCACAACAATTATAGATAAGCTCGATGGCTGGTATGATACATTTGTAGCCTACCTTCCAAATCTTGCGGTAGCATCAATAGTTTTGCTATTGTCCTATTTCTTATCGCGACTGGTTTATAACGCCGTGCTGAAATTGATTAACAAAAAAGTTAAGCAAACTTCGGTCACCCGTCTGATCGCGAGAATATGTTCTATATCAACAGTTTTAATTGGACTTTTTCTGGCGCTAAGTGCTATGGATCTCAGCAAATCGCTTAATGGATTGTTAGCCGGTGCAGGGATTTCAGGCTTAGTTATTGGTTTGGCCCTTCAGGGAACGCTGACCAATACATTTTCCGGAATTGTGCTTTCGTTCAGAAAGAACATCAAGATCGGGAACTGGATCAGCACCAATGGCTACGAAGGAGAAGTAACTGACATCAACCTCAATTACCTGGTGCTGCGAGAAGCGGATAATAATGTAGTGGTGCTGCCCAATAAAATAATATTGGAAAATCCATTTAAAAATTATTCCTTGACCACGCTTTGGAGGGTAACTCTGGACTGTGGTGTTGGTTACGAATCTGACCTGGAAAAGGTTAGGGCCTTAACACGGGAGGTAATAACCGATCATTTCGACCAAGAGGAATTGGATAAAGAGTTCGAATTTTATTATACCTCCTTCGGCAGCAGCTCCATTGATTTCATCTGCAGATTCTGGATCCGTGGCAAGGATGGAAGGGCCAGGTTAAGGGCCAAAAGCAAGGCTATGATAGAATTGAAAAAGGCTTTCGACCGACACGACATCAATATACCTTTCCCCATCAGGACCTTGCAGTTCGAAAATGAGAAGGGCTTAGAGCTCGTGGATAAGAGACCACTCAATGGAGTTGAGGCCTAAAGGAAATTAAAAATCATAAAAAATAGTAAAATGAATAAGAAATTTAGACGTAAGAAGAATATCAAATGGATGATGCCGTTTGGCAAAATATATGTAAAAAACAAGCGGTTTGATTTAGAGACAGTCGCTATAGAGAATGAGGATATCAGCAATTAATTTTACTTTTGACGCGACACATTCATCAAGCAAAATATTCACAATTTTTTAATACACTAACTCATATTTTATATGTAATATTAAATGTTTCTTATTAGTAGAAATATTGAGTTAGTTAGTTTATCAGGCCCCGGAGACCCGGGGCTTTTATTGTCTGTGGGCTTATCAGATGTCTCCACCAGTTTATGGCTTTATGAGATGGGGTATATAACCCCTCCCACGTTGATAAGATATTGCCTAACACTGCATAAACATAGCATAAATGGGCTATTAAATATCCTCCGATGACGAATGCAGGCTATCAACTTCTCACTCAGAATGTTGAGAGTTCCTCTACTACTCTACCCTGGCTAGAATTGCATAGGTTCTGCAGACACTATTTTCCAATATTTTCGATTAACTGCTTAGCCATCCAATATGAAATCTTAGATATGTTATTATTATATATGTAACCCAGGTTACGACAAAAGTAAGACCCTGGCAGTATTTTTACAGCTAAGTACGGCAAATGCTCAAGAGATTCTTTCCCATTCTGCAATGGCTTCCTAATTATAAAAAGGAATACATTTCCGGAGATATATCGGCAGGTATTACCGTAGGTATAATGCTTGTTCCCCAGGGGATGGCCTATGCCATGATCGCCGGGCTACCGCCGGTGTTTGGATTATATGCAGCATTGATACCACAGATAATCTACGCCTTAACAGGAACTTCACGGCAGCTTGCCGTCGGACCTGTGGCCATGGATTCCCTCCTGGTGGCTTCCGGATTAGGCGCATTAGCTCTTTCAGGGATTGAGGAATATGTTACCATGGCTATTTTTCTGGCCCTTTTTATGGGTAGTATTCAATTCCTTCTGGGGTTATTGCGGATGGGGTTTCTGGTCAACTTTCTTTCCAAACCAGTAATCAGTGGGTTTACTTCGGCGGCAGCGATCATCATCGGCCTGAGCCAGCTAAAACACCTGCTTGGTACAGAAATAGAACGGAGCAACCAAATACACCTTTTACTCAAAAATGCTATTGAGACCATCGATCAGATTAATTTTTATACGGTTGGTATAGGGCTTGTTGCGATTTTACTTCTTAAGGGTTTCAAACGCTACATAAATAAGATTCCCGGAGCATTAGTCGTGGTAATACTGGGTATAGCGGTGGTGTACTTCTTCAATCTCCATGCATTAGGGGTACAGATAGTAGAGGACGTCCCAGGTGGACTTCCTGCCTTAACGGTACCCACTATAGATTTTACGAGGGTTAATGAATTATTTCCCATCGCAATCACTTTGGCGCTAATCGCTTTTATGGAGGCGATTTCGGTGGCCAAGGCCGTGGAGGTAAAACAAAAGGAATATGAAGTGGATGCTAACCAAGAACTACTGGCCCTGGGCGCCTCAAATATTGTAGGGTCCTTTTTTCAATCCTATCCCACGACAGGGGGCTTTTCACGAACCGCTGTAAATGACCTCTCTGGTGCCAAAACCGGAGTGGCCGCACTGATCAGCGCTATGGTAGTCGGACTTACCTTGCTATTTCTAACGCCACTGTTTTACTATTTGCCCAATGCAATTCTGGCAGCGATAATCATGGTAGCTGTTTTTGGCCTTATTGAAATAAGATATCCTATACGACTCTACAAAAACAGAAAAGACGAATTCCTCCTGCTGATCGCTACCTTTCTCATTACCCTCACTATTGGAATAAAAGAGGGTATTTTATTAGGCGTGCTGATTTCATTGTTATTGTTGCTCTATAGAACTTCTAATCCACATTTTGCAGTTCTCGGTAAGATCAGGGGAACCACTTATTTTAGGAATATAGACCGTTTTGCAGAAGAAGTTGAAATTGCCGATAGAGTATTAACCCTCAGGTTCGATTCTCAATTGTACTTTGGAAATAAGGATTATTTCAAGAAAACCCTGTTACGACTGGCAGAAGAGAAAGGCAAGAATTTGAGGGCAATTATAATAAAGGCCGAACCCATCAACTATATCGATAGCAGTGCGGTCTTTATGTTGGAAAACCTGATCGAAGAATTCAAACAGAAAGACGTTAAAATACTGTTTTCCAATGTCATCGGCCCCACCAGGGATATCATTTATAAATCAGGTTTGCTGGAAAAGATCGGGAAGGAGAATTTCTTTGTCAACACGATCGAAGCCTATGATTTTGCTATTAATGCAGCACCCAAGAGCGATATTCAACGCAGAATTTCTTTGCAAACAAAGTAAAGTTCACGAACTCTTTATTTTCCCACGGACGCGCCCTGAGTTCTTAAAGGGGTATGAAATTCCAACTAAGGTCCGACATCGCATTCATATTAGATCATAACAGAGCATAAATTATGTACTTTTAAAAAGCGTCGCTATTAATTGGTAAATACTTTATTATGAAAAAATTAAAAAAAGAAGATATCGGTCAAGAGGTTTTTGACCTTTACGATGACTATGCACACGATAGGATTCCCAGAAGGATCTTTCTCGATAAATTATCTACCTATGCTGTGGGCGGTGTTACGGCTGGTGCCTTACTCAGCTTTATCTCCCCCGATTATGTGAAGAAAATCCAGATCCCACAGGATGACAACCGATTGAAAACCGAATTTGTCGAATATGATTCGCCCAAGGGAGGTGGGACCATTAAAGGCTTGTTATCAAGACCTGCCGATGCGAAAGAAAAACTTCCCGGCATTGTAGTGGTGCATGAAAATCGGGGATTGAATCCGCATATTGAAGATGTGGGTCGGCGTGCTGCCCTTGCCGGTTTTATCTCGTTGGCTCCCGATGCACTGACACCATTGGGCGGATATCCCGGAACCGATGATAAGGGACGCGAATTACAACGAGAACGAGACCGGAACAAAATGCTCCAGGACTTTATCGCCGCGTTTGAATACCTGAAAAACCATCTTGAATGTACGGGCAAGGTAGGAGTAGTCGGTTTTTGTTTTGGGGGTTGGATTTCTAATATGATGGCGGTGGAAATACCCGATTTAGGAGCTGCTGTTCCATTTTATGGAGGACAACCCAAAGAAAATATCGATAAGATCAATGCGCCTTTATTACTTCATTTCGGTGAACTAGATAAGCGTGTCAATGAAGGCTGGCCAGCCTATGAGGCGGCCTTAAAAAAACATGACAAAAAATATGAGGCCTTTATGTACAAAAATGCCAACCACGGATTTCATAACGACACCACACCCAGGTACGACCGCGAGGCGGCCGAACTGGCCTGGAAACGGACTATTGAATTCTTCGAAAAGAATTTGAAGTAATTCGGATAGCAAAAATCAGGGCACAAATAATCAATTTATTACTTTTTTTGGGCTCTTTGCGGTGGTTTTATCTGTATTTCTGAACCCGGTCATCTTCAATGACGCCATCCCAGTTGGGTCCGAAGGCAAACTCGTAAATATTTCCCTAGGAATCTTCGTATGCCTCCATATCCCTGGGGACATCTTCATTGATAACGTAAATGAAATCGTCCTTTTGTTCTGTTGTAAAATTTTCAGTACGGCCGGTAAACATGACTCCCTAGCTTAGCAATAGTATTAAAATGGAACTTTTCATTTCATATCGTCACTATCGTTGTATTCATTAAGAGAATGAAACAGGGTCAAAAATATTACTTGTATCGACCTGCACGATTGTAAATCTGTCATCCACGGCTTTAGAGCCCTAATCGACTTTGCCTCTCAAGTCAAAAGCCTGCAACATAATTACCGGAACCCAAATTTCTTGAGTCCTTCATAACTGATCTTGATGACCTCCAGAGGTGGCGTATCAAATGTATTATCCTGTTCCACCATATAATATTCCATCCCGGAAAGTTCCTTTTTTTGGAGAATGCGATTAAAATCTATAGTACCCTTCCCAACCGGGGCAAACCTTCCATCTGTGTCCATGTCCTTAACATGCCAGATTTTAAAACGCCCTGGATATTTTTCAAAGTAGGCTACAGGGTCTGCCCCTGCCTTTGTGACCCAATACAGGTCCATTTGAAAATTCACGAATTCAGGATTACAATGCTCCAACAAATAATCTATGATCACCACATCGTTTTCATTCTTTTCGAATTCAAAATCGTGATTGTGATAGAGCAATTTAAGTCCGGCCACATTCGCTTTCTTACCCAGGGTATCCAGAATTTCAGCCAATTGGGCAGCTGTCCCTTTCATGCTCATTTTACGATTTTCCATATTGACTTCGAACATTCCCATCGGAGGAACGGGTATGACGAAATATTCAAAACCAGCGGTCCTGACATCGGCCATCATGTTGTCGGCATTTTCAATGGTTACACTGCCCTGGTGTGTGCTGATGGGCTTTAGATCTAAATCTGCCAGGAGCGATTTAAACTCCATGGGCGACATATTATAGAATTTCCCGTCAGCATATCCTGCCGCTTCAATGTTCTGATATCCTGCATCGGCAACCGCCTTTAAAGTGGCATTTGCATCTTCACCCATGGCATCACGCACGGTATAAAGGGCCAGCCCTCCAGCTCTCTGCTGTGCCGTCATCGATGTTATTCCTGCGAGCAGAAGGAAAAATGCCAAGTACCGTACTGTATTTTTGACTTTCATTTTCTTCATACTTATCCAATTTATAAAGTTGTTCCTTTTTACAATGTTAGTTTTTTTTATCCATACCGGCGCTTCGCTCAGGATTTAAACCATACCTGTTGATATGACATAGGACCGCTTGGCACTATCTTTATTCAAGGTAAGAGGTTCTGGTTTTCATAAAGTCAAGCACTTCGATCTGTGATATTCTTGTCTTAATTTCTTTTCTTTGATCAGCCTTTGCAGCTTCGTTTTCATGTTAAATAAGGATTAAGTATATTTATTAAACGCTTCGCTTGTTTATCATCAAATCTTTTAGAACCGTGACTATATTTAATATCATTACATATAATCACCACTAATTACAGTATCAATGACCAGATTCCTCATTGCATTCACCATTATGGCTTTAATCGTCAGTTGTGCCGAACAGAAAAAGAAAGAAGAAAAGCAGATGGATAAACCCCTAACATCCAGAACCTGGTGGAAGGAGGGTATTCTGTACCAGATCTACCCTCAGAGTTTTAAGGACACCGATGGTGACGGTTTTGGTGATTTTAGAGGAGTTATCAAAAACTTGGATTATCTGGAAAGTCTGGGTATAAATATGGTTTGGATGAACCCTTTCTTTAAATCTCCTTTGGTAGACAATGGATATGATGTGAGCGATTACCGCGCCATTCATCCCCGATTTGGCACGATGGAGGACTTTGATGCCATGCTGGCCGGTATGCATGAGCGCGGGATCAAATTTGTACTGGATGTAGTGGTAAACCATAGCAGTATTGAACACGACTGGTTCAAGCAATCAAGGAGTTCCAGGGATAACCCATACCGCGATTATTACCATTGGTGGCCTGCCGAAAAAGGAGAACCGCCTTATCGCCATAGTTTATTTGATCCGGAAGGTGGCTGGGATTACGATGAAAAAACCAATGCCTATTACCTGCATACGTTCGCAGAGGAGCAACCCGACTTGAATTGGGAAAATCCGAAAGTAAGGCAGGAAGTCTATGACCTTATGAAATTCTGGGCCGAAAAAGGAGTCGATGGATTCCGCATGGATGCCTTCCAGTTCGCTAGCAAGGATACTACCTATCCGGAATTCCCTGAAGGGCATGAGAAAGATTTTATAAAGTGGTATGGATTGCGGCCGCAATTGCATGGCTATCTGAATGAAATGTATCATGAGGTTATCAGCAAATATGATGTCTTTGCGGTAGCCGAGGGAGCAGGAAGCACTTTTGAAGATGCCCATAAATTGGTAGATGCCGACAGGGACGAACTTCAGATGGCCTATCATTTTGAAACCGTCGATATCTCGCGTACCCCGGAAGGATATACCCTGGCAGAATTCAAGGAAGTTTTTACCCGTTGGGATAAGGCTTTTGCGGAAGAGGGCTGGATCGCCATTTTTCTTTCCAATCATGATAATTCACGAATGGTGTCGCGCTTTGGGAATGACAGTCCTGAATTCCGGACGGTTTCTACGCAGATGCTGAACACATTTTTACTAAGTATGAGGGGTACTCCCTATACCTATTATGGAGATGAACTGGGTATGACCAACATGGATATGCCCACAATCGAGGAATATGTGGATATCGATGCCAAAGGCAAGTACCAGGCTGCTTTGAGTAAAGGAGAAGATCTGGACGCATTTATGGAAGAACTCAATTATAGTTCCCGGGAAAACGGGCGGACGCCCATGCAATGGGACGCCACCGAAAATGCGGGTTTCACTTCAGGAACACCATGGAAGAAAGTAAATCCAAACTACACTGAAATCAATGTTGCTGCCCAGGAGAAAGATCCTAATTCGGTCCTTTCCCATTTTAAAAAGATGACTAAAGTCCGTAAAAACAATCCTGTTTTGGTTTATGGCAATTATACCCTTCTACAGCCGGAACATGAGGAAATCTATGCCTTTACACGTGAATTGGATAATGAAAAATTAATTATACTGCTCAATTTTTCAGAAACAGAGTCAGAAATAAATCTTGGAGAAGCAGAGGCTGTCCATAGTGATAATATCCTGATTAACAATTATGATTCGTTAAATGCTGAGGCATCTTCCATCAATTTAAAACCTTATCAGGCGGTTGTTATTTCTCTGAAGTAGGGCTTTAAATGAAAAATTAAACCTTAATCCCATAGCCCTCTGTTTGAAATCAAGTTGATTTCGCTGGAAGCATATTTCGTATCGCAGTAATTTTCCATCGGCCATCCGATGATACCAAGATAAAGCTGCTCCACATCTTTGTGACTCTATTCTCTGTGCCCGGTAATTCATAGATAGAATGAACAATGGCAAATTCGGCGGTCAGAAAACGCAATTTCTCAACAGAAAGTTTTCTTTAACCGGGCACACCTTTATCATATTTTATGTTTGATCTGCTGATTTAAAAATAGATAAATCTGAATATTATCAGATCAAGGCGCTACCTTTATTAAAAATTGAACTCAAAAAACTAAGGATATACGGCCAATCAGAAAAATAGGTGCTAAATACCTTTTCGGTTAGGTCAAGACTTAGTTTAAAAAATTATTTGATTTATGATAAAAATAGACCAATGTGTGGCCATTTTGATCGATGGCAATAATATTGAGCGAAGTCTCCAGAATTTGCTTAACAAAAATGTACTATGCAACTTTGACACCCTAGTTCCAAGGCTATTGGGAGATCGGGCGCTCAACAGGCTCGTATATTTCCGTGAGGGTAAGGATATAAGCTCAAAACTGGCAGAGCGACTACATGAAAATTTTCACGGCAGCGTGGTACCCTGTCACAAATCGGCCGATATTCCACTGACGATCTTTGCCACTCAAGTGGCACAAAAAGTTGACACTATCATCATAATAAGCGGCGATTCGGACTATTTAGAATTGGTACAGTATCTCAAATCCCGTGGCGTAAGGGTCGAAATCGCGGCGGTAGAAAAGAATACGGCCAATGTGCTGATGGAGGAAGCCGACCATTTTACGCCGATAACGAAAGAGGATGTGTTTGAGGTAACTGGCTCCAGAAGGCCCAAGACCACTAAATCTTTAAAAAAATAACCCCAGATCATGACACCTCAATAATCTGGTTTTTAACATTATAATCACATGAAGACCATTGATATCTTTTGATGAATCTTATAAACTACATGTCAAAATGAAAAAACCATTGACTTTCTTCATAATAGCACTAATAAGCTTATCGCTATTTGCCCAGAAGAAACCAAATATCGAAGGGAATAAAGAAGTTGTAAAACTAATTAAAGAGATTCCCAGAGATTTCAAGACCCTGGAGATCAATGATAATCTTGAAATAACCATTTCACAAGGCAACTCCAATTCGTATCAATTAGATTCGGACAGCAACCTGCATGCCGTGGTTCAGTTTGTTGTGGCCGACAATATTTTAAAAGTCTTCACTACTTCTAAAATCACCAGTAGCAAGAAATTGGAAACTAACATTGTCGTAAAGAAATTGGAGCACCTTATCATCAAACATAATTCAAAAGTCAAGGGCGATGCTCCGCTAAAAGCTGATAAATTCTATCTCAGTGCATATAACGGCGCCCGATTTGATTTAGACCTCAATGCTGACGATGTTACGATAACTTTGCACAGAAATGCGGGAGGTAAACTCAAGGTAGCATCGGAGAATACCACCATTGTGATGAATGACCGCACCGACATGAAAGCCTTCGT
>JAHEJJ010000002.1 GCA_024638915.1 Robiginitalea sp.
ATAGTTACCGGTTCAGCGAAATGGATTTTATGGCAAATAGTGTTGACGGCCATGGTGTGGACTGGCCTGTGCGCTATAAAGATATTGCGCCATGGTATGATAAAGTGGAATCGTATATAGGGGTTACCGGTGAACTTCTGGGCCTTCCTCAGTTACCGGACGGGCAATTTGAGCCGATGATGGAATTGAATTGTGCAGAACAGTATGTACGGGAAAAAGTAGGAGAACATTTCGAAGACAGGATCATTACAGCCGGCAGGGTAGCCCATATCAATAGCGATAAGAAGTTCGAAGGAAGGGTACGCTGCCAATTCCGTAACCGTTGTATGCGAGGATGTCCTTTCGGGGCCTATTTCAGCAGTCTTTCTTCAACACTGCCTGCCGCCGAAAAAACCGGTAATTTGACATTAAGGCCCGACGCCGTCGTACATGAGATCATGTATGATCCGGACACGCAGAAGGCCACGGGAGTTAAAGTAATCGACAGGGAAAGCAAAGAGACTTTTGAATTTAAAGCCAAGGTGATTTTCCTATGCGCCTCTGCCATTGCCTCTGCCTCGATTTTGATGCAGTCCAAATCGGATCGATTCCCGAACGGATTGGGCAATGACTCTGACCAATTGGGCCGCAATGTCATGGACCACCACCTCGGGGCTGGCGCCAGGGGAAAACTTGAGGGATATGAAGATAAATACTATAAAGGCCGCAAGCCGGGAGGCATCTATATCCCCAGATTCAGGAACCTTGGTGGAGCCTCTAACACCGATAAGTTTGTCCGTGGATACGGTTACCAGGGCGGCGGAAGTAGAAATGACTGGGAGGACACCGTAGCCGAACTATCATTTGGTAAAGCGCTTAAAGAGGCTATACTCCGACCTGGGGGATGGCAGTTTGGCATCACAGGATTTGGTGAAATTCTTCCATATCAAGACAACCGGATGACCTTAGATTACGAAAAATTGGATGGATGGGGCCTGCCCACAGTAACCTTCGATGCTGAGTTTAAGGAAAACGAGTGGGAAATGAGAGAAGATATCAAAGAACAGGCTTTTGATATGCTGACTAAAGCCGGATTAAAAGATGTGGAGGTGTATGACGACCCCAAGGCCATCGGCATCGGCATTCATGAGATGGGAACAGCCCGAATGGGAAGAGATCCCAAGACTTCTGTCCTCAATGGATACAATCAGTTGCATGCCGTAAAGAACGTTTATGTAACTGACGGGGCATTTATGACCTCGGCATCCTGTGTCAACCCTTCACTGACCTATATGGCTTTTTCGGCAAGAGCGGCCAATCATGCTGCACAAGAACTTAAAAAAGGAAGTATTTGATGAAACGGAGAAACGCACTTAAAAATATCGGAATGGCCCTGGGATACTCAGTGGCAACTCCTACGCTAATTAGCATCGTTCAGAGTTGTAAGGAAGAAGCTGCTGTTGGTTGGCGACCCAGTTTTTTCACCCCGGAAGAAGGCCATGTCTTAAAACTTTTGGTAGATATCTTTTTGCCCAAAACAGATACACCTTCGGCATCTGAAATGAATGTGCATATTTTTATCGATGGATTGGCCGATAAGGTAATGTATGGAGAGGAAGAGTTTCTTACACTTCCAATGAACAAACAAAATATTGAGAACATCGAAGACAGGTATATCGATACCGGCTATTTTATAAAACACAGTCGGGATTTTTTCAGGAAAACGATGACCGCATTCACCAACCTCGCTCTGAGCGAATCCGGTAAAAACGAGTTGCTCGAATTGACCGAATCGGATCTTGAAAAATCACTGCAATCTGTAAATTCTATTTACGAGGCCCAAAAAGAAACCAGAGAAAAGGTATTACAGGCTTATGTCAAAGGTTTTTTTACAAGGAAGACCTCACCTCCGCTTAACGATGATCAACTTTCTTGTGTATTTGTTCAATCCATGAGAGATATGACGATCATGGGGTATAAAACAACCGAGTATGTGGGCGAAGATATGCTGGCTTACCAGCCGATTCCCGGCGAGTATATTCCTTGTGGAGACACGGATGAGCTTACCGGTGGCAAAGCCTATTCAATCGTCTGGTAATAGATGGAGAGAAGAAAATTTATCAGGAATACCGCAATGGCAGGAGGTTTGCTTTCCAGCGGCGGACTCTATTCTATAGGTAAGACCTCTTTTTCTCCTTCAAAGTTCAAACTGAATTACGCTCCTCACCTGGGCATGTTTGCTCATCATGCTGGAGATGACCCGTTGGCACAATTAAAGTTTATGGCCGATCAGGGGTTCAGGTCTTTTGAAGACAATGAGATGGGTGGCAGGCCTGTTGAGTTACAACAAAGCATGGCACGAACCATGGAATCCCTGAATTTGCAAATGGGCGTATTTGTGGCGCATAAGATCTATTGGAAAGAGCCAAACCTTGCGTCCGGAGATCCCGACAAGCAGAAGGAGTTCCTGAACGATATTGAAACTTCTGTTGAGGTTGCCAGACGGGTGAATGCGAAATGGATGACGGTAGTGCCGGGACATGCAGACCCGACATTGTCCATGGGTTATCAAACCGCCAATGTAGTTGAAACACTGAAACGGGCAGCTGCAATTCTTGAACCTCATGGAATGGTGATGGTACTGGAGCCTCTCAACTTCAGGAATCATCCCGGACTTTTCCTGACCGGCTCTCCTCAGGCTTATGAAATTTGCAGGGCCGTTGATTCTCCATCTTGCAAGATCTTATTTGATATTTATCATCAGCAGATACAGGAGGGAAACCTCATCCCGAATATCGAAAAATGCTGGGACGAAATCGCATATTTCCAAATTGGTGATAACCCGGGCAGAAAGGAACCCACTACCGGAGAGATCAATTATAAGAATATTTTCAGGTATATCCACAACCGAGGATTTGATGGGATATTGGGAATGGAACACGGAAATTCTATCCCGGGAAAAGAGGGGGAACTCGCCTTACTGAAAGCTTATCGTCAGGTGGACGATTTTTAAACATTTAAAAACCCCTTCTTATTGGTCTAGACAACAGCTCTGATCGATTCTCAGATTGTAAAGAGAACATATCCGTTATTATATTTTCTTTGAATACTTTGCAAATATTATCGGTATTAGCTATCGTTATCGCAGTCTAAATCTTAATAAAATGCGTATATAGTATGTGTGAATAACAAATCCTATACTATGGATTACTATTTTATTCTACTATTTATTTATGTCGTCTTGCTGATCCTATCGGCTTTTTTTATAAAGCCATTGTTTACCAGGCGTTAGAGTAGTTATAAGCGTCATTTCCCATCACCTCTGCTTGAATGCAGGGGCTGCATCTTCTCTCCCCTAACCAGATTTTAAAAACAAAATACCCCGTAAATTCTTCTGGACCATTGCCAGGTTTATCCGGGGTATTTCTTATTTAATAAACACTATTCGCCGCTTTGAAGCCGCACGCTACATAAACTGAAGCTTCAACTAAGATCCGCACATCAGGCAGTCATCGTCTGTCTGACCGTCTTTTGCCCGGGCGATCAACTCCTTCATCTCCGATGGAGAAATCGGCTCTGCATTGAGCTCCTGATCCTTTACAGGAGTGGTTTTTACATCGATTGCCTTTGCTACTTCGGGCCTTGATCCGGCAACTTCTGCTTCAGCCGCAACACTAACCGGCACTTCTTTTTTCTTGGTATTGTCGAGCGTAAACTTAATCGCATCTACGGCAGCCTTGGTCCTCAGATAGTACATGCCGGTTTTCAAGCCGCTTTTCCAGGCATAGAAATGCATGGAGGTCAGCTTGGCATAGTTGGCATTTTCCATAAACAGATTCAACGACTGACTCTGATCGATGAAATATCCACGTTGCCGGGACATGTCTATAATGTCTTTCATACTTAACTCCCAAACGGTCTTGTACAATTGCTTGATCTCATCGGGAATGTTATCGATGTGCTGTATAGAGCCATTGGCACGCATTAATTCCTGCTTCAATTCTTCATTCCACAAACCGAGTTTCACCAGATCTTCAAGCAAATGCTTGTTGACCACTATGAATTCTCCCGAGAGTACACGCCTGGTGTATATATTCGAAGTATAAGGTTCGAAACATTCGTTGTTCCCCAATATCTGTGAGGTAGATGCCGTAGGCATTGGTGCTACCAGCAATGAGTTGCGCACCCCGTGTTCTTTGATATTCTTCCTGAGCTTTTCCCAATCCCAGCGACCGGATAATTCTTCATCCTTGATCCCCCAAAGGTTGTGTTGAAATTCACCTTTCGCAATTGGAGAGTCCTTATAGGTAGAATAAGGGCCTTCTTTCCTGGCAGCTTCCATGGAAGCTGTTGCGGCAGCATAGTAAAGTGTTTCGAAAATTTCCTGGTTTAATTTCTTCGCCCTGTCGGAAGTAAAGGGCAGTCTCATCAGGATAAACGCATCTGCCAATCCCTGAATTCCCAATCCTATTGGACGGTGTCTCATATTTGAGTTTTCGGCTTCCTTGACCGGATAGTAATTCCTGTCGATGACCCTGTTGAGGTTTTTAGTCACCCTTTTGGTCACTTTATAAAGCTCTTTATGATCAAAGCTGCCATTCTTCACAAACATCGGCAAGGCGATCGAAGCGAGATTACATACCGCTATTTCATCGGGGGAGGTATATTCCAGAATTTCGGTACACAGGTTCGAGGATCGTATGGTACCCAGGTTCTTCTGATTGCTCTTTCGGTTGGCGGCGTCCTTGTAGAGCATATAAGGTGTCCCTGTCTCTATCTGAGATTCCAGTATTTTTTCCCATAATTCCCGTGCTCTGATCTTCTTGCGTCCCTTTCCTTCCGCTTCATATTTGGCATACAATTCTTCAAATTCCTCACTGTGGGTGGTAAAGAGTCCCGGGCATTCATTTGGGCACATAAGTGTCCATTCTCCATCGGCTTCTACGCGCTTCATAAAAAGATCTGGGATCCACATGGCATAAAAAAGGTCTCTGGCACGCATCTCTTCTTTACCATGGTTCTTTTTTAATTCGAGAAAATCAAAAATATCGGCATGCCAGGGTTCTATATAAATAGCAAAACTCCCCTTTCTTTTGCCACCTCCCTGGTCGACATAGCGGGCCGTATCGTTAAAAACCCTTAGCATGGGTACAATTCCATTGGAAGTACCGTTAGTGCCTGCGATATAAGAACCGGTTGCCCTGATGTTATGTACAGAAAGCCCTATACCCCCTGCGGATTGTGAGATCTTAGCGGTATGCTTTAGTGTGTCGTAAATGCCGTCAATACTATCGTCCTTCATCGCGAGGAGAAAGCAAGAAGACATTTGTGGCTTCGGCGTACCGGAATTAAAAAGCGTAGGAGTAGCGTGTGTAAAATATTTTTTGGACATCAACTCGTATGTCTCGATAGCCGCATCCAGGTCATCGAGGTGAATCCCCACGGCCACGCGCATAAGCATGTGCTGGGGCCGTTCTGCTATATTGCCGTTGAGTTTTAGAAGATAGGACCGCTCTAGCGTTTTAAATCCAAAATAATCATATCCGAAATCACGGTTATAAATTATGGTAGAATCGAGCATTTCTGCATTTTCAGAAATCACCTTATAAACTTCATCCGACAAAAGAGGAGCTTTTTTGCCGGTTCTTGGGTTGACGTATTCATAGAGGTCCTTCATCGTCTCCGAGAAGGATTTCTTTGTATTCTTATGCAAATTGGAAACGGAAATTCGTGCCGCCAGTTTCGC
Source organism: Robiginitalea sp. (assembly GCA_024638915.1). GTDB lineage: Bacteria > Bacteroidota > Bacteroidia > Flavobacteriales > Flavobacteriaceae > JAHEJJ01. The sequence goes on from JAHEJJ010000002.1 coordinate 5,726, forward strand.
ATAATCCGGATGTGCTGTGGTCAGCGTGGCGGCGATCTCAGCAGCCAGATTATCGAGTTCGGATGTGGTGACCCCATCATAAAGTCCTTCGATAACTCTCATAGCCACTTTGACCGGGTCGACCAAATTGCTGAGTCCGTAACATAATTTGCGAACCCGTGCCGTGATCTTATCGAACATCATCGGTTCTTTTCTGCCGTCTCTTTTTACTACATACATGCTCCTCTGTTTGTTTTAGTTAGTGTTTAGTTAGTGCAGACCTATCTTCATAAGCATGCGAATTATAATTGATCCGGGAGTAACCCGATGTGCCGGGTTAATACGGGTTTTGGTTAATTAGAAATCGGCATCAAAGCTGATCTTTTGCGACTCGCTGTCCTTTTCTTTGTTAAGAACACCGGCTTTCTGGTATTCGGAAACGCGTTTCTCGAAGAAATTGGTCTTGCCCTGCAATGAGATCATGTCCATAAAATCAAATGGATTTGTTGCATTATAGACCTTTTCGCATTCAAGTTCCACCAGTAATCTGTCGGTGACAAATTCGAGGTATTGGGTCATCAGTTTGGCGTTCATCCCGATCAGGCTTACCGGCAGGGATTCGGTGATAAATTCGCGTTCGATGTTAAGTGCATCAACCAGAATGTCTGTGATACGATCTTTAGGAACTTTATTGATAAGGTGTTTGTTATGAAGGTGTACTGCATAGTCACAATGCATACCCTCGTCGCGCGAGATCAATTCGTTGGAAAATGTCAGGCCTGGCATCAGACCTCTTTTCTTTAACCAGAAAATTGAGCAAAACGCCCCGGAGAAAAAGATCCCCTCTACTGCTGCAAATGCGATGAGTCTTTCGGCAAAACTTGGGGAATCGATCCATTTCAGGGCCCAGTCGGCCTTTTTCTTGATCGCAGGAAAGTTTTCAATGGCCTTAAAAAGAATATTTTTCTCTTTTTCGTCCTTCACATAGGTGTCTATCAACAGGGAATAGGTTTCCGAATGAATGTTTTCCATCATAATCTGAAAACCATAAAAGAATTTCGCCTCTGAATACTGGACTTCATTCACGAAATTCTCTGCCAGGTTTTCATTGACAATACCGTCGGAGGCGGCAAAAAATGCCAGAATATGCTTAATAAAGTAGCGTTCGTCGTCGTTGAGTTTGTTATTCCAGTCCGCCGGGTCCTGATGAAGATCTATTTCTTCCGCCGTCCAAAAACAAGCTTCGCATTTTTTGTACCATTCCCATAAATCGTGGTGTTCGATGGGAAAAATTACAAATCTGTCTTTATTCTCGTGTAAAATGGGCTCAACGGCTGTGGACATAATAGTGCTTTTTTAAAAGTTAAAATTGGGATTAATTTACCTTTTGGCTGGGACTTACAAAGATTCAAAAATGTTATCAAATTGTAAAGTCCGTTTAAGGGAATCAGGCCCAAAGTTTTTAACACGCGCTGTTGAAATGTAGGCTGGTATTAGATGTTTACTGCCTTGCGGGCGGAAGATAATTTTGGGAACTTTTTAACAAGATTTCAAACAAAAAAAATAAACCAAATAGTATTAAATACTGTACTTTTTGGTTTATTACTATCGATTCGTTTACTAATGTCCTGCTAATGAGCTAGTCCGTCTCTTTATCAGGGTTAGGGTATCAATAAGATCAAATGGCGGAGTTAAGGAAGCAAATTATATACGAAGGACGTTCTTGCACCACATAAATCTTCTCTTCTTTGGAATAAAGATGTTTATTATACTCCCCTGTGGCTCAGTCGATATTAATTTTGGGCCCGATAAATAAGGTTTTTAAAAAATTGATCACTCATATTGAAAATAATATCGGGCATCGGAGGGTATATCAGCGATGGTCGTATACGTTTTGAATTTCCAGCGGGTTCTGCTGCCTATTGTATGATTGCCATTCACTTCTATCTTAACCAGGTTCCAACCTGGTTTTAAATCCATGTCTACTGTTGTATACTGATCGATGACTTTGGACGATTCTCCTTCATATACGGTTCTATCAATATCCTTTTTCTCCAAGGTAGCATGACACGAATCATCGGTATATGCCCAATAAAGCAAATATCCTTCATCTCCGTACTTCATATGCGAAGGAGAGGACAGATTATGCGTAGTTCTTTCCGAGTTTCCGATTTTTAAATTGCCTATAACTTCTTGTCCTTGAAACACATCGAACCGGTACCCCGACCACGTCATTTGGGCATCAGGATTGGTAAAATCTACTTCATCATTCAAGACTTCGTGCATTTGGGGAAACAATCCTGTCTTGATCGTCCGGTTGGTCGCCACCTCATGTGGCAAATTCATCTGTACGGTACCAGACTGTGTGATCTTACCAACCATCACATAATGATCATAAGGTGCTCTTCCGTCTGGTCCGGGCGTACCCGTTCCATCATAATAGGCGATTTCCACGGAACCCCATTGCCAATTATCAAATACTCCCTGGGTATTGCTGGCCACCTTATTTCTCCAGTAGAAATCTTTAAGATGATCCTTTGCAGTATCCTTTTGCCTTTTTTCCGCCTCGACCTGCCCGCGCATCTCTTCCTGTTTCTGCTGTTCTTCTGCAGCTTCCATCATTTTCATCGCCTCCTGAAATTGCGGATTATTGCTCATCATCTCCATCGCCTTTTTTTGGGCTTCTTCTGCTTGTCTTTGCATTTCCTCAATTTCTTTATGCTGCTCTGGTGTTTGTGAAATCCCAACAAACCCAATGCAAAAAACAATCATTGTTAAATGTAATCTTAGTGTGCTCATATTTTGAAGATTATTTGTCTTAAAGGTGGCAGAGCTTTAGATGTTCCCTAAAATCAAACCAGGCGATCCCTCGATGAAACCAATCAAGTCTAACTTGTATTGGCGCCGCTGCACCGGGTAGTTCCCCCGAAACCCGGAATTAGCGGCAACCAAACCCATTAATTTGGATTGGTTATCCAGTTCCTGGTTTCACCTTCAGAACCGATTTGTAAAACACTTTCATGCCTTTAAACCTGTTCCTTATAGGATCGCACATATCGGTTTGACAAAACAATGTATGAAATACACAGGATTTACGGTTCCTGGTATGTCACAAAGTTGCCCTCTATTTCAATGACTTCGCCAAGCGTATTGCCCAGTTCCATCTTCAAACTGCCTAAAAGCAGTTTATTATTCGCTACGACTATACTAATTTTTCCCTGTTTCGAGAAAAATGGGATCTCTCCGAATTGGTCGAGATCGGCAAATCCAAACACCCCGTCAAAGTCCCTGAAAAGACCTTTGACATTTTCTGTTACAGTATAGGTACCTCCTGAAAGAGGATACGATACTTCGGGAGTGGCCAAAAAGAGATCGATAAAATTGTTTTGGACGGCTCCATCGCCTTTTAATCGCAGCCTGATTTCCGGATATCTATTGCCATTACCGGATATTCGTCCTGTGGTCTCGAGTAATACGCGACCGCTCAGATAGAGTTCATCGGTGCCGGAAATGACCATCTCAAAGTGGCCGGGTTCTGGATTAAATGTTATAGGATAAGATCGAGATGGTATATAGGAGGTACACCAAAACGTAATGGCTGTCATCAATAGAATGCCCAGAGGTAAGGCGTAATTTTTTCTCATGTGTCCTATTTTGGAAGACTTCCCGGACAACAAGCAACAGGCTGTTATCCACCAAATTGAGCGACAAGATCAACACTTTCCGAATCGTCTTGAGAGACATCCTCGATCAGGTCAACCTTCTCCTCAGTTCCGATTATTGCTGCTGCCACAACCGCCAGAACAAATAGTGCGAAAAATAGTACGCATCTTTTCACGACTTACATTTTTAGTTCTTAAAAATTCAGATCATGGTTCCCGGGGGAAATCAACTGTGCCAAATTAAGTGCTCTTGTCTTAGTTACCTCTTCGATTTGTATGGATGACATTAAATCGTGTATAAATGGCACAAAGTTATCATTAGAACCTGGGCTCAAAGTACATCAACTTATCCCTGCTTTATGTTAGGTATTGATTTTGAAACCATTATAAAATTGTCAATAAAAAATCACATGACGAAAGAATGACTACGATCGGCCAAAAAACCGCTATGAAATGTCATTAACAGGTGATTTTGAACCGCTTATACGCATATCTATCCTAACCATACATATTTTATGAACCACAGTAATATTTCCTGTTAATTTTGTTTAACTTTCACCTAATTATTGGCTGATTTATGCAAACGAAGCTCGAAGCCGTACTGGTAGATGATGAAGATAAGGCGCTCCAGAGTCTTTCCTGGGAATTAACCAACTTCAGCGATGAAATAGATGTTGTGGCCTCCTTTACCGATCCTAATAAAGCCCTCGATTATCTCGAATACCACACGCCCGATTGTCTTTTTCTCGATATAGAAATGCCAACGATGGATGGCTTTCAGTTTATTCAAAAATTGAAGAACAAAGATTTCCCAGTCGTCATCACCACAGCATACAACCAATACGCCATTAAAGCCTTGAAAAATGAGGCCATCGATTATCTTCTAAAACCCATCGATTCAGATGACCTGAAAGAGACGATTATCAAGATCAGGAAATTCAATTCCAAAGTATATACTGCGGAAAAACTCGAGAAACTCCTGCTGAATTTCAATTCCAAGTCCATCAATAAGAAGGTTACGTTCAGTACAGATGGTAAGCTTTTGTTCCTCGACAGCGATGACATCCTTTACGCCGAATCCGACGGTAATTACAGCACTATTTACCTTTCTGACGGCCAAAAGATCGTGCTGACCAAGAAATTAAAAGAGGTTAACGAACTCCTGCCCGGCGATACATTTTTCAGGATCCACAATTCCTATATCATCAACCTGTCTAAAATAAAGGAGTTTCTCAAAACCGATGGTTATGTAATACTTAAATCCAATCATAAAATACCGGTGTCCCGTCAAAAGAAATCGGACTTCCTTGACCTTATTTAAGCCCAGCCTATGGTATTGACCAAGGTAAAATCCCCCGTACTTTTAATAACTCTTTTCGTTTTTCAAGCCATCGTCTGCCAGATGAATGATCCCGGCTTTGAGGATTTGGTGAACAAACTGGTCGACAAAGCCCCTCAGTCCTTTGGTGAGATCGACCGGGCTATGCGCGAAAGCAGAACCGATACCTTACGGATGAGGTATTTCCTCGAACAATCTAAAAAAGAGAGTTATTGGGACGGCACCTCTTATGCCTACAATCAATTGGGCGTTTATTATAGAAATATTTCAGATTTTTCAAATGCCGTGCAACTTCATGAGGCCGCCCTGGAAGCTGCGGATAAGTCCAATAATATCGAATTCCGGATTATGAGCCTGAATATGCTGGGAGCGGTATATCGCAAGAACGATGGCATTAAAGCCGCACTGGATTATTACCAGGAGGCATTAAAACTTGCAGAATCCATCCAGGAACCCAATGACTACATACAAACCGGTATCAATAATGCGATCAATGGAATTGGCAATATTTATAAATCGCTGGAACAATACGACCTCGCGATCAACTATTTTAGAAACTCTCTGGAATACGAAAGTAAGTTGGGAAATTACAGGGGGCTGGCTATCAATTATCAAAACATAGCGGAATGCGAGGAAGCACTGGGGAAATTAAAAGCCTCACTGGAGAACTATGAAACATCACTGCGATTTAATGAAAAAGTCGGGTCTGAACGAATCGAAGCAGTAAGTAGCTACGGTATCGCTCATGTTTACGTACATCTCGATATGGCAGAAGAAGCACTAGACCGGCTCGAAGCCATATTGCCAGTGGCAGAAAATCTGGGCGATCCTGAAATCTTATCTTCTGTTTATATTCACCTGGGCTGGACGCTGACCCGCCTGGAACAGCTTGAAAATGCAAAAGAATATCTATACAAGGGATTGGATATTTCCGAGCGATATCAGTTGCTGGCCAACCTGTCACAGGCGAATACCTTTCTTTATGATCTCTGGCGGGAACTTGGGGATTATAAAAAAGCCCTGGGTTTCTACCGGGCTGCACAGTCGGCCAAAGGTAAGATCTCTAACGATCGCAATCGACGATATGTCTACGACGTCATCTCCCGATCGGAAGTTGAAAAACGCAGCAACCAAATCGAAATGCTGGCCAAAGAGAATGAAATTGTAAAACTCCGGCTTCGCAAGAACAAAAACACCTTGTTGGTGAGCGCTCTTTTGCTCGCCCTATTTACCATTATTTTTTATATACTCTATCGGCAGTATCAACTCAAAAGCGATAAAAAATTGCTTACACTGGAACAGAGCATGCTGAGAAGTCAGATGAATCCTCATTTTTTGTTCAACTCGCTGAATTCAATCAAGCTATACATTATTAATAACGAAACTAAAAATGCGGTTCATTACCTCAATAAATTCTCAAAATTAATCCGTAAGATCCTGGAGGCTTCCTCGCTTAAGGAAATTCCGCTGGCCGAAGAGCTTGAGACGGTGGAACTCTATATGAACATCGAAAATATTCGCTTTTCCAACGAGATCAATTTTGAAATCAAAGTCGATGAGGGGATCGATACCCATCTAGTTAAAATACCTTCCCTAATCCTGCAGCCATTCTTGGAAAACGCCCTGTGGCACGGTTTGTCCTCCAAAGAAGGTGAAAAATCAGTATTTGTCCATGTTAAGAAAGGAGAGAAAGGATTTGTTAAGATCGAGATAACCGATAACGGTGTGGGCAGGGAGAAAGCAGAACAATTAAAGGAAAGCAAGGTGCTTAAGCGTAAATCGGTGGGTATCGAAATTACGAAAGAACGGCTCGACAATTTTTCCAAAGATTACCAGAATTCATTCGATGTCGAGATATTTGATTTATTCGACGATCAGAGCAAGGCATCAGGGACGCGAGTCGTCTTACATGTTCCGACTATCTGAAAGCGACCTGCTCACAGCTTCCAATTCGTTATACCATTCCTTGCCAAACTTTCTTATCAATGCGTCTTTTACAAACTTGTAAATTGGTATTTCCAGCTGAGCTCCTAGCGTACAGGCAGGATCACATATTTGCCATCGGTGATAGTTCACCGCAGTCAGACTTGTATATTCCCTGATGCGGACGGGATAAAGATGGCAAGAAATAGGTTTTTGCCAGGATATGGCTTTGTCCTTGTATGCTTTTTCTATACCACATTCCGCTGTACCGTTTTTGCCAAATACCACGTAGGCGCATTCCAGCTTGTCGACCAGCGGTGTTTCCCATTCGCCGTCTGTTCCTTTGATGAAGGCTCCCTGTGCCTGGATCGCCTGTACTCCTTCCTGGCGCAGATACGGTTTTATATCTTCAATGATCTCATCCAGGATCCGTGTTTCTTCCTCTTCCAGAGGTGCTCCTGCTGCTCCATCTACACAACATGCTCCCTTACAGGCATTTAGATCGCATACAAAGTGGTGATCGAGAATCTCCTCGGAAACCACTGTTTTTCCCAATTCGAACATACCTACTACCAATTGATCTGTAAATATAGTCGTATTAGTGATGACCTGTTTTATTTTCAATTTTCATTCGGCCAAATTTGCCATAAAGAGTACATTTGCCGCCAATTTAAATGAAGGGTCATGAATTTCAATATCAAGGAGATCGCCACAACGACTATGGTTCTATTTGCCGTGATAGATGTTGTTGGCAATGTGCCGATCATCATCAGTTTGCGGAAGAAGGTAGGTCATATCCAATCGGGTAAAGCCTCTATCGTGGCGGCCGTGATAATGATCGCCTTTTTATTTGTAGGGGATAAGATTCTGACCCTTATCGGCATCGATGTGAATTCCTTTGCCGTAGCCGGGTCTTTTGTATTGTTTTTCCTCGCTATTGAAATGATACTTGGTATCGCCATATACAAGGATGAGGAGCCAGAAAGCGCGTCGATTGTGCCTATTGCTTTTCCGCTTATAGCAGGAGCCGGCACTATGACATCAATCCTTGCATTAAGGGCCGAATTCTATGTGGAAAACATCATCGCAGCCATCATCATCAATATTATTTTTGTGTATCTTGTCTTGAAGTCCTCCGCGAGGATCGAACGATTTTTGGGAAGAAGCGGTCTGAGTATCATCAGGAAAGTCTTCGGGGTGATCTTACTGGCCATTGCCGTTAAACTCTTTGCGTCAAATATTCATCAGCTTTTTCAATGATCAAGTCGAACTAAACTCTTAAAAGGCCATGAACAAATCACTCGTTATTGTACTAATCATACTTGCTATCCTGCTTATCGCCTATAATTCTACCATGTTAGATTTTGATGATCTTCTCAGCGGGGACAGCACCATTGCCCTTATAGGAATTGTAGCGGCGCTTTGTGCCATCGTATTGCTGCTCATTTTTATCACTTCCAAGAAAATAGAAAAGAAAGTCGGTAAAAAATAACTCAATTTTATGAGCGTCGGGGTAAGGTAAATTCTTCATTTTGAGTAAATTACTGTGATGAAATTTTATATGCGGTTTGTTCTACCCTTCCTGCTGGCGCCAGTTTTTCTACAGGCGCAGCCCTTTGAGAAAGGAGTGCTTAAAGACACCGTGCGCTTAATTTCTGAACCAGACGAGAGCTTCGCCCTCTATCTTCCTGAGTCTTTTGAGGACCAATTCCCCAGCGCCGTGATTTTCGTATTCGATCCTGCTGGCAGAGGAAAGATCGGTATCCAGCCTTTTATCGAAGCGGCGGAAACGTACAACCTTATTGTGGTCTGTTCCAACGATAGCAGAAATGCAGCATACGAAAGCAATTTTGAAATTGCCCAGCGTTGGTTCGATGATGTTTTTGCAAGGTTCAGAATAGATCCGAAACTTATTTATGCTGCCGGATTTTCAGGGGGTTCCAGACTTGCATCAACTATCGGTGTGCTTTCAGGCTCTTTCAAAGGTGTTATTGGATGCGGAGCCTCTTTTTCAGGAAATCCGGGGCAGGTACCCTATGCGAAAGGTCATTTTTATTACTTCGGTTTGGTGGGAACGCTCGATATGAATTACCAGGAAATGCTCAAGGCCCGAAAGTGGTTGAACAGGATTAATCTGCCTAATGAAATAATCACTTTTGACGGGAAACACCAATGGCCCGATGCTCAAAACATCACTTCAGCTTTCCACTGGTTCCGACTTCAGGACATCAATAATAGCCTACATCAGAAAGACCAGGCCTTTTTGCAATCCTATATGAGCGCAAGGCTAGCAAATGCCCATGATGCGCTGAAAAATCAAAAGACCATCGAAGCTGTTGAGAACTATCAGCACATATTAAAGAACTTAAATCATCACTTCGAACTGGATAGTATTTCGGGCCGACTCAAACAGTTAAAAAAATCAAGGGAATATAAAAAGGCCCTAAGTGAAAGTGAGCGTGTCGCCTCTTTGGAAAACAAATGGACCGAAAAACTGGTCGATAGGTTTCAGGTCGAGTCAGACCGGGAAGCTCCACCCGATGATTTCAGATGGTGGCAGAAAGAAATGACCCGCTTGCAGGAAGATTATATCAATTCTGAAAAGCTCCTGCTAAGTGAAATGGGCATTCGCCTTCAGAGTATGGTCACAGCCTTCGCGTTAGAAAACCTGGAGTTTGCCGTTTCGCAAAACAACCGTAAAGAAATCAACTACTATGTGCAGATGATCGATGCCAATTGGCCCGAAAACGCCTATATGCAGTTCCGGATTGCCAGGGCATATGCCGCCATAGGGATGGATCCTAAAGCATTGGAACATTTAAAGCAAGCCGTGTCAAAAGGGTGGAAAAACAAAACCTGGATACTGAATGACAAGGTTTTTAAATCACTCGCCGATCAAAACGAGTTTAAAATGATTATGGACCAATTGCGGTGAGTTCGCAGGCTAGTTCTCCGACTGGATTTGAGAAGCCTCATCCAGAGTAATCGTTGGAGTATCTAATTCGAGTACTTTCTGCAACATCGGATCCGAATTCCCCTTGATCTTCGCATGAAGGTTTGGAGAAAAGAGTTGTTCGGCCAGAGCAGCCTTTAAATACAACTTAATATCTTCCTCATAGTCATAAAAACTGAGTTTTATGGTACTGGCAAGGCAGTAATCCACAAACTTTTCGAATAGGATATCGTCTACCCTGAAATTTCTCTGGAATTCATCCCGGCTGAGCGCCTGGTAGCGAGTTCTGTCTTCCTCAAGGTGCTGGAAAATAAATCGCGATATAAAACCAAGACTGTCCATACTTTCAATAGCCTCCGATTCATTACTTCCAATAGGCACGAAAACATCGGGTATGATTCCTCCTCCTCCGTAGACAACCTTCCCCTTTGGAGTGGTAAATTTTAGAGAATCTGTTACCTTAATACTATCTACCGATGCCAGCTCACCGTTGTGATATCGGTCTGTGAATTCCTGGTAATAGTCTCTGCTGCCATTTTTATAATCCCTTTGAATAGACCTGCCGCTAGGGGTATAATATCTGGAAACGGTTAATCGGACTGCAGAACCATCTCCGAGTTCCATCTCGCGCTGCACCAGGCCTTTGCCGAAAGATCTTCTGCCCACAATTGTCCCGACATCATTGTCCTGTAAAGCACCAGCGATAATTTCACTTGCAGAAGCCGATCGTTCGTTGATCAACACGTAGACTGGCTTATCTTCGAAAGCCCCTTTTTCAGAAGCAAAGCTTTTAGTTACTTTGCCTTTTTTATTCTGAGTGAACAATATGAGTTTTCCTTCAGTTAGAAATTCGTCGGCCAGCTGTTCTGCAATATTGAGATAGCCACCAGGATTATCCCTTAAATCAAGTGTAAGCTTTTTTGCCCCTTTCATCTGAAGTACTGAAAGGGCTTTTTTGAATTCCTGATACGTCGTCTCTGCAAAACGATTGATCTTGATATAACCCATATCGGGGGTCAGCATATAATAAGCCTCCACGCTTCGAATAGGGATACGATCTCTCTTGATGGTGATATCAAAAATTCTGTCTTCGGATTTCCGATAAACATTTAAAATCACAGAAGAGCCACTCAAGCCTTTTAGTTTGCTTACGATCAGATCACTGGGCATGTTTTTGCCATGCAGCGTATCGGAATTTGCCATTAGGATCCGATCTCCTGGCATAATACCTTTGGCATCGCTTGGCCCGTCTTCTACGGTTCTGATTACGGTGATCGTATCGCGTATCATATAAAAATTTACCCCAATACCCACAAAATCACCTTTCATATTCTCCGATACACGACGCATTTCGCTTTTGGGGATATAAACCGAATGTGGATCCAGTTTATCAAGAATATTATTTACGGTAATATCTACAATGCTATCGGTATTGATATCATCTACGTACTCATAATCGATATAATCGATAAGTCGATTAAGCTTGTCCTTTTTTGAATTAGTCGTAAAAAGCTTTTCCGGCGAATCGTTAAAATGAAGTTTGCCCCCAACAAAAATCCCCAAAGCTAAAGATACCGCAATGATGGTGGGCCATATGTAAAAGTGTTTCTTCATTTATATAGTAACGCTTCAGAGTACATTTTCTGCTATAGGAAGATGTTTAAGTTGAACACCTGCTCTTTCAAGGAATCTCAGACCGGAGTCATCTTTGTAGGCCATTTGGTATACCACACGCCTGATACCGGACTGATGAATAAGTTTACTGCATTCCCGGCAAGGAGAGAGTGTGATATACAGGGTGGCCCCGATACTCGATTGTGTAGAGGATGCAAGCTTTGAGAGGGCATTAGCCTCCGCATGTAAGACATACCATTTTGTATAACCCTCATCATCCTCGCAGATATTTTCAAATCCGGTAGGCGTCCCGTTATAACCGTCTGATATGATCATCCGGTCCTTTACTACAATGGCCCCAACCTGTCGCCTCTTACAATAGGACAACTTTCCCCATTCGTATGCCATCTTGAGATAGGCCTTATCGTACTTTTGTTGTTTATCCGGAGCCATAAATAACTTAAAGTGAATAGTACATCACCTGATCTAATGTGCTAAGATACCGGCTTTGCAAAAGCATTACAACCTTAATCGGTTAATTTTTATTTAAAATCGACCGATGGTAATTTATGATGAAATATGGAGTTGTCCGGGTCAGAGGCCTCTTTCTTTTTGAATTTGTTCATAGGCTTTTTGTACCTGCTTGAACTTTTCCTCCGCTCCTTTTTTTATGGCTTCATTTTCTGTAATCACCTTATCGGGATGGTATTTTTTGGCCATTTTTCGATAGGCTTTCTTTACCTCATCATCAGAAGCGGTTTTTCCGATTTCCAGGATCTTATAGGCATTATCGGCCGATTTGATAAACATGGCCTTGATGCTTTCAAAATCGTAGGCATTTATTCTGAAATAACCGGCGATCTCGTGGAGTTTCTTTATTTCTGCCTGACTTACGGCTCCGTCGGCCTGGGCGATTCCAAAAAGGAAATGGACCAGTTGCAAACGCACCTCATAGCGGGTGCGCTGATTGAGGAAGGTACAAACGCGATACGCTGAAATTTCACGTTTTTTATTGACTTCGTTAAAGGTCCTGAAAATAGCGTTGGCACGTTCCTTGCCATAGGTCTGGAGAAAATATTGCCGTACATAATCGAGTTCCCGCTGGCTTATCTGACCGTCGGCCTTGATGACAATCGAGCAAAGTGTTAGCAGATTGAGTTCAAAATCGGCTGGTGACACCCTTTGTCTGGTGAGATCCTCAAAAAGGGTCCCTCCGCTTCCCGGCCTTCCCATATTGTCTATCAAACTCCCGATTACAAAACCAAGAAGCGCCCCGGGGAGCCTGAAAAACAAAAATCCTATGATGGCTGCGAACCATTTAATCATTCCTGCTTAAAAATTTCCGCTAATATAGTTTATCGTCCAGATATAATGCATTTGAGTCCGGAAGTTAAAGAATAATAATCGTACAAATTGGTTATCTTTGTGACCTAATTAATACAAAAAAATTGAATCTATGTATCCCGCAGAATTAGTGAAACCCATGAGAGAAGATCTGGCATCTGCCGGCTTCGAAGAATTATACACGGCAGAAGCCGTTGAAGAGGCGATCCAAAACGATGGAACTACCCTGGTAGTGGTAAACTCTGTTTGTGGCTGTGCGGCTGCCAATGCGCGCCCAGCAGCAAAACTGAGCCTGCAAAATAGCAAACGACCTGATCGGCTGGTTACTGTCTTCGCAGGGGTCGATACAGAGGCCGTTGATGCCGCACGCAGCCTGATGATTCCTTTCCCGCCATCTTCACCAAGCATGGCCCTTTTTAAGGATGGTGAATTGGTGCATATGATCGAAAGGCATCATATCGAAGGCAGGCCCGCAGAGATGATCGCTGAAAATCTGACCGAAGCTTTTAATGAAAATTGCTAGATAGGTCCTTAACAGACATATCTAGATCTTACATTTTAGATATAGAAGGAAACCGCTCATGTTGGGCGGTTTTTTATTTTTGTAGTATGCAAAAATTACTGGCCTATCCGCTCACGGTGATTTATTTTATATTCTTTGGGATCATCCTGTTTATCTTCCACCCTATACAATGGATTTGTATAAAGTTCTTCGGTTACCAGTCGCATCATAATAGCGTAGCCATTCTCAATCTCTGTATTATGAGATGTACCCATCTCCTCGGTACCCGGTACAGCTTTAAAAATCCATACAAACTACCTAAAGACAGGCCGCTGATCATTGTCTCCAATCACCAGAGTATGTACGACATCCCTCCAATCATCTGGTATATGAGACATCATCATCCAAAGTTTGTGAGCAAAATCGAACTCGGCAAAGGGATTCCCAGTGTGTCCTTTAACCTCAGACATGGAGGGTCTGTACTGATCAATAGAAAAGACAGCAAGCAGGCAATAACACAGATCGCCAAGCTGGGAAGGTATATCGAAGAACACAAAAGAAGCGCTGTGATATTTCCTGAGGGTACCAGAAGCCGGAACGGTCATCCGAAAAAATTCCAGCCCACCGGTCTCAAAATGCTCATGAAGCAGTCTCCCTCGGCCCTTCTTGTACCGCTAAGCATCAATAACAGCTGGAAGCTGTTGCGGTATGGAACTTTTCCCTACGGCCTGGGTTGTCACCTAAAATTTCAGGTGCACGAGCCCATAGAGATCGAAGGGGAGGCAGATGATCTTATACAGAAGCTGGAAGCTGCCGTCACTAAAGGAATAACAGTAACATGATGGATAAAAAAAAGTGTATTGAAATTACTGTTGCCTTCGTTAAAAAACAACTGGAGGGGTCCGAAGCTGGTCATGATTGGTTTCATATTCACAGAGTCTATCAAACCGCAATGCACATTGCTGAAAAGGAGAATGTAGACAGCTTTGTCGTCGCCTTGGGAGCCCTGCTGCACGATATTGCTGACCCCAAATTTCACAACGGCGATGAGGAGACCGGGCCCGCCATAGCCACAGAATTCCTTAATTCCATCAAAATTCCCGCAGATATTCGGCAAAAGGTGGTCGACATAATCAGGTATAGCTCTTTTAAAAATTCGCTTTCGGGAAATGCACAACCTTCACCTTCTGCCGAATTGAAGGTCGTACAAGATGCCGATCGGCTAGACGCTATTGGTGCGATCGGAATCGCCCGTGCTTTTCATTACGGGGGATTTAAAAACAGGCTTCTATACGATCCTGATCTCGCACCAAATCTCGAAATGGATAAGGAGACCTATAAGCGATCAGAGAGCCCGACGATCAATCATTTCTATGAGAAACTCCTGCTGCTCAAAGACCAGATGAATACCCCCACTGGAAGTGTATTAGCCGATAAAAGACACCGTTTCATGCTGGATTACCTGGATCGGTTTTACAAAGAATGGGAAGGTTATTCCTAAATACTTTCCACCTTCAACCCTAGGATATAAGATTCGAGTTTTTGTATCTTCCAGACTTGTAAAAGCTGAAAATGAAAAGAAGAAAATTTATACGAAATGTTGCAGCGGGCTCCGCAGGAATAAGTATCGTCCCCAGTCATGTGCTTGGCAAAAGACATATCCCACCAAGCGATACCCTTTATGTGGCGGCTTTCGGAATAGGGGGAAGAGGAGCCAGTGTGATGTACGGACTTTACCAGACAGGGAAGGTCAAATTCGTGGCCTTTTGTGATGTAGATGAGCGCAGGGTAAAGAGCACCTATGACCGAGACGATATTCCTCCACAGTATCAGGAAATACTCAACAATACCCCTACTTATAAGGATTTCAGAAAAGTATACAAGAAACATCACAAGGATATTGATGCCGTGATGGTGGCCACCCCCGACCATACCCATGCGACCATCGCACTTCCTTTTATGAAGGCGGGCAAGCACGCCTATGTTGAAAAGCCCCTGACACATAATATTGGTGAAGCCCGACTGATGGCTAAAGTAGCCAGGGAAAAAAAGCTCATCACACAGATGGGTAATCAAGGGGCATCGAGCGACGACAGCCGTAAAGCCAAGGAATGGATTAAGGCTGGAACCATCGGTAAGGTGACAAGGGTTGATTGTTGGACAAACCGGCCTGTCTGGCCACAGGGTGTTTCGGCACCTGTGAAAAAACAAGCTGTTCCGGAAGGGCTGGATTGGGACCTTTGGTTAGGACCCGCCGCTTATCGAGAATATAATGATGCCTATTTGCCCTTTAAATGGAGGGGATGGTGGGATTTTGGAACTGGTGCCCTGGGCGATATGGGTTGTCATATTATCGAGACCCCATTCAATGTCCTAGATCTGGGATACCCGAAGGAAGCTGAGGCCAGCTGTACCGCCAATTGGGTTGGAGATTTCCAGGAAGCCGATTTTAATGCCTCTTTTCCAGCTTCTTCTATTGTGCGCCTGAAATTCGATAGCCCGGAACATGAGGAGGTTGCCCTGAACTGGTATGATGGCGGAATTATGCCAGATTTGCCAGACGAGTTAAAAGATGGGGAAACCATCGGTGATCGTGGAGGAGGAACTATTTTCTATGGCACCAAAGGGATTTTGATTTGTGATGTCTACTCCAGAAATGCGCGCTTACTCCCATCGGGACTGATGGATATCTTTACCAGCCCGGAACCTTATTTTGAACGTGTGCCGGGAGGGATCGAAAGTCATATTTCTAATTGGGTGGACGGTTGCCTGAACGGAACGCCCACTTCCTCCTCTTTTGAGCGTTCAGGGCTCTTAACAGAAGCGGTCTTGATGGGTAATCTGGCTATAAGAGCCTTTCAATACAAGGTAAAAAATGATGGTGAGAGAGATTTTAGCTATCCGGGACGCCGAAAAATACAATGGGACGGTGAGAATATGACCGTGAAAAATTTCGAGCTGGCCAACGAATGGGTGAAAGGTACGTACCGCAAAGGCTGGGAATTAACCTGAGGACAAGGCATTAAAAAAGCCTTAGTTGTGCGTCTTTGAAACCCCTGTGCATCGTTTTATTTAGGGAGGGAAAAGCTTTGTTTTTGAAATACAGGTTTTTAGCCAACTCCCCCATATCCCTAATCTGTTTGGCGATTTGACCTTCGCCCGTGGCACGAACCCCGAACCTGCTGTCGTTGAGCTTACCACCATGACAGGAAGCGATTTGGTTAAGTACCTTGTCTGCCTTACCGGGCATGGCTTTTCTGATCCAGTCTGTAAAAATCTGACCGATAGCACCATTAAGCCGAACTATGGTTAACGCAAATGAGATCGCGCCATTCTCAGAGGCCTGCCTGGCCAGGTCAAGGATCTCATGACTATTTATACCCGGGATTATAGGAGCCAGCATAGCGTTTACCGGGATATTTTTCTCGGAAAGCTTGCGTATGGTCTCCAGGCGTTTTTTAATACTAGCCGTTCTCGGTTCAAGGATCCTGCGGGTTCCTTCATTGAGCGAAGTCAATGAAATATGAACTCCTATCAAATTATATTGGCTGAGTTCCTCAATAAGGTCCAGGTCGCGAAGTATCAGGGCGTTCTTGGTAATGACCCCTACCGGATGTCTATATTTCAAGAAAATTTCAAGGCATGCGCGTGTGAGCTTAAACCGCTGCTCTGCCGGTTGATAGCAATCCGTATTACCTGAAAGAACTATGGTTTCGGCTTTCCAGCTTTTTTGCCTCAATTTTTTTTCCAGTAAGAGCGGGGCGTTCTCCTTGACCAGTATCTGTTGTTCAAAATCCAGACCGGCACTATATCCCCAGAATTCATGGGTATTGCGGGCATAACAATAGATGCATCCATGCTCGCATCCCTGATAGGGATTCATCGAATAGTTCATGGGTACATCAGGGCTATTGACCGCATTGACCACCGTTTTGGGAAAAACGGGAATGTACCTGGTTTTAGAACTGCGCACCGCTTCCCCATTTTTGGAACAATACTCCAGGAACTCGTTCAGGGTTTCATGCTGAAGTTTAAAAAAACGATTTGAAGGATTCTCCTGGGCTCCCCTTCCCTTTAAATAGGATTTGTTATTCAATGAATGGATTTATTCCAAATATATGGAATATTTCCAATAATTAGAATTATCTAATCATCAGTAATTGGAAAAGATTATGGAAGTTGCTAATTGATCGCCACGTTGACCAATTGCTTCTTGGTTCCACGTTTGGCATAGAAAAGCAAATGATCTTCCTGGGGATCCATAAGCGGTTTCGACACCATAAATGGCAATCGGGCCTCACTGGCATCGATTACTTTTTCGTATTTCACTTTGCCCTGCGAATTCAACTGAATAACGAAGACATTGCGATTACGGCTCAGCCCCTGCTTAAAAATAAGCCTTTCGTCGTTGAGCAGCTGTGGATTATCTGCAGCGGTACAAATAAAGAAGTAGGTATTCCCGCCTTTTGTGCATGAACTGTAGGAGGCATAAGCACCATCGCCTTGAGTAACCTCAGCTTTATTGATATTTCGTGCCCAGAGTATTTCGCCGCTCGAATTCAGTTTCGCGCTCACAATATCGTTGTGGTGAAATCGCTCAACCCGCAGCCGGGTGCCGCTCGAATTGGCCTGAACACTATTGGTGACAAAATATTCTTCTGCATTGAAGAGCACTGAGTCGTCGTCTGTAAAACTAACATTCTTGAAGATTAGGTTTTTAATCGGATCCGTATCTTCCCTGCCGAATTTATCCTGCATGAACTCCTCGGTGAACGGATTGTATTTTTTGATCTTCATCTCCAGTGTCATCGGGTCCATCTTAAAGTAGCCTATTCCATTATACCGGTTATCTTTTCTATCCGCGTAGAACCCAACACAGAGCAGGTCTCCTTTATGTAAAACTGGTTTTAGGGCTTCTGAATATTTGTCTGGGCTATCGAAACTTTTGGTTTTGATGCCCGCTTCAGACAACATGATCATCTCATACTGAAACTTTCGCTCCAAAGCCTTGAATCGCTTCTTTTTAAAATAGGCCTTAGCAATGATATAGACCCGCTTCTTGTCTTTCGACATAGCGATATTTTCAAAGGCATAGTTTTTTTCTTCGATCTCCTCGGAAAAATCCTGGTTGAACAATTGTTCCAGAGCTTCGTTATAAATATAGATGTGGTGCTGATTTTCTTTGCCTTTCTTATAGTGGACGCTTAATATAAAAGCAGACTTATCTTCATTAAAGAGAGCTGTGGTGGTAAAGCCTGACTTGAAATTTCGATTGTAGTAATTCCGCTCAAGGGGTTTTTCTACTGACTGGGAAGGAATCGATAATAGCGGTTTTGTGGTAAAATCGAAATTACTTATCGGGCTGTGATGGACGATATAATTATAGGTCGCGCGCTCTTCGCTATACTCCAGCAAGAGCAAATAAATTTTCCCGTTGGCGACATATCCCTCAACGAAGTCTCCTCCCCGATGTTTGTAATTATACTCTGCGATGAGTTCCAAATCCTTGTTATATCGTTCGATATAATATCCTTTAGGTTTAAGGATCAGGCCGGTAAAATATGAACGCACCAGTACATAACCCCCCATTCCGTCCTCATCAATCGACAACAGGTTTGAATATTTATACCGGTCATTGTATTTTTCTCCGAAGTGATAGTCGATGGGCATGACCTGAGCCTGTGCCGTCATTAAACCGAGAATCAATAGCATAAGCATGCTAAACCGTGTAATCATATACGATTATTTATTAGCTCATCGTGTCCCCGTAAACTTGGCTTTCCTTTTTTCGAGAAAAGCGGTGGTACCCTCCTTGAAATCTTCGGTCCCAAAACAGGCGCCGAACGATTCGATTTCAGTGGCAAAGCCCAGTACATTATTCTTAAAACCCGCATTTACCGCTTTTATTGCATAACTGATGGCCACAGGCGAATTATTTGCGATCCTCCTGGCGATTTTCATAGACAATTCCATGAGCTTCTCAGGGGCTACAACGTGATTGACCAGGTGGTGGCGTTCCGCCTCGGCTGCATCGATCATCGCGCCTGTCATAATCATTTCCATGGCTTTCCCCCGGCCGGCCAGCTGCGGTAATCTCTGAGTCCCCCCATAACCCGGGATCACCCCCAGGGATACTTCCGGTAAGCCCAACTTTGCATTATCTGAGGCAATCCGAAAATGGCAGGACAATGCGAGTTCCAGACCACCACCTAGTGCAAATCCGTTGATGGCGGCGATAACCGGGGTTGATAAATTTTCGACGAAATTAAAGAGAAGCTGCTGCCCTTCTGATGACAACTGTTCTCCCTGGGCCTGTGAAAAGCCCGCAAATTCAGATATATCGGCACCGGCGACAAAGGCTTTTTCCCCGGACCCTGTCAGGATAATAACCCGAATGTGCTTATCATTTTCCAATTGCGCAAAAGCATGGTGCAACTCTGAAATCGTAGACCGATTAAGAGCGTTTAATTTTTTAGGACGATCGATAATAACGATAGCAATATCTGCATCTCTTTCTACCAGAATATTTTTAAAATCCATATCTATTTGTTTTAAGCGGCTTTCGGGAATTTTACTGTGAAAACGGTGCCTTTACCCTTTTGTGAGGTAAATTCTATCGTTCCATCATAAGTCTCTACAATATTGCGCACCATACCAAGCCCCAGTCCCATGCCACTGGTCTTCGTTGTAAATTTAGGTTCAAATATCTTGTCTTTGTAATCATCGGCGATCCCTATCCCATTATCGGCTATAGAAATTTTTACCTTGTTGCCCTCTGAAGCGACGGAAACTAAAATCCTTGGCGATGATACATCGGGGACTGCCTGAATGGCATTTTTTACCAGGTTGGTTACTATGCGGACCAGCTGTGTACGGTCTAATTTGGCGATAATCCTTTCCTCGTCGGCGATAAAGTGAATATAGTTTTCATTAAATATATCGAGTGCGAGTTTCACAGTCTGTACTACGTTTAGCGTTTCATTTTGCTGAGCCGGCATATCGGCAAAACTGGAAAAAGCAGATGCTATACTACTCAGGGTGTCGATCTGTTGAATAATCGTCCTTGAGAATTCGGCAACCTTGGTATTAACTTCCGGATCCATAGGGTCGAATTTCCTCTCGAAACTCTGAATGCTCAAACGCATGGGCGTCAATGGGTTCTTGATCTCATGAGCAACCTGTTTCGCCATCTCCCTCCAGGCCTGCTCTCTTTCGCTTCGCGCCAGCTTTGCGGCACTTGCCTCAAGCTGGTCTATCATACCGTTGTACGACTCGATAAGGTTTCGTATCTCGGTACTGGGTTTTTCCAGTAATATTTTCTCGTTTCGCTGGGTAAGCCGTGTTTGATTCATTTTTTCCGAGATGGTCTGTAATGACCTCGTGATGTATTTTGATATAAAGAACGCCAGGCCGACGGCAATTCCAAGCATCACAAGATATACCGCGCCTAACCGCATCATGAACTCCCTCAATTCCATGTCGTTAAAGGTGTTGTCCTCGTAATAAGGTATATTTAATATACCGATAGGTTTAAATTTATTATCGGTAATATAGCGGTATGAATCCTGGTATTTATCCCCTACTGCAGCATTCTGTTCCACATATCTTTTTGCCACACTACCGGATATTTTGGAAATCACCTCAGGATTTAATTGGCTTGAAATAGAATCGTATTTGAATTTGGGCCTGGAGCTCTTGATCAATTGACCCCGCAGGTCGTAAATATTAAAATTTACGTTCTGGACATCTGCAATGCGGTATATTTCATCTCTAAAAATAAGGGTGAGGTTATCCGTGGTCACCGGATAGGTGGTTGCCTTCAACGTATATTCGATACTCTGAACGATCTGGGCTTCCTTACGCTCCAACCTGTCCCTATGGTAGTCTTTGGATTGCTCCCTGTATTGGTACACCGTGACACCTGCAATCAGCACAGAAGCCGTCAATACCAGCAGGATCATCCCGATAAAAATGCGGGATCTGAGTGAAAACTTTCTAAACAACCCTTTGAATTTTGCTTAAAGATAGCAATAATCGAACCAAAAAATAACGGCTAACAGCGCGCTTAAATCATCGGATATAAGGAGGATCAGGCATCAGGTCTGCGATCCCTGAAACGTTTATAAAGGCGAATCCCCAGGATCAGAAGCAGTATTAGTACCAACATCCCCACCAATCCGAATATCCAGCTAAAAGTACTCTTCAATATAACCAGGAAAGTCACGGCAAAAAGTACAATGGTGGCCCCTTCATTCCAGATCCGCATAAAACTCGAACTATACCGGAATGTATCGGCCTGTAGCTCTCTGAACATCATATGAGTCTTGAGGTGATAGGCAAAAAGCAACACTACAAATCCCAGCTTAATGTGCATCCAGGCCTGCTCGATCCAGGCGGGCATAATGACCAGCAACCACAAAGCAAATATGGTAGACAATATGGCCGATGGCCATGTGATGATATACCATAACCGTCGACTCATGATCTTCAACTGGCTGGAAAGTATCTCTTTTGCCGGAGATTCCTTATCCTGTGCCTCAATATGGTAGATAAAAAGTCTGGGGATATAGAACAGTCCCGCAAACCATGTAATGACAAAGATTAGGTGTAAAGCCTTTATATAATTATAATACATCCCCATTTCAATCTATCCTTAAGGCACCAATCCCCGCTTCCCAAAGCTGTTTATTATAATCCGGGATGTTTTGATTTTTAAAGGTCCCGGCGCGCTGCCTGAGTCCTGCCCATCGCTTGTCCAATTCTTCCCTGCGCTCTTTGGAACTCCGGTTCACCCTTGGGATAGCACTATTGGTTTGGTCGATAAGGAACATATATTCCGCCGTGAATTTGTTGGGAAAATTCTCCACATCGTCATAGGCCCTCGACTTCCGTTGCACCATTTCTTCGTCCCATTGTTTAAGCTGTTCCAGCAATAGTTTGCCATCCTGCAGCAAGTTTTCATCTTCTAGGGTAGTCATGATGTTTTTCAATTGGCCCTGTACGCTATAAAGGCTGTTAACCGTTACATGCATCGATCTGAGCTCTTGCTCCATTTCGCTCATAAACTTATCGTATTCCTTATGTTGAGCATCACTGATCTCTACCCCTGGTGTATTGATGATCTTGCCGGTGGTTTCAACCGTCTGACCATTATAGTTTAGTCTTACCTGGTAACTGCCGGGAGCAGCCCTATGTCCTGAAAAATTCGTTTCGAAATACACGTTTTGAATGCCCGGTTTTGTAGGATGGCTCAGATCCCATACAAATCTGTTCAGTCCCGCTTTTTTGGCAAGCACAGGGTCTGCTGAAGGACCTCCGTCCCACTTTTTGAATGTAGTGTCGCGAACCGAACTGAATTGTCTTAGCTGTTTCCCACTACCATCGAGAATTTCTATCTGGAGTTCCACCGAATCTGCCACTTTGGGAAGCTCGTAATAAACCACCATTCCGTTGGCCGGGTTTATGCCTTCAAAAGGATCCGTGCCTTTAAAACTATCCTCGTTCTCATTCAATTGACTATCCCAGGAGCCATAGTAAGCATTTTCGGGTGTATAGATTTTTAAGCCTTTTTGCCCGGATTTATATTGAGAAAGCAATGCCAGATCATCGAGTATCCAAAAAGACCGTCCTGAAGTAGCAACGATCAGATCGCCCTGGTTGACTTTAAGATCTGTTACAGGGGCTACAGGTAAGTTCAACTGCAGAGATTCCCAGCTAAGGCCACCATTCCAGGAGATATAGATCCCTTTTTCGGTCCCAGCATAGAGCAGGTCTTTGCGCTGTTGATCCTCTCTGACCACCCTCGTAAATGAACCATAAGGAATTCCTTTGCTGATATTGGTCCAGCTCTGTCCGTAATTCGTCGTTTTATATATGGCCGGTGTGTAATCGTTGAATTTATAACGGGTAGTGGCGATATAGGCTATGGCCGGATCATGTGGGGAAACATCTATGGCATTAACCAGGCACTCGGCCAGTCCTTTTGGTGTAACATTATTCCAGTTCTCACCACCATCTTTGGTGATGTGAACCAGGCCATCATCGCTCGCGGTCCATAAGACCCCTTTTTCATGCGGCGATTCTACCATATAAACAAGGGTGCCATAATTCTCGGCTCCCACTGCTTCATTGGTATAAGGGCCTCCACCATTACCTTGTTTCTCGTCTATATTTCGGGTGAGGTCGGGCGAGATCTCTTCCCAACTCAGCCCCATATCCCTCGTACGCAGTACTACCTGGGCACAATGATAGTAAGTTCCTGGTTCGTGTTTCGAACCTATTATGGGGGCATTCCAGTTATAAAGGTATTTCATATCCCTGGCGGCCCTTCCCAAATACTGAATAGGCGCTGCCATGATCTTTGTTTCTTGTTTAGACTCCATATCGAGCACTTCGATCGTCCCCAGGTAATTGCCTCCCAGGACATATCTGGGATCATCAGGATCGAAGGCGGCGTAGGCACTTTCTCCCCCCGCGGCATAGGTCCAGTCCTGTTCCGAGATCCCGCCCCTGCTCAGCGACATATGCGGTATTCGCACAGAGGTATTATCCTGTTGTCCGCCATAGATATTATAAGGGAACAAATTGTCGGTATTAATCCTGTAAAACTGTGCAGTAGGCATATTGTCCTGGGTAGACCAGCTAGCGCCATAATTAAAACTTATGGCCGCTCCTCCATCGTTGGCAATGACCATGTTTTTTGAATTATCGGGATTGATCCAAAGGTCATGAAAGTCACCATGGGTACCACTCAATCGTTCCCAGCTTTTGCCACCATCGATCGAGCGCAGTGCCGGGGCACTCATCACATACACGGTGTTTTCGTCATTTGGATCGGGAAATACTTCGATATAGTACCAGGCTCTTTGCACCAATCGATTATCCCCACTCACTATTTTCCAACTGTTCCCTGCATCATTGGAAACAAAAAGTCCGCCTTTATCCTTGTCCGAATCGCTTTCGATCAGGGCATAGACCTTATTGGAATTCGCAGGGCTTACGGCAATGGCCATTTTTCCTTTTTCCTCAGGAAGACCTTCATGTATTTTCTTCCAACTGGCACCACCATCTATAGATTTATAGAGTCCGCTACCTTCCCCTCCGCTGATCACCTTATGCGGTTTTCGTTGATGATGCCACATCGCTGCATACAAGGTCTCAGGGGTATTTGGATCCATGGACAATTCTGAACAGCCGGTCAGTTCATTGACAAACAGTAATTGATTCCAGGTCTTACCCCCATCGATGGTTTTATAGATTCCTCTTTCTTTATTAGGCCCATAGAGAGCGCCTTGTGCGCCCACATAAACGATATCAGGATTGGTGGGGTGAATGCGTATTCTGGATATATGCTGGGTAGCCTCCAGACCGATCCTGGTCCAGGTTTTACCGGCATCGATCGACTTGTACACCCCATCGCCATAGGAAGTCATCACCCCTCTGGGTGCATGTTCCCCCATCCCGCAATATAAAATATTCGGGTTGGAGGGTGAGACCGCTATTGCTCCGACAGAACCTGTTTGAAAATATCCGTCGGAAATATTCTCCCATCGCTGTCCGGCATCAGTGGTTTTCCAAAGTCCGCCACCGGTTGTCCCCATATAATAGGTAAAAGGGTCGCCGATGACTCCAGTGGCACATACAGATCTGCCACCTCTAAAGGGTCCTATGTTGCGGTATTTTACAGGTTTAAAATAATCTTCGGCATTTTGAGCGCTTAGGGTCAGGGTTAGTATCAATGCGAAAATCAAATGAATGGAAACTCTCATATTTAAATTGGGTATTACTAGTCTTCTAGAAACAAATAGTCTAATTTCAATTGGTTGAATTCGTTGTTAAATGTCTGTATCTCATTGTCCAAAAGATCATTGAATGCCTTGAGTTGTGCATTGATCTTGCCGGTGAGTTCATTCTTAACGGCGATATCCTGTGCTGTCGGAGCGAAATCATCAATGGTCACCAAATTATTAAGATGGCCAAGTTTGTTGGTCAGCCTTATGGGAAAATTTAAAGGATCTTGTCCGCTACGGTTCTTGGTTTGATAGAGCGCCTTTTCGACCTTTTGGAAATCTTCTTTCATTTTTTTGGCTTTTTCCACCAGCGCTTTTGTGACCTCTTTCCCTTTGTAACGCTCCATAAATACATCAAGCTGAGTAGAGATCTTACGGATCCTTTTTATCGCCAGGTGGGCCGAATCGATGGTTTGATTAACCTCCATGACAAAGTCGTACTGTTGCTGCATCGCTTCTATACTTACCTCGGCACGGGGATCGGCTACAATCGTAAAATCATGAGATTGCTGGTTGCCGTTAACATTTAAATGGGCTTTATAGGTTCCCGGCACAGCTTTAGGACCGCTCAGACTTGCCCCCCAAAATATCATGCCTTCAAGTTTCTCAGCACCTTTGGTTTTGGTATCCCAGACATGAGAATTCCCACCCTTTTCAATTTTGAGCTTAGTCGCTTTGTCCTTGGCTGAATTTGAAAAGCTCGCCAAGGTATCGCCCTTCATGGTGGTATAGGTGAGTACAACACTGTCCTTGGGATTGAGCTCCTTCAGGTAGAAATGGGTGATAACCCCGTTAGGATGATTGGCCCCAGCGGTTTTTGAAGGTTTTTCTGTGGTTCTGCCCTTGGTCCTGTATGAATCTTTAGGTTTAAATAATATTGAAGTGGAATTCTTGGAAGCGGATTCCAACTGATGCAAAACGCTAAGGTCATCGAGGATCCATATCGATCGCCCCTGAGTGGCTACTACCAGGTTCTGATCTTTCACTATAAGGTCGGTGATAGGCACCACAGGCAGGTTTTGCTGGAAAGACTGCCAGGTGGCCCCATCATTAAAACTGATGTACATCCCGGTTTCCGTTCCTGCATAGAGCAGCCCCCTTTGATCGGGATCTTCCCTGAGAACCCTTGTGAAGTGTTCCGAGTCAATACCATCGGTGATCTGCTGCCAGCTAGCGCCGTAATCTGTGGTCTTGAATAACAATGGCCTGAAATCACCCAACTTATAACGCGTTGCGGCGATATAGCATGTGCCCTCTTCAAAATGCGAGGGTTCAATACTGTTGATCATACTCCATTCAGGTAATTGAGGTGGCGTTATATTTTGCCAGCTGCCTCCCCCATCTCTGGTGATATGCACCAGTCCATCGTCGCTCCCGACCCAAATCAAACCTTCGGTGATAGGGCTTTCATTGGCCGCAAAAATGGTGCAATAATACTCAACACCGGTATTGTCCTGGGTGATAGGTCCCCCGCTGGAAACCAATTTATCAGGATCATTCCGGGTCAGATCTTCGCTTAGCAATTCCCAGCTTTGTCCTTCATCAGTACTCATATGCACGTGGTTCGAGAAAGTATAGAGCTTATTGGGATCGTGCCGGCTGAACATGATCGGAAAATTCCATTGGAACCTGTACTTCATACCTTCGGCCCCATAACCCATCGGGTTATCAGGCCATACGTTGATGGCCCTTTCTGTTTTGGTCTTGTGATTCACCCTGGTAAGATATCCTCCATAGCTACCGCCATAAACAATATCATTATCCTTTGGATCTACTGCAATATGAGCCGATTCACCTCCTGCCGTTGGTTCCCAATCGTCTTCATCGATGACACTGCCGTCGCTGCGATGATTGATCCTGATGGTGCTGTTATCCTGCTGCGCCACATAGATCCTGTAGGGAAAGGCATTATCTGTGGTTACTCTGTAAAACTGGGCCGTAGGTTGATTGTAGTATGTGCTCCAGGTAGTCCCGCCATCATAAGACACTTGTGCGCCTCCGTCATCACCGATGATCATGCGATCTGAATTTTCGGGGGCTATCCAAAGATCATGATGGTCACCGTGGGGCGCATTGAAAGTCTCAAAAGTTTTACCTCCGTCTTTCGATCTATGATAGCGAACATTAAGCACGTATACCAGGTCTTCGTCTTCGGTATCCGCATAGACCCTGGAGTAATACCAGGCCCGCTGCCTCAGTTTACGCTCCTTATTCACATGCTCCCATGTATTTCCCCCATCTCCGGAGCGGTAAAGTCCTCCATTTTCCTTGTGCTCAACTATGGCCCAAACGCGTTCTGAGTTTTTTGGGGAAACAGTGACCCCGATAATTCCCAGGGTGTCTTTTGGAAAGCCTTCATTTTTCGAGATCTCTTTCCAGTTATTTCCTCCATCTGTACTTTTCCAAAGCGCAGAGCCAGGACCTCCGCTGCTCAGGCTATATGGGGTCCGCTGCACTCTCCAGGTGGAAGCATAAAGAATTCTTGGATTGTTGGGATCGAGAACAAGGTCGATCGCTCCAGCCTGATCATTTACAAACAAAATCTGTTGCCAGGTATTGCCGCCATCTGTGCTTTTGTAGATTCCTCGTTCTTTTGCGGGTTTATAGATATTTCCCAAAACAGCTGCATAAACGATCTCATGATGATCAGGATGTACTTTTAGGCGAGGAATATGTCTGCTTTTTTCTAATCCGGCCTGTATCCAGGTTTTACCGGCATCCGTACTTTTCCAAACTCCATAGCCAGACGAAACATTACCGCGGACGGTTTTCTCTCCACCTCCTACATAGATCACATTAGGGTCGCTTTTTGAAACTTCGACAGCGCCGATACTACCCCCAAAATAACCGTCGGATATGTTTCCCCAGCTACGACCTCCATCGATCGTTTTCCATACACCACCTCCGGTGGCTCCAAAATAAAACAGGTTGGGATTTCCAGGGACTCCGGTAACCGATGCGGAGCGTCCTCCTCTAAAAGGTCCCACCAGTCGATACTCCATACTGGAGTAAAGTTCGGACGGGATCTGGTTTGCTGTAGATGAGTTCCCCTTTTTCCTTTTTTGTGCTTGTAATGGGATGGCAGCTAAGAATAACAACAAGAATATGCCCCCTCTGGTTATGGTTTTGATCATAATCCTTTTAAAGTTGAATTAGCGGCACTAAATGTAAGCAAAAAGAACAGACCTAAAAACCATAGAAGAATAAGAAAACAACGAAAAATCGTACATTGGTTAATTATGAGAATATTAGTCTGTATTATATTTTTCATGGGGGCCCTATCCTGTGATGAGCAGAAATCAATGAATAAATTATATACGGTCAATTCTGATGACCTCAAAGCCCTGCGCTATCTTAAAGAAGTGGAATGGCCCAAGGCCTACAGGGAGCAGGATACGGCATTACTCAATCGGATACTCGGTCATGATTTCCAGATGATCGATGGTAATGGAAACTGGTCGGACAAGGCCTCAGAGTTGGCCTGGATCAAAGAAAATGCCTCTGCGCCAGATTCTTTTTATTATGACATCGGACGCCTCGATGCTCTCGAGAATGGAACGGTACTGATCTGTGGCACTGGACATATTTACAATGATTCGACCCATACCATCTATCAATCGAGCAATATAATGATTAAAAGAGGGGAATTCTGGAAAGCCGTGGCATCCCATGTTTCGGGCATAAAAAGCGTAAATAATTAGTTATTGTTCACAAAAGAACGGGGCGAATAAGGCTCTAGAGGTATTCGCTCTAAGCCCATCACAATTTTGTTGTATTTTGAGGGCCCGGAAAATGCAATTAAGAAATTATAGGAGATCGCGATCTGGTTAAGCTCCAATTTTCCTTTTACAAATTAGCAAAACATGATACTCAACAAGAGAATCCCTCTGAAATACTGGCTGGATCTAATTAAATGGGACTTTATCATCGTTACTGTATTCTCCTTTGTGATTTTTATTATTCAGGATTTTCTGATCCGAATCAATATTCCTATTACTATAGGGGGCTTTTTAGGAACTGCCATAGCCCTTTTGTTGTCCTTTAAATTGGCACAATCCTACGACCGCTGGTGGGAAGCCCGAAAGATATGGGGCGCCATCGTAAACGATTCGAGAACACTGGTCCTGCAGGTCAAACACTTCATGGCGCCCGAGAATATCGCGCTGGTAAAAACTATTGGTAATCGTCAGATCGCATGGTGTTATGCCTCGTGTAACCATCTACGCGGGATGGACGCTCATGATATAGTTAGGCCATTGGTGTCTGAAATGGAATGGGAAGAATTACAACACAAACCGCATATGCCGATAGCACTGCTCGATCTCAATAGCGGAGATATTTCCGCACTGCACAGGAGCGGTGAGATCAATGATTTTCAACACGTCCAAATCGATAATACGCTTGTGCGTTTAACCTCCTCTCTGGGTAAAGCCGAACGGATTAAAAACACCGTATTTCCTAAAACATACCGTGTGATATTACATTTCTTCATTTATATTTTTTTGATTGTCCTGTCTATCCCCTTGGCTGAATTACTTGAATTTGCGGAGATCCCATTGCTTATCGGGATCGCAATTCCCTTCTTTTTGCTCGAAAAGATCGCTTATACCATTCAGGATCCCTTTGATAATCACCCCACGGATACTCCCATGACCGATATTTCTCAGAACATAGAAAAGAATATTCGGCAATTGCTCGATGAGGACATTCCCGAGTACGATGCTGAGGCTTCATTCTATATTCTCTGAGCCTTTGATCAGCTTTATTTTTTTACCTTGTATAATCAATTCACTTCAGCGAAATGAAAAAGATGATTTTCTCTTCGGTGGTGGCCATTATTATATTTCATGTCGCGATGGCACAGGAAAAAAGACTTAGGGACCATGGAATAGAGATCGGTGTGTTGCGCCCTGGTAAATACAATGCTATTTCAGATGTGGAGGGCGTACAGGTAGGTCATAAAACCCTGATCAAAGGCCAAAATATCCGGACAGGTGTAACAGCCATACTTCCGCATAAGGGCAATATTTTTCAACAGAAAGTTCCTGCAGCGATATTTATAGGCAATGGTTTTGGCAAGCTGGCAGGATATAGCCAGGTTGAAGAACTCGGCAATCTGGAAACACCGGTGATCCTGACCAATACGCTTAGTGTTCCCCGAGCCTCTGAGGCGCTGATCAGTTATTCCCTAGGATTACCCGGAAATGAAAATATCAGATCGGTGAACCCTTTGGTTGGAGAAACCAACGATGGCTTTCTTAATGATATAAGGGCCAGGCATGTTAAAGAAGAGGATATTTTAGATGCCATCGAAAATGCCGGAAGCGGGTCGGTCACCGAAGGCAATGTTGGTGCCGGAACAGGTACGGTATGTTTTGGGTATAAGGGCGGCATAGGCACGGCATCGAGGGTGCTCCCTAATGAAAGTGGTTCCTTCACTGTGGGGGTCCTGGTACAAACGAATTTTGGGGGCATCTTGGAAATCAATGGTGTTCCCGTTGCCAAAGAAATGGGGGATTATCCCGATGCGTATAAATACCAATCCGACGGCTCCTGCATGATTGTGGTTGCCACCGATGCCCCGCTCGACCCTCGCAATCTCAAGCGTCTGGGAAAACGCGCCTTTATGGCCCTGGCCAAAACAGGTGGGATCGCGTCGAATGGAAGCGGTGATTATGTTGTCGCATTTTCCACTACCCCGGCTAACCGGATTTCCTATCAAAATAAGGATATCGCCCTTCCTGGCCATTTTTTGAAAAACGAAGCCATGACACCCCTCTTCCTTGCCGTAATCGAAGCCACTGAAGAAGCTGTTTTGAATTCCCTTTTCGCCGCCGAAACGATGAGTGGTCACCAGGGGCATACTGTCAAGGCACTACCCATAAAGAAGGTATTGAATATAATGAGGAAATACCATAAAATATCAGGGGAGAAATAACAGCTGAAGACTACTAATTCACAATGGGAGAAAGAGACTTCCTGATTTCTTTCCTAAGATAATAGCCAGTTACAACCGTTGCCAAAATATCTGCCACAGGGAAAGATACCCATACGCCTAATTCTCCCAGATAAAGAGGTAAGATCAAAATAAGTGGGATGAAAAAGAATCCTTGTCGGGTAAGGGTCAGCAACAAAGCTGGTATGGCCTTTCCTACGGCCTGAAAATATGCCGCTCCGATGAGTTGTAGGGCAATCACAGGTGTGGCGGCAAATACCCATCGCATAGCAGAAGGCGTATGCTGAAGAACAAATCGATTCATTTCCAGTTCCATGTCCGGCAAGTCTGATCTGTTGCTGAGGAACAGGGATGTGATCGCTTCGGGGAAAATCATCAGCCCTATAAATACCAGGGTAGCGACAAAAGCAGCATATTTGATGGCCGTATAAATACTTTCCTTCACCCGTGCGTACTTCTGTGCACCATAATTAAATCCGGCAATAGGCAGGAAACCCTGGGTGACACCGAAAACGGGGAAAAACGCGAACATCAGCATCCTCCCGATTATGGCATAAACCGCAATAAGTGGTTCACCACCGAGGTTGAATAGAATATTATTCATCAGCAAATAGGTAATGCTGGTTACCGCCTGACGGGCTAGGGTGACAAAACCGAGGGCTCCTATTTCCCTGAGAATAACCCGGTCGAGATAAAAATCTTTTATGGTGATCTTCAACTCTGAATTAGGTGATATGAAGTACCAAAAGATATAAACAAAACACAGCAAATAGCTGCCCGTGCTGGCCCATGCGGCACCATGCATCCCCCATTCGAAAACATAGATGAATATATAGTCGAGCAATAAGTTCCCTACAGATGGGATGATCATCGCGATCATGGCAAAGCGGGGTTTACCCTCTGCCCTGATCACCGTGTTGCCCATCATGCAAAGCGCTAGAAACGGCACCCCATACAACACGATGGTATAATAGATCTTAGCCGGTTCAAAAATGGCCCCTTTGCCCCCGAATAATGGGATCAGATCGTCAACGTAAAATAGCCCTAAGGAGGCCATTCCTACCGTCAGCAGAACCGTCAGCGTTAACTGGTTTCCAAAAGTCTTAAGGGCCCGTTGCCGGTGGTCGGCCCCCAACGCCCTGGAGATGATACTGCTACCCCCGATCCCTATCGCCATCCCGAGTGCGGCGATAAAAAAAGATACGGGCAGAACGACATTTATGGCAGCTATTGCGATCGAACCGATCCAGTTTCCCACAAAAATGGTATCGACCAGAATATTGAGGCTCATCACCAGGATACCAATAGAGGCCGGTACGGCCTGGCGTACCAGGAGCTTCCCAATGGGATCGGTCCCTAACTGACCAGATGATATTTTAGCCATATTTCACTTGTTACTGACTTAGCCAATCATAAAAGTTCGGGCCAGGGGATCTTGATTCAGACCAAGATCAAAATTAGAGTTTTGCTAAGGCACTACAGGGGTAATTCTCCGTTTTCTTCCCAACGATTAATCCATGATGCCATAAGTGCTACCCAATCATCCCGATCATTCAAACACGGGATATGGATGTAATCCTCCCCTCCGGCCTCCTCGAATTGCTCCTTACCCTCCATCGCAATTTCCTCCAGGGTCTCAAGGCAATCACTTACAAATGCAGGTGTGATTACCGCCAGGTTTTTTACCCCTTCTTTGGCCAGTCTTTCGAATTCATAATCGGTATAGGGTTTGAGCCATGGATCGCCGGCCAATCTGCTTTGAAACGAACTGCTTACTTTTTCAGAGGGCAGATTCATTTCTTCTATTACCCGTTTAGTGGTATCATAACACTGATGTCTGTAGCATGTATGATGCGCAACGGAGTTTATACTGCAACATCGGTCATCGATCTGGCAATGGAAGCGGGTAGGGTCCGATTTTCTGATGTGTCGCTCCGGAATACCATGATAGGAGAATAATACATGATCGAAAGCAAATCCCTCCAGGCGTTCGGATATAGATTCTGAAAGGACTTTGATATATTCAGGATGACTGTAAAAGGCCGGCATGGTCACGATATTCAACTCTGGGAAATGCTCTTTTTGAATTTCCATAGTTTTTACCACGACTGTTTCGTAAGAACTCATGGCGTAGTGGGGATAGAGCGGTACCAGAAGTATTTCTTCAACTCCCTGCCCGCGAAGAGATGCCAGGGCATCCTTAATACGCATCGATCCATAACGCATTCCCAATACGACCGGGAGCTGAGTATGCTTTTGTACTTTTTCCTGGAAGCGCCTGGAGATCACAATTAAAGGGGAGCCCTCTTCCCACCAGATCTTTTTATAGGCTTTGGCCGACTTTTTAGGGCGTGTCCTAAGGATGATCCCACGGACAATTATGTTCCGCAGCCAACGGGGAACATCGATCACCCTTTCATCCATTAAAAATTCGTCGAGATACGGTTTGAGATCTTTTGGCTCAGGACTGTCAGGAGAGCCCAAATTCACCAATAAAACACCTTTTTTCATAACAATTTAAGCCTTATTCGGACGTCTCCGGCCGTGGATACACGGATATATTTTTAACAGCACCAAGATAATACATGCCTTCAAAAACCGTTAGTTCTAAACGTTACCTTTTTGTGATAAGCTTATAAGCAACCTCTATGGAGTAACCGTCCCGTGAGATTTCACCGCAAAAAAGGTCGACGTCCAAGCCTGCTCAGG
This sequence comes from Robiginitalea sp., assembly GCA_024638915.1. Classification (GTDB taxonomy): domain Bacteria; phylum Bacteroidota; class Bacteroidia; order Flavobacteriales; family Flavobacteriaceae; genus JAHEJJ01. The sequence continues at coordinate 39,496 of JAHEJJ010000002.1, forward strand.
CGCGAGATCCCAAATGTAACCAAAAGATGCGCTTAGCCTGCACCACAGTACTTCTATGCCTTTCATTTGTGCTAAAAGCGCAAGACCGGAACAGTTTATTATGGGAGATTTCAGGTAATGGATTAAAGGAGTCTTCTTATCTGTACGGTACAATGCATGTGAGTAAGAAAATTGCCTTCAGACTAGACGATGTATTCTTCGAAGCCCTTCAAAAAAGCGAAATCGTTGCCTTGGAATCTGATCCGGATACCTGGCTGGATAATGAAATCCATCAAAGTCCGGATGGGTATGGATTAGGATATGGTTTTGACAGCAAAGGATTTTATCGGGAAGCTTTCTTATTGGAAGCTCCGGAAATCAAAGAAATTGCGGCGTATCTGGCTTTTGATGACCGACTGATCAACAATATACTCTACCGGACCAACGAGTACAATCAAAATTTTGAGGAAGAAACCTATCTGGATATGTTTATCTACCAGGCCGGTGCCAAATTTGGTAAGACCATCGTAGCCCTGGAAAATTTGGAAGAGTCCTCAACGCTCGTTGCCAGGGCCAGTATGAATGCCATGAAAAACAAACCGGATGAATGGCTTCAGAAAAAGATGCAGGGCCAGGACCTTAATTACTTAATGCAAAACGCCTACCGAGAAAGAAATATCGATCTACTCGATTCCATTGACCGTGCGATGTACACCGATTACTATCGTAAAAACATGCTCTATATCCGCAATGAGAACATGACTGAAAGCCTTGATAGCGTTATGAAAAAGGGTAAGGTTTTCGCAGGTATCGGGGCTGCTCACCTTCCTGGATCTCGCGGCGTATTACAACTCCTTAAGGATAAAGGGTACTCCGTCTTGCCGTTGGTTTCGGGTTCGACCCCCAAAGGCCGACAATTAAAACAGCGATTTGAACAGAAAATAAGACCCGCTTCACTGACAAAACAGTCGCCTGAGGACCAGAGTTTTGAGCTGTTACTGCCTAACAAATTATACCCGGTCGCAGAAAACAAAACCACTATTTACGTTTCTCCGGATTTGGCCAATGGCAGCTATGTTATGGTTAACCGGATCCCTACCTATTCCTTTCTGAGGGAGGTTTCGATCAAACCAGATGATATAGAAACTCTGTTGTTTGAAAATATCCCAGGTGAGATCATCCGCCATAAGCGTATTATTCAAAGTGGTGTTGAAGGAATCGATATCATCAACAAATTAAAAAATGGCGATTTTCAACGATACCAGATTTTTGTCAAACCCCTTGAAATTCTGATTTTTAAAATGTCGGGGGAAGGACAATATGTCCTTGAGTACTCAGACCGGATATTTGATAGCCTGAGTTTTAAATCCGCCAGAGCTGAAAAAGTTTCCCTGCAATCGGCCTATAATGATTTTAAAATCTCTATGCCGGGAGAATATACATTCTATAATCCTTCGCGATTTGGGGTACGTATGATCGAAGCTTATCAACCCACTTCAGATACCTATTATTTCCTGCGCCGTGCCAGTCTTAACGATCTGAAATACCTGGAGGAGGATCATTTTGAATTGCAACAGATACAAAAGCGATTTTATCAAGAGCTCGGGCTGAATGGTGAGTTCGATCCGGTGGTAGAAAAATCGCTTCGTTCACAGGCCGTATTCGACCATGAAGAGGGCAGGGTATTATACCTGAAAACCGTTTTGAATCGTGGTGATTACTACCTGCTCGGTGCCCTTAGTTGTCAAAAAACCGAAGCTGATACTTTTTTTGATTCGTTCACCTTAAAAAAGGAATCCTATCCGGAGGCCTTCGAAAGAATCAGGGATACCGCCTTGTTATTTACCACTATATCACCTGTTAAACCAAAAAAATTCGTCGAAAACAGCAATGGATATTTCCGTCGCCCAACCAAGACCAAATCTTACAACCCCTATACCAAAAAAACATTCTATCAGAATAAGAATAATGAGGCCATTTCCGTTGAATTCAATAAAGGTCATGATCTGCTCGCCTTTCCCAATATCGATTCGCTTTGGTCGCTTAGAAAAAACCAGTTCAGGAAAAAGCATTTTCAAATAGTTGATGAAGAAATAACCGATAATAAGAACGATGTTCACGAACTTAAATTTATCGCTACTGATTCCTCAAGCAGCCGTGGTATCCTTGTCAAAAACATTGTAAAAGGCGGTGTCCTCTATGAGTTAAAAGCCATTGTAGATACCGAGGAGTCTCCAAGTAAATTTGTATCGGATTTTTTCGAAAACTTTCAACCTCTCGATACTATCGTGGGAAATAACCTGGTAAAGGATAAATCGAAGGAACTCTTCGATGCCATGCGTGCAAAGGATAGCATTATTTATAAAGGCTATCGATTTCCATATTTTGATAAATCACATATCGACTCCCTGGAGTTTTATATCTCCGATTTTCAATACGATCATGAAACCAGACATATACAGTCGCACTTGATTCAAAAATTAGGTGATCTTGGATCTGAACGCAGCTGGGAGTTTTTTAGACAATTCTATCGAAGATGCTATGGAAACTCAATGGCCCAGGTGAAGATCCTGCAGTCTTTATCGAAGAACAGGTCGGAAGAGGCATCACTGTTGCTTATGGAGCTCATGGCCCAGGATTTGCCCCTGGTCTCATACGCCAAGGAGACCGCTAGAATATTTAAGCCCTATAGAAAAGATCTAAGGACAGCAAAAACCCTCTTCCCTGAACTTCTGGACTACAGCAATGTTCATGAATATAAACTGGAGATCTTTTCCCTTCTGGCTGATCTTAAATCCGAAGAAATGATCAGGAGCACGACCTACAAAAAATATGTTGATCAAATGGTCACCGATGCCAGGATCCAACTAAAGCGACATTTGGCAAGGGAAGGAAATATGCAGATACAGCGTTCTTCTCAATATCTTTCACGGCGGAATACCACCGCACTACTTGAAGACTACGCCATACTGCTTCATCCCTTCAGAAAAGTAAAGGAGATACACCAATTTTTTGGCCGGTTGCAGGAGGTTAAATCTCCTGAACTAAGGGTCACTCTGGCCACCCTGATGGTCTCCGAAGAAGAACATATGCCCCGGCATCTCATCGACTCTCTGGCAGGTGATATCAACAGCAGAATTTTGCTCTATGAACGGTTGAGGTCTATCGAAAAGACAAATCTATTTCCATTCTTGTATCGCGTACAGGAAGCCCTTGCGGAAAGCGCTATTTTCGAAGACAGAAATTTCATCGCCAGCAAGGACGAAGTGATCTACCTGGGAACGGAAATATTGAATTTAGGAGAAGTTGCATATACAGGATACTATTTCAAAATAAGGAGCAATCAGGATTTCGATAAGAATTTCAAAGTACATCTGGTTGTTTATAATACCTCAGATGAGATCCAGACCGAGTACTTTTACAAGAACGACGGGTATCGAATGAGCGATATGGACACCGATCAAGAGGCGATGGATTATGTCAGCCAGGAATTTGAACTGAAGGACAGGCCGCGCGCCATTGTCTATCATCCTGAAGCGAGTTCTTCCTATAGCCAACTTGGATTCTAATTTGTAGATTTGCTCAAGAAAGCTTCGCTAGTGCGTATTACACTATTTTCATTACTATTTATTATTAGCTCGGTTTCCGTGGCACAGAACCTCAGCTATGCCCATGAGGATCTGCAGGCATTTGAGATGAAAATTGAGGAAATAAAAAGCCTAGACCAGCCAACGATGGGTCATACCATCGTTGCCATTGGTAAAACTTTTACCGGAATGCCCTATATCGGCAAAACCTTAGAGGTTCACCAGGACGAAAAACTGGTGATCAATCTCAGAGGATTTGACTGTACCACTTATGTTGAGAATGTGCTCGCTTTCTCCCTTCTCCTTAAAAAGGAGGCTGATGAAATTGAGGCTTTTGGCAGTATCCTGAGAAATATTCGCTACAGAGACGGTGACCTGGCAGGATATCCCTCCAGGCTACATTATTTTTCAGATTGGCTTCATAACAACGAGATCAAAGGCCTGGTAAGCAATATTTCATGTGAACTCGGAGGGGTAAAACTCGAAAAAGAAATCGCTTTCATGACCTCACACAGAGAACTCTATCCGGGCCTGGAGGACGATAAGAATTTCGAGGTTATCCGTAACACTGAAGAAAGACTCAGCCATATTACGCTTTGCTATATCCCTAAAAACAAAATTAAGGATGTGGAATCGAAACTTGAGGATGGTGATATTATCGCACTGGCCACCTCCATCGAGGGTCTAGATGTTACCCATACCGGATTCGCACACCGTAAAGCAGACGGACGCATTTACCTGCTTCATGCTTCGGTTTCCGGCCAGGTTGAAATCGCTGAAAAGCCCTTAGCTGAATACCTCGAAAAAATCAAAAAGAATATCGGAATCCTGGTAGCACGGCCACTTTAGTTCAAAACAGCTCCAAATATTACGACTTGCCAAATCTTTATTTCCCGGTGATATACTCTCTGTAAATCGCGATGGGCACCAAAGCGGTCCAACCACAGAAGTCTGGTTTCGCAGGCATTCCATAAGAAATGAGATCGGGGGCATAGTTTTCCCAAAACGTATCGGTAGCCTCAAAAACCTCGGCAACGGCAGCATAGGTTTTTTCCGCCAGGTCGGCCGCCAGATCGTGCTTTCCGTAAGTGGTCAGTCCCTTGAGCACCATGTAGGAAGTAGGTGCCCAAACCCCGCCTAACCAGTAATCGCCCCAGCCCTTGTAGTCAGGGTCTGCTGCTGAAAGCGCCGGAAGGGGGGTCTTTCTGTAAAACTCATCCGGGTCGGCAAGCGGTTCTAAAAAACGTTCCAGTCGCTCCTCCGGGACCAGTTGGCCCAATAATGCCCAGTACATACCTATATGTCTCCTTCTGATCTGCTTACCATAGCCAAGATCGTAGTAGAATCCATCATCCTCGTCCCAGCAGTGAGTGTTTAGCGCCTCTTTCACTTCTGAATGAAAGGAATCGTACGCACTAAGATCATCTTTTTCTCCAATCTGCTCAGCAATATATCGGAGTTGCAGGGCATACATAGCCATTTGGGATGTAAAATCAACAAGTCGTCCTTCCTCATTCCAAATACCCTGAAGCGTATTCACATATTCACGGATAAATTTATTAAGACGCTCCTCGGCTGTCGATCCGCTCATTTTACCAAGTTGATCACCGAGCTCATGATGTGTCATCCCGTTGCCCTGGTCGGTAGTCCAACCTCTGGGGTAGCGCGGAATATTATCCATGCCCATACCAAGGGTATCTCCCCAAAAAAGCTTATCCGCTCCCTGATAGCGATCCACGTGAAATTGAAAATTCTTTTTAAGTACAGGATAGACCTTTCGCAAGCGGTCCAGATCTTTCTCAACGCTAAAAATCTCCAATTCGGCAAAAGCCAGAAGCGGTGGATTTATAGAAACCGGGTGCTCCTTGGACCAAAGCGATTCGCCATTTTTACGATACTCCCTGCAGATAAAGCCATCGTTCTCCATGCGGTCATAAAAATTATCCAGGGCCTGATAAACCGGTAACTCGTTTAGGTGGTATTTCGCAAAGCAAACAATGAAGCAACTATCCCACAGAAAAATATTATCTGAAAAGGCAGCGTCAACAAACGGTTTTGTAAAAAAGGGTTCCGACTCCCCTCCTCTTACCTTTTTCTTTGTAATGGCCAGCGCTTTTTTATACATACGGTTGGCCAATTCTTTAGTAACCTTGAATCCTCCGGCAGCTTGAGAAGTCTTTTTCATTTCATCTGTGGTTTCTTTTTTCGGATCGGCACAGCTCATGGGCAGTGTAGTGGCAGCGACGGCTGCCAAACCCATATTGCTATAGAATGTTCGTCGTTTCATTCTTTGATTTATGATAGATTTATTTACGCCCCAGGCAATATTCAATACCTCCGAGCAAATGTTTTTGAAAATCTTCTTCATCGAAGGAGGCTTCCGTATGGCCCCCTCCGGTATAAAAAGAACGCCCCCCCTCGAATTCATGATACCATGCGATCGGATGAAAGCTTCCGTTGGTACCTCCTTCATAGGAGGTTTCATCAAGGTTGAGAAGTACCTGAATATCGGGGTTTATATCCTTGAAATTATACCATTCGTCTTCCCGGAGCCATCGATCCTCCAAATGAGCTGTCGCGGGATGTGATTTATCCTCAACATCAAGCGCGGCTTCTCTTACATTGGGACTGCTCGGATGGCCGTTGAAATATGCCCCTACCAGCCTGCCATACCAGGGCCATCCGTACTCAGTGTCACTGGCGGCATGGATGCCCATAAAGCTCCCTCCCTGATTGATGTAGGCCATAAATGCACTTTCTTGTTCCGGATCGAGAATATTCCTGGTTGTACTCAGGAAGATCACCAGATCGAATTCCTGAAGTCCATCGGAAGTAAAAACAGATGCCTCTTCGGTATGTATGATCTCAAAACCGTTTTCTGTTCCAAGGTTACGCAATGTAGCCACTCCCTTTTCAATCGATTGATGACGAAAACCCGCCGTTTTGGTAAATACCAAAATACTGGCTGGCTCCTGGTTTTGAACCGGCATTTCCTCTTTTTCTTCTGCTTCTCCTTCTCCTTCCCCTGACTGTGGCTGGCATTGAAGCATCATCAAAGAAAGCAAAAGCAACAATGTAAATTTCCAATGGATTTGTTTCATAGGGAAAACCTTTTAAAGCGCATGACTTTCAAAAATAAACCAAGTCTTATTGGGTGTTGGTAAGCGACATCAAATATTTTTTAGGGGTAGTTCCGTATTTTTTCTTGAAAGCAGTGATAAAATGACTTGCTGTACTATAGCCCACTCTATGTCCTACTTCATTAACATTGTACTGACCAGATTCGAGCATTTTGCGGGCGTAATCCATTTTGTATTCGAACAAAAAGGCATAAACCGGTTCTCCATAAATTTGTTTAAACCCTTCTTTCAACTTTTTTAAAGGAAGTCCGATCTGATGAGACAATTCTGTTAATGATGGAGGTTCAGCCATTTGAGAAATGATGATCTCTTTTGCCTGGCGGATACGCCTTACATTGTCCTCGTCCACCAGAAAAGGACAATTTTCCGCATCTGCGTCCACATTTCGATTAAAATAAAGAGACATCAACTCGTAGACCTTGGCCCGATGATAGAGTTCTTTTACGGATGGGTGGAGGTTAAAATTGATCACCTGGCTCAGGATAACTGCCATGGCAGGACTGATGTTTTCCTGATCATAGTACTTCTTATCCCGGTTCTCCTCGGTTAGAAAGTGTATATAGTCGGCCTCACGAGAAAAAAGTGCATGGAAGTTTCGTATCGTCATAACCACAGATACAAGCCAACTATCAGTCTTTAATTCGAGGTTCAGCGGCAAGTCGATCTGAGGGTTATAAAGCAGAAGTGAATTTTCATCGCTTACCTCCAGAGCATATCGTCCTTCATTGAAAATGAATTTACCACCCCCTTTAAGACAAAAATGAAACTGAATGTATGAATTGTCGATCTCTCGACTAACTCTCTGAATATCCGGACCTTCATTCTGGATTTTCAGCACATAAAAGCCATCATCCAAAACTATTTCCTCGTAAGAACCTTGAGCGACATTTTTAATAGCCATAATGAAATTCGTTTTTATATTTTATTTAGAATCTTTCTAAATAAAAGAGTTCGATGTCCCAGTATCAAGGCCAAATGTAGCGTTTTCCAATGAATTAGGGTTTTTTAATAATTCAAAAACTTAGAACGTTATAATTTGTACCTTCAGCGTTATTTTTGCCCGATTACTCCTTTTATTTTTGTCTAGCTCAAATGATTACATGAAGGCATACCATATTTCCAGGCATCATTCTTTTTATACCATTGGCATGAGCTACAAAAAAGCCAATGCCGACATTCGCGGTAAGTTCAGTCTGGAACCCACGGCCATGGAGCATCTTTTGGTAAAAGCCCGTGAAGAAGGTATTGATGGACTTCTAATCATTTCGACCTGTAATCGAACAGAACTCCATGGTTTTGCCCAGCATCCTTTTCAACTTATAAAGCTATTGTGCGACCATACGGCAGGGACAGTTGAAGAATTTCAGCAAGTGGCCTATGTATTAAAAAACTATGACGCTATAGACCATCTGTTCAGAGTAGGAACGGGATTAGACAGTCAGATACTGGGTGATTTTGAAATTATAGGGCAGATCAAAAACAGTTTTAACCGATCCAAAAAATACGGGCTCACCAATCATTTTCTGGAACGCTTATGCAATTCTATCATTCAGGCCAGCAAGAGGGTAAAAAACGAAACACAAATTTCAAGCGGCGCCACATCTGTGGCCTTTGCTTCGGTTCAGTACATCCTTAAGAACATCGATGCCGTATCAGAAAAAAATATTCTGTTATTTGGTACCGGCAAAATTGGCAGGAATACCTGTGAAAATCTTATAAAGCACACCGGTAATCATCATATCACCCTGATTAACCGCACAAAAAACAAAGCCGAGAAGGTGGCAGGTAAATTCCATTTGACGGTAAAGGATTATGGCGACCTGCAGGCCGAAATCCGTAAAACCGATGTGCTCATAGTAGCCACTGCTGCTACTTCACCGACGATTACCAGCGATCTGATCCACTCCAAAAAACCACTGTTGATCCTGGATCTCTCCATTCCAAAAAATGTAGCCCCCGAAGTAGCTGAACATTCTCAAGTGTCGCTCCTACACCTGGACCATCTCTCTCAGATTACCGATGAGACCCTTGAGAGACGAAAAGAGTATATCCCAGAGGCGCAAAGAATTATCGATGAGGTTAGGGCAGATTTTATCCAATGGCTGGAGACCCGTAAATTTGCTCCGGTCATCAAAGCACTAAAAAAGAAATTGAAAACGATGAAGGAAGAGGAAATCGACTTCCACTCTAAAAAAATAAACGATTTCAATGCAGAACAGGCCGATCTGGTCTCCGATCGGATAATACATAAGATCACCAAGAGCTTTGTAAACCATCTTAAAGATTCGGAAATAGATGCCGAGGACAGCCTTGAATTCATCCAGAAGGTATTCCAACTTGAAGTGGAATCCCCATGAACAGGGTCATCCGAATAGGAAGTCGCGATAGCGCTTTAGCGTTATGGCAAGCCACTACCGTTAGGGATCGGCTGGAGGAGTTGGGTACTACGTCCGAAATCGTTCCCATCAAATCCGAAGGGGACCTCAACACCGACGTACCGCTTTACGAGTTGGGGATTACAGGGATTTTTACCCGCTCGCTCGACATCGCCTTGCTCAAAGGGAAAATCGACATTGCCGTCCACTCCATGAAAGATGTTCCCACTATGCTTCCACAAGGTATTGTAAAAGCAGCTGTTTTGGAAAGAGCCAACCCTGCTGATGTACTGGTACACAAAGGCCTTGATTTTCTGAATACAGAAGGGGTGCTGGCTACCGGAAGCTTAAGAAGAAAAGCCCAATGGCTGCACCGATATCCCCTTCATACCGTGGTCGACCTCAGGGGTAATGTCCCAACCCGACTTAGAAAACTGAATGAAGAATCCTGGAACGCAGCCATTTTTGCCGCAGCCGGCCTGGAGCGCCTGGATCAGAACCCGGAGCATGGCGTGGAACTACAGTGGATGGTCCCGGCACCGGCGCAGGGTGCAATACTCGTGGTTGCAAAACAACAAGATCCGGAAATTCTGGAAATTCTTAAGGCACTGAACCATGATCCCACCGACATTTGTACAGCCGTGGAGCGTGAGTTTCTGAGGGAACTGGAAGGTGGTTGCTCGGCACCAATCGGAGCTTTGGCAAGTATTGAAGGTGAGAGCATACGATTAAGGGGTGTGCTTGGATCCACAGATGGAAGTCAATTGCTCAGTGTTGAGAAAGAAGCTGAGATCAACTCTTTTAAAGGCCTTGGTCGTCGGTGTGCCGAAGAGATCCTTTCTAAAGGAGGTGGGGAGATTCTAAAAACCATAAAATCTCGCATCGGTTCATGAAACAACTCCTGTCGACTAAATTCCTTACGCCCATTCAAAAAGAGACCGTTCAGTCCTCAGGAATACGATTGGCCGAATACAATGCCATAAATATTCTATTCAAGGAGTTTGTTCTAAATACGGATTTCGATCATTATATATTCACCAGCCAAAATGCCGTAAGGGGATTTCTCAGAGCAATAGATCAATTGCCCTTACCTAATAAACGTGAGACTGCCTTGGCCAAAAGTTGTTTTTGTGTCGGTCAGAAGACTTCAGATCTACTGGACGAAAATGGCTTAAAAATCTTAAAAACAGAACGGAATTCACGTGATTTAGCTCTTTTTATCGTAAAATATTACAAAAATGATACGTTTTTGTTCATATGTGGAAATCGAAGAAGAGCGGAATTGCCCGATGTACTCCATGAGCATGCGGTCCGCTTTGAAGAAAGAATCGCATATGAAACGGTGTATCATACTCAAAAAATATCCGGGGTTTTTGATGGGGTACTTTTCTTTAGTCCAAGTGGTGTTCATAGCTTTGTTTCTATGAATAGTTTAAAAGGCATCACGGCTTTTTGCATAGGAGAAACTACTGCAGCAGAAGCCACTTTGTTCACAGATAAAATAGTAGTGGCGGAAAGCCAAACCATTGAAAGCGTCCTCCAAAGCGCATTGACACATTTTGTATCTAAACAGGAGTAATAAATTATGAATGATTTGTTTTTAAAAGCATTGAAAGGGGATTCGGTTTCCAGGCCACCGGTATGGATGATGCGACAGGCGGGAAGGTATTTGCCCGAGTTTATGGCTATTCGGGACAAATATGATTTTTTTACACGGTGCCAAACTCCTGAACTGGCCTCCGAGATCACCGTTCAGCCCATTCGTCGGTTTGGAATGGATGCCGCTATACTTTTTAGCGATATCCTGGTGATTCCACAGGCGATGAATATTGAGGTACAGATGAAACCAGATTTCGGCCCGTTCCTGCCCAATCCTATACGCACAACAGCAGATGTAGACAAACTGGAAGTGCCAGATGTTACTATCGAATTGGACTATGTGATGAAGGCCATAGAAATGACACTTGAAAAACTGGACGGAGAAGTACCGCTGATCGGTTTTGCAGGAGCACCCTGGACGATTCTTTGTTATTGTGTACAGGGTCAGGGCAGCAAGTCCTTCGATCAGGCCAAAGCCTTTTGCTTCACAAATCCATTGGCAGCACACAAACTCCTGCAGAAAATTACCGACACCACGATCGCCTATCTCAAAGCAAAAATAAAAGCCGGGGTTCATTGCATCCAGCTTTTTGATTCCTGGGGAGGCATGTTATCTCCGGTAGACTATGCTGAGTTTTCACTCCAATACATACAAAAGATTGTACACGCCCTTCAAGACGAAGCACCCGTCATTGTATTTGCCAAAGGATGTTGGTTTGCGTTTAAAGAGCTATCGCAGACCGGAGCCTCTGCCTTGGGTGTCGATTGGACATGCTCGGCGATCAACGCTCGATATCTTTCGGGTGGGCAGATCACGCTCCAGGGAAACCTTGATCCCGCCCGTTTGTTATCCCCTCCCGGAATGATCAGAAACATGGTGCATAACATGATACGGGAATTTGGGAAAGATCGGTATATCGTCAATCTGGGCCATGGCATATTGCCCACCATTCCTCTGGAAAATGTTTCGGCCTTTATAAATGCGGTAAAGGAATACAGGGAATAAATGAATTTATGGGATTTTATCAGGTCATTGAAATGGAGACAGCTGTACAGCTTGTTCCTTCTTTGCCTCGGTAATCTCAGCAAGGTATGGCCCACATGGAAGGCGACCAGAAAAAGTATTTCGCTCTCCTCCCGGTACTACGGCCCGGCACATCGGCATAATACGGCCGCGAATGCATTTCGCCATGCGATTTGGAATTACCTGGTGGCTGATGCCTGCATAACGGATAAAACGGATATTGAAGAGATTTTGCTTTGGACCAAAAAGATCACTCACCTTCATGAAGAACTTTTCCCCAACCCGCCGCTTGCCAGGGCGATGGACCTTCATAACAATGCCGTTGGAAGGAAAATTTTTAGGGATTACGGCCCGGGAAAGTCCGAAGAAGTAGTAGCTGTGTTGAGAACAAAGTCTGAAGTATCTGCCAAAATAGGGTCTCAGGAAGACCTTGATGGGATACAGGCCGAGAATTTGGTTCACATCATCAATACTGAAAAAAATGAAAGATAAATTTTACGCCTATATCCAGGATCTGCAAGATCATATTTGTACTGAGCTGGAAAACATCGACGGGCGAGCCGGTTTTAAACAGGACCTTTGGAGTCGGTCAGAAGGAGGAGGAGGCCGTACACGCGTTATCGAAGACGGGGCGGTGTTTGAAAAAGGAGGTGTGAATATTTCTGCTGTTCACGGTCCTTTGCCCGAAAGTATGCAGCATTATTTCAAAGTGGGCCAGGTAGACTTTTTTGCCTGCGGTCTCAGTCTGGTAATCCATCCTAAAAGTCCCAAGGTCCCAACAGTTCACGCGAACTGGAGATATTTTCAAATGTATGATCAGAAAGGGAAGATCACAGATCAATGGTTCGGCGGCGGACTGGATCTGACCCCTTATTATTTATTCGATGAAGATGCCATTCACTTTCACCAGATCTGCAAACAGGTCTGTGATAAGCATGATCCTTCCTTTTATCCTGAATACAAAGCAAAATGCGATAGCTATTTCAGGAATACCCACCGGGATGAGGGAAGGGGTATCGGCGGGCTGTTTTTTGATTATCTGAGACCTTCCGAGCAACAGCCTATGGAGAAATGGTATGATTTTATAACGGATTCAGGAGATAGTTTTCTTAGTGCTTATCTTCCTATCGTCAGCAAAAGAAAAGGGCTGGATTATACCGAATCAGAACGGCAATGGCAAGAAATCAGGAGGGGGCGTTATGTGGAGTTTAACCTCGTACACGACAAGGGAACATTATTTGGCCTGAGGACGAATGGAAGGATCGAAAGTATTCTGATGAGTCTTCCTCCAAGGGTACAATGGCGCTATGATTTTCATCCGGAACCCGGCAGTGAAGAAGAGCGGTTGATAAAAGTCCTCAAAACTCCCAGGAATTGGGTATAGGTTTAACCCTCCAATAAAATTTGGCAAATGAAGCAAAAGATATATCAGGTAGACGCATTCGCCCAAAAAGTGTTCGAAGGAAATCCGGCAGCGGTTTGTATCATGAAATCCTGGCCTGGAGAAGAATGGATGCAAAAGGTTGCCATGGAAAACAACCTGGCTGAAACCGCTTTTGTGGTGCCCAATCATGGCCTCTTTGAGATACGCTGGTTCACACCGGAACTTGAAGTTGACCTCTGTGGCCATGCTACACTGGCTTCTGCATTTGTGCTTTTCTATCACGAAGGGGTAAGTTCGGATAAGATCAATTTCAATTCTCTTCGAAGCGGTGCTTTAAGTGTTGAAAAAGGTGAAGACGGTCAATTAATTCTGGACTTCCCGGAAGATGTTCCTGTGACAGTTCCAAAAAATAGTGCCCTTAATAAAGCCCTGGGGTCAGAACCCATCGAAATGTTCAAGGGAAAGACAGATTTTCTTCTGGTCTACAAAAAGCAGGAAGACATAGCACTTATGCGTCCTGATTTTCTGGCTTTGAGCAAGATAGACGCCAGGGGGGTGATTGTTACCGCTCCCGGAAAGAAGGTCGATTTTGTATCGCGCTTTTTTGCCCCTCAATCGGGTGTCAATGAGGATCCGGTAACCGGCTCGGCACATACCACACTCACGCCGTATTGGTCAGGGGTTTTAGGCAAGACCCAAATGAGCGCCCGCCAGATTTCAAAAAGAGGTGGACAATTGCATTGTGAATACCAGCCCCCCAGGGTACGGATTGCCGGTAGCGCGGTACTGTACTTAATCGGTGAAATCGATGTTTAATTATGTCAAATGTTCTAATTTTACCATCAACAAATCGATATGTATCCACTAAAAAGAAGCCGGAGGCTTAGAACTTCAGAAAGTATCAGGAGACTGGTAAGGGAAACCGCCCTGAGTGCGGATGATCTATTAGTCCCCTTATTTGTCGTTGAAGGCCATGACATCAGGGAAGAGATCGCTTCCATGCCGGGTTATTATCGGTTAAGCCTGGACAATCTGGTCAAGCAAGTGAAGGAGCTCTGGAAGATGGGCCTGCGTTCGGTACTGCTTTTTGTAAAAGTCCCCGAAGAACTCAAGGATAATACCGGTAAAGAAGCCTTGAATGATCATGGCCTTATGCAACGGGCTGTAAAAGAGGTTAAAAACGCCTGTCCGGACATGTTGGTCATGACCGATGTAGCCCTTGACCCCTATTCCTCACTGGGCCATGACGGGATTGTGGCGAACGGACAGATCCTGAACGATGAAACCAGCGAGATCCTCGCTGAGATGAGCGTTTCGCATGCCCAGGCAGGAGCCGACTTTGTAGCGCCAAGCGATATGATGGACGGACGTATCAAAGTAATTCGGGAAGCCCTGGAGGATGATGAATTGATCAACACAGGGATCATGGCCTATAGCGCCAAATATGCCAGTGCGTTCTATGGCCCTTTTCGCGATGCCCTGGACTCCGCCCCTGTTAGCAAACAGGATGTACCCTCAGACAAAAAAACCTATCAGATGGACTCCTCTAACCGGCTGGAAGCTATTAAAGAGGCTAAACTCGACATCGAAGAAGGCGCTGATATCATAATGGTTAAACCCGGACTGCCTTATCTCGATATCGTTCGGGATCTGCGCAATGAAGTGAATGTGCCCATAGCAGTGTACCAGGTCTCAGGCGAATATGCTATGTTAAAAGCAGCTGCTGAAAGAGGATGGATAGACCATGATCAGGCCGTTCTGGAACAACTACTCGCGATCAAACGTGCCGGGGCCAATATTATCGTCTCTTATTTCGCAAAGGATTTGGTTCGTATCCTAGGATAATGCTCTTGCTTATAAATGCAACCATAAAACAGAAGGATTTTCTAAAGCGTTTCTGTCCTGTAATTTTAGTACTATTCGGTATATTACAGCTTTCCGCTCAGGCAGATTCAACGCCTTCAGCAGAGTTGAATCCTCAAAACATTAATTGGAGCATACCTGATGATAAATTTTTGCATTACTGGGATAATGAATTGGTAACCAGAAAGGTAGATTCCATTATAACGAAAGGTATAAAAATTAAGGCCTTCCCCGGAGCTCAGGTTTTAGTGGCGTTTGAAGGGGATATTATTTTCCACAAGGCCTACGGATATCATACCTATGATAACCAACAAACTGTTGGCCTGACCGATCTCTACGACCTTGCTTCGATAACCAAGATTATCGGACCCTTACCGGCGCTGATGAAACTCTATGAGGAAGGTAAAATTAGGCTGGACGAACCATTTAGCACTCATTGGAAACCCTGGAAAAACATAGCTGACAAAAAAGACCTGACCTTAAGGGAGATCCTGGCACACCAGGCAGGACTAAAACCCTATATTGTTTTCCTGAACCGGATTTTAAAGAATGGTCACCTAAAAAAACGATTTATTAGCACTGTTTCCAGGCCATCTTACAAGAAACAAGCCTACCGAGATTTGTATATCAAAGATCGTTTCCAGAAGAAGATTTTTAGGGCCATTGGAAAATCGGAGGTGTCGGCCCAGAAGTCTTATCGGTATTCCGGACTGGCATTCCTGCTGTTTCCCGAACTTATTTCTCAACTCAGTGGTCACTCTTATGAATACTATATCCAAAAGCATTTCTTTCTTCCTTTAGGTGCCACCGGGCTGGTTTTCAAGCCCGAAACGAAGAACCGGCCCAATCCTGTGGTCCCTACCGAAATAGACAGCCTTTACAGAAAAGACCTTGTCCGAGGCTGGGTGCACGACGAAAATGCTTCGCTTTTTGGAGGGATTTCAGGAAATGCAGGGCTTTTTGGAACTGCGAGGGACCTCTATCTGATGATGGAACTCTATCGAAACTATGGAACATACAACGATCAGCGATATTTAAAGGAAGAAACCGTAAGAGAATTCACGGCCGTCCAATTTCCCCAAAACGATAATCGACGTGGTTTAGGTTTTGACAAGCCCCTTATCAATAACCAACACTATGGCCTGGACCAATCCTATCCGGCGCCGGAAGCAAGTCCCGAAAGCTTTGGACACGGCGGATTTACGGGAACTTTCGTTTGGGCAGATCCTAAATACCGTATGGTATATATATTTTTATCCAACCGTGTCCATCCTAGCCGTAGCCATCGCCAGATATATGAATCCAATATCCGAACCTCGGTCCAGCAAGTTTTTTACCAGGCTTTAGCCGATCAGGTAAGAATTAATTAATTGCTACCTTTATATCATATTATTTATCCATGGGATTACTTTTATTCTACGCCTTTATCTCTGTTTTCTTCTCATTCCTTTGTTCTATTCTCGAGGCGGTACTCCTAAGCGTTACCCCAACCTTCATCAATGTTAAAAAAAGTGAAGGCAAAATTTTCGCCACCGAACTGGAATCCCTCAAAAAAGATGTTGACAAACCCCTGATCGCCATCCTCACCCTCAACACCATTGCTCATACCGTAGGGGCCATTCTTGTTGGGGTACAGGCCCAAAATGCCTATACCGAAGCCTATGGTACTACCACTAGATATTTATTCGGTTTTGAATTCACCGAGCAGGCCATGTTGGGTATTGTCTCAGCTATAATGACAATTCTGATATTAGTAGCTTCAGAAATTATCCCCAAGACCATTGGTGCTACTTATTGGAAAAGGCTGGCCCGGTTCTCTACCAAGGCATTAAAGGCCATGGTGTGGCTTATGAATTGGACAGGAATGATGTGGATATTGCAATTGTTCACCAGATTGATCGGCAAAAAAGGACAGCATGGAAGTGTATTGAGTAAGGAAGAGTTTACGGCCATGGCCGATATAGCCCATGAAGAAGGTGTTTTCCAGGAATCTGAATCCAAAGTGATCAAGAACCTGTTAAAGTTCGATCAAGTTCTGACCAAAGATGTTATGACCCCTCGAGCCGTTATGAAAATTGCCCAGGAAAGCACCTCCATAAAAGAATTTTTTAAGGATAATCCTAAGTTGCGTTTCTCCAGGATCCCGATATATGGGGAAAGTGAGGACATCATCACCGGCTATGTCCTCAAAGACAATGTCCTGGAGGAAATTATTGAAGAAAACGGCGAAGTTCCGCTTTCACAGATAAAAAGAGACATCCTTATTACCAAACGTGATACCCCTATTCCTCAATTATTCGAAACCCTGATCGCCAAAAGAGAACATATTGCCCTGGTAGTAGACGAATATGGCTCCGTAAGCGGTCTGGTAACCATGGAAGACGTTATTGAAACGCTTCTGGGTCTCGAAATTATGGATGAAAGCGATAATGTGGAAGACTTGCAGGTACTGGCAAGAAAGAAATGGGAAGCCCGCGCGAAGCGAACCGGTATAATCGAATAGCCAATGCAGGACTATTTTATTGAAACCCCCCTGGGAATAGCAAAAATAAAAGGCGATAGCGAAGGAATTCAATCTATTTCGGTCTGCGATAAAGGTGTTGCATCTACGGGTAACAAACCAGAACCATTCGGTAAAGCGATTACACAGCTAGGTGAGTATTTCGATGGAAATCGAAAAAAGTTTTCGTTTAAAACGAATCCGCAGGGTACTGATTTCCAGAAAAAGGTCTGGAAGGCCCTGTTGGACATTCCCTATGGCAAAACCATATCATATCTTCAACTTTCCAAGCGACTGGGAGATGTAAAAGCCATTAGAGCTGTTGCGGCGGCCAACGGAAAAAACCCGCTTTGGATCGTAGTCCCCTGTCACCGGGTTATCGGCTCAGACGGTTCAATGACAGGATACGCCGGTGGTTTGCACCGGAAAAAATGGCTGATAAACCATGAGTGCCCGGTGAAGCAACATGCCCTCTTTCAGGATTGACAGACCAGCTGGTTTGTGGCGGCAGTTTCTTATACAAATTTTTGCCAAATTAATGCGTTTTATCCGAAGAATCGACCAGAAGGTCTGGTAGTGATAAGGATATTGTTCTTTAAATCAGAATATAAAACAAACCAGCCGGTCAGATAGCGCCGAAAATCAGTTTTTTATAAAATATGTAGGTACGAAAGGAAGTTCGATGACCTCAATAAGGCTTCCATCATCTGAAATAACCATGATACCCCCATCGAACGATGTATCTGATGAAACTACTGCAAATCCTATAAAAAATATCCGGTCCTCCCTGTTAAATCCGTAAGCCGTTGGGGTAATATCCCGGCCGATTTGCTGAATAACATTTTCCCTGATCGTCAAAATATCCAAAATCTGATTTTGGCTATTCTCAAAATCATAGATAGCCGGAGTTGTAATTATCGGAGCTGGCTGTACAAGTGCGCTTTGGTAATATAAATTATTTTCTACCAGATAAGCATTAAAAGAACCAGGTTCGAAAAATTCATTGATCGTGAAAGAATCTGACATCAACAGATCCATGTTGGCTATCGAATAGACCTCTTTGCTGAAAACACTCTGGTTCCCCCGGAACAGTACAAAATTCCCTAAGTCATCTATTAGGAAAGATGGGGTTTCCTCCTCAAAATCAAAAGTAGTGATTACAGAATGATCAACCGTATTAAAGACAATTAAATGATACCGATCGTTATTATCCAGATATGAGGCAAAGAGTCTTTGGTTGAAATATAGGGGTTCTTGGGTGTCAAATACGTTGGAGGCCAGTGGGGTATCACTAAAAGTTCCGTTAACGACATCCAACACTCTCACCCCAAATTCCCCTGATCCTCTCGGGCTGTAATAGCCTATCAGGATCTGGCTTTCAGAATTCGCACCCCAGATCACAGAACGCTCGGCGGATTCAGAAATAAAGTTGTCGACCGTGGAAACACTGTTATTTTGAATGTTTTTCTGGAAAAGTGAAAAATCGCCTTGGAAAAAACTGAAAAACGAAAGCACGTCAGCTACCTGTCGCAAGCCGATATAGAACCTGTTTAGATCATCCTCCTGGGTAAGATTCACCGCGGAGCCGGATTCCAGGCCGGCATCATAGTTATACAAATAAATGCTCTCAAAATCTTC
This sequence comes from Robiginitalea sp., assembly GCA_024638915.1. Lineage (GTDB taxonomy): Bacteria > Bacteroidota > Bacteroidia > Flavobacteriales > Flavobacteriaceae > JAHEJJ01. The sequence goes on from JAHEJJ010000002.1 coordinate 58,585, forward strand.
CCCGATACATTGGAAATCTGGAACAACTTGTACGTTTTCGGGTTCCAATGCTACGGGATCGTCATTGGAACAACTCCCCAAAAGCAAAATGAGGAAAACCGACCCAAAAATAATCCTGGAGTTCATGCAACTTTTTTCTAAAGATACATAAAATATAAGGCTATTCCCGAACCAAGCCAATATGCCCGAGACCCACCGCTGTATGGGAATTGTTTGTATATTGATCGGCACATGAAAAGATCTTTCATCGGAGGGCACTAATTTTGATGGTACAAGTTCTCAGATTGAATACCTGCCACATATGTTGTACAAGTTAAATCTCGAAAACATACTATTTCTGGATATCGAAACAGTTCCGGAATCTGAGCATTATGATAGTTTGGAGGAGATAAAAAGGCAACTATGGGAACAGAAATCTCAGTATCAGCGACGAGACGATTATACTGCCGAGGAATTCTACGAAAGGGCGGGAATCTGGGCTGAATTTGGAAAAGTGGTTTGTATTTCGGTGGGATTCTTCAATATAAAACCCAATTTCAGGAACCTGAGGATCAAATCCTTTCACGGGGAGGAAAAAGACATTCTTAGGGCGTTTAAATCGTTGTTAAACGATAATTTCAGCGGCCCGAAAAAATTGCTTTGCGCTCATAACGGAAAGGAATTTGATTTTCCATATATAGCGCGAAGGATGCTTATCCACGGTATAAAACTCCCTTATAAACTGGATCTTTTTGGTAAAAAGCCCTGGGAAGTTCCTCATCTTGATACCATGGAGTTGTGGAAATTCGGTGATTATAAGCATTTTACCTCACTGAAGTTGCTGGCTAATGTCCTGGGAATCCCTTCCCCTAAGGAAGATATTGACGGAAGCATGGTACGGCAGGTGTATTACGAAGACCAGGACCTCGAACGTATCGTCAGGTACTGCGAACAGGATGTGATTACGGTAGCACAAATCATTTTACGATTGCGCAATGAGGAGTTATTGAGGGAAGACGAGATCGTTTATGTGTAGAACTACGCTGCCATCCAGCCTGTGATCTATTCTTTCGCGGAAAGACTTCTTCTTACTTTCGCATAAAAGCGGGATCTGGCTATTTACAATATTCAAATGTCACGCTTTACGCGGCTGCCTATAAAAGCAGACTTATAAGCCGAAGACGGTATTACCTTTTAAGTTTCCGTTGAGGGTTAATTGATCATTGCTTTGGCCTCATTCCCTGCCGTGTACTCCTTCTTTCTAAAAAATTTAGCCTGCATGACCCAAATCATTGCCAAAATGCAGCTAATCTGATAATTTCGAATTCTAAATGCCTAGTTGTCAATTAGATAAAACTATTTACTCATGAAGTACAATACCATCATCATAGGCGGTGGCCTGGCGGGATTAACCGCCGGGGCTACCCTTTCAAAATTTGGAAAAAAGGTACTGCTACTGGAACAACACCATAAACCAGGAGGATGCGCAACCACTTTTAAAAGAGGAGATTTTATTATAGAAGTTGGTCTTCATGAAATGAGTGGACTGGCAGAGGGTGGCACCATCAGAAATATCTTCAAAATGCTGGAGGTTGATAAAAACGTTGAATTTCTGCAAGTACCAGAGTTTTACGGCGTACTATCCGATAAAGAAGACTTTGTGTTTCCCCACGGTTTTGACACGGCGACAAAGGCGCTTTTAGACAAATACCCGGAAGAGGAGAGGGCAATTAAAAAGTTCATGAAGTTGCTAGCCGGAATCCGGAAGGAAGCGATGAACTTACCGCGATCTCCTTTAAAGCGTAAACTGATCTATCCGCTAATGCCCTTGCTTTACCCTAATCTTGTAACGGCAACACAACATACGGTTGGGTCCTGGCTGGATAAACACATAAAAAGTGAAGAGCTAAAACTCGATCTTACAGCGCATGTTGCTTACTGGGGCGATGACCCTTACACCTTATCAATGTTTTACTTTGGTTTGCCGTTTGCCGGCTTTATTGAAAGCGGAGGTCACTTTATAAAGGGCGGTTCACAAAAGTTGTCCGATCACCTGGCGGCCTTCATTGAAAAGCAAGGGGGTACGGTGCTATTGGGTAAAAAGGCAGAGAAAATTATTACCGAAAATGGCAAGGCTACAGGAGTTACCTTCCGCGATGTATTTAATAAAGAAGAAGATCCTGTCACCATTAGTTCTGACAATGTAGTAGCCAATGCGGCTATCCCTACGGTGCCGGCTTTACTGGATGAGCCTTATGCGAGCACACTTAAGCGAATGATAGGCTCATCCCCCGATTCTACCTCACTATTGTGCATGTATTTTGGTTTTAACCAGAAATTAGATCAGTTCGGTGTTAAATATTATTCAAACTTTATTAAGGGAGAAGACGTTAAGACATTAAAGGATGTGCACCCCAACCAACTAGGTGATTGGTCTAAACGCAGTTTTATTTTTGTAGATTATGAAAAGGTCGATGCCGGACTGGCACCGCCTGACAAATCTGAAGGCGTGATCTGTGCTGTTGACCATCTAAAATATTGGGAAAACCTCAGTGATGAAGCATATAAAGCCAAAAAAGAAGAAGTGGCCCAGATCTTATTGCGGCGATTGGAAGAAAAGTTCCCGGGAATAGGAGAAACCATTGAGTATTATGAAGTCTCCACCCCTAAGACTATCAAGCGATTTACTGCTAATCCAAGTGGGGCAGTATACGGTTTTGCCCAAACCTTGGAATTAACGGCGTCTAAGCGATTCAGAAACAATTTCCTTATACCCAACCTGTATTTTGCATCGGCCTGGGCATTTCCGGGTGGTGGTTTTGAAGGTAGCGTAACGGGCGGATTTTTAGCGGCCTTACAAATGAATAAAGACAAGATCTGGTCAGATACTGACACAGAAAAATACAGTGATGATCGCATCGTGAAACTCAAATCATCGAAAAAAGTTGATGAAGATACTGTTGAATTGACTTTTGAAAAACCGGAAGGGTTTAAGAATGAAAAAGGGCAATATGCCATTCTCAATCTTAAAAAACCTAAAGTTACCGAGTTGGATCTGCCCTATCGCTGGCTTCCGTTGGCCTCGAATGGTGAAGATGAACAACTAAGGTTCCAAATAAAAAAGGATGGCAGCAGCTTCTCTAAAAGTTGTGAGCGGTTAGCGGTTGGAGATGAGGCAATTGTATTTGGACCTATGGGTTAGTTCGATTTAGATATATCCACATTTAAAACCATATTATGAAGGGAGCAATATTTTTCTCAGGCAAGTACGGTAGTACAGAACAATATGCCAACTGGATAAGTGAAGCCACAGGGCTTCCTGTTTTCGATATCAAGGATCCCAATGCCGATCCATCAAAATACGAGTATCTGATATTGGGCAGTTCCATCCTTTATTTTGGGCTATCTATCCGAAAGTGGATAAAAGCAAATAGATCAAAACTAGAGAACAGGGCGAAGATCTTGTTCTCTGTCTCAGGTGCCGGGCCGAGCGCTAAACTCAACCGATGGGTTGCCAAATCCCTTCCATCTGAGTTAGCTTTACAAATGGAGCATGTGGCCCTTCGAGGCAGGTTAGACCATTCCAAAGTCAGTTGGTGGGTTCGACAGATCCTGTGGATGGGCTCCCTTTTTAATCCTGATGCTGCAGCCCGTAAAGATGAGCGCTATGGCTTTGATTATATGGATAAGGACAGTATAGAGCCCATTTTAAGATTGGTCGCGCAATTCAAACAGTCTGAAGTGCTTGTAGAGTAATCGCTAAAATGTCCTACAGATAATACTGTAAAGATGGATGAAAGATTAAAAATACTAGCAATCTGCGGAAGCCCGCACAAAGGAAATACCTATGAGCTACTTAGGGTGCTTAAGCAGAGTAATCCTGAAATAGATTTCAAGATTCTCATGCTTGCTGAACTTAATCTTGAGGACTGTATGGGTTGTTATTCATGCATCAATAATGGCGAAGAGAGTTGTCCCCTCCGAGATGATCGTGATAAGATTATTGAAGAAATGAAAAATGCTGACGGGACCATCTTTGCGTCTCCTACCTATGCCAGAACCATCAGCGCATTGATGAAGAAATTTGTGGAGCGTACAAGCTTTATTGCCCATCGGCCCGTATTCTTTGGAAAATATGCCATGGCTCTGGGCACCTGTGCGGGGTTTGGTGCGGATCTGACCTGTAAGTATCTCACCGAAAACTTTACTCAATATGGATTCAACTTCGTCCCCTCGGTGGAATTGATGGTAACACGAAAAACGGAAAATGAAACCAATCATAATCGAACTCAGGCAACCAAAGCTTACGAAAAACTGATTAGTGCGATTCGTTCTAAGGAGAAAGTCGAACCCTCACTAAACCAGCTGGTGTATTTCAACATCTTCAAATCAATTGCTGAATGGAATAAATTGAAAGGATGGGCGGATTACGAGTTTTACCAGGACAAGAAAGACTTCTATTACAGCGTTAAAATTCCCTTTTTGAAGAATAAAATAGCCAAGTGGGTTTCGGGAAGAGTAATTAAGAAGATGATGGCAAATAGATAAAGTTGTTTTTCAGGTTTATGAAATGATGGCACAAAAGCAAATATCAACGAAAAACGTTACAAAAGAATACACTACCTGGGAGTAGGTTTTTGCATTGGCAAAGCCGATGAAATTCATCACATTCAAGAAGGGGCGAATTACTGCTAAAGTGAGAACATACTCTGACGTTTGATTCCGCTGCAAGGCCATACACAAGTATTCACTTCCATAGAAATCTTTATTCATTTAAATATTAAAAATTAGATGTCTGGAAATTCGGGGATTATAAGAATTTTACCTCTCTGAAGTTACTGGCTAATGTACTGGGAATCCCCTCGCCTAAAGAAGATATGGACGGCAGCATGGTCAGAGAAGTTTATTATAAAGAAGGTGATTTGGATCGTATTATAGCTTATTGCGAATTAGATGTTATTACGTTAGCACAAGTTTTTCTAAGACTACGAAATGACCCATTGTTGCAGGGGGATGAAATCATTCATACATAAAATTATTACTTCCGCCAGGTTGCGATTTATGTTTCCTTAAGTATACCATTGAATTGACTATTTAAAGCAGAAGTCTTCTATTTCTATGTATCCTGCCTGGAATCTATTTCGGGACATTTCATTAATTATACCGTGAGCTCGCAAAGAAATATTATTTAATCTTTGCATATAGTTGTCGTATATACTATATTCGCAACATCTATATTTCTTATTAGGATTTTACGGACTAATTAACCTCAAAATTCAACCCTATGAGCCAGCAAACAGACCCCGACAAGCCAGAGGAAAATTTAGGTTTCTTGTTATGGCAAACCAATATGATTTGGCACAGAGAACTGAATAGAGCCTTGGAAAACATAGGACTGACGCATACTCAATTTGCTATCATATCAGCACTCAGATGGTTATTAAAAAAATCGAATGCGGTTACACAAAAAGCCATTGCAGAGCAGAGCCGTACGGATACCATGATGGTGTCCAAAGTACTCAGAAAACTCGAAAAGAAAGGATTGATTGAAAGAAAGCAAGATGAAACGGACACCAGAGCAAAATGTGTATTTCTGACGCCAAAAGGCGTAAAAACCTTTCAAGAAGCCTTCAAAATCACTTCTGATTCGAATACAGCTTTCTTTAGCAAATTGTCAAATGAATCAAGCTTTCGCAATGCATTACAAAATTTAATTCAAATAGATGAGTCATCTTAAAAATGAAAATGAATAACAGAACATTAAGTTTAAAATTTAGGGTGCTACATCGGTATTTAGGATTTTTTTTAGCAGGTGTAATGGCTATTTACGCCATTAGTGGCATTATTATGATTTTTAGAGAAACGAATTTCTTAAAAACAGAAACCATTGAGACAAGAGAATTAGAATCAAATCTGACGGGAGGCGAGTTAAGTCCAAAACTACGCATGGCCGTCTTAGTCGATAGAAAAGAAGGAGATGTTTTGTATTTCAAAGATGGTAATTACAATCAAGCCACAGGAGTGGCGACCATCAAAAAAATGAAATTGCCATTTGTTCTCGAAAAAATGGAACGCCTACATAAAGCGACAACTAATGGTTCGTTATATTTCTTCAACATCTTTTTTGGGTTGTCACTATTCTTTTTCGTGCTTTCTGCATTTTGGATGTTTTTACCCAGCATGCCAATTTTTAAAAAGGGCTTGTACTATACAATTGGAGGTGTCATATTAACTCTAATAATGTTGTTTTTTTAGTGGGCCACTTCTTTAAGGGATTAAACTTATTATCATAAATTCAAGATAAACATGAATATATCAAAAGCAGTTTTTTTAGGGCTAGTACTTCTGGCAGGTTGCAACCAGACTAAAAAGGAAGAAGAAGGAAATCAAATTTCAGAAGTCTTACGGACAAAATCTCAAATTCTTATTGAAAAAGAAGGGCAAACATTTAGAGATTTAAATAGCAACGGAAAATTAGATACTTACGAAGATGTTCGTCAATCTATTGAGGCAAGAGTTGACGACGTCATAAGTCAGATGACATTGGAAGAAAAGGCAGGTATGATGTTTATCAATGGAGCCCCTGTTAGTACAGATGCGAAACCAGACGGCAACGAGGGTCTTGAAGGACCTGCTGCCAGAATGTCTTCAGTAGTGGAAAATATGAATGGGCTAAAAATGACCCATTTTAATATTTGGGATATTCCTGCTGACCCAAATATTTTTGCAAAATGGTACAATAACACGCAACAAGTTGCAGAAAAAACAAGATTAGGTATTCCTATTACTATTGCTTCCGACCCTCGTCATCACCTCGGCCAAAACGTAATTGGAATGGCTTCTACAGGCTTTAGTCAGTTTTGTGAAATGCCCGGTTTTGCTGCAATTGGCGATGAAAACTTAGTGGCAGAATTCGCAGACATCGTTCGTCGGGAATACCTTGCCATAGGTATTAGGGAAGCACTGCATCCACAAATTGACCTGGCAACAGAACCTCGTTGGGCGAGAATTAGTGGCAATTTCAGCGAAGATGCTGAATTAACGGCTCGACTGGTGAAACCATACATTAAAGGTTTACAAGGTGAGCAACTAAATAATGGAGTTGCATGTATGACGAAGCACTTTCCGGGAGGTGGGCCTCAAAAGGAAGGTTTAGATCCTCATTTTTCATTTCAGAAAGGACAGATTTATCCAGGTGATAATTTTGACTATCACCTTATTCCTTTCGAAGCAGCTTTTGAAGTAAATACAGCTGCGATCATGCCGTATTATGGAATACCTACCGACCAAACAGATGAAAATGTAGCAATGTCCTATAACAAAACCATCATTACTACTTTGCTGAGAGAAAAATTTCAATACGACGGGGTAGTTTGTACCGATTGGGGCTTGATTACCGACCGACCGATGGGACCAGATGTCGTTTGGAAAGCAAGGGCATGGGGCGTCGAAGATTTGAGTGCGGCAGACCGAGCTTTGAAAATAATTGAAGCAGGTTGTGACCAGTTTGGCGGAGAGAATAGACCAGAACTGCTGATACAATTAGTTAAAGAAGGCAAATTGACAGAAGAGCGAATCGATATTTCGGTTAAACGGTTATTAAGACAAAAATTTGAGTTGGGTTTATTTGACAATCCTTTCGTAGAGGAAGCTAGAGTCGATGAGATCGTTGGCACGGTGACGTCCAGGGCTTTAGGAGAAAAAACACAACAGATCTCAATGACTCTTTTAAAAAATGAAAAATCAACATTGCCTTTGACACAAGAGAAACTTAAAGTGTACATCGAAAATATGGATAGTACTACTGTAGCGAACTATGCACAAGTTGTTTCCACACCAGAAGCTGCAGACTTTGCCATTATCAGAGTGAATACACCTTGGTATCCCGCAGAAACGAATGTTCCTATGGCCTTGGGGTTTCATCACGGTGATTTGGATTTTAAAGGTGAGGAGAAGAGCAGGATTTTAGATGTATTGAATACAGTACCGACAATAGTTGATATTTATTTAGATAGACCCGCCGTTATCCCTGAAATCACTCGATCAGCCGCGGCTGTAATTGCAGATTATGGGGCAAGTGACAAATCGGTTTGTGAAGTTCTTTTTGGAAATACAGCACCTCAGGGCAAATTGCCTTTTGAATTGCCATCGTCCATGCGAGCAGTAGAAAATCAAAAAACCGATGTGCCATACGATAGCGAAAATCCGTTGTTTGAATTTGGATTTGGGCTAGATTATGAATAGAAATAAAACTGAATGTATGAATGTTTAAAAAGGCAATAAGCCCAACGGTGGCTTATTGCCTTTATGATATTTCTTTCTATTTTTCTAAAACCACAAATCAATAAGTGGTTGAATATCGTTATTGCATTCATATATGCCAGTATTTCGATTCTGATTATAATTTCCAGTTTCGATAATGAATGGCAGACATTCTTTGTTATTTTCAACCTCGTGGAAATTATGGTCTCTGCTGTAATCATATCACAGGCATGTAAATGGCCGAGAGCGGATTATTCATAAACGCAGATAACAACGGCTAGAATTGATGGCTATTGTCCTGCTTCTAATAAATAAACAAAAACTATGATTATAAATGACAAACAAAGTCAGTTAGTTGCTACAGCAAGAACCGCAGGAATTTGGTACTTGATCTTGGCAATTTCCGGCATTTTGGGATTTATGATATTTCATCCTCAGGTTTATGATGCCGACCCCCAACGAACATTGACTAATTTGACAGAAGGAGAAACAATTGCCCGCGTACGTTTATTGTTGGAATTTGTGATAATTGTTTCACAGGCACTTACCGCTGTCTGGTTTTACAGGTTATTCCGAAATATTAATGAGTGGGCGGCCTTGGCTGCTGGAATTTGGGGTACTGTCAACGCGGTTGTCATAATGATCAGTGCAATAGCTATGGGTACTGCCATTAAAATAGCCGGGGCTTCCCAGGTATTAGAAGATAAAGTTGTTGTAATAGATTTATTGAGTAATCTTATATCAAATGCCTGGGGTGTTGGAGGGCTTTTCTTTGGGCTTTGGCTTATCCCGTTGGGATACATTATAACCAATACAAAAAGGATGCCTGTTTGGCTGGGCAGAACTTTGATAATTGGTGGTATAGGCTACTTAATTAGCACTTTTATAATATATCTCGGTATTTCAGGTTCCTGGATGGGCACCCTCACAATACCAGCTACCATAGGAGAATTCTGGATGATAGGTTATTTATTAATTTTCGGAATTCGACCAGTGAAGGAATAATGAGTAAGGATATAAAAGAAAAAATTAAAAGGATATATAGCCTACATACTTGAGGTTTTCTCGCCTAAAGAAGATATGGGCGGCAGTATGGTACGGCAGGTATATTATAGGGACAAAAACATCGATAGGATCGTAGCCTTTTGCGAGCTCCACGTTATCACACCGGCCCAGATATTTTTAATATTGTGAATCGATGACCTGCTGAATGATCAAGAAATAACAAGCGTGGTTTTGGCAGTAATGTAGGGCCCTCTTTTTATAAGCTAGGGTGTATTGAGCTTTAACTGGATGTATACCGGAAAGTGATCGCTATATCCTCCTTTGTATTTACGCCCCACATAAGTTCGGAATGGATTCCCCCGGTATTTGCCCTTCCATTCGGTCAGGAAATATTCATCAAAAATATCGGCATGCGCGAAACTATGTGTCCCTTTTTTGTAATCAAAGAAATTATGCGAAACCAATATCTGATCGAATAATGACCAGCTTCGTTTATAATTAGCACTGCCCCGATCGGGGGTTATCAGTTTCTCCATGGGGTTGTATAAATCCTTGGACTCTGCCAGATGCTTTACACTCCTGTCTGTCGGCCCATCATTGAAATCGCCCATAATCATATAATGGAGGTCATCGTGTGTTTTTTCGAGTTCCGACATATACGAAATCATGGTGGCTGCGGCCTTGATTCGCTTAGGGGAGCTTTGTTCTTCGCCTTCCCTTCTGGAGGGCCAGTGATTTACAAAAATATGTGTCGCTTCTCCGTTTAGCTTTCCATATACATAAAGGATGTCGCGGGTAGTGTCACGCTCTCCATCATCGTCCTCAATTAAGAGAGGTATGGGTTCGGCAAATATAGTTTCAAAGTATTCTTTATGGTAGATCAATGCGGTGTCAATACCTCGTTCGTCCGGGGAATCAAAGTGGATATAATCATAGGGTGTTTTCGTTAAAGGCCCTGATTGCAAAAGCTTCTGTATCACCTTATGATTCTCCACCTCAGCAACACCCACAAGGGCCGGGGGTATGGCAGAATGTTTCCGTCCCAATTGATCGATGGTCTTGGCCAGCTTTGATAGTTTCTTTTTATAGCGCTTGTATGACCATTTTTTAACTCCTTCAGGGGTGAAATCATCATCGAGGGTGAAGGCGTCATCCTCGGTATCGAATAAGTTCTCGAGATTATAAAAGGCGACGGTGAATAGTTCTTTTCTCTTTTTGCGCTTAAAAAACGGGAAGGGCATTATCGAAGATATTGAATTATAAATGTACAAAAAGCAGTTTACGGGCGGATTGATTAGTTTTGTATCCTAAGTTGCACCATGCTCGAAAAGAAAAACAACGAATACGAAAAAGCCGTGCTTATCGGCGTTATCAACCGACAGCAGGAGGAGGAAAAAGTCAGGGAATATCTCGATGAACTCGAATTTCTAACTTATACAGCTGGTGGCGAAGTGTTGAAACGCTTTGTCCAGCGGGTGGAAGTCCCCAATCCAAAAACCTTTATTGGCAGTGGTAAAATGCTGGAGGTCGAGGAATTCGTTAAGGAGAATGATATAGGGAGTGTGATTTTTGATGATGAACTCAGTCCGGTACAACAGCGGAATATAGAGAAGCAATTGAAATGCAAGATCCTTGACCGTACCGGCTTGATCCTCGATATTTTTGCCCAGCGTGCCAAAACCAGCTATGCAAGAACACAGGTCGAACTGGCCCAATATGAATATTTGCTGCCCCGGCTAACAGGACTGTGGACTCACCTCGAGCGACAGCGAGGTGGAATTGGAATGAGAGGTCCCGGGGAGCGGGAGATCGAAACCGATCGGCGAATCGTGCGCGACAGGATTGCCCTGCTTAAAACCAAGTTGTCGAAGATCGATAAACAGATGGAGACACAAAGGGGTAACCGCGGCGCGCTGGTCCGAGTGGCCCTTGTGGGGTACACCAATGTGGGAAAATCTACTTTGATGAATGTGATCAGCAAGAGCGATGTTTTTGCCGAAAACAAACTTTTTGCCACCCTGGATACAACGGTCCGAAAGGTAGTACTGGGAAATCTGCCTTTTCTGCTTAGCGATACGGTAGGGTTTATTCGCAAATTGCCTACACAATTGGTAGAGAGTTTTAAAAGCACCCTCGATGAGGTTCGGGAGGCCGATATGTTGATTCATGTAGTGGATATCTCCCACCCCAATTTCGAAGACCATATCAGTTCGGTAAATCTTATCCTGAAAGAAATCGGTTGTGATGGTAAGAAAACGATCATGGTTTTTAACAAGATCGATAAGTACGCGCCCGAAGTCATTGAAGAAGATGACCTGCTGACGGTAAAGTCCTCCAAGCACTTTACGATCGAGGAATGGAAAAAAACCTGGATGCAGCAACTGAACAAGGACGTGGTTTTTATATCAGCCCTGAACAAACAAAACCTGGAAGAATTCAAAAAGATCGTATACCATACCGTCCGGGAGGTCCATATCAGCCGTTTTCCGTATAATAATTTCCTGTACCCTGAGAACCTGGACGGCTATTAAAATTTTATTAAGTTGACACCACCCTTTGTCGATGAAAATGAACGCTTCATATTTTTCACAACAGCTATAGCCCGGTTGACAACAAAAATTTAGTGGAAAGCAGTACTCGACATATATTTACCCTGTAAACAAGTGAATATCCCGTTAGTAGACGGGCCCCAAATCTACCAGAACTTAATTTAAAGTGCCTGCCCCAAATCTGGCACTTAACCTAAAAAGGTAAAATACCTAACCAAATTTTACAAACCTGCTTAGAAAAAGCCCTGAATTTCTTCAGGGCTTTTTATTTATATCGATTTTCTTTCGGTTCTGTTAGAAAGAGTAACTAAGCCCCAATGTCCAATAAGTCTGCAATTTGTTATCGATATTATCGAACGTTGCACCGGTATTGCCCAGCGTGTTGATCTCATAATTCAGCGCTTCCTGTTTGTTGTCGCGTAACCCGAAGTCGAACCCAAGTCCTATTCCCTTCCATATGGTATAGGCAAACGAATTGGTCCAGGTCCAGTTGCTCAGATTATTGCTTTTGTAGCTCATAAAGGCCGAAAGGTTCGTTTTAAATTTAATCGCTCCGATACTTTTTATATAATCGGCTACAATCTTGGCACCAAAAGATGAATCAAATATGACATCATCGCTGCTGAACACAAAATTGTAGTTGGCAGGGTGAATCACCACCACCAGGTCCGTGATCGGGGTCCATGTTCCACCTACACCGACATCGAGATAACCCGGATCGTTAAAATTATTGATGAGTGTGGTCCTGTACTCGGCCAACCCGGACACCGCGAATTTCTCACTCAATTTACGACCGTACAGCGTTGTAATATTAAAGACATCGGTCGTCGCTCTAAAATCGGGATCATCAAGTGGATTGTCCTTGTCGTCGAGCTTTACCCATTTCAGATTCAGGTTGGCTGAATTCCTCCAAAAAAACTTTTCTTGAAGCAAATTAGCATAGGAATTTACCGTAAAACCGATATTTCCGGCAGAGTTGTTAGGAATTCCCTGTGCATACCAGTTGTTGAACTCCGAAAGATCGACCCCTATAGTTCCCAGGGCCCCGATTTTCCATCCGGGCAAGGCATCTATTTGTGCCTGAATGGCATCGGCTCTGCCCTGAATAGCCGAAATAGAGTCATTTTTTGCCTTTTTAGCAGTAAGAAGTTCTTCCTTGGTCTGTGCCAGCAGAACAAGAGGGCAAATCAATAAGGTTAGAATTAAAACTACTTTTTTCATGTCGTAATATGTTAGTGTTATTAACCGCAAATGTAAACATTGTTGATAAATGACCGGTTTTATTAACACTATTTTCTCTTGTATAAGGGTACAGAAGAACAGGCTTCTCCATACATCACACTTCTGGCTACGGATTGCATTTTTTCCGTGGCCCAGACATAGGCATTCAACGGGACAGGTTTATTACTGCAACCTTTTATGATAACGGGCTTATCCTTATAGGGAGACAAATCTAGCCCATGGATAATTTCCCTGTATAACTCAGTTTCTAAATCGTTGAGATCCCCGATTATGATCCTTGCAGCATAGGGTTGCAGCCGGGTAGTTATCAACATATATGCCCAGGCTGGTACAATTGCATCCGTTGAACAATTAATGGCCACATATTTATCCTGATAATCGTCCCAGTCATGCTCAGAAACTTGTTTTCTAAAATCCTTTTCTCTGAGGATCATCCCTTCATATAACCATGGACTGATATCTAATAATACCCGATCTCCCTCGGGATAGTATTCCTCGAGGTCAAAGGTGACCAGGCTGCTTTGGGAAACTCGGTTGACTATATCTGACATGGGGTATGGGTTTGGGTTTTGGGTTTGGAGTTGGAGGTTTGAAGTTTAACCTGATTGGAGGCTAAATCGTAAAACATTGCCTTTCAAACGTTCATCTAGAGAAGGCCGAGTTCCAGTTTGGCTTCCTCGCTCATGAGCTCCTGAGACCAGGGCGGATCGAAAGTGATCTCAACAAAAGCATTGGTTACGAGATCCAGCGATTTTACCTTCTCCTCCACTTCTACAGGAAGTGTTTCCGCCACCGGACAATTGGGAGAGGTAAGGGTCATAAGGATTTTTACTTCTCTACCTTCGTTAACAAACACATCATAGATCAATCCTAATTCATAAATGTCAACAGGGATCTCCGGATCATAGATCGTTTTGAGAACCCTAACTATTTTTTCTCCTAATTCCTGGTTGTCGATCACCGGTGTTTCATCGCTCATGGTAGTTCACTAATAATTCTTCAGTATTTTTCAGTTCAATTGGGTCTGGTAGGCTACGGCATATAGTTTAAGTTGCTTGATCATGCTCACCAAGCCATTGGCCCTGGTTGGGGAAAGGTGTTCTTTTAAACCAATTTCATCGATGAAACCAGTGTCGGCATTGATAATATCCTGAGGTTTCTGACCGCTAAAAGCACGAATTAAAATAGCGATGATCCCTTTGGTGATGATCGCATCGCTATCTGCGGTAAATGAAAGTTTATCCCCTTCCAATTCAGCATGTACCCAGACCTTGCTCTGACATCCTTTTATGATATTATCGTCCTTTTTATATTGCTCCTCGATAAGTGGCAAGGATTTCCCCAGTTCTATCATATACTCATAACGCTGCATCCAATCATCGAACATTGAAAATTCGTCTACAATTTCTTCCTGAATTTCCTGAATTGTCATAGGCTGATTTTTAGGTAAAAATACGATAAGTATGCTTGATTTTCATCGCTTTATGAAAATGATAACAGCTGCCATTATGAGAGCATCGCCACTGCCTTTTTTATGCCAGCTGCCAACATATCTACCTCCTCCATCGTGTTGTAGAAGCTAAAACTGGCCCTGATCGTGCCGGGGATCTGGTAAAAGTCCATTATGGGCTGTGCGCAATGGTGTCCTGTACGGACCGCGATACCCATCTTGTCGAGGATGGTGCCAATGTCATATGGGTGCATTTCACCCACATTGAAAGATATTACGGATGTCTTATGACGGGCAGTCCCGTAGATCCTCAGACCTTCTATTTGCAATAGCTGCGCTGTGGCATAGTTGAGAAGCTCCTCTTCGTACTGCGCAATAGCTTCAAAACCAATGTTATTCATATAGTCGAGTGCCGCTCCAAAGGCAATCGCGCCGCAAATATTCGGAGTCCCGGCTTCAAATTTATGGGGCAGGTCGGCATAGGTTGTTTTTTCGAAACTCACCTCTGCGATCATTTCTCCCCCTCCCTGGTATGGAGGAAGTCGTCTCAACCACTCTTCTTTGCCATATAGCATCCCTATCCCTGTAGGTCCGCACATTTTATGTGCTGATGCCGTATAGAAGTCCACATCGAGAGCCTGGACATCAGCCACAATATGTGCTGCGGCCTGGGCCCCATCTATCAGTACAGCAGCGCCAACCGCATGGGCCTTATTTATAATCTCTTCAATCGGGTTGATCGTTCCCAGCGCATTAGACACGTGGTTGCAGAATACCAGCTTGGTACGTTCATGAAGCAATTGTTCATACTTATCCATCAACAAATCCCCGGATTCATCCATAGGAATCACACGAAGCTTCGCCCCGGTTTTTTCGCAAAGCATCTGCCATGGCACAATATTGCTGTGGTGCTCCATAGCCGAGACCAGTATTTCATCGTCTTTATTCAGGATCGAAGCAAATCCGCTGGCTACCAGGTTGATACTATGGGTGGTTCCTGAAGTAAAAATTATCTCATGGTCTTTGCCCGCATTAAAATGCCGTTTGAGTTTCTTCCTGACCTGTTCGTAAGCATCGGTGGCCTCCTGCGACAAGGCGTGTACTCCCCTGTGAATATTGGCATTATAACTAGAATAATAATCTACGATGGAATCGATGACAGCCTGAGGCGTCTGCGATGTTGCGGCATTATCCAGATAAACCAATGGATATCCATAGACTTTTCTCTCGAGAATAGGAAAGTCCTTACGAAGCGTCGCTATGTCTAAGGTCGTTTCAATCATACAAAAAAAACTGCAATTTAAAAGCGAGATCAGAGATCAAAGCCCAGGTGTACACCCAGTTTTTCGGCTATGAGCTTGTTGATCCTCAATTTTAGTTCGGGTATGCGTACGCTTTCCAGCACATTATTGGCAAAAGCATACATCAATAAGGCCTGGGCCTCTTTTTTAGGTATCCCTCTTGCCCTGAGATAAAATAGTGCCTCCTCATCGAGTTGCCCAATGGTACAACCATGGGAACACTTCACGTCATCGGCGAAGATTTCCAGCTGAGGTTTGGTATTGATGGTCGCATCGTCGCTTATCAGGATATTATTATTCTGCTGGAAAGCGTTGGTTTTCTGAGCAACCTCATCAACAATGATCTTCCCATTGAATACACCGGTGGCCTTATCGCCAAAGATCCCCTTGTAGTCCTGGTGGCTCTCACAGTTTGGTTCCTGGTGATGTACAAGGGTATGATGATCCACATGCTGCTTCTTATTTAGAATAGTAACCCCTTTCAAAGTGGAATCTATACGCTCTCCATGTTGATAAAAGTTCAGGTTATTTCGGGTGATATTACCCCCGAATGAAAAGGTATGTACATGAACGGCGCTACCACGTTTTTGTGATATATAGGTGTTATCGATCAAAGAGGCACTGCCCTTATCGTTTTGTACCTTGTAATAATCAACCATTGCATTTTTCGCGGCGAAAATCTCTGTAACCGCATTGGTAAGCACATCATTGGAGGTCAGGCTCTGGTGGCGCTCGATAATCTGTAGCTCGGCGTTTTCCTCCGCAATGATCAGATTACGGGGTTGTAACATAAGAGATGACTCTTTCCCGGTAGCAAAATGGATGATCTCAATAGGCTTTATCGGTGCTTTATTCTTGGGGATATAGATATAGGCCCCTTCTTTGCTAAAAGCAGTATTAAGGCTGGTTAGAGAATCTTCTCTGTTGGCAGCTTTATTGAAATACAATTCGATAATCGGCTGGTAGATCGGTTTGTTCAATGCAGCACTCAACAAGCAGATATCGACACCATCGTGGGTGGTTTCCGAGAGATAGGAACTGTAAATACCATCGATGAATACAATCTTATAGGTATCCATCTCGTGGAGAAAATATTTTTTTACATCTCTGTATTCCAACGCATTGACCTCTTTGGGGAAAATGCTAAAATCTATTTTCTGAAGTTTACCCAACGAGGTATATTTCCAGGCTTCCTCTTTTCGATTGGGAAACCCTTTGATCTCAAAATTCCGAATCGCTTCTGAGCGGATATCATGAACAGGGTGATCAATATCCACGTGGCTTTGAAATGCCAGGAAAGAGGAAACCAACTTTTCTGTCAGGTCGATATTTTCGGTGCGTTTGATTCCCATATTTTTTTCTTAAATTATTGAGAAACTATTTCATCCTTTAACCAATCATAGCCTTTTTCTTCGAGCTCGAGGGCTAATTCTTTGGATCCCGATTTTACAATTTTTCCATCCTGCAGCACATGGACAAAATCTGGTATGATATAGTCTAACAGTCGCTGATAGTGTGTGATCACGATCACCGCGTTGTCTTTTGAGCGCAATTTATTCACCCCATGGGCAACAATACGAAGGGCGTCGATATCCAATCCTGAATCTGTTTCATCTAAAATCGCGAGTTTCGGTTCGAGCATGGCCATCTGAAAGATCTCGTTCCTTTTCTTCTCACCGCCTGAAAATCCCTCATTCAATGATCTTGATAGGAATTTCCTGTCTATTTCCAATAGTTCGGATTTTTCGCGTATCAGTTTTAGCATTTTATTAGCCGGCATATCTTCCTGTCCCCTGGCTTTTCTCGATTCGTTTATCGCGGTCTTAATAAAATTGGTTACCGTCACCCCAGGTATCTCAATTGGGTATTGGAAGGACATAAATATGCCTTTATGAGCCCGGTCTTCAGGTGATGCCTCCTCCAGAGATTCCCCCTCGAATTCTATGCTTCCATCGGTAATCTCAAATTCTTCCTTTCCGGCAATCACTGCGGCAAGCGTGCTTTTCCCTGAGCCGTTTGGACCCATGATAGCATGAACTTCACCAGGATTAACCTCAAGGTCAATCCCATTTAGAATTTCATTCTCTTCTACGCCGGCGTGTAAATTTTTAATTCTTAACATCTCGATCTTTAATCTTTATTTTAAATACTCAGGTGCCTCAGGCATACTGATAAAATCTTCTTTTTGGTGTTGTAGGTAAACTTTAGCGTTTTTTTCCTCGGCAAAGGCTTCAAATAGACTCATACTCTTCCTGGTTTGTTCGAGGTCGTAATTGAAAATCGGGATCCTTTTGAACTCCCTGTTTTCTGAAAAATGATACAGGTCTCCCGATAGTAAAAGCGGTCCGTGTTCTTGGAGATCGAGAAAGAGTACCTGATGCCCTGGCGTATGTCCGGGCATGTATTTCAGGACCACGGAACCATCTCCGAAAACATCGTGGTCTCCATTGATCATCTCGATTTTATTGAGGTCTTTAATCGCCTCGAAACTATCAGGGTTTTGCTTTTGTACTTCATCTCCGGTAACCCATTTATATTCTTCTTCCTGTACCAGCCAGGTCGCACTTTTAAGCGCCGAGGCATGCCCTACATGGTCGAAGTGCGTATGGGAGAGGGCGATATATTTAAAGTCATCTGTGGTTAATCCGATCTTCGCCAACTGGTTTTTCAGTGAATCTTTCCTGGATACCGTAAAAGCACCATCGGGTGAGGTATATGGTTCTTCCATACCGACCAGAGATTGGGGAAGACCTGCATCCCACATAAGATTCCCCTCAGGATGTTGCACTACATAAAATGCATTGGCAAATTCCTTACTCTGTCCTTTGTAGATATCGTTTTCTGCAAACAAGCCCAGAGCATTTACCATAACCGTACCGCCGTCGAAGGTATAAAGCCGAACTGTGGCCTTATCCTCTGTATTAGTGCTACTGGCCTCCGCTAGTTCTTTGGGTGCTTCTTTACAAGCGCCAAGTGAGAAGAGGGCGATAAGTATAGCAAGTGTTCTCATCTTTCTATCCTACTGAGCCTTCTAGGCTTATTTCTAATAACTTTTGGGCTTCAACCGCAAATTCCATCGGTAATTTGTTCAGAACTTCTTTGCTGAAACCATTAACAATGAGCGCTATGGCTTTCTCGGTATCGATGCCACGCTGATTGCAATAAAAGATCTGATCTTCACCTATCTTACTGGTGGTTGCTTCGTGTTCGATCTGGGCACTTTTATTCTTTGCCTCGATATAAGGAAATGTATGCGCCCCGCATTTATTCCCCATTAAAAGTGAATCGCACTGTGAAAAATTTCTGGCATTATCTGCCCTTTTGTTTACCTGGACCAATCCCCGATAACTATTTTGGGATTGCCCGGCAGATATTCCTTTCGAAATAATGGTACTGCGTGTGTTCTTGCCAAGGTGGATCATCTTGGTTCCTGTATCGGCCTGCTGATAATTATTGGTCACCGCGATAGAGTAGAATTCCCCTATGGAATTGTCTCCTTTAAGTACGCAGGAAGGATATTTCCAGGTGATGGCCGAACCTGTTTCCACCTGAGTCCAGGATATTTTGGCGTTCTTTTCACATAAACCCCTTTTGGTTACGAAATTAAAAACCCCGCCTTTGCCTTCCTTATCGCCGGGAAACCAATTTTGAACGGTCGAATATTTGATCTCTGCGTTATCGAGCGCGATCAATTCCACAACCGCAGCATGCAACTGGTTTTCGTCTCGCGAGGGTGCGGTACACCCTTCCAAATAACTCACATAACTCCCTTCGTCTGCGATGACCAGCGTTCTTTCGAACTGGCCGGTTCCTGCCTGGTTGATCCGGAAATATGTGGAGAGTTCCATCGGACACCTGACGCCTTTGGGTATATAGCAAAATGATCCGTCTGAAAAAACCGCTGAATTCAGGGCGGCATAGAAGTTGTCCTTCCGAGGTACTACCTTTCCGATATACTTCCTGACCAGTTCAGGGTGTTCTTTGATAGCCTCTGAGATGGAACAAAATATGATCCCCTTTTCAGCAAGCGTTTTCTTAAACGTAGTGGCCACTGAAACAGAGTCCATTACGATATCCACGGCTACTCCCGCTAGTTTTTTCTGTTCATCTAAGGAGATCCCAAGCCTTTTAAAAGTATCGAGCAATTCTGGGTCTACCTCATCAAGGCTATTGTATTTTGGTTTCTTATTAGGAGCGGAATAATAGGAGATATCCTGGAAATCTGGTTTTTTATAATGGATATTGGCCCATTCAGGTTCCTCCATTTCCTTCCATGAGCGGAAGGCCTCCAGTCTCCATTCCGTCATCCACTGGGGCTCTTCTTTCTTTTTAGATATAGCGATGACGATCTCTTCATTGAGACCTTTCGGAAGTGTATCGGATTCAATATCGGTATAGAAACCGTATTCGTATTCCTTGGTTTCCAGTTCTTTTTTTAACTCTTCTTCAGTATATGCCATATACTACTTGTTTACCAAATGCTCAGAGTGAAAAGCTCTCCCCACAACCACATGTTCGCTGCGCATTGGGATTATTAAAGACGAATCCTTTCCCATTAAGGCCCCCCGAATATTCCAGCGTTGTGCCTACGAGATAAAGAAAACTCTTTTTGTCGACAATGATACGCACCGAATTGTCCTCAAAGACCTTGTCTGCTTCATCTTTTTGATGATCGAACTTCAATTCATAGGATAATCCACTGCAACCGCCGCTCTTCACACCAACACGAACGAAGTCATGGGAAGCATCAAAGCCTGATTCCGCCATTAAGGCGACCACCTTCTCTTTAGCCGTGTTAGATACTTTGATCATTCTTAATTTGGATTTATTCTAAATAGTTTACAAATATAAGCTATACATGGAGTTTTACCACATTTCCTAACATTATTATAACGTATGGAGAAATAGGGTTTATCTATGCCAGACGGGCTTAGGGCTCCCTGCGTGTATTAATTTATTTTGATGATCACCAGATCGGTACCTCCTTTGTGGGATTCAGGGTTAAAATCGGGACTGCCGCTCTGACCCACTAAGAGGATCCCATTTTGGCCATATTCCATGACATCAAAGCCAAAATCTATCCCTGTGCCGCCCAGTGATTTTTGCCATTTGAGCGCACCCTGAGCATCGGTCTTAATGACCCAGATATCGTTTTCCCCCAAATTTTCCTCCAGATCCTGGTCATTACTGCGGGAATTTCCGGCGATAAGATATCCCCCGTCTTCAGTCTGTTTAACACTGTTTGCATTTTCAAATGCAGCACCTCCGAAGCTGTTTTCCCAAATGAGTTCGCCAGACTCACTGATCTTAATCAACCATATATCCGATTCCCCATGATTTGAACCGATATCCTGATCCGTACTAAAGGAATGTCCAACGACAACATAGGCGTTGTCAGAAGTTTTTTCGATATCATAGGAGACATCGATGCCCGACCCGCCAAAAGAACGCTGCCAGACCAATGTACCCCCACTATCTACTTTCACCACCCAATAATCATAACTCCCCTTGGTATTGGAGATATCGCTATCGTCGCTTTCGGAAAATCCGGTCATGATGTAGCCCCCATCAGAAGAGGTCACAAGGCCATATGCCCTGTCATTATTTGTTCCCCCAAAGAATTTTCTCCATTCTAGGTTCCCTTGTGCGTCGATCTTGGTTCCCCAGAATTCCCCCACACCATGATTGGCCAGAAAATTACCCTTTTCTGTATTTCCCGCCCCTCCCGAGGCGACCACATCCAGAAATCCCGAAAAAAAATATCCTCCGTCATCGGTTTGTACAAGATCATATGCATGATCATGACCTGCAAATCCGAAGCTTTTTTCCCACTCGATTTCGCCAGATGAGGTAAGCTTAAGTACCCATTGATCGTGAAACCCCTGATTCTGACTGCCATCCCCGTCATCACTCATCGCATATCCAACCACCGCATAACCTCCGTCGCTGGTCTGCACCAGCGCCTGTCCCCGATCATCTTTGCTGCCACCGTAGGTTTGATGCCACTGCAGATTCCCCCCTGCATCGAATTTGAGCAACCAGTAATCGTTTACCGCCGATGATTTACCTGCCAGTTCACCATCCATACTGTTGGTAGATCCGAACACGGCAAATCCCCCGTCGGATGTCGCTACCACGGACCGTGCCTCCTCAGATCCGCTGCCGCCATAATTTCTGATCCATTCCACCTCCCCTGAAAATCGGGTATCATCTGGCAGTTCGGCATCGACAGAAATCACATCATCGCTGGAACACGATAACAGCAACAACCATAACAGCATATATGTTGTACTTTTTTCCATAGTATCAATTGGATGCTTCGATAATGAACAAACCGGAATTAATATCATTTATTATGATCTTGCCGCTCGTAAAATAAGGATACAGACTCCAAACGCCCTCAAATGCAGCCGTATTATTGTTCGTGTAGGTATCGAAAAAACCTACTTCCTCCAGGGTTCCCGAACCGATATTTGTAAGGTCAAGTACACGAATCCCGGCCGTGTAGTTGGCAAGATAGTACCGGTTCCCAAGAACATAACCATTGTGGTCAATAGCCGATGTAGGACCGGAGTAGGTGGTATGCAAGACAGGATTGTCTAAATCGGAAAAATCGAAGACCAGGGTCCGTGAATTGAATCCAAAATCTACCTCATCGAGCTCGTCCCCCAATATAAAGTAACGCTGATCTATGGTAAACCATCCCTGATGGGTGTATCTAAGGTTGGGGTACTGCAGCTGACTAATAGGTGTTGGGTTTGCTTTATCTGTAACATCTACAATGACGATAAACGCTTCATTCGCCCCTATAAGGATCTCCCGCCCGGCATAATCTGCATCCGGTCCGCTGTAGCTGACCACCTGGGCATCGTGGGTATATCCGCTGGCCCCGTATCCGCCTGCGGCTGTTGGGTTTAATGGATCTGATATGTCCACAAAATGAACGCCTCCGTTAAAAGCATCATTCCTGTTGGTACCTACAGGATAGGCAAATCCACTACTTTCATTGATCACTATATTATGTGAGTTGCCAAAACCGGTATATACCATATCTGCTGCAAAGGTTTGGGGCGGGTTGGTAACGTTTCTCAGTTGAGTCAGATCGAAAACCTGCATCCCATGACCATTAGCCTCTGACCCTATAAAAGCATGATTCTGGTATACTTTAATATCCCTCCATGGACTTGAACTCGTCTGCGAAGCAAGTTTCCCTAAAAATATAAGGTTTTCGGTATCGGTAATATCCACAAAAGCAGTCCCGTTGTCGAGGCCTACCAGGGCATATTCAGTGCCGGAAGTGGGATCGGTCCAGCCCCAAATATCGTTGCCAGAACCGGCACTCATCTCTGTGAGACTGAGCCTGGCGAGCAGATCGAATCCGTCACAGGGATATTGGCCAGCCAGTCCATCGGTACAGGGGGTAAATCCCAAAATTGGATTGCCATCATCACTATTATCAGGTGCGGGGGAATCATCGTTAGAACAACCCAGGGCAATAACAGCTGTAAGCAGCATGAGTGCGATTTTCTTCATAGCCAATTCTTTTTCGGTTTAAAGATAAGATTTATATAGGATCCTATCTATTTTTGCAGCATGCTAGACGACAAAAACCCTACCCGTACCGATTTAAGCGAATTGGGAGAATTCGCGCTTATCGATCATCTCACCAGGGATTTCCCCATCCTCAATAAATCAACCGTTGTGGGTATCGGAGATGATGCGGCCGTACTCGACTTTGGAGATGCACAGACGCTGATCACCACCGACCTGCTTATTGAAGGGGTACATTTCAATCTCAGCTATACACCATTAAAACATTTAGGGTATAAAGCTGTTATGGTGAATCTTTCCGATATCTATGCCATGAATGCCATCGCGACACAGATTACGGTTTCGTTAGCCGTTTCAAACCGCTTTCCGCTCGAAGCTCTTGAAGAACTCTATGAAGGGATCGCTTTGGCATGCAAGATCTATGGGGTGGATCTCGTTGGAGGCGATACAACCTCTTCCAATAAAGGGCTGCTTTTGAGCATTACCGCCATTGGTGCGGCTAAAAAAGATAAGATCGTAATGCGCAGTGGAGCTAAACCCAATGATCTTTTAGTCGTAACCGGCGATCTGGGAGGAGCCTATATGGGATTGCAGGTTTTAGAACGCGAAAACGAGGTGTTCAAGGTCAATCCTCAAAACCAGCCAGATCTCGCCTCCTATACCTACCTGGTAGAGCGGCAGTTGAAACCGGAGGCTCGTAAAGACATCATAGAGTTATTGGAAAAGCTTGAAGTACAGCCCACTTCCATGATCGATATAAGCGACGGGCTGTCCTCAGAGATCCTTCATCTATGCCAGAATAGCGATGTTGGCTGCAATCTTTATGAAGACAAGATTCCGTTGGATCCTACGGTGATATCGGCTTGTGAGGAGTTCCGATTAGATAGTACGCTTGTAGCTCTAAGCGGTGGGGAAGACTACGAATTATTGTTTACCATAGACCAAAAAGAATTCCTGAAAATAAAAGGTAATCCCAATCTTACTGTCTTGGGGCACATAACAGATAAGAATGAAGGGACGCACTTAATTTCCAGGAATAACTCTAAAATTCCTTTGACAGCACAAGGCTGGAATGCTTTTACATAAGCTTTAGGCTACCTGCTGATCCGCTCGGTGTCTTTTTTGGTAGATAAGTTCCAAAGTATCATTGATTTCCCGGAGTTGTGGAGTCAACGCAGATAGGTTACCACTGACATCTGTTGTTACTTGTTTTCCACAGTGCACACACTTATACTCTTTGATATGGGAAGTAACTCTTTTTGAAACGGAGTAGTGGTGCCCAAAAATATTGCAGAATATTTTTTTCATAATGTAGGTTTTAGGCAAGTTTTAAGCGGGATTGGAGTGCCGCTGTACGCATACTTATAGTTGATTATTCGTTTGATAATAAGATCTGAGAACTTCTTTATATCTCAACGTCCTCCGTACTCATTTTATTGGGTACGGGCAGAGAAAATCTCTACTAAATCGACGAAATCCTTTTTTTTCGATCAACGGTAAGCATATATCGATGAACTACAGTGTTTGCGTCAGATTTATTTTGTCCTATCTTGGCATCCGTGAACCGTACGCGTGAAATACTCCTGACGGCTCTTGCACTGTTCTCGCTTTTTTTTGGGGCAGGCAATCTGATCCTGCCGCCACTGCTGGGTTATACCGCTGCCGGATCATGGTGGCTGGTAGGTCTTGGATTTTGCCTCTCTGCCGTTTTGATTCCCATATTGGGAATTTTGGCACACGCAAGGCTGCAGGGTACTATGTTCGATTTTGCCAACATGGTATCCCCAGGATTCAGCAGGGTTTATTGCTACCTGGTCTATGCGATTTCGATAAGCCTTCCTTCGCCCAGAACAGCAGCCGTAACCCACGAGATGGGAGTAGCACCCTTACTGGACGCCCCTGCTTTAGCCACCAGCATTGTTTACTTTTTGTTGGTCCTTTTATTCGTGCTTAACCGTGGTTGGATCCTCGATGTGATCGGTAAATTTCTTTCCCCTGCCTTATTATTGGTGCTACTGGGTATAATCGGGGTTTCGTTCTTTCGTTTTCCTTTCGAGTTTGATGCTTCCGGGTTTTCAAATCCCATTTCAAGCGGGATCCTCGAAGGATATCAGACATTCGATGCTATCGGTGCTGTGGTGGTAGGAGGGGTGATTATAATTTCGATCAATATCAAAGAGAAGGCAATGTCTTTTTCGACCAAAAGAAGGATAATCGCCAGAGCGGGATGGCTTGCCGGGATGGGTCTCCTCTTTGTATATGGCTCTTTGATTCTGACCGGAGCTCTCTTTCATGGAATGTTTTCAGAAGATATCAGCCGTACCGAATTGTTGAGCGGCATCAGTAAAGCTACCCTTGGTAATTCTGCCAATCTCTTCCTCAGCCTGCTGGTGAGCCTAGCCTGTTTTACCACTGCCGTCGGTATTGTAACCGGAGCTGCAGACTTCGTAAAGTCGCGCTACCCCAATAGGCGGTACGCCTACCTGGTCACTGCACTACTGGGATGTTTTCTGGGTATTCTGATGGGTCAATTCGAGGTTGGATATATCATAGCTATTGCCTTGCCTGCCTTGATGTTTATTTACCCGATCACTATTATTCTGATCCTGCTTAATGTACTTCCACGTAGTTATACTTCTCCATTGGTTTTCAAGGCCGTGGTCTTCACCACCATTATTTTCAGTATTCCAGATTTCCTTGGATCTCTCGGACTGGAGATGAGCTGGTGGGCATGGATCCCTTTGAGCGGATATAAGTTGGGTTGGGTATTGCCTTCTGTAGCGGTATTCTTATTCCTTTTGCTAATACGCGGAAATAAGAGCCATAACGAATAGGCCGGAATTAGAGGTTTTCAAAAGATCTACATCATTTGGTATTCATCACCGTTTCTATTTCATCGACCTCTATGGGGATATTCTTCATAAGATTCAGCGGAGCACCAGACGCCTGGATCACCACATCATCCTCGAGCCGAATTCCCATTTTTTCATCGGGAATATATATGCCCGGTTCCACGGTGAAGACCATGTTTGCCTTCATCGGGGTTTTAAGCGCCCCATAATCGTGGGTATCCAAACCTATATGATGGCTCGTTCCATGCATAAAGTATTTTTTATAAGCCGGCCAGTCAGGGTCCTCCTTCTGTACATCAGCCTTGTCCAGCAGGCCAAGGCCTAAGAGTTCAGAGGTCATGATATTACCCACTTCCTTATGATAATCTTCCCACAGGGTCCCGGGCACCAGTAAATCGGTCGCCTCATTTTTTACCTTTAGAACAGCTTCATAGACCTTTTTCTGACGGTCGGTAAACCTTCCGTTGACCGGAATGGTACGGGTCATATCGCTGGAGTAATTGGCATATTCCGCTCCCACATCCATCAGGACAAGATCTCCATCCTGGCAGGGTTGGTTGTTTTCAATATAGTGCAGTACATTGGCATTGTTTCCCGAGGCGATAATCGGCGTATAAGCAAAGCCTCTCGATCGATTCCTTATAAACTCGTGCAGGTATTCTGCCTCGAGTTCGTACTCCATCACACCGGGTTTTATAAACGACAACACCCGTCTGAATCCTTTTTCGGTGATATTACATGCTTTTTGCATCAGCTCGATCTCTTCTGCTTCTTTAACTCCCCTGATATCCTGCAATATAGGATTGCTCTTGGCATATTGATGGGCTGGGAAATCTTTTTTACACTTCTCGATAAAACGCGCTTCGCGGGTTTGGGTCTCAGAGGATTGCCTGTAGTGTTCATTGGTATTGAAATAGACGGTATCTGCCTCTGTCATCAGATCAAAAAAGACCTTGTTGAACTCGGACAACCAATAAACCGATGCTATGCCCGATACTTCCGTAGCTTTTTCTTTTGTCAGTTTTTCTCCTTCCCAGATCGCTATATGAGCATTTGTCTCTCGTACAAAAAGTACTTCACGATGTTTATCCTTTATGGAAGAAGGGAACAGCAATAGAATGGATTCTTCCTGATCAACACCGGAGAGGTAAAAAATATCCCTGTGTTGCTCGAACGGCATGGTACTGTCTGCACTTATGGGATATACATCGTTGGAATTGAAAACCGCAATCGCGCCAGGTTTCATCTGCTTGATAAATTTTTTACGGTTCTTGACAAATAGTCGGGAAGCAATCGGTTCGTATTTCATAAGTTATTTGGAAGGATTGATCAAAATTAGGGATTCCCCCGTTCAGATCAAAAATAATAGACCGCGGTTTTCCTCTTGTCATAGGTATGGTAAATTCATACATTCGCTGAACTAAGTGCTTATTTATGATTATTAGAATACTCGTCGTCTTCCTTTTCTTGGGTTCTTCACAAAGCTGGTCCCAGACAGATTCAACATCTGGTCATAACCTACAGGAATCTTTGGCTCAAAAAAGAGAAATGCAAGAGCGATCTCCTGTAAATAACATACGATTTAAAAATATCGGCCCGACTATAATGAGTGGCCGGGTGGTCGACCTGGATGTTAATCCTGATCATCCCGAGGAATTCTACGTAGCCTATGCATCAGGTGGCTTATGGTATACCGAGAATAATGGAACCAGTTTTGTGCCGGTTATGGATTCTACAGCCACACAGAATCTCGGAGACATCGCTGTACACTGGCCAAGCGGCACCATATGGGCCGGGACCGGGGAGAGCAACGCCTCACGTTCTTCTTACGCCGGTATCGGTATATTAAAATCGACCGACAAAGGAAAGCACTGGCAACAAATGGGGCTTACGGATTCTCATCATATCGGACGTATCCTCATCAATCCAGAAAACCCCGATGAAGTTCTGGTGGGGGTTGCCGGGCACCTATATACACCTAATGAAGAAAGAGGGGTATACAAGACTACGGATGGTGGCCAAAGCTGGGATCGGGTGCTGTTCATAGACGATCAGACCGGGATTATAGATCTTGCCTCGGTGCCGGGCGATTTTAGCATTCAATACGCTACTTCATGGGAAAAAGACCGAAAGGCATGGCATTTTAAAGGGAATGGAAAAAATTCGGGTATATACAAGAGCACCGACGGCGGCAGGAGTTGGAAGAAATTGAATGTAGAGGAAAGTGGTTTTCCCACCGGTGAAGGCGTTGGCCGAATAGGGCTGTCCGTTTTTAATGACCAAATCATCTATGCTGTTCATGATAATCAATACCGCCGTGAAAAGGCTCGTCCAAAAACCGAAACCACTGGCAAACTCAGCAAAGAGCAGCTTGATAAAATGACAGCTGCTACCCTGGATCAGCTAAATGATGATGAGTTGGAGAAATTTTTAAGGGACAAAAATTTTCCTGAGAAATACACGGCTTCGGTAGTGAAGGAAATGGTTCGTGTGGGAACCATCCAGCCCAAAGATATCGGCGACTACCTCGACAACGCAAATTCCCTGCTCTTTGAGTTTCCTGTCATCGGTGCCGAAGTGTATCGCAGCGAAGACGGGGGTGAATCCTGGACAAAAATGAACGAGGGTTATATCGATGATCTTTATTATAGCTATGGATATTATTTCGGGCAGATCAGGGTAGACCCTTCCAATAAAGACAGGATCTACATCGCAGGAGTTCCTATCCTGAAATCTGAGGATGGAGGTAAAAACTTTCAGGATATCAGCGGGGAAAATGTCCACGCAGACCACCATGCCTTGTGGATCAATCCTAAAAATACCCGTCACCTCATCAACGGCAATGACGGGGGTGTGAACATTACCTACGACCAGGGTGAACACTGGATAAAAAACAATGCCCCGGCAGTTGGTCAGTTCTATGCCATCAATGTGGACTACCAGGAACCTTACCATGTTTATGGCGGGCTTCAGGACAATGGAGTATGGATGGGCCCTCACAATGCGAAGGAGAATGCCCGCTGGCATCAGACTGGTCATTATCCGTGGAAAATGATCCTCGGAGGAGATGGAATGCAGGTGCACATAGATCGAACCAACCATCAGCTCGTCTACACAGGTTTCCAATTCGGCAACTATTACCGGATCGACCTCAGTGAAGATTCGCAAACAAAAATCCAACCCAGACATGATCTAGGAACAGAAGCATTCCGATTTAATTGGCAAACGCCTGTGTTACTTTCCCCGCACAACCAGGATATCCTCTACCTGGGAAGTAATGTATTGCACCGATCTATGAACCAGGGCGATAGTTGGGCATCGATTTCAGGGGACCTCACCCAGGGGCCCAAAAAAGGTAACGTGGCCTATGGAACTATTACGTCCATATCAGAGTCACCGCTGAAATTTGGGTTGATCTATGTTGGAACAGACGATGGACTTGTGCAACGTACCGACAACTCCGGTGCTTCGTGGACTATTGTTTCGAACAATCTTCCGGATTCTTTATGGATCTCTGAAGTATTGGCT
Source organism: Robiginitalea sp. (assembly GCA_024638915.1). Classification (GTDB taxonomy): domain Bacteria; phylum Bacteroidota; class Bacteroidia; order Flavobacteriales; family Flavobacteriaceae; genus JAHEJJ01. Next base: position 88,304 of record JAHEJJ010000002.1, read on the forward strand.
TCCAGACACGATGCTCATCGTGTTTTCGTAAGTCTGAACGGATATCGCAATGACGATTTTACGGCCTATGTCTTCAGAAGTGATGACGGCGGAAAGACCTGGACAGATATTTCTTCAAATATCCCTGATGCTCCGGTTAATGCACTTGCCGAAGATGGACAGTCGGAGGACCTGTTGTTTGTCGGAACCGATAACGGTCTCTATGTGAGTTTCAACGGCGGCCAACAATGGGAGAGTTTTCAGAACGGCATCCCGAATGTTGCTATTCACGACCTGGTGATCCAGGATAAGGCTAAACATTTGGTCGCCGGGACCCATGGGCGAAGTATCTACCAGGCCGACATTTCGATCCTGCAAAAGATAAATGAAAACATCAGAAATTCCTCACTAACCGTTTTCGAAATGGATACTATCGAACATTCTGATGACTGGGGCAATCCTTCAACGGCCTGGACTGAACCGAATACACCTGGTTTGGATATTTCCTTTTTTTCCAGCAAGCCGGGAAGTTACAGGGCAGAAGTTCGTACTCTCCAGGGGATTGTAGTCAGTGACGCTGAAGTGGATGCCGTACGTGGCATTAATGTCCTATCGTACGATATGGCCTTTTCCAAAAAGGGTAAATCAGATTATTTAAAGAAATATAAACGAAGGCTGACCACTGCAAAAAATGGTAAAACCTACCTGCCCCCCGGAAAGTATGAGGTTGAGATCAGCGGGAATGGGTCATCAGAAGTTAAACGAATTATTATTAAGGACTAGTGTGCTTTTTTAGCCAAACCCCGTCCTCAAAAAATTAAATTCTATGGAACTCTCTTTAACCATTCCTGCCCTTTTATTCCCGGCAATTTCACTGAGCATGCTGGCATACAATGCTCGTTATCTGGCCATTGCTGCCCTTATAAGACAACTGCACAAACAGTATGTGGAAACACATTCCAAAAAACTTGACCTTCAGGTAAAACAACTGCAGAAAAGACTGTCCATTATAAAGAATATGCAGGCAGTGGCGATCCTGAGCTTTCTATTCAGCGCCATTACCATGTTCCTGATCTATGTGGGATTTACCTTTTGGGCCAATATGGCCTTCGGGATCAGTTTGATGGCACTGATGCTGTCGTTGATCCTGTCGCTTATCGAAGTTCAGCTTTCTACCAAAGCACTGGGGATCCAATTAGACGATATGGGCCAATAGATTTTGATAATCCGCCAAACCAACCAGAATGACATTAAAAACACCAAGGGGAAAACGGATCAGTTCTATCGATATGTTGAGGGGATTGGTCATGGTGATTATGGCCCTGGACCATATTCGCGATTATTTTCACAAAGATGCCTTTTATTTCGACCCCACGGACCTGGAGCAGACTAATGTCGCTTTATTTTTTACTCGTTTTGTCACGCATTTTTGTGCGCCGGTATTTGTTTTTCTGGCAGGTACTTCTGCTTTCTTCGTCGGTCGCCGACGGGACAAAAAGTTCCTGTGCAAATGGTTACTGAAACGGGGAATTTGGTTAATATTTGCCGAATTCACCCTCATTAAACTGGCCTGGGCATTCAAGCTGGATTTTAGCATCATTATGCTACAGGTGATTTGGGTACTGGGGCTCGGGATGATATTCCTGGCGGCCTACATTTATTTGCCCAGAAAAGTTGGACTCGCGCTGGCAGTGATCGTGGTGCTCACCCATAATCTTTTCGATATTCACACTACAGGCGATCCTTTCACCCCGGCAACAGGAATAGGTGAAAGTATCTGGCGGGTGCTGCACGTCTTTGGAATTTTTCCCATGGGAAGCAGTACTGTGCTGGTAGCGTATCCGGCGATACCCTGGATATTTGTAATGCCTCTAGGATACTATTTTGGCGCCCTCTACAAACCCGACGTTTTACCCACCTTCAGGATCAAACGGCTCTGGCAGATCGGCATGGGGATGACCTTGCTATTCCTGGTCTTACGCTCTCTGAATATCTATGGAGACCTCTCTCCATGGAGTCTTCAGGAGAATCTTTCATTTACGATAATGTCCTTCTTGAATGTCACCAAATACCCGCCATCACTGCTCTTCCTGTTGGTCACTCTCGGACCTTCAATAATCTTTCTCGCCCTTGCTGAAAAGTGGAAGGGTTGGTTCTCTGAGCCATTGGTGATTATCGGGAGGGTCCCGATGTTCTTCTATGTGGTGCATCTTTACGTCATCCATTTGCTGGCATTGATCGCGGCGGTAGCCACAGGCTTTAACGCATCGGATATGGTTATCGACATTTGGATCAACTTGCAAACAGAACTTCAGGGCTACGGTTTTGATCTATGGGTGGTTTATCTGGTATGGATCGGAATAATTCTGGGATTATACCCCGTATGTGCATGGTATAACCGGTATAAATCTGAGAACAGAGATAAATGGTGGTTGAGTTATCTATAAAATATTTCTGTAATTAGGATGGAATGGCCTGCCTACTGATAGTATCTTTGTTTTTTATGGCGATGTCCCTTGAGCTCAACGTATTTTACGATCTCCCTGGCGACATTGATCCCTGTAGCCTCCTCTATACCTCTTAGACCGGGAGATGCATTTACCTCAATGAGCAAAGGGCCCCGGTTAGACCGTATAAGATCCACACCGGCAACTCCTAATCCCAGGTATTTTACCGCGTCGGTTGCGATGGCCTGCTCTTCAGGGGTAGGGATTATGGCCATGGTCTCGGCACCCCGGTGAACATTCGAACGAAATTCTTCCAGTGCACTCGACCGCTTCATGCTTGCGACCACCTTATTTCCAACAACGATAATCCTGATATCTTCTCCATTGGCCTCTTCGATGTATTCCTGCATCAGCACACTGGTGTCCATTTTGTAGAAAGTATCCAAAATGGATTTGGCCGATTTTTGGGTTTCAGCCAGAATTACACCTATACCCTGAGTCCCTTCCTGCAACTTAATAATAACCGGGGTACCTCCGAGCATCTTGATCTGTTCTTCAATATTGTCAGGGTTGATCGAGAAAAGCGTTTCCGGAATTGGAATACCCTTTTTTGCCATGATCTGCAATGTACGGACCTTGTTCCTGGCCCGGGTGATCCCCAACGATCTGGCCGTGCTGAAAATACCGTTCATTTCAAATTGCTTCACTATCGCAGCCCCATGACGGGTAACATTCGTCCCGATCCTTGGGATGATGGCATCAAAATCATCGGTGATACTTTCATCCCCCAAATAGATCTGAGGACTGCCCGATCGGAGTTTCACCGTACACTTGGTATGATCGATCAATTCGATATAATGACCGCAATTTTGTGCTTCCTCCGCAATTCTTTTGGTGGAGTATACATTCAGGCTAACCGATAGAAGTCCGATATTCATAATCGATAGTCAGGTAGGATAATGGTCTCTAATATCGCTAAAATAACAATACGTCAGAAGTTCTGCTCATATTTAGACTGGTGAAACCTAGATTATTAGCGTATTTTTTGTTTAAGAAGATACCAGGAATTAGGCCTGTACAATTCAAAAAATTAAACAGCCCGATTTTATTCCTTATAATCAGTCTAAATACTGAATATTAAAGCGCCCTAAGTTTGTTAATAATTGGCCTGTAGCGTAAATTAGCGCAGTTAAATTCAATGGTATGAGTGCACTGATAAAATCGTCCATTGCCCGCAAAGTGGTAATGGCACTTTCTGGCCTTTTTTTAGTTCTTTTCCTACTCCTTCACCTTTCGATCAACCTTTCCTCGGTTATCAGTCCGGAAACATTTAATCAGTGGTCCCACTTTATGGGCTATAATCCACTCGTACAGTACCTAATGCAGCCGATCCTTATTGCAGGGGTTGTAGTTCATTTCGTAATGGGAATCGTTTTGGAGCTTCAGAATAACAGGGCGAGAGCGGTAAAGTATGCTCAGTTTAAAGGTAGCGCCAATGCCTCCTGGGTCTCCAGAAATATGATCATCACAGGATTGGTGGTCCTCGCTTTCTTAGGCTTGCATTTCTATGATTTCTGGATCCATGAAATGGCCTACAAATATGTAGAGGTTAATCCTCAGGACCCGACCAGATATTATGCTGAAACCGTGGAAAAATTCGAGCCTATCTGGAGGACCGTGATTTATGTCGTGTCTTTTGCTTTGCTTTCCATGCATTTATGGCACGGCTTTGCCTCATCTTTCCAAAGTATGGGCCTCAACAACAAGTATACGCCCAACATCAAAAAGTTTACAAAAATCTATGCCCTGATTGTTCCTTTGGGTTTCGTTTTTATAGCATTATATCATCATCTTAATCCGTTAACACACTAGTTATGAATGTTCTGGATTCAAAAATACCCACAGGGCCCCTGGCCGAAAAGTGGACCAAGCACAAAAATGAGATTGATCTCGTCAACCCCGCCAATAAACGCAATATTAATGTGATCATCGTGGGTACAGGCCTTGCCGGTGCTTCGTCCGCAGCCACGCTTGCGGAATTGGGATATAACGTTAAAACCTTCTGTTATCAGGATTCTCCCAGGCGGGCACATTCTATCGCGGCTCAGGGAGGCATTAATGCTTCTAAGAATTACCAGGGCGATGGAGATAGTGACTACCGCCTTTTCTACGATACGATCAAAGGAGGGGATTATCGTTCGAGGGAAGCCAATGTTTACAGGCTGGCAGAAGTATCAGGAAATATTATAGATCAATGCGTTGCCCAGGGGGTTCCTTTTGCTCGAGAATATGGAGGCCTACTAGACAATCGATCGTTTGGAGGTGTCCTGGTTTCCCGAACCTTTTATGCCAAAGGACAAACGGGGCAGCAATTATTGCTCGGTGCTTACGGGGCGATGAATCGGCAGATACAAAGGGGAAAAATAAAATCGTATACCCGTCATGAAATGCTGGATCTTGTTCTTATTGACGGAAAGGCGCGCGGTATTATAGCCCGCGACCTCGTCAGTGGGGAGATCGAAAGGCATGCTGCCCATGCAGTGGTCTTAGCTACAGGTGGATATGGAAATGTATTCTATCTTTCAACGATGGCTATGGGTTGTAATGTAACCGCAGCCTGGCGTGCACATAGACGCGGCGCTTTTTTCGCCAATCCATGTTTTACTCAAATTCACCCAACCTGTATACCGGTCTCTGGAGATCATCAATCCAAGCTAACCCTCATGTCCGAATCCCTTAGGAATGATGGGCGTATCTGGGTACCCAAACGGCTGGAAGATGCCCAGAATATAAGGGAAGGCAAGTTAAAACCCACAGAATTAAAAGAAGAAGACCGCGACTATTTCCTAGAAAGGCGCTACCCTGCTTTTGGTAATCTGGTGCCCAGGGACGTGGCGTCTCGTGCCGCCAAAGAACGATGTGATGCAGGCTTTGGGGTCAACAAGACCGGGGAAGCCGTTTATCTTGATTTCGCCTCTGCTATTGAAAGATATGGAAAAGAGAAGGCGCTGACCTCGGGTATAAAGAACTCGGACAAAAACACTATCACGAGGCTAGGAGAAGAAATTGTCGCCGCTAAGTATGGTAACCTCTTCCAGATGTACGAAAAGATCGTGGATGAGAACCCTTACAAAACACCGATGATGATTTATCCGGCGGTGCATTATACCATGGGAGGTCTCTGGGTAGACTATAATCTTCAGACCACCATTCCGGGATGTTATTCTGCCGGTGAGGCTAATTTCAGCGACCATGGCGCAAACCGTTTAGGGGCTTCGGCCTTGATGCAAGGATTAGCCGATGGTTATTTTGTACTCCCCTATACTATTGGCGATTATTTATCCGACGATATTCAGACCGGCCCTATTTCTACCGATTCTCCGGAATTTGAAGCGGTAGAGAATGGAATAAATGAGCGCATTGATAGGCTTATGAGCGGCAGTGGCAAGCATCCTGTAGATTATTATCATAAAAAATTAGGTAAGATTATGTGGAATAAATGCGGTATGTCGCGCAATGCAGAAGATCTTAAAAGTGCTATTGCCGAAATCACGGCTTTGAGAAAAGATTTCTGGGAAAATGTGAAAATTCCCGGAAGTAAGGAAGGCATGAATACAGAACTGGAGAAGGCCGGGCGCGTTGCGGATTTCCTGGAACTGGGAGAACTATTTGCCAAAGACGCCTTACAGAGGAATGAATCCTGCGGCGGACATTTTAGAGAAGAATACCAAACTCCGGAAGGTGAAGCGCTCAGGGATGATGAGAATTATAAATACGTTGCAGCATGGGAGTATAAAGGGGAGCCCAAGAATGCTGTTTTGCACAAGGAAGAGCTCATCTATGAGAACATTGAAGTTAAAACAAGAAGCTATAAATAAGCAGGCCCGTCAGGACTATAAAAATATATTAGAAAAAGAAAGGATATGAACCTACAATTGAAAATATGGCGCCAGCAGAATGCGGGTTCTAAAGGTAAAATGGTAGACTATTCCATCAGCGGGGTGGAATCGGATATGTCTTTCCTCGAAATGCTCGACGTACTGAACGAATCGCTCATCAATAAAGGGGAAGAACCCATAGCGTTTGATCATGACTGCAGGGAAGGAATCTGTGGCTCATGTTCATTGATGATCAATGGAGAACCACACGGGCCAGATCGCCTTATTACCGCCTGCCAGCTTCATATGAGGAAATTCAAAGACGGCGACACTATCGTTATAGAACCTTTCAGGGCAAAGGCCTTCCCCGTGATCAAAGATCTGATCATAGACCGAACTGCCTTTGACAGGATACACCAGGCGGGCGGATATATTTCCGTCAATACCTCTGGAAATACGGTTGATGCCAATGCCATTCCGATCGATAAGCACAAAGCCGACGAAGCCATGGATGCTGCCACCTGCATCGGATGCGGGGCTTGTGTGGCAGCTTGTAAAAATGCAAGTGCCATGTTGTTTACTTCGGCCAAAGTTGCTCAATTTGCTCTATTACCTCAGGGTAGAGTAGAAGCGACAGAACGGGTTCAAAATATGGTGCGTCAGATGGATTTGGAAGGATTTGGAAATTGCACCAATACCGGTGCCTGCGAGGTTGAATGCCCAAAAGGTATTTCGTTGGAAAATATCGCACGGATGAACCGTGAATACCTGATGGCTACCTCTAAAGGATAAGCACAAACTACATATCGTTCTAACCGGGTCCTGCCTTGACTGACAGGACCTTTTTTTTAGGTCGCAATTTTCAAAGGGCGGTTGCCAGACCAAATTTCCTACATTTACGATATATTATTTATTATGTCGTCATTCGCTTCTTCCATACGTCCCAAGCTTCCCGAATTGCCGGAATCCATTTTTACCACGATGAGTGTCATGGCTAAGGAATATGGAGCCATCAACTTATCCCAGGGCTTTCCCAATTTTGATCCTGATCAAAAATTACTGGAATTGGCCGCTAAAGCGATGAGGGATGGTTATAATCAATACGCGCCTTTGAGTGGAATTTACTCGCTAAGGGAGGTCATTTCAGAAAAAATTCTTAGCCTTTACTCCAGGCGATATCATCCCGATACGGAGATAACGATCACGGCGGGTGCCACCCAGGCTATTTATACGGCTGTAGCTGCATTTGTTTGGCCTGGCGATGAGGTCATTGTATTGAAACCAGCCTATGACTGCTATGAACCGGCGATAATAGCACAGGGAGGAATTCCTGTCCTAGTTCAAATGGATCCGCATGATCATAGAGTGAACTGGGCGTTGTTCAAGAAAGCCATCAGTGAGAGGACAAGGATGGTAATTATCAATACACCTCATAATCCGAGTGGCGTAACCTTCAGCACAGAAGATATGAGGACTTTGGAGCAATCCTTGAAAAACACGAACATACTTGTGCTCAGCGATGAAGTTTATGAACATATCGTTTTCGGCAATGGCAGACACGAAAGCGCTTCCAGATTTGAAGATCTGGCTTCCAGAAGTCTTATATGCGCGTCTTTTGGTAAGACTTTTCACGTAACCGGATGGAAAATGGGCTATTGCGCCGCCCCTGATTACCTCATGAAAGAATTCCGCAGAATTCACGAATTCAACGTGTTCTGTGCCAATCATCCGTTACAAAGAGCATTGGCTTCGTACCTGAAAAATCCGGATCATTATTTGGACCTGGGGCCGTTTTTTGAAGAAAAACGCGATCTTTTCCTCTCAGGACTTCAGGGGTCAAGATTCAAATTCAAGGCTTCACAAGGCACCTATTTCCAATTGTTGGATTTCTCCGAACTAACAGACGAAGGGGATGTGGCCTTTGCCAAACGACTTACGGTCGAAAAGGGTATTGCCAGTATACCTATTTCTGTGTTTAACAAAGATCAGCAAGACCACCAGTATTTGAGATTCTGTTTTGCCAAGACCGAAGATACTTTACTAAGAGCAACAGAGATACTTGGGAAGATCTAATCCATAGCCCGATACAGCAGTCTTAGAAAGTCGGCCATCTTTCCAGGCTCCATCCAGCGGGTTATTACCACAAGTTGCTTCTGCCTGTCGACAACGATATAGTTCCCTCCAAATCCCTGTGCTGAAAAAAGATTGTCGGGCACTCCTTCCCAACGATCGTCCCCGGGCGTGTTCAACCACCACATAAATCCGTAATTCACGTTAGGTTCCGAAGAAGTTAGCGCCTCTGCGATCCATTTTTTGCTGATGATTTCCCGGGCATTCCAACGCCCGTCATTCATAAACAAAAGACCAAATCTAGCCATATCCTCCGCACTGATGAATATCCCGGCGCCGGAATGTCCTCCGCCGGTAACGGACTTCATCTGAATCCCGTCTACTTCCGTCCAGGCATGATCATATCCAAACCATCGCCAGGTGGAAGATGCCCCAATGGGGTCCATTAGATGTTCTTTAAGCACTTTTGGCAGCGGATTGCGCCATACATGGGTAAGCGAATATGCCAGAACATTCACCCTCACATCGTTGTATTCCATGACCGTCCCCGGGCTTCGTAATTCCCTGAATTTCCAATCGTCCAGGCTTCCCTCGCGCGGTGGTCTGTCGGCCCAGTCTTTTATCCCCCAAAGTTCACCAGACCAATCTGAGTTTTGTTGCAATAAGTGTTTCCAACGGATCTGGCTGTTGTGCGGCCCCTGAAAGGTACCGTCCCAGATATAATCGGCCAGCAAGTCATTTGTACTGTTGATCAGCCTCCGGTCGGCCGCCAGACCTGCTACAGTAGAGAGAAAGCTCTTGGTGACGCTAAAGGTCATATCGACCCGGTGAATATCTCCCCAGCTGCCGATCAGATAACCGTTTTTGAGTATCATCCCAGCCGGACCTCCACGTTTTTTAGTAGGACCGAGTATCTCATGAAATGGTTCTCGGGCAAAACCTTTCAGGATAGCTATCCGCAGGTCTCTGGATCCTGAATATTCATTTTCCAGGGCGAATTGTACTGCAAGATCAAGTTGTTCTCTATCAATATTGAATTCTTGGGGAGTGCGTACTTCCCATTTGGCATTTCGATTCGGAAAATAAATAGATTGAGAATATCCGGACAGCGAAATAAGTAAGATATTCAAGTATACAAACAGGTTCTTGATGGTCATAACGATCTTTTTAAACGCTACAATTTAGGGATATCCAAGCGCATTAACCAATCGGTCTGTTTATCTTTTCCAATATAGTAGGGATGTTCTTTGAACTTATGAAAATCAAGGCTTTGGTAAAATCGGATCGCATCCCTGTTTTCTTCCCAAACCCCTAACCAGAGGTAGTTAATGCCTGCTTTACTCGCCGTGTCGATGATTTGGCTAATCATCCAGTTTCCCATTTTCTTACCCTGGTACTCTTTCCGCACATATATGCGTTCTATCTCGAGGGATTCGGGGTCCGATATATCCGTTTGAGCGGTCGCGGCATTAAGCTTGAAATATCCAACGGGGGTAGCATGGCTATAAACCAAATAATAATAGATACTCTGATTTTTCAGTTCATTCTCGATCTTCTCACGATCGAAAGCTTCCTCAAGATAGGCCTGAAAGTCATTGGGGTCGTTGAGGTGTTGAAAAGCATCTATAAAAGTTGATCTTGAAATCTCCAACAATACATCGAGCAATTCGGTTGTGCATTTCAAAAGGTTCAGATCCACGTTGATTCCTTTGCCGAAAAATACTAAAAGATTTCGTTCTTTTATTGGGCAGTCTAACACCACTGGCATTCTATCTCCATTGGACTTTTAAAAAGAAATCCAGATTCTAGGGCATAAAAAAAGCAAACCCAAAAGTTTGCTCGTGTTGTTCTAAAATTTTATTTGCTTACAGCATGAAGAGTTTCTTAGCCAGCATAATGATCCCGCTTAGGAATTCATTTCTGTAGATCTGTACTTCTTCTTCAACTGGCGTATGGTCTATCTGGGCTTCCATAGCGATTTAGAGTTTATAGGTTAAACGGGGTTAAAAATCAAGAAAATAAATATAGGATATATTAACGTATCGATCAACGGATTGTTGTGAAGATTTAAAAATATGTGGTGAAAAATCAAAAGCGGTGTCGTTCATCGAGAAAATCATATTCAGATTTCCATTTCCGGAACCTCGTCCTGAACGATCAATATACCTTCGGTGGCCTCCTTAATGGCTTCTAAACTAATACCCGGGGCCCTTTCTAATAGTTTAAAACCTTGATCGGTAACTTCGAGAACGGCCAGATTAGTCACGATCTTCTTTACACAACCGACTCCGGTGAGGGGTAGTGTACATCGCTTCAGCAATTTTGATTTTCCCGCTTTGTTAGTGTGCATCATGGCTACGATGATATTCTCGGCCGAGGCCACGAGATCCATCGCGCCGCCCATCCCTTTAACCATTTTACCCGGGATCTTCCAGTTGGCTATATCCCCGTTTTCAGCTACTTCCATGGCGCCAAGGATAGTAAGATCGACATGTTGCCCTCGGATCATCCCAAAGCTAGTGGCTGAATCGAAAAAAGAGGCACCCGGTAAGGTGGTGATCGTTTGTTTTCCTGCATTGATGATATCCGGGTCTTCTTCGCCTTCATAAGGAAAAGGGCCCATGCCCAGCACTCCATTCTCGCTTTGAAATTCGACACTTATATCCGATCGTACAAAGTTGGCCACCAGGGTAGGAATGCCTATTCCAAGGTTTACATAGTAGCCATCTTTAACTTCCCGGGCTATTCTTTTTGCAATTCCGTTCTTGTCTAGCATCAGTCTCGTTTTCTTACCGTCCGTTGTTCAATTCGCTTTTCATAGAGGGTTCCCTGAAATATCCTTTGTATGAAAATCCCGGGAATGTGAATCTCATTCGGATCGAGACTACCGGCAGGAAGCAGTTCCTCGACCTCAGCAACGGTTATATCAGAAGCTCCGCACATGCATGGATTGAAATTCCTTGCCGTACCCTTGAACACCAGATTTCCTGCTTCATCGCCCTTCCAGGCCTTAACAAATGAAAAATCCGATTTGTATGCATATTCCAATACATACATTTTACCATTAAACTCCCTGGTTTCCTTACCCTCGGCCACCTCCGTGCCGTAGCCGGCCGGGGTGTAAAATGCCGGAAAGCCAGCCTGTGCGGCCCTGCATTTCTCTGCAAGTGTTCCCTGGGGGGTCAATTCTACATCGAGCTCGCCACTGAGCATCTGTCTTTCGAACTCGTCGTTCTCTCCTACATAAGAAGAGATCATTTTACGGATTTGTTTTTTCTGTAAAAGCAGACCAAGTCCAAAATCATCAACGCCAGCATTATTGCTGATACAGGTGATATCTTTTATTCCGAGTTGCACCAGCTCGGCTATCGCATTTTCCGGTATCCCACAAAGTCCGAAGCCCCCTAGCATAAAGGTCATGCCATCCTGCACTCCACGAAGTGCTTCTTGTGCATCGGCCACTGTTTTTCTAATCATATAATTTAGATTCTACTTCAAAAGAGAACCCTTTGAAGTCTTAGCACTAATTTACACTATTAGCGTGAATTTGCGATGGTAAAAAACAGTTGAGTTCTTTTGGATCAGAAGTACTTAGAAGTCCAGATCATCGAGGTCGTCTTCAAGATCGGGTAGATTTTCAATATCCTCCTGAATCTTTTTGCAATCCACATTGATAGATAGATTTTCCGGTTTATCGAACTCACCCTGAGAAATGCCGAGATCATCATCGGTATAATTCATTTTCATATACAGACCCCATATCGGAAGGGCCATTGAGGCACCCTGTCCATAAACCAGGCTTTTAAAATGCGTGGCCCGCTCTTCTCCGCCTACCCATACCCCGGTCACGAGGTTGGGAACCATTCCCATGAACCACCCGTCGCTTTGGTTTTGAGTGGTCCCGGTCTTACCTGCAATGGGATTGGTGAATCCATAAGGATACCCGGTAATAATTTCTTTGTAGACGGTTTGTTCTTTTAGGCTGCTATGACGTAGCCTCATCCCGGATCCGCTTTGAGTTACCCCTTCCATTAGATTAACCATAGCATAGGCAACATCTTTATTGAGCACGTCCCTGGTTTCCGGGACATATTCGTATAACACCGTGCCATTTTTATCTTCTATACGCGTCACCATCACCGGTTTTACATATACGCCTTGATTTGCAAACGTGCCGTATGCGCCAACCATCTCATAGACGTTGAAGTCTGGCGTACCCAAGGCAATTGAAGGAACTTCCAGGATCTCCCTGGTTAAACCCAGTTTTTTAACGATCGATACTACCGGTTTGGGTCCGATTCGGTCAATCAGTTGTGCCGTCACGGTATTAACCGAATTGGCCAGTGCATATTTCAGGGTGTACATATTGCCCGAATATTTCCCATTTGAATTCTTTGGACACCAGGGTTCGGGGTTCCCATGCTTGTTTGCTTCAATGCAGTATTGACTGTCGGGCAATGCATCACAGGGCGAAAGGCGCAGTTGATCTATCGCAGCCGCATAGACGAAGGGTTTGAATGTGGAACCTGCCTGTCTCGCTCCCTGTATCACATTGTCATACTGAAAATGCTTATAGTTGACTCCTCCCACCCATGCTTTCACATGACCGGTTTGGGGCTCCATGGACATCATGGCGGCCCTAAGGAAGGTTTTGTAGTATCGAATAGAATCGAGGGGAGTCATTATGGTATCCTTTTCCCTTGTCTCACTCTCCCAATCGAATACGGTCATTTCAGTTTTCTGATCAAAAGAAGCCCTGATCTCGTCTTCCGAATTACCGGCTCTTTTCATGGCCCTCCAACGCTCAGAGTTCTTCATGGCCCTTTCCATGATCGTTTCGATCTCAGATCTTTCGAGTTCCAGGAATGGAGTTGTGGGGTTCCTTTGAGGGGTGTTCTGCACAAAGAATTCGGACTGAAGTCGTTTCATATGCTCTTCAACAGCCTTTTCGGCATTGGCTTGCATCCTCGAATCTATCGTGGTATAGATTTTAAGCCCGTCTAAATAGATATTCCATTTCCCTTTATCTCCATTCTCTTCGATCTTGGGATTCTCCTCAATCCAACTTTTTAAATAACGCTGGAGGTACATCCTAAAATAAGTGGCCAGGCCTTCTCTATGTGATTCAGGGCTGAAATTGATATCCATCTTCAATGCCTGCAGAGAATCGCGCTCAGTCTCTGTGATATAATTATACTTGGCCATTTGACCCAGAACAGTATTTCTCCTGTCGGAGACCAACTCTGCTCTTCTGATAGGGTTGTAAAGCGATGAGTTTTTCAGCATGCCCACCAAAACCGCAGATTCCTCGGTCTTGAGCGTACTTGGCTCCTTTCCAAAATAAATTCGGGCTGCTGAGCGAATCCCATCAGCATTGTAACCAAAGTCGTACTCGTTGAGGTACATCGACATAATCTCTTCCTTGGTATACTGTCGTTCCAGGCGAATAGCAATGACCCATTCTTTAGCCTTTTGTATGATTCTGCCAAATACACCCCCTGATGGTCTTTTGGTAAACAAGAGTTTGGAAAGTTGTTGGGGAATGGTGCTAGCGCCACCTCTTGTACCTAAAAAGACCATGGCCCTTAAGGTTCCCCGGGCATCGATTCCCGAATGTTCGTAATAACGGACATCTTCGGTAGCGACCAGCGCATTCACCAGATTTTGAGGTAATTCCTCGTAGGGGACCCAGGTCCTGTTGTCTTCCAGATAGAGTTTCCCCAGGGTCTTGCCATCAGATGAAATGATTTCCGTGGCCAAATTGGTTTGAGGGTTTTCCAGGCGTTCGAATGTGGGCATTTCTCCAAAGACACCCCATGAAGCCAAAATAAAAAGGAGCAAAACAGCAAGTATACCTGCACCAAACAGAATCCAGAAACCTTTTATAAAAGGATAAAAATTGCCCTTTTTTGCCGTCGTTTTCTTTTTAGCCATTACTCTTCCCGCCGTTCAATCTCAATACCAACGTCGGTTATGCCTTTTAAATTGTTTATACCTTCTGCCTGTCCATTTTGTCGCATGGCATGAACAAGTTCTATTGTATATACGCCCGGACTTGAAAAAACGATGTTTTCCTTATACCAAAGTTTATTTTCTATGATACTGCCGTATCCTTTCCCCAACCATCGGCCATCTGGAAGAGCCATTTCATATTCCAAAGTATCACGTATGATCTGATCGTCGGGTGTTTGGATATCCGCTATAAGGAACAGGTTCCTGAAAGGAAAGTTATTGTCGTTCCTAACCATGATATAAATATCGTGCGAATGGATAGTATCGAGGGAGCTCAACTCAAATTTCTTTACGTCGTCCCTGTCCCAAACGCCGTTCGATGTCGCTTTGTATTCGGAATATACCAGGGCGTCGGTGCATCCTGCCAAAAGCAGCAACAAGATGATAATAATAAAGAATCTGCTATCCATTCCTTGGCCGGCTTTTTTTGGCTGAGCGCTGATTTCTGCCTTTTCTTCTTTTTTTCTTTCGTCTGGGGCGGTCGAATCGGGTAAGACTGTCTTTTCCTACCGCATTTTCGAATATCAGACTGTCTGTCTTGATGTTTTCGGAGGCAAACTCCTCCAGACTCATCACCTTTTCTTTTAACTTGTTCGACTTCATGATCTGATGAACCTGTTCTTTGGTAAGTTCATGCCATGTAGAAGGGTCGTCCTTGTAAGAATACCACAGAGCTCCTTTAAAAATATCGGCTTTCTGGCAAAATGCGATCCCTTTCTCTGTATGAAGTTTAACTTCCTGCGGAGGGAAATCATCAAGGGCTTCCATATAAAGGTCCAATTCGTAATTCAGGCAACATTTCAGTTTGCCGCACTGGCCGGCGAGCTTTTGAGGATTTAGAGACAACTGCTGATATCGAGCCGATGAAGTACTGACCGATCTGAAGTCTGTAAGCCAGGTAGAACAGCATAGTTCACGACCACAGGATCCGATGCCCCCAAGTCGTTGAGCCTCCTGCCGGTAACCGATCTGCCTCATCTCTATCCGGATGCCGAATGCTTTGGCCATATCTTTGATCAGCTGTCTGAAATCGATCCGTTCTTCAGCGGTATAGTAAAATGTAGCCTTAGACCCATCACCCTGAAATTCAATATCGGAAATCTTCATCTGAAGACGCAGTAAAATAGCCATCTCCCTAGAACGTTTTTTTACTTCTTCTTCCTTATCCCGACATTTTTGCCATTTGTCAATATCCTTCTGGGTAGCTTTTCTGTAAATCTTTGGCAGGTCGTCCCCGGGCTTTACCTTTTTCTTTTTCATCTGGACCCTAACCAATTCGCCGGTCAGGGTAACAATGCCCACATCGTGACCGGATTTTGCCTGGGTCGCCACAATATCGCCAATGGAAAGTGAAATGTTATCGGTGTTCCTGAAAAATTCTTTACGGCTGTTTTTAAAGCGAACTTCAACGCAATCAAATGCGATGGTCCCCTCGGGTAAGGACATATTGGAAAGCCAATCGAAAACGGTGAGTTTATTACAGCCGTCTGACCCGCAGGTACCATTATTCCTGCATCCTTTAGGCTGTCCCCCCGTAGTGGTTGAACAACTGTTACAACCCATATTTATTATCTTGATTTGGCAAGGAACCTGAATCCCTAACCAAAAAAGGTTCGTACTTCGTTTACACCTGTAAAGATAGGATAAATTTAAAAGGGAAGTAAACCCCTTGCTGCACTTATATCTCAGTTGGAAGAAATTGAGCTCGTTTAGTATATTTATCAAAAACTATTTAATATGAAATTTCTCACTTTGACGATGTTGTTGTTGTGCTGCGTTCTATCGCGGGCTCAGAAAGTCAAAACCAAAACCGAGAAAAACAGGTATTTTAAAGAAATTTATCAGATCGATAAAGCAAGTAAATTAAAGAACGGGGCTTATGTTCAATTGAATCCGGAAAACAGAGATACGCTCTGCACGGGCAATTATGCAAAGGGACAACCGACAGGACTATGGAAATTCTACGCTCAGGAAGGTACGCTATCCCATAGCTACAATTACCAAACAAAATCATTTGAAAAATTTATCAATACCGAAGTGGGTACTATTGAATTACCGGTTATGAGAAATGGAGCGTTTCCTGTCGAAGAGGTAGATCGAGAACCCGTTTATTTAGGTTACAAGGGAGAATTTAAAGACCGGATATTACTTCAATTAGATATCGAGTCTCTGATAAATAAAGCCAAGAAGAAGCAAGGGATTTCCGTTCTCTCCATGGTTGTAGATGCCAGAGGGCAACCCAGGGCAATAAGGGCTGAAGAAACACATGATCTTGAAATTGCCAGGATGCTGATCGCAGCGATGAAGGAGGCAACGGGCGACTGGTTACCAGCCGTCCAAAATGATGATCCAGTCAGTACTAAAATTTATCTGCTGCACGACTTGCGTTTGAGCGAGGGTAGCGCATTATCTTCCACAGGACCAGAATTTACCGAAAAGCCAGGTGTTTATGTTCTAAATACCCACTTTATAGGCGTGAGACGTGCGGTGCCTTCCAATTAGTAAGCTGTTTAAATGTTTGTTATTATCTGACGTCGGATTTTGTCGGCCCTGATTTTTTAAATTTCAGCACCTCAGACCTCCCCTTTTTAAATATTTTATTGCTTACCACCTTGCCGCGTCTCCGTATTTTTTGCTCTTCAAATGGCAATGCATTTATCTCCTTACACGATTCGCTACAACAGTTTTCCATTTTTGCTGCGCAGGATTTGCACTGGATAAACAACAAGTGACAGGCCTCGTTGGCACAATTTACGTGAGTGTCACAGGCCTCGCCACACTGATGGCACTGAGCAATTATGTCTTCGGATATCCGTTCGCCCCGCCTTTGATCGAAAACGAAATTCTTGCCCAAAAATTTGTTCTCTAATTCTTTCTGCCTGACTTGCCTGGTATATTCGATGATTCCTCCTTCAAGCTGAAATACCCGCTTAAATCCTTTGTGTTTATAATAGGCACTGGCTTTTTCACATCGAATTCCGCCGGTGCAATACATCACCAGGTTCTTGTCTTCTTTATGTTCTGCCAACTGCTCTTCAATGATTTCCAGAGAGTCCCTAAAAGTGTCTACATCTGGGGTGATGGCATTCTGAAAATGCCCGATCTCGCTTTCATAATGATTGCGCATGTCGACAACAACAGTGTCGGGATCTTCGATAATTGTGTTGAATTGTTCGGCATTGAGGTGAACCCCCCTATTGGTAACATCAAAACTTGCATCGTTCAAACCGTCAGCAACTATCTTTTTTCTAACTTTTACTTTGAGCTTCAGAAAGGATTTGTTGTCTTGTTCAATGGCGATATTAAGACGTACCCCTTCTAGGAAACTAATACTGTCTAGATGGTCCTTAAACGCATTGAAATTTTCTGAAGGAACGGATAATTGGGCATTGATGCCTTCGGAGGCGATATAAATCCTTCCTAAGACATCCAAATGGTTCCAGTGAATAAAAAGGTAATCCCTTAAAAGCCGTGGGTTACCAATGTGTGCGTACTTATAGAAAGATATCGTAAGCCTGTCCTTACCGGCCTTATCGATAAGGGCTTCCCTTTCCTTAGCACTTAAAGTATTGTACAGTTGCATGCTATACCAATGATTAAGTTTAAAGAATAGTCCTCGGCAAAATTAGAGATAATTATCAGGTACACAATGAAAAAGAGCTTTGAAAGACTTCAAAGCTCTTTATAGGCCATACCGTTATCTTCTTTTTCATAGATACACTAATGAGGTATTGGCCACAGCTGCATTAGCTGTTTTATCCTTGAATTTATCGGTGTAGAATGAACGCTTTTTATTATGATACTCAGGAGCCAAAAAGGTTGCTTACTGCATTGTTATATCCAAAATGAATGGTAATTTAGCTCTCCTATCAAAAAAACTGTAAATGAGCGAGAAAGAAGCAAAATTAAAGGCGTTAAAACTCACCCTTGATAAACTTGACAAGACTTACGGTAAAGGAGCCGTTATGAAGATGGGTGATCATGTGATTGAAGACGTGGAAGTGATCCCTTCCGGTTCCATTGGCCTTGATCTGGCAATGGGTGTCGGGGGTTATCCAAGGGGTCGCGTCATCGAGATTTACGGCCCGGAGTCCTCCGGTAAGACGACCCTTACTCTGCATGCCATAGCAGAAGCTCAGAAAAATGGAGGTATTGCGGCATTTATCGATGCAGAACACGCTTTTGATCGGTTCTACGCCAAAAATTTAGGTATCGACATCGATAATCTTATCATTTCGCAGCCCGATCATGGTGAGCAGGCCCTCGAAATTGCCGATAATCTCATTCGCTCTGGTGCCATAGATATCGTCATTATCGATTCCGTGGCGGCGCTGACCCCAAAAAGCGAAATCGAGGGTGAAATGGGAGATTCTAAAATGGGGCTGCATGCGCGCCTGATGTCACAGGCTCTTAGGAAGCTTACCGCTTCGATCAGCAAGACCCGCTGTACGGTCGTTTTTATCAACCAGCTTCGTGAAAAGATCGGCGTAATGTTCGGAAATCCCGAAACCACTACCGGAGGGAATGCCCTGAAATTTTATGCCTCTGTTCGCCTCGATATCAGAAGATCTACCCAAATAAAGGATACAGACGGCAGGGTCCTGGGCAACAAGACCCGCGTAAAAGTGGTTAAGAACAAGGTGGCTCCGCCATTCAAAACCGCAGAATTCGACATTATGTATGGAGAAGGAATCTCTAAAGTAGGTGAGATTCTCGACCTTGGAGTGGATTATGAGATCATCAAGAAAAGTGGCTCCTGGTTCAGCTACGGAGACACAAAACTTGGCCAGGGCCGTGATGCTGTTAAGGCTCTAATCAGCGATAACCCGGAACTCCTTGAGGAACTCGAGGAAAAGATCAAGGAAGCTATACAGACTGTGAAGGCATAGTCTAAAAAAGCTTCTATATTTTTAAAGTGCGTTTTCTAAGCAACCTTTAGCCCTGGTTTTCATCTTTTTGTTAATGATATTGCGTGATGATCATGAAGAAAACGTTCTTACTCATACTCTGCTGTGTCGCCATTTCTATTACTTCATGCAGCCTTAATGACGACAATGTAAAATTTCATTTTGTTCCATTGCAGATCGTAGATGCAGAGTTTCCGGATTCATTCACCCTGAACGAAACTTACAATATCAAGATTACCTATATCGTACCCAACAATTGTATAGCATTTGAAGGATTCGATATCAGTAATATTGATGTTACCAGCAGGAACATTGTGGCTATAGGCTCTGAACGTGAAAATGAGAATTGCAATCTCATCGCGGTTGAAGCCGAAAATTCATTCGATTTTACTTGTTTGTATGAAGGCACGTACTACTTCAGAATGTGGTCTGGAGAAGACGAAAACGGAGAGCAGCAATATATTGAATTGGAGGTTCCTGTAGTTCCTTAGTCAGCCATCAGGACCGATTATATTCTAACCAACATTTTGAGTAGCATAGAGGAACTCATATCAGGTTGTAAGAAGGGAGACAGGAGATCCCAGGAACAATTGTACAAGCAATATGCAGGTAAATTGTTCGGCGTCTGTCTGAAATACTCGCGCAATAAGGTGGAAGCAGAAGATAGTCTTCACGATAGTTTCATGACTATCTATGATAAAATTGGGCAGTATAAATCTAAAGGGTCATTCGAAGGCTGGATGAAAAGGATTGCGATCAATACGGTACTGCAGAAATACCGCAAAGAACAACACCTAAAAGTGGTGAGTGAAAATCTCATGGAGGAGATCGAACGGGAAGAATTGTACCACGATATCAGCCTTCAGACACTCTTGAGATATATACAGGAATTACCCAATAAGTACAGGCTGACCTTTAATATGTATGTGCTGGATGGATATTCCCATAAAGAGATCAGCGAAACTTTGGGGACATCGTTGGGCACATCAAAATCTAATCTGGCAAGAGCGAGGATGATATTGAGAGAGAAGATTAAAAAGCAAAATATCAACATAGCCTAATACCACAGAATGAACAAAAAGGATATAGACAAATTGTTTCAGGACAAACTGGGGGATTTCCATGAGATACCGGATGAAAAGGTATGGAAGTCCATAGAGCAGTCTCTGGATCAACGAAAAAAATCGAGAAGAATTATCCCGATTTGGTGGAAACTGGGTGGCGTGGCTGCATTGCTTATGCTCGCCCTTCTGGTATGGAATCCTTTTTCCAGCCCGGAGCCTGTTAGTCCTACTATTACTGATATTGAAAAAACAATGCCAGAAAATCCATCACCAAAGAAGGGCAAATCTAAGCCGGAATTGGAAATTCCTGCCTCTGAGATCAGCTTCACCGATGAGAATGCAGTTCCCAGTACGGAGACAAAGAGGACACAGAATGAATCGGTTACCAATAATGTTAAGGTCGCTTCCGGGGATGCGTCAAAATCAACCACCCGGCCATCGGTATCTGCTTCTGAGGAGCTAGGCGGCTTAAATGATCCTGTGGTTGATAATACCACGACCACTGAATTTGTCGATACAGGCAAAGCCGATGATCGATCGGAGAAAGAAGTCACACAAGCCGAGCCAACCCAGGAATTATTCGAGGAAATTACTGACCGAAACAATGCTGTAGCTGATAGAGAAACGGAACCAACTGAGGCGGAGAAAAATCCCGCTGCCATGGCAACCCAGACGGAAATAGCCGAGCAAGTCATGGACAAGGAGATCCCTGAAGAATCGGGGAAAAAATCCATTTTCGATGAAATTAACCAGGAAGAAGATCCACTGGTAGAATCATCGGGTCCTAAATGGTCCGTCGGGCCCAGCATCGCACCGGTTTATTTCAACTCTTTTGGGGATGGATCGCCCATTCACTCCAATTTTGCTTCTAATTCCAAGTCGGGTAACGTTAATCTGAGCTATGGGGTAGCGGTGAGCTATGATGTATCTAAGAAACTAAGCCTCCGTTCCGGTGTGCATAAGGTCGATTACGGCTATAATACAAATGATATTACATTTTCCTCTTCTCTTGTTGCATCGACCAGTGCAGAGATAACCAATATAAACTACAACAGCAATTCAAGAAATCTCGTGGTTGAAAGTAATTCGGCACGAACACCTGCTCAGGATTTTGCGCTCAATGATATCGTGGCGCAAAGTCCCTCCAGAAATGGCAGAATGGTTCAGGAAATTGGATATCTGGAAGTACCTCTGGAGCTTAACTATGCCTTACTGGACCGTAAGCTTGGCATCAATCTCATCGGGGGATTCAGTTCGCTTTTCCTGGTCAATAATGCTGTCACCCTCGAATCTTCGGGTTCATCCACAGAAATGGGAGAAGCCAATAATTTAAACGATCTTAATTTTAGTACCAATGTTGGACTGGGAATCAACTACAGGCTTAATGACAAAATGAAAGTTCACCTCGAACCGATGTTTAAATATCAAATGAATATGTTCTCGGAGGTTGAAGGTGATTTTCAACCCTATTCCCTTGGTGTATATACCGGAATGAGTTTTAAATTTTAGTGTGAAAGAGAAGATAATGTTCAATAACGATGTTGGTTAGATCAGTTATAGCTTTAGCGCGATAACTATCAGAACACCCCGCAGCCACAAAGCGGGGTGTTTTTGTTTATTTACATTTATTACCCATCAGGTAGAACCAGTGGTGGCAAGCAACTCGTTCAATATGACATTCCTGACGGCTTCTCTGAGTTCAGATTTTTGGCCTTCCTGTAATTGATCGGTTTGAAAAAATCGATGAATCTTAGCTTTCAATGGCCCCGGACTACCTGCAAAAAAAGTAAATGGAAATCTACGCTTATTGTCGTGGAAAGTGATTGGGACCACTGGTATGTTGTGTGCAATCGCCATTTTAAAGGCTCCATCTTTAAACTGATCCAGAATTACGCTTTCGTCGGGTACTCCAGCTTCTGGAAAAATGCAGATACTCAGGCCGTTGTTAAGCCGCTTTTGCGCCCTGATATAAACGGCGGTACGGCTTCTACTATCCTCGCGGTCGACCATAATGCATGCCCGTTTATAAAAAAATCCAAAGACAGGGATCTTAACCAGTTCTTTTTTTCCCACAAATACAAATGGATTCTTGCTAGCTCTCAGCATCAGCATGATATCGAGCATGCTGGTATGATTGGCCACCAGCATATAGCTCTTGCCCCGCATCATTTTTTCTTCCCGGATAATTCGTGGAGGGCATCCCATGCCATATAAGATCACATTGGCCCAGATATTCCTGGCCAGCCAGAAGAATTCACTGTATGTCTTCTCTGAAAGGGTAAAAGCGACCAACAGCGGTAAAAATAAAAATATAGGGATCGCGACCAGAACATAAAACCAAATACGATATAGGGATTGTCCTATTTTGAGCAGAGAGGCAGGCATAAATTCAAAAGTAACAATTTTAGTAGGGTTCTGGGATTTCTTTTACTTTTGTCATTCCGAGAAAATTTGGGTATGAAAAGAATCCTTACCGGCATACAAAGTACAGGGACTCCTCATTTGGGTAATATTCTGGGCGCTATAATTCCCGCAATCGAAATGGCACAAAAGAAACAGACAGAGTCTTTTCTTTTTATTGCCGATATGCATTCACTGACTCAGATCAAGGATGGAATCAGCTTGCGAGACAATACGTATGCCACTGCGGCCGCCTGGCTTGCTTTTGGGCTTGACGCGGAAAAAACAGTTTTCTACAGGCAAAGCGACGTTCCACAGGTAACCGAACTGGCCTGGTACCTGAGTTGTTTCTTCCCTTACCAGCGCCTTACCCTGGCGCATTCATTTAAGGATAAAGCAAATCGCCTTGAAGATGTCAATGCTGGCCTCTTTACCTATCCGATGTTAATGGCTGCCGATATTCTTTTGTATGATGCTGAGATAGTACCGGTGGGCAAGGATCAGCTACAACACCTGGAAATGACCAGGGATGTTGTCTCAAGGTTTCATGCGCAGATGGGTGAGACCTTTGTGCTCCCGGAAGCTCAGGTACAGGAGGATACGCAGATCGTACCCGGAGTAGATGGGGAAAAAATGAGCAAAAGCAAGAACAATACCATCGATATATTTTTACCCGAAAAAAAGCTTCGTAAGCAGATCATGGGTATTGTTACCGACAGCACGCCGCTGGAAGAACCCAAGGACCCTGATTCGGATAATGTCTTTGCTTTGTACCGACTTCTCGCTTCTAATGAACAAATCAGCGCGATGCGCAAAAATTATACAGGGGGCAATTATGGGTACGGGCATGCCAAACAAGAGCTGTACGAATTAATCCTCGAAAGATTCGGACCTATGCGGGAAAAGTTCAGCCACTATATCGAGCATCCTGAAGAACTGGATGAAATCCTTAAACAAGGAGCCACCAAAGCCCATCTGGTTGCAGAAGATGTGCTCGCCAGGGTTCGCTCAAGGTTGGGATATTGAACCCGCTGCAGTTTATGTTGGTTATACCGCCTCGAATACCTTGCCCGGGAGACAACGGACGACCCCTTTCATTTCCATCTCCAATAGGGTAGAGGAAACCTTAAAAATGGGTATATCACAATTCACAGCAATCGTATCGAGTTGTTGTTTGCCATCCTGAAGGAGGAATTGATAAATAGTTTTTTCAGATTCTCGCAATTCTACAAACAGGCGTTTTTGTACCGCTCTCTTCTTCTCAGGTTCTGGAGTCCAATTCAGCAAATAGACCAGGTCGGCAGCCGAGGTTATCAAATGTGCATTTTGCTGTTTTATAAGGTTGTTACAGCCTGCACTGTAAAAGTCATCGGGCCTGCCAGGAACAGCAAATACGTCACGGTTATAACCGGCAGCAAGGTCGGCTGTAACCAAACTTCCCCCTTTTTCAGCTGATTCTACCACAACGGTGGCCTGACTTATCCCGGCAATAATCCTGTTTCTCCTGAGAAAGTTTTCACGTTCCGGCCGGCTGGTACTCCAGAATTCGGAAAAAAAGCCCCCATTTTCCATTACCGGTGACATATAACGCGCATGAGTCCTGGGATATATTTGATTGAGACCATGAGCAAGACAGCCGATGGTCTGTAAGCCGTGTTCTATTGCTGATTTTTGTACACAGATATCGACCCCCAGGGCAAAACCGCTGACAATTATCGGATTTAGTACTGCAATATCTTCGATAAATTGTTCACAGAAGGATCTTCCACGCTCGGTCATATTCCGGGTTCCAACTACCGAAAGGATCTTTTGCTGTTGAAGTCTTATCCTTCCTTTGGCAAAGAGCAAAATAGGTCCGTCGGGGCAATGATTGAGATATTCGGGAAAGTCGGGTTCCGTAGAGAGCAACATTCGGATATCATTGCCTTTTACATAATTGTACTCTTCAAGGGCAGCATCGAGATATCTGGAATCGAATAGGCCTCTTAGTGTGTACTCCCCTACTCCTTCTATCCTGAGCAATGCTTTCTTTTTATCGCTAAAAACTGCAGATGGACTACCACAATGGGCGAGTAGCTTTCTAGCGGTAATATTCCCTATATGTGGGACATTCTGGAGCCTTAAGGCCGCAATATGTTCATTATTAGACATTTATGTTAAAACATTGCTTACTCTACAAATTACACAATATTTTATGTTAATAAAAAGTTATATAGCATGGTTTGAGGGGCCATTAATTTTTTTGATCTTTGTAAAAATGGGAACAATCGGGTACATAGAAGAACTTCTGTATCGCTATAACTGCGTGGTCGTGCCCGAATTTGGAGCTTTTCTCACTCAGAATAAACCCGCTCATATCCACAGACCGACAAATACTATTTTCCCGCCTGCCAAACTTATTTCGTTTAACGAACAATTATCTTCTAACGATGGGCTGTTGGTTTCCTATATGGCCAATGCAGAAGGAGTCTCATACGAAGACATGTTGAAAAATGTATTGGAAGAATCCAAACATTGGAAACAACAATTGAAAAAAGGCGAAAGATTGGGGCTGGATAATATTGGTGAATTATGGCTTAACCGGGAGGGGAAAATTCAATTTCAGCCGACCAAAAAAATCAATTTTCTCACTTCATCATTCGGTTTAAGTTCTATCATTTCCTCATCTGTAATCCGCGAGATACTGAAGGAGGAGGTAGTGGAGTTAGAAGAGAAAATACCATTTATCATTACCCCGGAGGAACGCAGTAAAGGTTCTTACCGAGAAGTTTTGAAATATGCAGCTGTAGTACTACTGGCCATTTCCTCGGGCTTTACCGGCTTTAAGGTATATAATGAGACTTTGTCTAACCAGCAAATGGTCTATCAGCAGGCCCAGGAAATCGTATCTAAAAATATTCAGGAAGCAACATTCTTTAATTCCAAACCATTTGAGTTACCTGTGCTTTCTATCGATGTCAATAAAAGGGAAGTCGGGCGGCACCATATCATCGCAGGTGCATTTAGGGTGCGAGAAAACGCCGATAAAAAAGTGCGTCAACTCAGAAAAAAAGGCTTCCAGGCCGAATACCTTGGAAAAAACAAATACGGTTTGCATCATGTTGCTTATGGTAGCTATCAGGATCCCAAAGAAGCGCTCAAATTCCTGAAAAAAATCAGGCAGACCGATTCAGCCGATGCATGGTTGCTCTCCAGAAAGTAAAAAACACCTTTCTCTTAATCCGCTAAGCCATATCTTTGCGGAAATTTTCGGAATGAAAGCCAAACGCCCGCGTGATTCAAGAACTATTATGACCGATATGGTTCTCCCAAGTGAAAGCAACCCTCTCAATAATCTTTTTGGCGGTGAATTACTGGCCCGAATGGATCGGGCAGGAAGCATTGCCGCTCGAAGGCATAGCCGTCGGATCACTGTTACCGCCTCTGTAAACCATGTAGCTTTTAACCGCTCTGTTCCCCTCGGTAGCGTTGTGACAGTTGAAGCCGCGATATCCCGCGCTTTTAATACCTCAATGGAAGTATATATCGATGTGTGGATGGAAGACCGATTTAGCGGTGAGCGGATCAAGGCCAACGAAGCCATTTATACTTTTGTGGCGGTCGATGATGCCGGGATTCCAACCACAATCCCGGAATTAGTGCCTGAAACGGAATTGGAAAAAGAGCGTTTTGCAGGAGCCTTGCGAAGGAAACAACTGAGCCTTGTATTGGCGGGGAAAATGAAGCCGGCAGAAGCTACGGAACTTCGTGCCCTATTTTTAGACAACTAGCAAATAGGGTCAAAAATCAAAGTTGTCCGGATCCGGGCCGAAACGCTGGCCGCGGTCGAGTTTGTCAAGAAAGGCGACGTCTTCCGCAGATAA
This sequence comes from Robiginitalea sp., assembly GCA_024638915.1. GTDB lineage: Bacteria > Bacteroidota > Bacteroidia > Flavobacteriales > Flavobacteriaceae > JAHEJJ01. The sequence continues at coordinate 114,924 of JAHEJJ010000002.1, forward strand.
TTCAAAGTCGAATATATCTGCATTGCTCGCAATCCGTTCTTTTTTAGACGACTTGGGAATGGTCACCACCCCCTTTTGCAGGTCCCAACGCAGTACAATCTGTGCGATGCTCTTCTGATACTTCAGGGCCATTTCCTTAAAAATATCCATATTGAATATTTTTCCCTGCATCATGGGAGACCAGGCTTCATATTGTATACGGTTATCATGACAATAGTCGAGAAGGTCTTGTTGTACCAGGTAAGGATGGAACTCCATCTGATTAACCATTGGTACGATAGCTGCTGAAGATAATAGATCCTCTAAATGGTGTTGTAAAAAATTGCTCACCCCTATTGACCTGATCCTTTTTTCAGCATATAGCCGCTCCAATGCACGCCATGTGTCCTTGTACTTGCCCGCCACCGGCCAATGTATCAGGTAAAGATCCAGATAATCGGTGCCCAGTCGTGCCAGACTATCATCAAATGCCTTTAAAGTACTATCGTAGCCCTGGTCTGAATTCCAGACTTTACTTACCAGGAAAACCTCCTCCCGCGGCACCGACGATTCCGTTATACCCCGGCCCACCCCGGATTCATTTTTATAGACCGAGGCGGTATCCACATGCCTGTAACCCTCATCAAGTGCCCATTTGACCGCGTTTATCACCTCCTGTCCATCCTCTGAAAGATAAACCCCAAGTCCGAAATACGGCATCTTTACTCCGTTGTGAAGTGTAAATGTTCCTTTGATATCTGTGATAGCGCTCATAATTTCATAGTATTAAAGCCTGTAAATCCACTCCTCCGGATTCAAACGGGTTGCATCGCGATAAAGATAAAATTTTAACTGGGTAAGGCCATTAAACCGATTGGTATATATTTCGCCTAATTCCTCCTTGGCGGCCACTTTGTCCCCTTTTTTTACATAGAGGTTCGAAAGATTGTAATACGTGCTTATATAATTACCATGTTTGATCTGGACACCTTTATTGCCGCCGGGAACGGCCAAAATCGCAATTACTTCTCCCTCGAAAACCGCGCGTGCTTTCGCGCCTTCGTCGGTCGCAATAATAACACCATTGCTCTGGTGTTTGATCCCAGGATACAGTGCGTCTTTATATACCCCATAACCCTGTCTTTTAACGCCACGTTCCACCGGCCAAATCAGTTTCCCTTTATTTTCGGAGAAATTTCTTGCCACCAGACTCGCTTCCGGGGTCATAACAAAACTGCTGCTATTTGAAGACCCTCCCGCCTCTCTGTTGGCGGTTGCGATCGCTGTTCTAATAAGTCTTTCGATCTGCCTGTCGAGTTTCTTGGTCTCCTCCGTTTTCTTACGAATCTCCGCGGCGTATTTACTTTCATTTTGCCGGATCGATTTGAGGAGTTCTTTCTGAGATTTGATCTCACGAAGCATCTGATTCTTAACCTTTAAATTGTCTGCGATCAACACCTCTTTGTCTCTTTTCTGATCAGACAGCTCCTGGTTTAGTTGTGTGAGTTCTGCTGTTTTATCGGCGATCTCCTCACCCTGCATCTTCCTATATTGGGTGTATTGTTTCATATACTCCAGCCTTTTCAATGCCTGAAAAAATGTTTCTGATGATAGAAGGAACATCAAACGATTCTGTTGAGACTTGTTTTGATAAGACTTTCTGATCATCTCGGCATATTCCTGTTTGAGTACTTCCAGATCTTCACGAAGTTTACTGATATTCCGGATGTTGGTGTTGATCTGCCGACTCAGCAAGTTTGCCTGTTGATTCGTCACCCGTATTAATTGTTGCCGCACATTGATCCTTTGATCGAGTACTTCAAGCTGATCCAGGATGGTGCCTTTTTGCTTTTTTTCGGCAAAAAGCAAGCGATTGATCTCATTTATTTCCTCCTGGAGACGCTCTCTTTTAGCCTCCAGTTGTTTTTGTTCATTCGTTTGTGCAAGCAAAGAATAGCTCCCGCAATACAGCAGTGCGATCAGCAACAAAAGATATAGGGCCTTGATCCGCATTTTATTTTACCAATATCTCATCGTATCCCCTGGGAATCCTATAGGGAAAATTCAGCTCTCTGTCGAATTCAATATTTTTATAGGTAATCTCTATAAAGGTCCTTTGCATAGACTCAATCGCCATGATGCCCACCTGGTGCGGTAGAACCCTGTTTCCATGTTTTAGATAGTTCTTATAATGAATATCCAGCAAACGTTTTTCCACTGGTTGCGACAATTGTTGTCTTGCGAGTTTATAGTTTTCGGGTTCGACAAAGAACAGGGATTTGAGTATTTCCGAACTTTTTTTGGGAGTCAGCTCGTAATATTTTCCATTGGCCTGGGCGTTAAACTTCAAATCTCTTAAATCGAATAAAGCTTCTCCTGTCAGGAGATTTTGAATCTTATAGAAATCAATATCAAATCCCAGGATCTCATTGAAATAAGAGTAATCCCCATCAAAATATTCATTCTGCAGCTTGTTGTAAAATGAAACACGCTCTGGCGTAATATAGGCTTTTATAACCCCGAGCGGAGCACTTATCCAGATGGCCTGGTCTTTTTTCATGCGAAAACTAACCCCAACACTTTGTGTGCTGCTACCTTCCGAATAATCGATCTTGATTTTTCCACTGATGGTGTTGAAGTCCAGTTTGTTCTTATAATGCCTCGCAATAATGGTTTTAACCGGCATGTCAATTAAAAGATCTTCAGCCGCAATATTTTTGGAAGATTTACAGCCGATTATCAGAAATAACAGCAAGCCTAACAACGATGCCTTTACCTTTATCAGCCCGATATGTGTATTGTATTCAGGAACCATTTTTAATTTTGCTAAGATACATATTTGCCTTGTTGGCATTTCCCAAAGCCTTGTAAACATCGGCCAATTCTCTGTAAATCTTGTTAGCAAGAGCAATGTCATCAAGCAAAAAATCGAGAGAGGTTTCCAGTACCCTGGCCGCCTCTTTATTTTTATTATTCAAGGCGAGGGCTTTGCCCATCATCCAATAAAAGTAAGGTTGCGAAGGGAATAGTTCAAGCGCTTCGGCGGCGGCAGTTTCGAAGCCTGAGTAGTCTTTTGCCTCCAACAAATTGTCGAGCCTGCTCTTATACTCCTCTAAGGGATCTTCTTGCTCGGCGCTTTCTTTTTCGGGAAGGTTCCCGACCATCGCCTTCGAGGCCATATCGATCGAGTCCTTGATCTTGGTAGTGAGTTCGTTGGTGAAACCGGAAGCTTTCATTTCTTTCAGGATTTTTAGCGCTTCCTTATAATTCCTTCTTTTGTAATAGATCAGCGCCAGATTCTGCTTCAAGGTTTCGTTCTGGTAAGGGATCCTGCCGCTAAGATCGGAGGCCGTACGCCCCTGTTGTTGCAGTGCCTCGGTAAAAGAGCTGGCGTACCAATAATTTTCAGGCTGACTTGTCAGCGCATCTATACTGTATTCCAGCGCAGAGTTCGAGTTTTTTTGCTTTAGGTAAACCTTGGCCAGTTCATGATCGATGGTGCTGATGCCAGGTTCCATCTGCTTGCATTCGAGCAGCAGGTTGACTGCCCTATCGTAGTTTTCGATTCCTTTTTGTTTAAGTGCCTCAAAGAATCGTTCCTGAAATTCATCTGTATATTCCTCCAGGTAGAGTTCTGCGCTTTCCTCTTCCTGGGCATATGTAGCAGTCAATCCCAGAAAGGCTATCGCCAGGAATATTATCTTGCTAACTTTCATCTTCATTGTCCCTTCCTCTGTTTGATCACCATCTGTATTTGGTCCCAGTGCTATCGTGTTCCGGTGCTTCCGAACCCGCCTGACCCTCTTAGGGTTTCACCAAGCTCCTCTGCTTCTATCCAGCGAATCCTTTCGTGTTTTGCCACCACTAATTGGGCAATACGCTCACCATCTTCCAGGGTAAAGGATTCATTAGACAAATTCACAAGAATTACGCCAATCTCACCTCTATAGTCTGCATCGATAGTCCCGGGTGTGTTTAAGACCGTTATACCCTTCTTTGCTGCCAGCCCACTACGGGGCCTTACCTGAGCCTCATAACCTATGGGCAGCTCTATATACAATCCTGTCTTAATCAATACCCTCTCTAAAGGTTGTAACGTAACAGGAGTACTTATATTGGCCCTGAGGTCCATTCCGGCAGAAGCCATGGTTTTATATTCAGGTAAACTGTGATTTGATCTGTTGATGATCTTAACATCTATACTCGACATATCAGTTTGATTTGCTTGTAAAACTAAGGATAATCCTTCTCAATATTTCTTTCTCCATGCGATAAACAAGAGTTAAAAATATCAAAAGTAGCAACGAACCCGCGATAAGATTCCTATCGAAAACATAAAAAGAAAGGAAGGAAAACAAAATGGACACCGAGGAATAGAAAATTATTTTTCGGAGATTATACGGGATTCGATAATGTTTTCTGCCGTAAATAAAGGAAAGGAACATCATCGTAGCATAAGCTGCCAACGTGGCCAGTGCGGAGGCATAATAGCCGATTTTCGGAATCAATAAATAATTGATCACAATGGTGATCAGAGCACCGACCAATGAGAAATAAGCCCCATATCTGGTCCTGTCGGTTACCTTATACCAGACCGATAGATTATGATAGATTCCTAAACAAAAACTGGCGAGTAATATTATGGGGACAATGGGAAGAGCTTCCCAATAGGCTTTTTCAATAATAAGTTTTAAAACATCGGTAAAAACAACGACAACCAAAAGAATCACACTCCCTAGCACCACAAAGTAGTCTGTGATCAGGCCATAGGCTTTTTTTGGATTTTCTGAAGAAGCATGACTGAAGAAGAAGGGTTCGATCCCCAGGCGAAATGCGGTGGCAAAGAAGGTCATGAAAAGAGCAAGCTTGTAGCAGGCCGAATATTTACCGAGTTCGCTTTTGGCTATATTCTCGGGGAGCATTTCGGCCAGCAATACCCTGTCGAAGACTTCATTGATAGTATAGGCTATGCCAGCCACCATAACAGGTAAACCATAACCCAGCATTTGGCGCCATAACTTACGGTCGAAAATAAATCGCGTACGCAAATACGAACCACTCATTATGATGAGGGTAACCGCGCTTGCGATCAAATTGGAGATAAAAATGTATGTTATCTCGAAATCCGGAATATAGATGGCATTGAGTAACCCTTTGGTGTTGGTATCGGCCAGCTTGGGCAGAAGAAGCAGGAAAAAAAGATTCAATCCCAGATTGAGTGTTACATTTAATATCTTGATTATCGCATATTGAAATGGTTTTTCGGCGGCCCTCAACCATGCAAAGGGGATAATTACCAGGGCGTCGAGCGATAAGATAATGATGACATACTTGATATAGCGATATTCAATATTAAGGGCCTGAGCCAGAGATTCCTGAAAAAGGGACGCCAGGAAGATAAAAAGGACGGTGCTTACCAGTATGGAGATCAAAGAGGTAGAGATCACTCGTTCTTTATCGGACTCCCGGTTAAAAAATCGAAAAAAGGCTGTTTCCATTCCATAGGCCAGAAATACATTGAAGATGGCAAACCATGTAAAAATCAGTGTGACTTCGCCATACGAGCCCGGTGGCATTACTCGGGTATAGAGCGGTACCAGGATAAAGGAAAGCATACGCGGCAGGACGGTAGCCAGACCGTAGATAAACGTATGTTTAAAAAGTTTTTTGAACAAACTCAAACGGTTGCGCATTAGGTAGGGCTTAAAAGTAGCTATTTATGGGCTCTGAACAAAGTTAGTTAAACCTCAGCTCGCACATTCTGCCATATTCATTTTACTATAAGGTTATGCCAGTTACGAATTGAACCGGGGGATAACATAAAAAAGCCTCCGGTGGAGGCTTTTGGTATCTTGGTTTGAGAATTAATCTAATTGTTTAGTGCTTCTGCACCGCCGACAATTTCAAGTATCTCATTAGTAATGGCCGCCTGGCGTGCCTTGTTGTAGTTCAGCGTAAGTTCGTCTTTAAGTTCGGATGCATTATCGGTGGCTTTATGCATCGCCGTCATCCGTGCTCCGTGTTCACTGGCATAGGAATCCCGGACTGCTTTATAAAGTTGTGTTTTTAAGGATTTTGGTATCAGATGAACCACGATCTCTTCAGATGAAGGTTCAAAAATGTAATCGGCAGTAGATGCCTTCTCCTCTGTCATCGGTATTATAGGAAGGAATTGTTCCTTCATAATGATTTGAGTAGCGGCGTTCTTAAAACTATTGTAGACCAGCAATATCTTATCATAGGTGCCTTCGGAATAATAGCCCATTAGATTTTCTGCGATCTCTGCTATGTTTTGAAAGCTTAGATCATCGTAAATCTGACTATGATCTTCCACAATGGAAAATTTCTTTACGAGAAGATCGTGGGCCTTTTTTCCGATCGTGATCAGATCGGCCTGTTGGTTGGAAAAATCACCTTCAATCATCGCGCTGCACTCCTTGATAATATTAGAGTTAAAAGCACCGCATAATCCCCGGTTCGAAGTGATTGCCACAATAAGAACCTTATTCACCACCCGCTGATCTGCATAGGCACTGATGCCGTCCGATTCTAGATTGGAACTGAGGCCCTGCAATAACTCCGTAAGCTTGTTTGCATAGGGCCGCATTGCCGTTATAGCATCCTGGGCCTTTTTCAGTTTTGCAGCAGATACCATCTTCATGGCACTGGTGATCTGCATGGTGGATGAAACCGATGCAATCCTGTTTCTAATTTCCTTTAAATTAGCCATTTACTGCTATGCTGATTAGCGTTCTGTTAATCTTTGTACTTGTCGGCCAGGTCCTTGCAAACCGCCGTCAAAGTGTCGGCAACCTCATCGGTAAGTTTTCCTTTTTTCAGGGTATCCAATATATCTCGGTGTTTCGCCTTGAGGAATTCAAGAAAATCTCTTTCGAATTCCTTTACCTTATTCACCGGTACATATTTAAGTAAATTCCTGGAGCCAGCAAAAATGATAGCAACCTGTTCTTCTACTGTAAAAGGATCGGCTTGTGCTTGCTTGAGTATTTCCACGTTTCGCCGGCCTTTCTCAATAACATTCAAGGTAGCTGCATCCAAATCTGATCCAAATTTGGCAAAAGCTTCCAGTTCGCGGAATTGTGCTTGATCCAGTTTCAATGTCCCGGCAACCTTCTTCATCGATTTTATCTGGGCAGCTCCACCAACACGACTTACGGAGATACCTACGTTGATCGCGGGTCTGACACCCTGGTTGAACAGATCCTGCTCCAGGAATATCTGTCCATCGGTAATGGAGATCACATTCGTCGGGATGTAAGCAGATACGTCACCTGCCTGAGTTTCGATGATAGGCAGTGCCGTTAGCGATCCACCTCCTTTTACTTTTGGTTTTAGGAAGTCTGGTAAATCGTTCATATTCTTAGCCACACTATCGTCGTCAATGACCTTGGCAGCGCGCTCTAAAAGACGGCTGTGAAGGTAGAATACATCTCCAGGATAAGCCTCTCTTCCCGGTGGCCTTCTAAGCAAAAGGGAAACCTCCCTGTATGCTACGGCCTGTTTTGAAAGATCATCGTAGATGATTAATGCCGGCCTGCCGGTGTCTCTGAAATACTCGCCAATTGCTGCCCCTGCAAAAGGTGCATAAACCTGCATTGGAGCAGGGTCTGAAGCATTTGCCGCTATGATTGTGGTATAAGCCAAAGCCCCTTTATCTTCAAGAATTTTGGCAATTCCGGCCACGGTAGAGGCTTTTTGCCCGATAGCCACATAGATACAATAAACCGGTTCGCCGGCGTCGTAGAACTCTTTTTGATTGATGATGGTATCGATACAAACGGTTGTTTTCCCTGTTTGCCGGTCTCCGATCACCAATTCTCGTTGTCCCCTGCCTATAGGTATCATGGCATCTACCGCCTTGATTCCTGTTTGCAATGGTTCACTTACCGGTTGACGATAGATCACGCCAGGTGCTTTGCGCTCCAGGGGCATGTCGTGTAATTCGCCACTAACAGGTCCTTTGCCATCAATTGGAGTGCCTAGGGTATTCAAGACCCTGCCCACAACACCTTCACCTACCGGTATCGAAGCAATCCTCTGGGTACGTTTCACCGTATCCCCTTCCTTGATCTCCTTTGAGGGAGCCAATAAAACGACACCTACATTGTCTTCTTCGAGGTTAAGTACAATACCTTCGAGGCCTCCTTCAAACTCCAGAAGTTCCCCATATTGTGCATTGGAAAGCCCATAAACACGAGCAATACCATCCCCCACCTGGAGTACGGTTCCAATTTCATCCAAAGATGCGGTTGCATCATATCCTGATAGTTGTTCTTTTAAGATTGCTGAAACTTCAGCGGCTTTAACTCCTGCCATAATCTAATGTATCTCGCTTCCCTTTCGGGTCTGTTAGCTATTTGTAAATTCTCTTTTCAATTTGTTCAACTGATGGGCGATACTAGAATTGAACTGCATGTCTCCAATACGTAGTATGAATCCGCCAATAATGTTTTTGTCAACTGTGTTTTCCAGTGCCACCTTGTTTCCGGTTAGCCCTTGTACGCGTTTTAAAAGTTGTTTTTCCAGATCGGCGGTCAATGGAACCGCGGTGGTAACCTGCGCTATTTTTTCACCTTTTAACAGGTCGTTTAAATAGATATATTTGCCAGCTACGTCCCAGAGGTATGCAATCCTTTTGTTTTCAACCAGCAGCACCAAGAGATTTTTTGTAATCTTATCGGATTTTTCGAAGATGTTTAGAAGTACATTTTTCTTCTGGTCACCGGTGAGAACCGGACTGGCTAACACCTCGCCCAATTCTGGGCTTCCCTCCAGAGTTTCCAGGATAGAGCGCATATCCTCTTCTACGGCTTTAGAGGCCTTAGACTCTATAGCATGTTCCAGGGCCGCTTTGGCATAACGTATCGCTGCTCTTGATTCGTTCATGGATCCGTTAATCTAATTTGATATCATTCAACATATTATCTACCAACTTGAGTTGTTTCTCTTTATTGGCCAATTGTTCTTTGATAATCTTTTCTGCGATTTCCACTGAAAGTTCTGCCACCTGATTTTTTATATCGGTGACGGCTGCTTTCTTTTCGCTTTCAATAGTTGATTGCGCCTGCTTGATCAATTTATCACCCTCTGCCTGGGCTTGTTCTTTGGCCTCAGAAACTATTTTTTCTTTGATCTCCCGGGCCTCTTTCATCATCAACTCGCGTTCTGCCCGTGCTTCTTTTAATAACTTCTCACTATCGGCCGTGACATTCTGCATTTCTTTTTTGGCATCTTCTGCAGCGGCCAGGGCATTTTTAATCCCTTCTTCCCGATCGTTTACAGCATTGAGGATCGGCTTCCAGGCATAACGCCAAAGCAATAATACAAGTCCGATAAACAATAAGGTTTGCCAGAAAAATAACCCTATCGAAAAATCTTCTATAAGTTGTTCCATAATATGGTTTACTTAATTATTATCCCATTAACATTAACAATCAGTCGCAACCAACCGTTGCGACTGATTGTTTCAGGATTTTAGTTTTCTGCAGTTGCGAACAACGCAGCGAAACCAATACCTTCGATCAGGGCCGCAACAATCAACATCGCAGTCTGAATCTTTCCGTAAGCCTCAGGCTGTCTTGCAATGGCTTCCATAGCCTGGCCACCGATCCTGCCGATACCCACGCCAACACCGATTACAATCAGTCCTGCACCTACAATTCTTGGAATTGTCATAATAGTATAATTAAGAATTAAACATTCAATTTAATGGGCCTCTGCGTGTTCGTGTTCTTCAGAGGCAAAACCGAAGTACAGGGCCGACAGCATAGTAAAAATATATGCCTGTAATACGGCCACCAGAATTTCGATTAATGAAATGGCAAATGCCAATCCGAATGACAATGTACTTCCGATCCAATTTTTAAAAATAAACATGAGTCCGATCAGGCTCATGATCACGATATGCCCCGCCTGCATATTCGCATATAGACGGATCAACAGTGAAAAGGGTTTTATAAATAGCCCGAGTATTTCGATTGGGATCAGGATAACATACAAAGGTATCTTAGCGATCCAGGGCATTGAATCCCCAAGCGGATCGAATAAGTGTTTCCAATAATCGGATGTCCCTGTAAAGTTGGTCAGCAAGAAGGTTAAAATGGCCAATGCTGTGGTAATAGCAATATTGCCGGTTACATTCACCCCCAGAGGTGTCATTCCGAACATATTCAAAAACCAGATGAAAAAGAAAATGGTCAGAAGAAAGGGCATATATTTTTTATATCGCTTTTCACCGATTGTAGCAATAGCTATATCGTCACGAATATAGAGGATGATCGGCTCGAAAAACCGACCAGCGCCTTTGGCGATTCCCTGGTTTTTGGTATACGATTTGGCCAGGCCCCGGAAAAGCAAGAACATAAGAAAGCCTGTAATCAAAATCATGACCACGCTTTTGGTAATTGAGAAATCCAAAGGTTTTATATTGGTGGGGTGATCCGACTCATCGTATTGGATGGTTCCTTCGCTATCCGTTTTGTATATTTTCCCATGATAGACCCTGTAATGATTTCCTTCCACTGATGCTACCGATTCCCCATGATGAAGTTTGGAAGAAGAGAAAATCACCAGACCGTTATCCCACAGGATCACTGGTAATGGAAAGCCAACATGATGTGTGATATTCTGGTCGTCTGTATATGAGAACAAAGAAAAATCATGCGAATCCTTAAGGTGATGCTGAATATAATCGTCAATCTTGGTTTTTAGATCTTTTTCTTCGGGTTCACTGGAACTTTCGGTCATGTTTGCAAAGGCGACTGGGCCAAAGCAGAACATAAAAACAGAAAGAAATATGCTTAAAAAAGGGATACGCACATCGTCCATGTTACGGGCTTCAAAAATCGGTGCAAATGTAAACTATTCTCCCAAAAAGAAAAAAGCATTTAGCCTTTTATTTTCGAGCTTTCTTCAGCATTCGTAGATCCTTGCTCAACTAAGTTTTCTAAGCAGCTTAACCAATGCAAATGTCTCGACACCCAGCGATGCCAAATAGGGAATAAAAAAGAGAAAGAATTCCACCTTGGTGAGATCTCCGTCTTGCTTAAAAAGCGGATCAAAAATGAGAAAATAAATCAGAAATTTCAATGCGCTACCCACAAGGAAGACAAAGCCAAGATATTGATTCTTAGCCTCGGCCAGGCGCAGCATGCTGACGAATATAACCAGTGCCATGATAAAATTGATCAGGTAGCAGAATCCGATGGTGCTTAAAGAGACTGGAATTTCATTTGCATATAAATAACCCCAATGTAAGCCCCCTAAAAGGCCCAGTACGAGGGATAGACGGATAGCAAAAAAAAGACTTCCCTTGATCAAGAGTTCAATTTTTTTGTTTGCCTGATGACCAGGTACATCGAAATGGCAACGGACAATAAAGTCAAGATTACGGTATAGGTTGTGCCTGATTCGGAATAATTCTCATCCAGCCATTGACCTGCTTTTGCCCCCAAAAAAATGATAACGCCCATTTGTATCGCAATACCGGAAAGGCTTAACCAATAGTTGAGTTTCTTTTTGTTTTCTGTCATTCTTGATGAGCTTGATGGTACAAAACTATCAAAAAATAAAAGTGCCACGATGATCGTGACACTTCAAAACAATTCGCATGGTGTTCCTTAAATATTTTTTAAGCCAAAAGAAACTGTATCGCTTAAGGCTTTAAATCCGTTTAGGAGGAGGCTTTCGCTGGTTCACCAGATTTGCTAGATCCCGAGCTCACTGAAGATTTATAACCTGGAGTTGTTCCTCCCGAAGATGCAGTGCCTGAACTGGTTGCCGAGTGGGAAGAGGCACTACTGCTAAGTCCGCCTTTACCCTTCATGGTACATGAAGCATTGAACGTAGCGCCGGGCTCCACCGCTAGTTTATTTACAGAAACATTACCTTCAATAACCGCTGAAGCTTTTAAAGAAAGCAGTTCAGAAACATTTAATTCGCCATTGAAGCTGCCTTCGATATCAGCATTTACACACTGAACCTTGCCGTGAATATAGCCATCCTTGCCTATAACCACCTTGCCAGAGGTTTTAACGTTACCATCTAATTTACCATCGATTCTGAAGTCTGCTTCAGAAATAATATCACCCTTAATCTTGGTGTTCTTTTCAATTCTGTTGGGCTGTCCGCCGAGTTCGCTCATAGTTCTAGGTTTTTTGTTATCCGAAAACATTCTGTTTATGGTTTTGGGGTTAATACCTGGTCCATGTATTCCTCTATGTTTTTATGGACCTGAATAATTTTATAGTTAGAGGATAAAATTACAAAATTCTCAATATCAATTCGGTAGTTCTTGTTTACTTTTAACAGTTCTACGTAGCCCAGGGCAAAATCTTTGGATTTAAACCCATGCACCACAACAAATTCGTCTTCCAGATTATAAATGTCTTTGGAGACCACATTTTTGTAACTCAAATCGACTATTGACTCCTGCAGCCGTGTTTTCAATAGCTCGGCTTTTTCATCTTTCTGCCTTTTAAACGGAAAAACCACTTTCCAATTACCGGTAATAGCAGTGCCGGTTTCCTGAGAAAATTCCTTGGGTTCCAGTTTTGGGAGTTGCTCTTCGATCATTTGTTCCGCCTTCTTCCCTTCAGGGTTGTTGGGATAATTTAGAGCTACATAGTTCAGGGCTTCCTTGAATTGATCAAAGCCCTGTAACCTGCCTATGGCATTGGCTTTTAGCATTTCAAATTTTGGAACGATGGGTTCTCCTGTAAATTGATTGATATTCTCCTCTGCCAGGGTGATGACCTTAAGAAATTGTTGGTCTTGAAATAACTTAAAAAGTACCGCATATTTGCGTTCCGGGCTATTCTCTGCCCCGGCGATCACCGCCTGCGGATTTAGCAATATTTCTGCATAGCGCGATTGTGGATGATTTTGAATGATATTCTCTTTCATCTGATCTGCCAATGCACTGCCAGATTCCTCGTAAATTTTGTACAGGTTGTATTTCGAAGGTAGAATCAGTCGTTCTTCCGGTTCCGATTTCAGCACATCTTCAAGTTTTCCAGCAGCGAGAAGATTTTCTTTGAATTTTTCCTTATAGATAAGCCCGAGTTGATAATTGGCAAAATTTCGTTCCCTGGCCAGACTGTCTATAATAGCAGGATCTGTCGGGATCTTTTCCAGATAAAATTCCAGCGAATACTTTTCCTCTTCTGTTACCGGGCCATCCTGATCATCGCCGATGCCTACAAGTTCTCCTGAATCTTCAGCAGGAAGACTTCGGTTTTTATTTGCCCAGCGCCAATCGTCTTCGAGAACCCGATCTCCCCAACGGTTCCTAAAGTCGTTCTTGCCGTAACCAAGGCTGGCAATATTGTAAAAGTAAAATTTTCCTTTGTTCTGCTGACCTCCCTTGGTTTCGGCAAAGGCGGCAAAACCGGCCGTAGTCCTTTGTTCTTCGGCCGCCGCTGCTTCTTCTGCCTTCTTTTTAAGTTCAGCAATATATCCGTCGAAATAGGCGATCCGTTCTGGTTCGGTCATATTGTACACCATCATAACACTGTCGGCGTGTTGAACGATGTCCTCGTATTTTATCACATCTTCAAGATTGTCGAGTTTCTTTTTGAATCTCCTGTAATCCTTAGTATTCTCCGGGAGATTGGTCAGTACACTATCGTAATAGGCCCCTGCTGTTTTGTATTCATTTTCATCAAAATAATGTTCGCCCAGGTATTCGTAATTCAGTGCATTTAACTGACGTATATTCCTGGTGGCTCGCAGCGACTTATTATAGTAGGCAAGGGCAAGACTATCTGATCCACTATTCTCATGAAAATATCCGATCTCGTGAAAAATCTTATCCAGGTAGGGACGATTCTCACGGTTCTCTTCCAACTCGGTGAGGTATTCCAGAATTTCAACTTCGTTTTCAGGTGTCAGCTCTGTGTTTCGAACCTTTTGAAGATGTGCATTTATCATATACACCCTGGGCGACCTGCGATTGAGTTCGATAATCTTATCGAAAACAAAATTGGCACTGTCCCGGTATCCTAACTGATTATATAATTGACCAATAATAAAATAGTAACGTCCTTTTTCATCGCTCTTTTTGGTATAAGCGGAGGCAACCTTAAGATGTTGAAGTGCGGTTGTAGGTTCCTTAAGATTGATATTGGCCTGCGCCATCATGGCATGGGCATCAGCATAATCCTGAGCTTTAAGTTTTTCATAGCGAATCAGATTCTTGAGGTTCTTTATGGCCAGCTCTTCGTTCTGTAGTCTTATATTGGTCTTTTCCCGCCAAATAGTCGCTTCGTCAAGTTTATCGCTCTTTGGATACTTTCTTAGGATATAATTGAATGCCTCTATCGCAGGAATATAACGCTCATCGAAATAGCGGGCCTTACCCAATAGAAGAAAGGCTTCATCTGTTTGTGGATTCCTCTCTTCATCTTCGATCTCCATCCCGTGTTTCTGGATGGCTTTTGTAGCCTTTTCCTCAGCGATGACAAAATTTGGATTATTGTCTTCAGAATCAAGTCTTATCTCACCTGATACCTGCAGTCGTTCTACCGGTAACGTTTCCCAATAATTATCCTGATAACTGGCATTGAGTTGTTCACGTCCTTCCTCAAAGGCATTGTTACCGTTGTACAACACGTTATACTTGGTAGTAAGTGCGTGCCAATTACGGTTTACAAAGGCGTCTTTCTTGGTTGAACAAGCGAATAAGAGTGTGCCCCCAAGAACACCAATTACAATTCGTTTGAGTTGAAGCTTCAAAATATCGGTATTCTTATCTAATCAAAACTAAAAAAGATAGTGTTTAGTATGCCGGTACTCCCCAAATTTGTTGTAAAAATTTTCGATTACAAAAATTAGATTAGTTAAAGGTGAAAAAAGTTGGTTTACAGTGATTGTGTAAATGACTATCCGGCGAAAAACAGTTCTAATTCTTTTAGGGTTTCTTTCGAAGTCTTAATATCGCGTACGATCTCTCCCTTTTCCAGGACCACTATGCGTTCACAGACCTCTGTTACATGGATCAAATCATGACTCGAAACCAGAACAGTCCGCTCTCTGTTTTCTGTAAGATCACGGATAATTTTTTTAAGTCTGATCTGGGTGGTGGGGTCGAGATTGGCAAAGGGTTCGTCGAGGATGATAATATCCGGCTCCCCGATAAGTGCAGCTACCACCCCCACCTTTTTTTGATTTCCCTTTGATAAGTCCCTAAGATATTTTTTTTGTCCCAGCACCTCCTGGTTGAAAAAATCCTCGAATCCGACCAGGAATGTCTCAATATCTGCCTTATTTAATCCGCGAAGCTCCCCTATGAAATAAAAATATTCTTCGGGAGTGAGATATCCGATCAGAAAAGATTCATCGATAAAGGCTGAGGTTGCAGGTTTCCAGGCCTCACTCTTATTTACCTCTATCCCATTGTTGAAAATCCGCCCGCTGCTGGGTTGGATCAGGTCGAGGATCAGGCTGAAGAAGGTGGTCTTTCCGGCCCCGTTATTGCCCACCAGTCCAAAACTCTCGCCTTTTGGTATTTCCAGGCTTTCGATATTCAATACGGTCTTGTCGCCATATCGTTTAATAAGACTATTCGCTTGTATCATTCCTACATGCTATTATAATTGTCAGTTTTTCTGTTGATACGCTTTAATCGTTTTATATTTTTCCTTTTTATAGATCGCTTCTATTTTCTTAAAAACAGAGTTTTTAAAAGCAAATCCCATTAGTCCAGCAATAGTGACCAAGGTATATCCGGCCATGGAATTGATCCAATAGTGGCCAAGGCCGTAGATCAACATGGGTAATAGAATTTTGGGGATGATCAATAAAAGTGTTTTGATATTAAACGCCTGTTTATCGCCCAAGACGTTTCTGTTAGAGGTAAGATCGATAGGTGTTTTGATGTACGCCCCTCCCCATAATACCAAATGCGAGTTAACCCCCATGTTATAGATCGCCCCAACCAACACTGCGAGGTATGCCTCCCAGCCGAAGTAGAGATAAAATAAGCCCAAAACTGCACTTAAGGCGGTGGCAAAAATGACCAGGTACCATTTAGACAAAATATATTCCCGATACCTGATGTTCTGACTCATGATCAGCGGATAGTAGGCACTGTCCCAACTGGGCACAAATTGCCCGAAGCTGAAGAGAAAACCCCCGGAAACAAAAATGCCAGCAAATATATTCCAGGCCGGATGTTCATAGGAGTCAATAGCTCCCGGAAAAAACAACAGGCCATAAAACAAGAACAGTCCACTCATAATTACCGTGGTCCGGGATCTTTTGTTTCTTTTTATGAGCTTGATATCGTTTTTTAGAAAGCTACCGAGGTTTCCCAACCGGTTAAGCCATTCAAAGTCCTCTGATTTAGCTATTTCCCTTTTGATCTGAAGACCACCGTCGAGGTACATCCTGTTTTTGATATAGCGAGCGGCCATCCACACAACGAGGGCCAGAACTATCCAGCTGATGATAGCTGTTGCCGGCTTTGTATAGAACATATTAAAAATTTCAACTGAATAAAGGGTAACATCGAACCAGCCATAATACTGCGACAGGCCAAAAACAGCCAACAGTCCCAAGAGTGAATAGAAAAGCTTGTCTTTGTTGTTAGCCAAAATATTGATGAAGTTGTTACAATAGAACAATGCCATAAGCCCCATATGCCAACCGATCAGGCCGTTTAATGAATATCCTTCTTTCCAAAGGACAATGGTAAAAGGAAGGAAAAAGAAAGCATGTGTCCAATTGAAAAAAGAGGTGACTGTTTTTGCCAGGGAGAAGTATACGATATCATTTTTTTTGAAGGGCAGGTACAACATCGGCCTGATATTCATTACAGGCATCCGTTGCAGCATGTAGCGCACATATAAATCGCCGGCCAGGTAATAGATCATATACCGGTTTACCCACTGCAGCGGATCGGCGATGCCCGCATCCTTGATAATATAAAAGGAGCCCACTCCAAGTGCGAGAAAAACCGCAACAAAATATAATGCTCCAAAGATCATTAAAATCCTGAAGGCGAGATTGGTCTTATAGGAAGCTGCCCGGAAGAACGATTTCCATTGAAGTCTGATAAAATGTCTGAACATCTGCTAAGAATTCCCATCTAAGTTAGTGCTGGACGAATCGAAAATGTTACAGATATTGGTTAAAATTTAGTTATCAAGTATTCTAAAGACCCTTCATTTTATAGATTTGCACAAATTTTTTATCGCATGAGTGAATTTCATCCTTTAAAAGTAGCACGGGTCGACCGATTAACACCGAATTCAGTGGCGATCACTTTTGAAGTCCCCGAGAATTTAAAGCAGGAATTCGAATTTAAAGCCGGACAGTATATTACGATCAAACACGCTTTTGATGGTAAAGAAGTCCGCCGTGCCTATTCCATCTCCTCAAGTCCTGGACGTAAAGAATTTACTATAGGCATAAAAAAGGTCCCGGATGGATTGTTTTCGGTTTATGCCAATACCAGTGTTGAAGCAGATGATGTGATGGAGGTTATGCTGCCAGAAGGCCGATTCATTTATGAACCGGGCTCCACGGCAGATCATATTATTGCTTATGCCGCAGGTAGCGGAATTACCCCGATCATGAGTATAGTACAAACGGCACTGGAATCACATCCCGAAAGCACGGTCGTTCTCTTATATGGTAATCAGAACAAGGAGGAAACGATGTTCTATGAACGAATTGAAGAGTGGTCTAAAAAATATGCTGATCGGTTTTTTGTGCAATGGGTTTTTAGCAGGTCCAGGGAGGAAGACGCGCTTTTCGGCCGAATTGAGCCCTCGACGGTCAATTTTATTACGCGCAACAAGTTTAAAGATCGTGTTTTTGATGCACACTATATTTGCGGCCCGGAAGAGATGATCAAAATCGTCAACGATTGCCTGATCCAAAAAGATGTAGGGGCCGATCGTATTTTCACCGAGTTATTCAGCAGTTCTGCAATCCCTGATGCGCTGCCTCAAACAGATGATAAGTCTACAGAAATCAGTGTTACACTAGACGATGAGGTATTTACATTTAGCATGAAAAAGGAGCAATTGGTACTCGATGCTGTTCTGGACCAGGATATCGATGCGCCCTATTCCTGCCAGGGAGGTGTTTGCAGTACTTGCATAGCAAAGGTTTCTGAGGGAAAGGCCACCATGGAGCAAAACCAGATCCTTACCGATAGTGAAGTGGAAGAGGGCCTCATTCTTACTTGCCAGGCACACCCGACCACAGATATCCTAAAAATTGACTACGACGATGTCTGATCAATAGATATGATCGGGCAATAAGCCCTGGATCACTAGCCTTTTTCATTTTATGTCAAATATTTTACCCCCCTTGAAGCAGACCGATCGGTCGGGCTTCATACTATTTTCTCGATTTTTATCATCCGATTGATGCCTTTGGCGGGAATATCTGCTGACTTATCCCTAAAATCTGATAGCCGGATGAATGTTTTTCATCACAAAACAAACCCGGCGGTCGGTTCGGACAAATTGGCATGTTGACAATCTGTCAAGCATTTTTGTAATGAAAAAAAAGCATTCTCGACCAATCATCCAGGACCTATTTATCGTATGTTTACAAGTCATATATGAAAATGAAGCCCAACGGATATTCTAAAACCGCGATCCTTATTTTCGCCAATTCCCCCGAGGAGGAATCCAGGCGTAAATCATTGCTTCACGGTACCGAATTATTCACTGATATCATGGCAAGGACATTGTCGGAGGTAAAAAAAACTGGCTTCGATTATTTTCACATCGATGAGCATCATCAAAGAGGAGTAGATTTTGGAAATCGTTTTTTGAATGCGATAGAGGACGTTTTTGACAAAGGATACCAATATCTTATCGCCATCGGTGCTGATATTCCAAGGATCTCAGGAAGACAAATTTTGTCGGCCATAGATGAACTACACAAAGGTCAGTTGGTCATAGGCCCCAGTACCGATGGAGGTTTTTACCTAATCGGACTTCACAGATCTCAGTTTTTAAAGCAGGAAATGATCCAGCTACCTTGGCAAAAGTCGGGATTGAGATCGCAATTGGTTGCTAAATTAAAGCGTAAGGGGTTGAATATCAATGTTCTAAAAGCCTTGGCAGATATCGACACAACAGATGATCTGGAGGGCTTTACAAGAGGAAATAAAAATATACCATATAGTATATTTAAACAACTACAGCTGGTAACTGAGCGCAAGAGCATTTCTGAGTTCGCTCTTGAAAAACAGTTTGAGACTGCGGTACCTCTATCCTATTATAATAAGGGATCCCCTGTGATTAGGCTTTTAATCTCCTGATAGAAGCCATTCTTTCCAAAAATTCTATCAATAACACTTTTGATTTCTGCTAAAGGCGGGGTCAGAATTTCATATTTACGATTAATCCACAATAAGAATCCTCATGGCAAATACATATTATGATCCGGCCGATCTCAGAAAATTTGGCGATATCACCAAATGGAGTGAAGAACTCGGCACTAAGTTTTTTGATTATTACGGTAAAGTTTTTGAAGAAGGTGCGCTTTCAGCAAGGGAGAAATCCCTTATTGCCCTTGCCGTTTCTCACGTGGTGAAATGCCCGTATTGCATTGATGCCTATACCAAAGACGGATTGCAACGAGGTATCACCAAGGAAGAGATGATGGAGGCTGTGCATGCCGCAGCGGCCATCGAAAGCGGTGCAAGTCTGGTTCACGGCGTACAAATGATGAATAAGTACAATAAATTAAGTATGTAGGTGCAGCATAATACAGACCTATAGAATTTTTGAAAGAATAATTAAAAGCACATGGCAACTAAGTCGCTTAAAGCAAGACACAAGGCACTTTCCGAAACTGCCAATCAATTGGAAATCCTTGAATCCGGTATTTTTGAAGATGGGGAGCTCCCCTATTTCAGGGATAAGATCTCCAATATCGGCCATTTCCCATTAAGACCCAAAAGACTCGAAATACTCCAGATCAATGTAGGTTATATGTGCAACCAGGTTTGTGAACACTGTCATGTAGACGCAGGTCCTGATCGGAAGGAGATCATGACACGAGATACTATGGAACTCTGCCTGGATGTGATCAGGAATACGGGAGCCCATACGCTTGACCTCACCGGAGGGGCGCCTGAAATGAACCCTGATTTCCGCTGGTTTGTGGAAGAGGCGGCAAAAGTGGGAATCAAAGACTTTATAGTTCGTTCAAACCTCACGATTATCACAGCCAATAAAAAGTACCATGATCTACCGGAATTTTTTAAAAAGCACAATGTTCATGTGGTTTCTTCAATGCCACATTATACCAGGGGTAAAACAGATAAGCAAAGGGGAGAAGGTGTTTTTGATAAATCGATACAAGCCCTAAGGGCTCTTAATAAAGCAGGGTATGGTGTAAAAGACAGTTCTTTAAAACTGGATCTGGTCTATAATCCCTCCGGCGCATTCCTCCCGGCCGACCAGGAGGCAATGGAACGCGATTTTAAAAAAGCACTGATGGAAGATTTCGGCATCTCATTTCACAACCTTTTCGCTATAACCAATTTACCCATTTCCCGTTTTCTGGATTACCTGATCGCCTCGGAAAACTACGAAGACTATATGTATGCCCTGGTGGAAGCCTTTAATCCTGCCGCTGTGGAAAATGTGATGTGCAGTAATACCATATCTGTAAGTTGGGATGGCTGGCTATACGATTGCGATTTTAATCAAATGCTCGATTTGAAGGTGGCAAGCCGTGTAAAACACATCAGGGATTATAATGAAGATGTGCTAGCCGACAGGAACATCATTGTCTCCCAACATTGTTATGGCTGTACGGCTGGCGCAGGAAGCAGTTGCCAGGGATCGGTGGCCTAAATCGTCTAAATTCTCCTCTCCGAAGCACTTATTTTTAAAACTTTTTACAGTTTATCGATACTTTTTACCGACCAAGTGGTCGGTTGGGTGTTGCGTTTTTAATGTACTTGATCGATGAATTAACCTCTTGTCGATTTTATGTTGACATACGTCCCCCCATCTCTTAAAAAAGTACAATTCGCAGGTTCTTTAATATAGACGAACTGGTCTGTTGGACCCAAAACCCAAATCTCATGGATAAGAATCTAAAACGAATGGCTACCATGCATCGAATGCAGGTAAAAGGACTGGAACTTTTTTATCAAAATGGTTATTATAACACCAGCGTAGACGATATATTAAAGTCGCTCTCCCTGTCAAAAGGTGCTTTCTATCACCATTTCCAATCTAAGGAGGATTTCTTCATCAGCATTATTCAGAATCTGATCGTTCAGAAAGTATATGCGGTGCTGATCGAACCGGTAGAAAAATGTGATAACCCTTTCAGGGCTATTGAATCTTGCTTTGAAAATGCATTGGAAACCGCTGAACACAACAATATGGACTTCGGATTTATATTGAGCAATTTCATGACCGAATTCAACAGACGGAACCCGGAAATATCTAAATACCTGAAAGACATATATAAGGTATGGGAGGTAAATCTGGTATCGATCTTTCAAAAGGCCAAGACTGATGGTTATTTGGAAAGGCATGTGGATAGTGAGGCCGTAGCCACCTACCTGATCTCATCTTATATAGGTATACGAACCTTGATGGTTGAAGGTAACTGCAAAGCATTGCGCTACCAGTATATGCAGCAATTGAAGGCTTATTTCAAGTCTATAGAGCAGAGTAATCTGGTGTCTTAGGCCTTCAACTGATCAATATTGACTCAATTTTGTCTATTATTTGTACTGGTTCGATAGTACCGATGGCCTTATCATAACCTTTAGGGTACTTATTCCCATAAACCGAGGTCGGCAATAGCGGAAAGACCCCCCTGTCGGGTAATAAAGAATAATCAGGACGCTGTCCAAAGGGGGAAAACCCGGCATAAGGATGCGTCACCCCCCAAATAGTTAATACAGGGACACGATACATCGCGGCCAGATGTCCGTTTCCGCTATCCATAGATACCATGAGATCCAGGTTGGAAATCACTGCCAGTTCTTCCTCGAAAGTATATATCCCTGCCATATTCACGGCATTGGCATACTTCCCCGCAAGTCCTTTCAGCGAGGCTACCTCATTATCTCCCGCCCCAAAGAGCAATATTTTATACTTATTGGTATTATTTAAGATTGCTATTACCTCCTCCATCTTTTCCAAGGGGTACATCTTAGAGCTGAAGGCCGCAAATGGAGCGATTCCGATCCATTTAGCGGTGCTCCGAATCAAATCCGGACTGCTTTGGAAGGAAAGCGGCAGCCTGGTCTTGGGTTTTGAATGTTCCAGGTTAAGGTTGTAACCCATCTTTCTGAAAACGTCTGCATAGCGTTCAAAGGTAGTTTTTAAAGGCCTGAATTGCTTGTCTTTGGCCCTTGTCAACGCTCTTTTTTCTATACGCCCTTTGTCGATTTGAATAAAGGGAATCTTGCTTAGCAAAAAATATTTTTTGAGGATCTTGGTTCGTAGCACATTGTGCAAATCGGCAACAGCATCGAATTCCATATCGCTCAACTGAGAATACAATCGGCCAAGGCCGGTGACTCCCTTATGCTTTCCTTTGAGGTCTGCACCTATCACAGATATATTCTCCAGTCCATTAAAAATAGGTGTAAAGAATGGACGGGTAAGAAAAGTGATTCGGGTATTTGGAAACTGATGGGTAAAAGCTGTAATGACCGGCACGGTCATGGCTACATCACCCAGAGCCGAAAAACGAATAACCAGAATATGGCCAGGCTTATTTTTGAGCACGAAGAACAGGGTTTAATTCCTGGTCGTTATACATTTTCATTTGTTTGTAGACCTTCATATATTTCCGGCCTGCCTCAATGTCGTTCAGCAGTTGATCTATGGCCGTGGAAAGGTCTTTTTTCTGTTCCAACAGGACGTTTAGCTTTTCATTACAGGATTTTTGATGGTCTTCAGAGGCATCGATTCGTTCGGCTTCTTCCCGCATATGGTAAATCTTCAGAGCGAGGATAGATAAGCGGTCGATGGCCCAGGCAGGGCTTTCCGTGTTGATAGTGGCATTTTCAAGTACTGCAACCGATTGGTATTTATTTAGAAAAAAACTGTCGATATACTCTACCAGGTCGGTCCTGTCCTGATTGCTGGCATCGATCTTTCTCTTTAAAACAAGGGCGTCTTCCGGATCGATTTCCGGATCCCTGATGAGGTCTTCATAATGCCACTGTACCGTATCGATCCAACATTTTCTGTAGAGCAGGTGCTGAATATCCCCTGCCGGATAGGGATTATGAAAATCCTGGTCTACCCGGTCCTCTTTATGATAAGTGCCGATACACTGTTCAAAAATATCAAAGGCAAACGCGCTGAACATGCTGTACTATTTTGCCACAAAGATACCTTTTATTTGGCAATCAATTCCCCGATAAAAATCATAAATGGCACCACCAAAGATAGAATAAGCGTCAGTTCCTTATTGTTGGCTTTCTTAATCACCTCCACATATTTGGTGAACAAGACCGAAGCAGGAAAAAAGGTAATCATAATAGGCGATATAGTCTCTTGTGATTTAAAAATAGTGACGACCATCCCCACAAAAAAAGAAATGGTAATGATCCTCATTGTGACGATCTTCCCCATCCCAAGTTTTCCTAATTTGATAAAGGAAATGATTCCTGCAACAATCACTATAAGAAGGTAAAACAAAATTTTTACCCCTCCCTTGACACTGTAAAGTATATCGGAATCGGCATTGATCCGGAACTTATAATGTTCGAGAATAAACCCGGTATTTCCGAAAAGGATCAAGCCTGTATATAAAAGAATAGCGGTACAGCCAAGACATAAGAGAGGCACCAGCCAATTCCTTATGTTTTTGGGTTCATAAAAATAGATACAGATATAGACCAGGATCACGAATAAAAGTGCCCAATCGTAAAAGAGACTTCCAACAACAATCCAGAATGTCGCATCAAAGAGTTTTAATTTGATATTTTTTAGCGATTTCAAACTTATCAGCCTTCTTAAGGCCAAAAGAAGGAAATAACTGCTAAGGATGGCGTTATGATCGACCAGCACATCGGGAAAGATCACAATAAGCAAGGTATAATAGAAGATGGTAAAGTCGTTCGTCCCTGATATCTGGTTCCTTTTCACTATAAAATTCACCACCATAATGCTGAACAGCAATATGGCCAGAACCAGTATTTGAAATATTAGATCTTGCGCAGAATCGGCGGCAAATATGCGATCAAAGCTCAGTACACCATTGAAAAGAACCAGAAAACCAAAAATGATGACGTAATTTATGGGCTTAGACTGTCCAAAAATGCTGGATATCATCTTGGTTTTTTATATTTTTGCCATGTAAAGATAACTAAGATGAGAGCATTTTTTGAAGGCATTGAAGATTTATTCGTCAACGGACTTTTTTGGCCTTATGACTTTTTCAGATTTATGGAAAACTGGTGGACTGCCAATATGGTCAACTGGATCTTTGTTCTCCTGGGCACTGTGGCCTTTATCTACTGGATGAGGCAACTTAACATATTTCACGATAACGGTGAAGAAGACAAAAGCATCACTTCCCACAGCTACCTGTAATCTCTGAATTGTAATATTTTTATTCCCCGCGCGGCCTGATCATAAATCAAAGCCGATGTCTTTTCGGTAATTCATACCATCGAACTCAACCTTGGCGAGGTTGTCGTAGGAAATGGAAAGCGCTTGATTCATATCGGTATCCAACGATGTGAAAGCCATTACTCGCCCACCATTGGTGACCGTTCTATTCTCCTGAACTCTGGTTCCCGCGTGAAATACGATAGCTCCTTCTACATTGTCCAGGCCGTGGATTTGTTTTCCTTTTTCATAGGTGCCCGGATAACCTCCAGACACGGCCATAACGGTGCAGGCAAAGCGGTCGTCTATTTCAAGGTTTTCCTTTTCAAGATTGCCTTCAGCAAGGCTTTTGAAAAGCCGTATCAAATCGCTTTTAATTCGCGGTAATATCACCTCGGTCTCTGGGTCTCCCAATCGTACGTTATATTCAATGACATAGGGGTCGGTTCCCACCTTTATCAAACCGATAAAGATGAACCCCTGATACGGGATATCATCTTTTTTCAAGCCTTGTATGGTACGCTCTACGATCCTGGTCCTGATTTTTTCTTCAAACTCGGCATCCATAAAGGGAACGGGTGATATTGCGCCCATCCCTCCTGTGTTGAGTCCGGTGTCACCTTCGCCAATACGTTTATAATCCTTTGCGAAGGGTAATATTTTATGATTTTCGCCATCGGTGAGCACAAAACAGCTGAGTTCTATTCCCGAAAGGAATTCCTCCACCACCACTGTAGTACTTGCTTGCCCGAACTTTGCATCGAGGAGCATAGCGCTTAATTCCTCTTTGGCTTCTTTCAGCTCGTGAATGATCAAGACGCCTTTACCAGCCGCAAGTCCGTCTGCCTTGAGCACAAAAGGGGAATTTTGCGTTTCCAGGTAGGTTTTACCCTCTTCCAGCGTATTTACGGT
The DNA here is from genome assembly GCA_024638915.1 of Robiginitalea sp. Taxonomy (GTDB): domain Bacteria; phylum Bacteroidota; class Bacteroidia; order Flavobacteriales; family Flavobacteriaceae; genus JAHEJJ01. Next base: position 140,402 of record JAHEJJ010000002.1, read on the forward strand.
AAAGCTTTTATGTGCTGCCGTAGGGATTTGATGCCGGTTCATAAAATCCTTGGCGAAATCTTTACTTCCTTCCAATTGGGCGGCTTGTTTCTGCGGTCCGATGACGTGGATGCCGGCGAGATCGGGATCTTCCAGAAAGAAATCGTGTATACCTTTCACCAACGGAACCTCAGGTCCTACCACCACCATCTCGATGTCTTCTTCCAGGACCAGTTTCCTGACAGCCTGAAAATCATCGGGTTTAACATCTGAATTCTTCCCTAGTGATGCAGTGCCGGCATTTCCGGGTGCAATGACGAGTTTATTAAGCAACGGGCTTTGCTTTAATTTCCAGCAGATGGCGTGTTCTCTGCCACCGGAACCCAGAACGAGTATATTCACAAAATGGAGTTTCGACAAAAATAATTGAAGGGATTCAATTATGGAGACTCAAAGCGAGATTAATTGATCCGTCAACCACATTAAAATGACTGTAATTAGCGCTTGTTTCTGCTCGAAAAATCGCGGTGTTCAGTTTTTTCCAAATCTTCTGTGGACAGTGTTTTAAAATATTGGAAAGTTTTTTTCATTCCTTCTTCCCGGCCTACTTTGGGCTCCCAGCCAAGAATTTCTTTGGCCTTTGTAATATCGGGTTGCCTTTGTAACGGATCGTCTTTTGGGAGTGGCTTATATACGATCTTCTGATCGGTGCCTGTCAGTTTAATGATCTCCTCGGCAAAATCCCTGATCGTGATCTCATGAGGGTTCCCGATATTCACCGGCAGGGTGTAATCGCTCATCAATAAACGGTATATCCCTTCAATCTCGTCATCGACATAACAAAATGACCGGGTTTGAGAACCATCACCAAAAACGGTGAGATCTTCTCCTCTTAGTGCCTGTCCCATAAAAGCTGGAATAACACGGCCGTCGTTCAGGCGCATCCTGGGGCCATAGGTATTAAATATCCTAACGATACGGGTATCCAGGCCGTGGAACCTGTGGTAAGCCATGGTAATCGATTCCTGAAAGCGCTTGGCTTCATCATAGACCCCTCTGGGTCCAATGGTGTTTACATTGCCGTAATATTCTTCTGTTTGCGGATGTACTAAGGGATCGCCATAGACCTCTGAGGTGGAGGCGATAAGGATCCTTGCCTTTTTATCCTTTGCAAGCCCGAGCAGGTTATGTGTTCCCATTGCCCCTACCTTCAAGGTCTGGATAGGAATTTTTAGATAGTCGATCGGGCTGGCCGGCGAGGCAAAATGCAGGATATAGTCCAACTTACCGGGCACATGAACAAATTTGGTTACATCGTGATGGTAAAACTCAAAATTTTCGAGCTTGAACAGATGTTCTATATTTTTAAGATCGCCGGTGATCAGATTATCCATCGCGATCACATGATGGCCTTCTTTAATAAATTTATCGCAGAGATGGGAACCTAAGAAGCCTGCTGCCCCTGTAATCAAAACTCTTTTCACGTATCCAATATTAAGTATTATTAATATGCTTATCTCCCGATAGATTCATAATGGAATCCTTCGGCTTTAATTTCTTCCAGGTCGTAAAGATTACGTCCGTCGAAAATCACATCTCCTTTCAGTAGTTCCTTCATCACCTGGAAATTGGGATTTCTAAAGACCCCCCATTCGGTGCAGATCACCAAGGCATCGGCATCTTCGAGAGCGCCATACATCCCCGGTGCAAAGGAGATCTGATCTCCGAGTTTTTTCTGTACATTCTCCATCGCCTCCGGGTCGAAGGCGGTAATCTTCGCCCCTAGTTCCAGAAGTTCCTCGATTACGTCCAATGCGGGAGCTTCCCTGATATCATCGGTTTCCGGTTTGAAAGCCAGCCCCCATATGCCAATCTTCTTACCTTTAAGGTCCCCATCAAAGTAATTTTTGATCTTGGGGATCAGTGCTACTTTTTGCTTTTTATTCACCTGTATCACCGAATCGAGGATCTTAAAATCGTAGTCCGCATCCTTACCCGATTTATGAAGTGCTTTTACATCCTTTGGAAAACAAGAACCGCCATAACCAATTCCAGGGAACAAGAAGCGTTTTCCGATTCTGGAATCTGTACCCATCCCGATGCGCACTTTATCAACATCGGCCCCTACCAATTCACAAAAATTAGCGATCTCGTTCATAAAGGTGATCTTGGTGGCCAGGAAAGAATTTGCGGCATATTTGGTGAGTTCGGCAGATTTTTCATCCATGATAATCACCGGATTACCTGAACGCACAAAGGGCTTGTACAGCCTTTGCATGGCTTTGATAGCGCGTTCAGAGCTCGCGCCTACCACGATCCTTTCAGGCTTGAGAAAATCGTCTACTGCAAAGCCTTCACGCAGAAATTCGGGGTTGGAGACCACATCAAACTCGGTTTTGGCATTCTTTGCAATGGCTTCCCGCACTTTTTCGGAGGTCCCGACGGGAACCGTACTCTTGTCTACAATGACCTTATACTTATCGATCAGCATTCCAATTTCCCCAGCAACACCAAGAACATATTTAAGATCCGCTGACCCATCTTCGCCCTCGGGGGTGGGTAATGCCAGAAAGATGATATCTCCATGATCCAGCCCATCCTGAAGGGAGGTGGTGAAACGCAATCGCTTTGCCTTGATATTCCTTTCGAACAAAACATCGAGATGCGGTTCATAAATAGGCACCACCCCATTTCGCATCTTTTCAACCTTAGACTCATCGATATCCACACATACTACTTCGTTCCCTGTTTCAGCCAAACAAGTCCCTGTGACCAGACCGACATATCCTGTACCTATGACCGATACTTTCATTTTTTGGATTTATGGTTAGTTCAATCTTATATTTTAAGAGTGGGCAAATATAGAACGGGTATCACAGCTAATCAATTATTTTGCTTTAAAAGCATAAAATCGGGATAAAATAACAGATCAATCAATATTCTCCGGTCTAAAGACCTCTATCATATTCCCCGTGAGAACAATACTGTGGTTATGGTTTTCATTAAAATCCTCAAATCCAATGTGATGGATTTATTCTTTATATAATAAAGATCGTATTCTAACTTCCGAAGTGAATCCTCTAAATTTTCACCGTATTTATATTTAACCTGGGCCCAACCGGTAATTCCAGGTTTGATAATGTGTCTGACATTATAAAACGGCAGCATTTCATTCAGTTGCTTTACAAATACTTTTCTTTCCGGTCTGGGACCGATAAACTGCATATCCCCTTTGATCACGGATAGTATTTGAGGAAGCTCATCTACCCTGAACACCCTGATAATTTTCCCAAAAGGCGTAATGCGATGATCATTTTTTGAGGCCATAACCGCCCCTGAACTCTCGGCATCAGTAACCATAGATCTATATTTATAGATCTTGAATTCCTTGCCGTCAATACCTACCCGTTTTTGTATATAAAATAATGGCCCCTTATTGAAAAAAAGATTTAACAGCCATACGAAAGGCACCGATAAGAGAAAGACTAAGCCAATAAACAAAGACAATAGGAAATTTATTCCATATGTGAAAAGCCTTTGTAGATAGCGTATCTTTTTGTTTCTGAATTGTAGTATTTCATAAAAGCTGTCGTTATGCGAACGAAGCGGCATGGCTTCATAGATGTTCTCATAGAAAGAAGTGAAGGAAACCACTTCTTTCCCTTTTATAATGGACCGTAGCATCATGTCCTCCAAGGATTTAGGAATGTTCGAATAATCCTTGGTATTGATGATATAAGCATCCACTTTATCGGCCGCCGATTGAAAAAACTTTTTATTTATCGCTGAGTTCTGATTCAGGGAATATGTGAGTTTTACTTTGTAGAAGGTTTCAATTCCTGCTCCGTTTATAGCCGCAATGTCGTCTTTTATATTCTTTTCGGTAACCTCGTCATAGATATAAAGCACGTTTTTGGTTACGGGAATGATCCTAAAAACATTTCCGAAAAAAAATCGCCAGAGTGCTATTTGAATTGGGGTGAGCGAAAGGAAATAGAGCAGCGGTTTTCTCCAGAAGCTCACATCAAAAACCAGGATGGTAAAGGTAAAAATAGTAAAGACGTACAATCCTGTGATATAAATCGACTGTGAGATCACATATCTTCGCCTGGAAACTTTTGTAAGGTTGTAGAAGTCCAGTATATAGGAAATTGACAAATAAGTAGCTATACCCGTCGCAAATACCCAGATTTTAAGATTATTAGAGATAAATTCACTGTCGATGGCGTGATTAACAAAAACATTAAGGGATACTATTATGATAAAAAGATCGCCAACCAGTAGTATGAATTTTCTTTCTAAAGAACTTAAAATCGAAGGCCTGGCCATAAAATAATCATGAATTATACTTCAAAAATAGCTCTTCATTTTTAATAGAATTGCAGATAATACATAAAACAGGGATTTGACCACTGAGAGCTTTTCATGTTTCCTGTAAATATGCCACTCGTACTTGATCAGTCCAATTTTATTGGAGGATATAGATCCTGTTCGCTCCCGATAGGAGGATAATACTTCGTCCAGTCCAAAACCATCTGCTTTTTTCAATAGATTTAGCCATAATGCATAATCTTGTCTCTTGCGCATCTCGGGCATATATTGCTTGCCGTAATACCTTGTGTCGTACATGGCTGTTAGACAGCCCACAGGATTTTTATAAAGAGCTTTATGGTAAGATATTCTGGATTTGACCCTAACTTGTCCGGTTACCTTGTTTCCTGAATCGTCTATTTTATCATAAGCCGTAAATGTAAAGGCATACTGGTTATCTATCATAAATCTAAATTGCTTTTCGAGTTTCTCGGGATACCACAAATCATCGCTATCTAAAAAGGCAATGAAATCACCTTCGGCCAATCGGATTCCTCTGTTTCTAGCAATACCAGCCCCGCTATTCTTCTCCAACCGGATATATTTAATCCGTTTATCTTTGGCCGCAAAACTCCTGATAATTGTTGCGCTGTTATCCGTTGAACAATCATCCACAAGAATATGCTCCCAGCTATTATATGTTTGATTCACTACAGAGTTCAAACATGCCTCAATATACTTTTCCGAATTAAATACTGGTGTAATAATAGATATTAGACTCATTCAAATGCTTTTACCCTATATAAAGTCTACTAATTCCCCAGAAACAGGATATGTCTGGTCAACTACTCTGTGATATAATCTCAATTTCACGATTGATTAAATGGGTCCAAATTATGGTAATAATACGTTCTCAATAGAAACATTCTCGCTTTTAATACAGCCCTTAAAAATTCCAAAGGAAAGGCTCTTATAACTGCTTAGGGCAGGATTAAAATCGCCGATTACATAAAAAGTCTTTCCAAAGCCGACAAGGTTCTTTTCCGAAACTGTGAATCCCCAGCCTTCAAATCCATGAGCTTTCCTGTCTTCCGGTAGATCAACAAGGTCTTGTTCAAAAGGTTTGGCATGAATATAGAATCTGCACCCTTTTAAATTTCCAAACAGGAGATCACTCAATTGAAGCTTTAGGAACAGCCTGTAACCCTTGGATAATTTTGAGATTCGAACTTCATCCACAATCAGATCTTCCCTTATGATTAGAGGTTTGGAAAGTAGGTTTGAGGAACCGGCCTTTCCCATTTCATTTTTGAACTTCTGAAATGCTTTGCCTTCTTTTAAATCGTTGTAATAAAGGAAGTAGTTGGCGAATTGTTCATTGGAGTTGTAAAGTTTAGGAAGTATATAATTTGCCAGTTGTTTGTTATTCTTCACCTCCTTCAGAACCACCACGTCGGTCGTGTTGAATTTTTTTGAGAATTTTACTGCTTCGACTCTCATCAAATCCCCATAGGTTTCTGGAAAAGATTGTAAGTTTTCAGATGTTGCAAAAAGTGATCCTGCCGATCCTGGATTGTAATCAATGCTCAACAACCTACGGTTTTCTTTATCCTCAATAGTTGTCATTTTATTTTCAATATTAGACTTTGCATTTGGGAACAAGGTTTTCAAATATCGGTCCTTAAAGATGAACATAGGTAATATTACCATGGCAATCAAAACCATGGATGTTGTCAATTTTGTGTTTTTACCACTAAGTAATCCTCTGAAATCTAAATGTTTAAAAATAACGTCTAACATTATGCCCGAAACTATAACAAAAGCAGATAGAAATGGTAGAATATTTCTATCCACGTAAACTCTCTGGTTTATGATGAAGTTCACAGATATCAGAAGGATCAAAATAACAGCACCCCATTTTATCCGTTCCTTTTTGCCCAGTTTTATCAGACCATAGCCAAGGATAATTGGAAGTATGAAAAGCAGCCCTCCAAAGGAGGTAAACATCTCGCTCATTATACCTTTAAAGTTTTCAACGCGATAATTTTGAAGAACTACTTTCTTTGCTCCTGTAGCATATTGATAGAAATTAGAAAAATAGTCGTGGATCATATTGTTAAATACCTCTTTGCTATAAAACATGTTCCAATTAATAAGACAAAAAATGATCAGTGAAAACACAACAAGTTGTAATACATGCTGAATGCGTTTTTCGAGGCTTCTCGATTTTACTGCAATAAGGATCGTTAGTAAGACTATGAAAAAGAGGCTCGAAAATTTTAGTGAAATGGAAATGGCGATCACAATTGCCGATAAAACAATCCAAAATAGATTGACCTTCTCTTTATCAAATAGGTATAGATAAAGCCATAACAACAGATTGATCATAGAGAGTAATAAGGGCTCTATATAGAAAAGACTTCTCTCTTCCAGGGCGAGAAAATTTATCCCAACCAATGTGGCCAACATAAACATGGCGATAAAATATTGCCTTTTCCAAAGATAGAATACCAATGGAATCATGGTCAGAAATAATAATATGATCGCCTGCAGTTTAAGATAGTAGCGAAAATATCTCAAATTAGGATCCTCAAGATTTTCAGCGGCTTGTGAAGAGTTCAGTCTATAATTTTCAACAAAGTAATTATGTCCCGGATAGTCCCAACCTTCTACGTAGATATTCCCCCCCATATGGCCTATCATTCCCACCAGGGCACCCGGGTAAAATAAATAGGTAAACAGGCGGGGGCCATTGAGTGCTCTGTGCCCCATATTCGAAGCATTAAATTTTGGATGTGCCGATGTGATAGTATAATATTCATCTACTGTAAAGTCTTTCATGTGGTTTTGGTTGTAATTCAGTTGAATTACCACGGTGCTGAAAAACATCAATATCAGAGCGATTATCAGTAATCTGTAATATGAAAGGAAAGTAAAAAATGTTCTAGTCTCCATCTAGTCCTGGTTTTTAACTTTTTGAAGTATACAATAAATGGTAAATAATTGTAAAAAACCGTTTAAGTCTTTTGCAAATGAGGCATTTTCAATTAGTTCATCGTATTCTCCAATTATTGAATAAATCAGATGTTCTATTTCCTTCTTTAAAATCGTACCCTTCACATCAAGAATTTGATTGTCCACATCATATTCATGGGTTAGGTGCAGGGTAGGACGAGCCATCACCATTTCAATGAGATTGTTGATGTCAATATTTGTTTCAAATTCGATTCTCAGTGCAATATCCACATTTTCCTGATTACCGATATCTTTAATTTCTTGAGTGGGATAGTACGTTATTTTAATGTCTGAAAATGAAGCTTGTGAACGAATATACTTATCCGAATCGGACTTTCTTGAATCGAGTTGGCTTAGCACTTTTTCTTTGGTATAGCCCCTTGTTTTTATATCCCGATTTATTTTCCAATGTAAGCGTAAATTCTCTTCTGGTTCGATAAAAATCTTTAAATCAAACAAGTTCCGTTTTGCCGATATATAAAAGGGGTGAAGACCCTCAAAAATGACAATCTTGTTTGGATAAACCTTTTGTGGTTTTGTAAACTGACCCCTATTATGGTCATAGAATTTTCTCAAAATGCTACGTCCTTCTTTTAAGGTTTTCAAGTGCTGGATTTCCTCATGCAAATAGTTAGCCTTCGGCGACAAATGCGTTAATTTGCCCCACTTGTCGTGACCCCTTTCCCAACGATGCATATCATCCCCCTGAATTCTAGCAATATTTCCTTTCCCTAGTAGATCGGTAAGAAGTTCTGTCAAGGTAGATTTTCCAACCCCAGAATCGCCCCCGATCCCCACCAAAAAGGGTTTGTTCTTTATTTTTTTCTCAAGGTTCTTTTTGATCCCCCACTTATAAATCCAGAAGACATTCAAAATCAAACAGGTTTGCAAAAAGGTAAAGGCTATACTAGCCACAAGATCAGGGTTGGCCAATTGCTTGCTTGCTATAAAACCATAGGCTGTAAAATTAGATTCCCCAAATAGATAGATATAAAAGAAATCAGAATCTTTTATCAAAAAATAATACAATAGAAAGGCAAATTGCAATGCCATTATTGGAAAAAAGGTGCTTTTCTTCTCCCTGATAGTAAAATAAATGAAGAATGGCAAAATCCAAAAGTACCAGCCCGGTTGGGGAGGAATGAAAATCAACAACACCGAGAACGAAAAGCCAATAAAAATAAGAAACAGATCTTTGCCAATATTTTTGAAGCGTGTGGCAGCAGCTAAGAGAATAAAATAAGCCGCGGGAATGATATAAAAGTTTAATCTTTCCAGCATTGGAAAACTCGCATTCCAGATTCTAGTTTGTTCATCATTGTCATAAACCATTTTCAAAAAAGATTCACTATTCAAATAGGGCAGATTCATAAGGATGAAAGTCAATAATGTGGTCACAGACAGTATTGCGATCTTTTTAACCCTTTGATGATTATTGTTATGCCAAACGAATAAAAAATAGAATGGTATTGCCATAATGAGGTTGGTCTTAGTAGCAATTCCTAAACCAAGAATCAATGCCGCAATAAAAAGTTCTCTTCTGAAGATCGCATAGAGTGATACCAATAAAAATGCAATAGGTATAACATCGAACTGGCCATGCATGTAATTGATATAAATAAGCACGGGAGATAGCCAGTAATATAGAAGTACTTTGGTCTCATTGCCTTTAAGCAATCTACTCAGAACCGTCAATATCACGATGTCGGCTAACAGAAGTGGTATACGAATAAAAAAGGGTGAAATATCTGCCAGAAAACCACCAAAAAACCCCAATATATAGAGCATTAACGGTGGGTAGGGAAAGGCATCGGTCATACCGGAATCCATAAAAAACTCATAGGGGTTTTTGAATCCGGAATTCCATAAATAGGTTACAAAAGGTATGAATGCTTCGCGAAGAAACCTTCCCGCAAACAAGAAGGAAAGAAGTATCTTAAGGAAGAGACCTACCCAGAATAACCTATGGCGGAATATTATTAGTTTAAATACCCCCTTTTTATCCTTAAAGGAGAATTGTCCAATCGACATCAAAGCCATCTATTAATATTATGTTCTTTTGTACAGATTGCGTCGAACATCATTTGATTTTCATGAAGGTATGCTTTATACACCTCGATATCCTGACCCCTCCCTTGCAATTCAGGTGAGACCAGACATAATTTATAACCTAATTCTTTAAGCTGTGTAAATATCCTATAATCCAGTGGCAGTTTCGTAAAACAATCGACCCATAGCCATTCGATTTTACCCTTCATTGTTTTAACCGTATCAATTCCTTCAAACTCAGAGAAGCGCAAAGCGATATTTTTTTCTCCATTATTAACCAAATTATAGATCATTGGAAAAGAGGAATCAAGAAAAAAGTAGTCTTTAATATTATATTTTTTCAATAAATCCAGGATTTTAAATTCGATACGTTCACTTTTTATATTCAAAATCATTATTCCATGGTCATATGCCTTTAAGTAGTCCTCAAAATTCTCGCCTACTACAAAGGGGTCGTGGGCCATATGGACATGACCAGCAGGATGATCTCTTAAATCTATTTCGACACCGAATTCCACAGATAATTCCTTAAGCCCGGAAACTGTATTTATTCGATGTGCTATAAATTTCATGCTATTTCAGGTTTTTCTTTAATTTTTTACTGAATTCTAATGTTCGCATGATAAATTTCTTTTTTGCGGTAAAACTGGTGTTCCACTTTGAGGTGCCATGAATTCTTTCCGGGAACAAAACATCGAATCTGATGACCTTAATTTTTTGTTTTTTTGCCGTATAAAGTGCGTAGAGGTCTAAGGCAAAATCATGGGGTGGATTCTTCCAACTCGCAAAGAAGTCACGATGAAAAATATTTGGTTGTGCATTGATATCGTGTAGCTTCTCACCCATATAAATAGTTTCGAAAAGACTCATGCCCGAAGTAAAAAATTGATCGAAAAAAGGTCTCCCCTTTCGATCTCCTTTGACGTAGATGGTTTTGGTTTCATTTCCATTTTCGATTATCTCCAGTGCTTTCAAAACATCTTTTGGGTCGGTCTGCATGTCGGCGTGTGTCCATCCAATATATAGGCCTCTTGCCTGCTCCAAGCCTGCTAGTATGCCATAGCCATATCCTTTGTTCTCCGGGACATCAACTAATCGCGCAAAAGAATAATCTGGCAAGAGTTCTTCAAAAACCATTTTAGAATCATCTGTCGATCCATTATTGACCAAAACAACTTCAATATCGTCTCGCTCGATAACTTTTTCAAATCCCGAAAGAATCAAAGGTATATTCCTCGCCTCGTTATAACAAGGAACCACAACAGACAATTTCATTGGTATTTCATTTTATAATATCTTAAAGAAAAGTAACACAAAAATAGTTTGAAAAGCAGCAAATTAAACTTTTCATCTCCTCAACTACCGGTGAAGAACTGTGACGATACCTCCCATGCCATAATCCAGAATTTTTCTGAACTGAAATCCGGAATTGGTTAAAAACTCATTAAAGGCCAAGGATACACCTTTTTTTGGGTCGCCATTGTAACTATAAAAGTCGTCCAGAATAATATGGGTGCCGCTTTTGACATTGTTCTTTATAAATTCAAAAGCACATTTTGAAGATGAATAGGTGTCTGAGTCTATGAAAGCTATTCTAATGTCTTTGATTCCATACTCCGACGGATCTACCTGCAGTGTTTCCTCGAAATATCCCTGAACCAATTGGCATCCCGCCCCCCATCCTTTTAATGTCCTTTCAGCCCTTTTTTTTACTTTTTTGTAGCTGGTGGTAAAATTCTGATCCACGTAAAAAGGGTGTTTATCTTCTTCCGCCAACTCTCCGAAACCCTCAAAAGAATCGAATCCAATAAATTTTGTATCCTTTTGGTTGGGGTTGAATTTCTGAGTTTTTTTAAAGCATTTGATGGTGTGACAAAAAGATGATCCTGTATAAACTCCAAACTCAAGGTAGTCTCCGGTTTGATGTTCCAATGAATTTAAATATACTGTTTTCTTTATCGCAATATACTTTTCTATATTATGAATTACCGCTGGATTAATCGAGCTTATAAACGTCGATGATAGGTTTTGTAAAAACTCCAGTTTTCCAAGTAGTCCAAATTTAGATTTCATATTATTGATTGCTTTAGTTTGAGTTATCACCCAAGTTGACAACCCTTTGTTATAAGCTTTTAAAACAGGGGCTATTCCCTATTGTAGCTTAAAATTCAATATACTACTGCCATTCTTGTTCAAATTGACTGTATTCCCTATCAAGTTCATCCAAAACTTCAAGATTGAGGGTACTGTCTTTCTGCAGGCTATAGGGATGCCAATTTACCTTATGGAAAAAGCTTTGCCAGTACCTGAAAGATTGGTAATCATCTGGGGTACCCCAACCGATATAATGATTCAATTCGAATACTTTTACCCTCAATCCCATTTCTACCAATTCATCTACACAACTGTCTACATAAAACTCTCCATTAACCCTGATATTTTTTTTATACATCCGTCTTAGTGACTCTGTAAAATATGCGGTTTTTCTAAAATAGAAAGTGCCTACGATGGCATGGTCCTTTTCCGGGGAATCGCTAATCGCTTTTTTTACACTGACCCCTGTTATATTATCGGTGCCATCTGTTTTGATCCATCCGTACATTTGAGGGTTTCTTTTGCTGCTGGGATGATTCCTAAAGGTCCAGATAATGGCATCGACATTTTCATCATCGATCAAAGCCTTGTATTTCTTATAATTCCACAGCATACCGTTGTCGCATGCGGCGATTAACAAAGGGGCGTCATGATCTTCACCATTGAGTCCTATTTCACAGGTACAGGCCTGCCCCTCTGTAGTCTGCCCAATAGTCACGATCTTGCTAGAAGGATAGGCATGTCTAATTGCATTTTCCAGTGGGTATTTTTTAATATGTTCTTCCAGACATACAAAAATGTTTCTACTTGCTTTTGGCAAACAGTTTGCTGCCTGAACGATCATAGGCTTTCCCCCAACCTGGATTAAAGGTTTTGGATCTTTATACCCTTCTTTTGCAAACCGGCTCCCCAATCCGGCCAACGGTATCAGGTCGATGCTTTTTTCTTCAAGGATTGTATCGGGCGTAGTTTTCAAGTTAGCTATAGATCTGAAATAATTGGAAAAACCCAGGTATTCCTCCACATCCTGCGGAGTGCCCCATTGCAGCATATGTTGGACCTCATATATTGAAACTCTTAAATCATCTTCAACCAGAAGGTTATAAACCAGACTTACGTAGTATTCTCCTTTTAGATCAATCCCTTGATTGATCAGCTGGTCAAAATATTTTTTTACGAAAGAACCTTTCTTAAAATAATAGGTGCCCATGGAAGCATACTCCTCCATTCTGTTACTGGTAAAGGGCTCTTTTTCTTTGATTTCGAGCATCCATTGTTCCTTTTCACGCATAAATGCGTAATTGGTTGTTCCCAGCATATGCGGGTGGAAACCCTTGTATGCCGGAACTGCTCCATCAGCATCTCTGGATCTGGTATGGTCTAAAAAATCTTTATAATCCCAGTAACATGAAAAATCACAGTAATTCACAATAATTTCATCGTCATCATCGAGAAGATGGTCAATAAGATGAACGGCATATACCGGACCCAGTTTATGAGGCTCTATTTCCATAATTTTACCTTCAGGAGCAATTCGCTCTAAAATTGATCTCATGTTGGTCTCCTGCAGGTGTAAACTATTACATATGAAGATGAAATCTTTCTCTCCCGGAAACATTTTTACCACATGCTCAATAATTGGCATGCCATCTACTTCAATTAATGGTTTGGGATTGGTATAGCCGGCCGATATGAAGCGGTTTCCCATGCCGGACATTGGAATTACTATTTTCATTCAACTACTTTAGGTCTGTCAAAGAGAACACCTTTAGAATATCATTACTCCATACAGGGGTATATTCGTTAAAACCAGATGAGAATTTCGCCTCTACTACGATATAATCCAATGGATATCTTTTCCCCATTTCTACAAAATCGACAGGGGTAAGAACTCTGAAGTAATCATTCCCCTGAAGTCTGCCAAGCTTGGATCCGTATGCCATTCTATACCTGTTTATATATTCTTCAATTTTTGATTCTACAAACGGGAATTCCTTTGCAATGAAAACGGGTCGTCTTCCAATAATCCTGAGGTTTGTATTTAACCCTTCAGAATATGTGAGAAAAGTTGACTCTACCGGTGTGTCTTCAACAAAACTATAAAAATCCCTCCATTTCCAGGATTTAATATCCCGTGGATTATCTAAATATAGCATGCCGAGAATCATAAAGTTTATAAAGACTGCAATCACAACCTTCAATGATAGGTTTGGAAGTTTGAATTTCACCCAGTTTTGATCGAAATGGGCTAGGACAAAAGCCCAAAGCATGATCATAGCCCAATATCCAAATACGGAATATCTGGTAACACCCAAATAGGCTATTAGTTTGACAGGGTAGATCTCTACAAAGATATACTGAAGACCAATTGATGCGACATAGCCGAATGAGCTGATAAATCCAAGTTGAATCAGGTATTTGTTTTTTTTAATAAGTCCGAAAATCAAGGCACTCCATAATAGTACGTTCATCAGCAAAAAGAAATAGTGCCAATTGCCGAACCAATGATCAAATTTAGGCACATGATAGTGCCATGGATGTCTCTCAACAATATAATATTCTATGAATTTAGCGGTACTTAGCTGGGTGTCTGAGCTAAAGAATAATTTGATGAATACAACTGCGATCAGGCAACTAACAGAAATCTTTATGATGTTGCCTAATTCTCTCTTAAAATGAGGTAACAGAAAACTAAAATAAAAAACCACACAAAAAATCCCCATGGCCGGATGTAGTAGCGCGCCAAGCACGAAAAAAAGAACGTGCACGAATGGAGTTTTTTTCGTCTCTCTCAGAAGTATACCAACGAAACATGTTGCTAAGGAGATATTTGCGCTGTTGATGACCGGTTTATAATTGTCCCACCATGCTACAGAAAAAACATGCCGGTATTCAGTAAAAACAACTGTTAATATGGTTCCCAGCAAAATAAACCAAGATACGTTTTCCAATTTCTCCTGATCAAGATACCTGCCTAAGAGGACCTTCATTACTTTGTAATAAAGCACCGGCAAACATATAAGCAGTATCAGTTTTCCAATATACAAGGTTGTATACCATGATAAACCCGTCAATGTTGAAAGCCCTGAGATAAGATATCCGTATACCCATCTCGGATTCTTAATAACAGTCGTATTTGTAAAGAAATCCCCAGGGAGAAAATCCGGGTCGCTGAGTCTTTCGAAGAAAGGCATCATATCCTGTTCCCCCCACGTATAGGCTGTTGGATTCAGCATAAAGCTAAAAAAGCCGCAAAACAACAAAATCCCTACTCTGGTTAGGTCCTCATTTTTCCTGGTAAGGTTTATCATCAATACCCTTTTCTCTTAGTGGTGATTTGGAATTATTATAACTCCTTTCGATATTTTTCAGCTTCCCAATTTCCCAAAAATTCTATTTCAGATAATTCAAGAAAGTTTAAATCCGCATCAAGATTGTTTGCAATCAGCAAATTATTCTTAAATACATCTTCAATCATTTTTGCCTTTTTAAGATCGGCAGCCACAATGTACAGATGGTCATTATATACGATCATTTTAGGCTCCTCGTAATATCTATTTCTATAACTCATGAAGGCATGTGCGCTCAACTCATCAAGATATAAAATAGTGTGGCCACAGAATACAAAACCATCAGGTGAAAAAGGCCTTTGCAGCAACTCCGGTCTTATGCTCTTTAAAAGATCGTCAATGGTTTTATCTTCTGACAGATAGGTTATATTCGAAGAATCAAAAGCCAGGTTGTAACACCGGGAAATTGCGCTAGTAGCCCTGTATCTAGATAAATCCAGGTCGACCTTTTTTTCTGCTTTCATTAGAATTTTCTCTGTGAGTTCTTCAATTTCATCATAACTGTCTGAACTGATTATCAATCCATGGTTCTGAAGAAATACAAGCTTAGGAAGCCTGCCCTTTTCAGCAACGTATTTGGCCAATAGTTCTTTCAGTAGCAAGGCAAGCTCTATCCCAGGTGTTTCATATGGGACCATCAAGGCTTGAGTATCGAGCTCATTTAGTTTTTTGCGCCAGTCCCTGTTCGAAGTAAAAATGTTGACCGCAATAGCATGTACGTGCAGAGTATACTTATAAAGCAAGGAATGCAGATAAGTTTCTATGGAGGGCCGATCTTTTCCGTCGCATATGGCGCCATTGAGTTTTTGAGAGGCAATTTTGTCCTTAATTCGTTTGTCTGTCTCTTCAACAACTTCCTTATCATCCAAAATAGAAACTACCTTATGGGTCAAAACAGTACAGTATCCTTTGGTTGGTGCTACTTCTGAGAGCAAAAAACCTGAAGCCTTGATATACATCTTATTCCCATCGAACTTTACCGAAGTATTTCCTCCTCCAGCCTGAACCAGATCGAATCGTTCACCCGCATACCTGGAAATATTTATGAATTCAGTCAGCGCTTTATTGCTCATAATTGATTTATTTCCTCAAAATTTTCAACTTCTATCACTCCATCAGGGAGTTCCCGGGAATCTTTGTCGTGATTCATCCATATGGCCTTTAAACCCACCGCAGACGCACCTATTATATCTTTTTCCCAATTATCCCCGATCATTATGGTCTGCTTTGGATCGCAATTTAGTTTGTATAGAGCTATTTTGAACATTTTAGGATTTGGTTTCTCAACACCTACTTCTTCACTTGTCACCATAAAATCTACAAACCTGGACAAGCCGAGTTTCTGAATCTTACGATATTGTATATGGGCCGTTAGATCTGTAAGTATACAAACGCCGCATCCGGAGGTCTTAATCTTCTCCAGGAATAATCTGGCGTCTTCAAACAATTTCATGTTTTCGAGAAAAGTATCCCAGTAAATATCATAGTACTTCATGGCGTAATCTAAACTGTTGATATTGTTTAGTTCAAGCATTTTTTGGAAGTAGAGCAACCTGTTGTGAGAGGCCGCCGTATTGACAAGTTGTTCCTGTGTCTTTTTACGAGCTGCTCTAAAAATTTTCTCAGACTTATCTATTCCTATGCCGAATTCATCTGAAAAATTGCTTAAAACTCTCTTGATCGCAATATTATGAGGCACTTTGTAGTCGTAAAGCGTATTATCAAGATCTAAAATATAATTCTCGCTTTTCATCAGGGATATTTATTTGCTGTAGATATCACAGGTGATATCCAAGGACAAAGATAAAGCCTTCACTTTATAATTCTTGGTGGTGGAGCAGCGAGTTTAAAGGAATAAAATGTTCAGTGGGTCAAGTAAGGTTATCAAGGGTGTGAGCTTGTACTGATGAAATATAGACTGTCTTGAAAATTAAATCCACAATTTAATGCCCTTTTTTCTTATCAATTTTTATTGGAGTTCGAAAACTTAATTAAGACTTGCCATGCATATTTTCTCATAAATGGGAATAATGCAAATATCACTTTATCAACAGAATTAAAGAAGCGTAATAAAAACTTTGGGGGATCATTCTTGAATATAACAGGAACGGCTAAAGTAGTCAGGTAAAAATATTTTACATCCACTTTTTCAAAATACTTATTGGCAGTTCTAAAATCTTTCATCAATAAAGGATGTTCATCATCAGTTCGGATATCCGGTGTCTTATTTCGAAACCTGTTGATCAAAGGGTTGTGCCCAAGGGGTTCAATAAAAATGGCTGTTCCAGTTTTTTTGAGTTTTTTTGAAATGTTGCTATAGGATTTATCAAGGTCTAAATGATGTAGTATGCCAGTTCCAAATATCACGTCAAAAGTATCATCCTCAAACGTCATATCCTCGGCATTCATAACCGAATACGAAATTCGGATATTCTTTTCGTTAGCTTTTGACAAGAGATTTTCAATAGCATAATCCGAGATATCTATACCATAAGCAATGGCGCCTTCACTCGCTAATCTGGCCAGGCGATTTCCCTTGGCCATTCCACATCCGTACTCCAGATACACCCGATCTTTGGGTCGATCGAAAATAAATTTCTCGTAGTCCTTGTGAATAGCATCATTGATCAGATAAAACCTGCCGACTTCCTTACTTCTTATATCACTTTCAAAAATTTCATTGTGGAATTCCTGTTCGTCCTTAAGTCTTTTATCCAAAGTTTTTTGATTCATATTCGGTTAATTTTTTCCGTTATAATTTACTAAATTAAATAACTTGAACACATGGAATTAAGTTTGAGAAAATGATGCCTGATAAACCTCAACATATTTGTTGGTAATATCATTCCAGTTAAATCTATTTGACTCATAAACAGCATTTCTGCTCAGTGCTTGGTATTCCTTCAGAATTTTATTTATACCATCAACCACTTCGGAAACAGAATTGGGCGATGTTGCATATCCTATGGATCCCTCTTTAAAAAATCCATCAACTCCTTCGCCTCGACAGTATATAATGGGTAAGCCCTGGCTTAAGGCCTCAATATACACCAATCCAAATGTCTCACGGAGGGCAGGCATCGCAAAAATGTGGCAGCGTTCATATATTTTAATCAAACGATCCTTATCAGTAATTCTTCCATGAAAAATAACATTATTATCGGCCAGTGCTCTCGCCTTTTTCAAATAATCTCCGTCACCGACTACCTCCAATCTGAACCGATTGTTGTTTTCTTTATTTAATTCCTTTAAAGCCTTAATAACAATATCCAATTTCTTTCTCTTTATTATTCTACCGACATACAATAAGTGTACAGGATTCTCAACACGCTTGTTTTGAGGTGGTCTAACAAACCAGACATCCTCAATGGCATTGGCGATTACCAAGTATTTATCTTTCCTGTTATTTAAAAAGGACATCTTATATTTCTGAGTAAAGATATTCTGATACGAATGGTTCAAAAAGATCACCTTCTCTGCCTCATTGATGATTTTATTACCCAATTTCCTTAAATGTATCATGTATGGAAAAAATGTATGAATGTCAGTTGCTCTGACACTTACTACATATGGGATGTTGTACTTCCGTTTCAATCGATGAGCTACTGCCCCGTCGCTGAATAGGAAATGAGCGTGTACCAGACCAACCTCCTTTAGGTCGATCTTGCTCTCCAGATCATTTAGTATGATAGATATTTTGCGATGAAATCGCAGTTTAAATAATAGATTTCTTTTTAGGATGTAAGAGTAATGATATTCGAGGTTTTTTATGGAATCATCGCGATTACCATCAATCTTCTCTTGCCACCGCACCGGAACGTATACTATTTGTTCAAAACCTTTCTCAGACAAGTGCCGTACAAGATTTACATAGATCTTCTGATCCGCGAAGTCATTGGAAATCTGAAGTAGCTTATTCTTCATATTCTTTGTTTAAAAAAAGGGGGTAAACCAAAATGAAGAGAAGATGAATTATAATCATACAAAATGAGATCTTTTTTATGAAACTCACCCGGGTATACATAGCGGCCACAAATAAAAAGATTAAATCGGTTATGCGTTAATTTGATTATCAATTTGATATTTGCGGGATTGATATAAAATCAGAATTCCGTAAATGATATAAAATGCTATAAGAATAAAGGTATATGTTTTCAAATATTGTGTCAAAGAATACCCATCAATAAAAAATAAGCTTAGTATGGCTAAGAATTTGCCAATTTCCCAAGCTGAATTTATTTTGAATTTTTTAAGGGCGATAAGTACTTTTCCAATAGGTGAAAACACCAGCATAAAAGCCGATGCATAAACAAGAATCTTAGCGTATTCGCCAGAGCTTTCCCAACTAGTACCACCAATAAGAACATATATTTCTGTTCCGTAAAACTCGATGAATATGACAAAAAATATTGCAATAAGTGTCAGTATAGTGATCACTGCAAGAATTAGGGGGACTATTTTTTGTTTCTTAATAATCAGGGCGCTAATCCTCTGAAATACTACCTGAGAGATAGAAATAGAAATGAATACTGATGGTATGGAAAGGATCTTTTGTGTGAATTCCAGATACCCAACTTCTTTCAATTCAAACTTGGTCAACACCAGGAAGGTTAGTGAACCAAGTACAAAGATGTTTAGTACATTAGGAATCAATGTATAAATTGGCAATTCTCTGTATTCGAACATCACCTGCTTCAGTTTTTTGGTGCTGAAATACTTTAGAGGGGCTATTCTCCATACTTTCCAAAACGAAAAAGCCCCCTGAACTATATTCCCTGCCACATCACCAATAAGGAGCCCGTTTCTGTTGTTTAGCAGTCCCAAAACCAGCTGAACGCCCCCTTCTGAGACTCTTCTTGATACTTTATTGGTAGAAGACAATAAGAACTTTTGCCTCCTTATGAGGTACATATTAAAAACGTTGAAAATTGAATAGAATAAGACAGAAATAGGCAATAATATCAGGGCGATGAGTGTAAAACCTTCAAATTTTGAGGCAATACTCTCTGAAAAAATAAGCGCCAAAATAATTAGAAGAATGAAAAAAGAACTACTGGATATTAAGCAAAGGAAAATCAGGTGTTTTGCAGATGAATCCTTTTTGGGCAATAGTATGGCATTTTCATACTTCAAACAGCAAAAGGCAACCATGATGCTAAAAGATCGCAGATAAACATCATAGGTGCCAAACTCTTCCGGGGTAAAAGTGCGCTTGAGAAAGGGTTGTAATAAAAAGGGGATCAGCTGAGCGATTAAGACGCCGACCGATAAGATAAAAACGTCCTTGCCCAAACTCTTTAAGGATTGTACAACTTCCTTGTATTTGATCATCAATGGCCGTCTCTTTAATTTAAAGCTTTTGGTCGGTGTTGAATTTTGTTTGCATCTCCAATTTTACCATTAAAAAAAGACAAACAGCAAATTATTTAAGCCTTGGTAATTAACCCTGATTATCCGCCTCGCGGCAAAAATACAATATTTCTGAACCCGGCCAACGGTCAACCAATCATATAAAATATGGCCAAAATCCTATTTGGGGACTTAAATCACAACTTTCGAGTATGCATTAAAAATAGTAGAGTTTTACGGCGATTGGCTCTATTTAAAGATAGGAGTTGATGAAATATGATAAGAAGTTTCACGTCTTTAATGGAGGAAAGATCCTGGAATTACTTTAAGGTGAAATTGCCCTGGTACTTCTAAAGCGACCTAATTAATTGGAACAAGGTTAACAATTTCGAAAAAGACTGGTCAGTGTCATTTCTTCATTTAGTTGAGTTCAAAGTTGCATGTTCTTCTTTACCGTCAAAAGGAGCAAGCATAAAGATTACAGAAAAGAAAGAGACGAAAAGGATTCCTCTCTGAAGACTTATAATATTTTCAAAAAGACTAAGCGTGATGATCAATCCAACCCAGAGGGAAAATACAATGTCCTTTCTCGACCTTTTAATGAGCAGCCAATAGAATAATATGATCCAAGCTCCAAAAACTCCATAATTGACGAATTCGTTAAATATTTGATTATGTGTGCTGACCGCTTCGTTACCTAAGCATTCTCTCAAATAAGCATATGTCGACTCTTTGCCCAGTCCAAACCACGGGTTCTCAACAATGGCATTTAAAGAACATTTCCAAGACAGCAACCGGTTGGAAATACTAAAGTTCAATGATTTGAAAAGTCCGCCAAGATTTAGGAAAAATATAAAGCCGGTAGAGATTATAGCAAAGCCTATCAAAACTAGTCTTTTGTTGATACTTTTCTTCCAAACATAGGCCGAAACCACGAGGAGGCTAAGTATTAACGTGATCTTTCCTCCCATAAAGGCCTGATTGACAATGACAAATACGCAAATAAGAAAAAGCGGCCATTTTGCTTTTACCAATTTACCAAACGTAAATAAAATGATAGAAAACGTCATATACATGCCTAAATAACTGTGGTGATAGGCTCCGGGAAGGTATTCTATCAGGTCGTATTTTAAATAATGATTTAGCGTGAAGTCTCTGTTGGTGATATTGGAGTAGAAATAGATCAGATATGCGTAGCTATAAAATATATACAGCAATACCCCCATTGCCAAGGATACCAAAACAGGCTTCCTGATCCTGGGAATTTGATTCTTGAAAAGATAAAAAACAACAGGCACCAATAATAAAGCCAAGCGATTTGTAAGAATTTCAACTTGTAAATCAGAGCGCAAAATACTTGTAAACGGAGCTAATAACAGCACATACAAACCCATCCACACCATCGGCTCGTGCGAAATCGAATTCCACTTAGGCGCCTTTTTCTCTTTAACCGATAGCACTAATAGATTTAAGCACGCAAGGACCAAGGCAATGGAATCGACTATCAGTGGAAATGGCAAAACCAAAACTATCGGAAAAATTAATAAAAAAGGATGCCTCAGAATAGTTTTCATGTTTTGATTTTAGGATTGAAAACTACCAGACCATAAGTAAGAAATAAGATCCATATACTAGTCAGGTCTCCTGATTTTAGAGCATTTAGAAAAAAATATAGCATCAATGCCATGTAAAAAGCATTTCTTCTATACCAGAAGGGGACGATGGTAAAAAAAAGAAACGGGATGAGCCCGATCGCCCCTAATTCAAAAAGCACTTCCAGATATATATTATGTGGATATTCCCTGCCATCTACTCCCGTATACAAGATGCCGAAACTGCCTATACCCTCACCAAAAACAAATTTCCAAGGGGCTCCTAATATTGAGTCAAAAGTATATTCAAGCCTCTCAATCCTTCCCCTTGTCGATCGATCCGCTGCAGGGTCTAACAAAGTTTTGAAGCGCAGCAAACCGAAGTTGATTACAGCAACGATTTTGTCGAAAAAATAATAGATAAAAACAGCAAATGCACTTAAACTGAATATTGAGAAAATAAGGTGTTTTTTTTTAATCTTAAACGACACTCCGAAATCGATTATTCTATTAAGCTTCCAAACAAAGAGCGTGAAAATTAAGAAAATGAAGGCTCCTCGTCCGCCCAGGCCAAGCATAGTAATCAAAGCGATGATAGTATAAATAAGAGGTTTCTTCAGATACACCAACAATAGGACCAGAGCGGCAGTTGTAGTACTCAGGCCAAGATAGTGCCGTCTAATAAGATAGAACTCATATCTAATCAATGTGTGGTCAGCATTCAGATCCGAAAAATATAGAAACTTGGCAATTACAAATAGTATGGCAATGGGCAGAAAAATCCACAAAAGCCACTTACAGAGCTTTTCTAAATCAATGGAAGTTATAAAAAGCGGGTATATGAAGTATAATATGTTGACGGTGAATATCGCGCTCTTTTCATAGGCATATTGTTCAGATTCAGTATAAATCAATGAAATCGCGATGATGGCGGAAATGCAAAAAAGCATCAATAGTGAGAACATCGATTCTTTTGTTAATAATATATCGTGTCTCCTGAATGTTATGCCCACCACAATATCAACGGCGGCTAGAATGAACGCAAATAAAGTAAAATTAAAATCCAAGTAGAAATAGGTAAACATAGACTTCAGAGGCCCTGAAATGATAAGCAGCCAGAGAATAAATGCTTGATACGAAGAGTAGTTAATTTTAGTTGGTAATGAAATCATATAGTTGCAAATTTACTATTACCTGTGCTTTATAGTTGCCCTTACAACCATAATTATTTAACAGAATATTCTACATTCGGGACGGCTTTAAGCCGGAGTGGTTGACAGCATTATCCGTTAACTTTACGGCCTTAAATGCTTGGAATAATCTGAGGCATATTTAAAGTAGAAGAACACTGTTTAGGAAGTTGTCTCGTTCAAGAGCACACTATTTTTGGGTCTCTTTACAGAAGTAGGATAATCCTTAGCCTCTTCAACCGTAATGCTTTCTGCATAGCCTTGTTCTGCGAGGATACGTTTGGCAAACCCATACCACGTCATGGCTTCCCCATCGGTAAAGTGATGGATCCCAAAGGTTTTATTTTCGCTGGCGATCAGGTCCAGTATGTATCGCCCCAGATTGTCGGCATGGGTAGGGCAGCCCATTTGTTGGGCAGTAACAGAAATTTTTCCGCCCTCTTGAGCCCTATTTAAAATTTTAGTGTAGAAATTGGTCCCCCTTTCGGAATACAACCAGGAGGTGCGAATGATAAAATACTTATTCAAAATTTCCTGAACCCTCTTCTCGCCTTCCCACTTCGATCTTCCATATTGATTGATTGGATTTGGCAGGTCAGAAGGTAAATAACCTTCTGCTTTTTTACCGTCAAAGACATAATCGGTTGAAATATGTATCAGAATTACCTCATGTGCTTTGCAGGTCTCAGCCAAATTAGCCGCTCCCTGCTCGTTGATTTCAAAGGCTTTTTCAGGCGTTTTTTCGGCTTGTTCAACATCGGTATAGGCCGCACAGTTGATACAGTAATCATAACCTTTTTTTTCAAAAATTATGTTTATTGAATCTCTGTCTGTAATGTCGAGATCCGATCGACCTGCAAAATGAAAAGTTAATTGAGGATATTCCCCGGCTAAGGCGCTGATCGCCATACCCAATTGACCACTGGCGCCGGTTACCAAAACCCTGATCATAAGTAGAGATCTTTGAATGCCGGTAACTTCTTGTCTTTGTCGGAAAGAATTAACCTATCCTCATCGATCTCCCAATCGATCCGCAGGTCAGGATCATTATACATGATGCCTCTCTCGGATTCCTTATGGTAATAGTTATCGCATTTATAAACAAATACCGTTTGGTCTTTTAATGCTAAGAAGCCATGGACCAGGCCTTTGGGGATAAAAAGACTGATCCCGTCATCTTGTGAAAGCCTTATTTTAAAATGCCTGCCAAAGGTGAGGCTGTTCTTGCGAATATCGACCACCACATCGATAGCTTCACCTCGCACTACACTTACCAGTTTAGACTGCTCAAAGGGCGTCTGTTGATAATGTAGGCCCCGCAAAACTCCTTTTTGTGATACCGAATGGTTATCCTGAACAAAATTTATCGGGAATCCCAATAGACTCTCCAATTTTTCCTTGTTATAGGATTCATAGAACTTTCCCCGATCATCTTCAAAGATATCGTGCTTTAAAATAAAACACCCGTCTAATTCTGTTTTGTTAAGCTTCAATTCTTTGCCTTTTTCCCCTTAATCCAATTGAAGTAAATATTCCCCATAACCGCTTGATAATAATGGCTGGGCTAGTCTGTCTAATTGCTCCTTCGAAATATATCCCTGTTTATAAGCGACCTCTTCAATCGCACCGATCTTAAGTCCCTGTCGTTCTTCAATCACAGCAACGAACTGGGCCGCCTGCATCAGTGAGGCGAACGTCCCGGTATCGAGCCATGCCGTTCCTCGGTCCAGAATACTCACCTTGAGCTTACCTCTTTTAAGATATTCCTTATTGATATCAGTAATCTCCAATTCCTTCCTGGTGCTGGGTGCTATCTCTTTGGCAATTTTTATAACATCGTTGTCATAAAAATATATTCCCGGAACTGCAAAACTCGACTTAGGGACAGTCGGTTTTTCTTCGATTGAAATGGCCTTTCCTTGTTCATCGAACTCTACCACACCATAACGCTGTGGGTCCTGTACATGATATCCAAAAATAATCCCTCCATCCGGATCTGTATTGTCTTTAAGCTTGGCGTCCAGCCCGGATCCATAAAAGATATTATCCCCCAGAATCAAGGCAACTTTTTTATCCTTAATAAAGTCTTCCCCTATGATAAAGGCCTCCGCTAGACCCCTTGGTTCTTCCTGAATGGCGTATTCAAAATGGCAGCCTAATTGTGAGCCGTCTCCGAGTAATTCTTGAAACAGCTTTTGGTCTTTTGCCTTGGTGATTATCAGAATTTCCCTTATGCCCGCCTCCATCAGCGTGGCAATGGGATAGTATATCATGGGTTTGTCATAAACGGGCATGAGCTGTTTGCTCATCGCCATAGTTATAGGGTATAGGCGGGTTCCGGAACCTCCTGCCAGAATTATTCCTTTCATGGGTCACAGCTTATATTTTTCCAGATACCAGTCGATGGTCTTTGCCAGGCCGGCATCAAATGACATCTCTGGTTTCCAGTATAGTTCCTTTTTTATTTTCGAGGCGTCAATGGCATACCTGAAATCATGCCCCGGACGGTCTTCAACAAATCTTATCTGGGCCGAATAGCTCCCTGAAGATTTGGGCCTGATACGATCCAGGTAATCACATATAGTCTTGGCAATGTATAAATTATTGTGCTCATTATTGCCTCCCACCAAGTAAGTTTCACCTGATTTGCCCCTTTGGTATATGTCCCATATGGCACGGCAATGATCATCTACAAAGAGCCAATCCCTTACATTGGTCCCTTTCCCATAAATAGGTATCTCTTCACCTTTGAGAGCTGTACGGATGATGGTGGGGATCAATTTTTCATCGTGTTGCTTAGGCCCATAATTGTTCGAACAATTGCTGGTCACAACGTTCAATCCGTAAGTATGATGATAACTTCGCACCAAAAAATCGGCAGCGGCCTTGGTAGCGCTATAAGGACTATTGGGCGCATAAGGTGTTTGTTCGGTAAAAAACCCATCTTTTCCAAGACTGCCATAAACCTCATCGGTGGAAATTTGATGAAAACGGGGGGTGCTTTCCAATGCCAAAGTAGGTTTCCAATATTTCCGGGCCGCTTCCAACAAAACATAGGTTCCTTTGATGTTGGTTTCGACAAAATTGTCGGGATTGTCGATGGAATTATCAACATGAGATTCTGCTGCAAAATGGATAACTCCCTTTATATCATGCTCATCGAATATTTTATCCACCAACCGACGATCGGTTATATCACCCTTAACAAAATTATACCGTTTGTTCTTTTTTATTTCAGTCAGGTTTGATAAATCCCCGGCATAGGTAAGTTTGTCGAGATTTATAACCCTCACATTATCATCCTGTTCCAATAAAAAGGGGATGAAATTGCTGCCGATAAATCCGGCGCCACCGGTAATAAGAATAGAATTTGAATAATTAGTATGGTCCGACATCAGACAACTAATTCATTTGCTTTCCGGTTGAGGTATTTTAACAGATCCCAAAGGAGATAGGCCAGTACAAGTAGTAATGGTACCAGTATGATTACATTGGCAAAAAGGGTTTTCTGCATATGTTGCGTATCGCCAAAACTGATGATCCGAATGGCTTGTTTTTGCTCCTGGATCTGAAGCTTCTTCATTTCTATCCCCCCGATCAACTCATCCTTCAACATCAACAATGCCGGAACATCCAGTTTTTCGGTCTCGCTAAGGACGAGAGTACCCTCTACTGCTTTGTCCTTCTCCAACTGACCGGAATAACCGGCGATCAGCCGATCAATCTGACCGACCAGATCTGAATTTTTTACGATGCGTTCTTTCGCATTGGTCACCTGTAACGCCAGCAATTCATTGTAGTACTCATTGGAATTGATATAATTGATCAGTTTTCCGGAGATATCCCGACCGGCTTCGGCGTCTTTATAGTAGAATATTATCCTATGCTGGAGGTTGGTTTTGTTTAATATCTCATTTCGTACAACCTCCAGGATACCTTCCTCTTCCCTGAACTTTTCAAGCAATTCGAGGTATTTGATTTCATCATTTATATCGGTTACCTCTGCCGCTTCAATAGGCTCAATCTCCATTTCAAATCCCTTAAGATCATCCACATCGATATCAAGGGCTCCAAAAAAAAGAGTATCGTTGGCTTCAAGGTTGGCCGAAATGCTGTTCACAATGTCGTAGAGGTAAACCTTGCTTTCCAGATTGGGCTTTACAATTACCTCTGTCTTTAATTGTTTTTGTACAATAGTATTCAGCCCCAGACCTATAAGTAGCCCAACTACTATTAGTATGCCGAGCTTAATGGCATTTCTTTTTATATAAAGAAAGACTCTCAGGAAGCTTTTGAATAGATTGTTAAAGCCTTTTTTAAAGGATTGGATAATTTGACCCAAATCTATCTCATCGTCCCGTGAATCGCTGTTTGGTTTTTGATGCTCCATTTTTACGATTTGAATATTTGTTTTAAAATCTTATCGGTGATCAAATAAGTAGGTTTTACTCCGGTGGTTCCTAAACCTCCTGAAGCCAATGTACTTCCGGTTTCCAGTGGATTGTCAGAGGCGTAATAGGCATAGCGGACTCTGACGTCGGGGCGGATGCTTTTCCTGATTTTTGATGCAGCCTGAATGGCCTTCTGGTAGTGTACCCCTTCCATCTCCAGCCCTATGGCCCTCCAGGTCGATTCGTGAAAAAATTGAAGTACGTCCTTATTCTGGAGAGAGGTGCCAAGCACAGTAACCATGGTCCCTTCCTGTACTTTTAACCCATTGTCCTTAAAATCGGAAGCAGAAAATTGATTATCGATCGGATAATTATCAGCAGTGCCTTCGAATATATGCGCGGTAGGAATCATTAAATCGCCTTTTCCTCCTTCCAAAATCCCCG
>JAHEJJ010000039.1 GCA_024638915.1 Robiginitalea sp.
GTTTTCTCAAAAACCCATGAATGGCTAAGAATTTAGTTATAGTTGAATCGCCCGCAAAGGCGAGGACCATTGAGAAATTTTTAGGTAAAGATTTCAAAGTAGAATCAAGCTTTGGGCATATAGCAGACCTTCCTACCAAAGAACTGGGGGTTGATGTTGAGAATAACTTCAAACCCAAATACATCGTAGATAAGGAGAAAAAGGTGTTGGTAAAGAAGCTCAGGGAATTGGCTGGAAAATCGGAGACGATATGGTTGGCCAGCGATGAGGACCGGGAAGGTGAGGCCATATCATGGCACCTTATGGAGACCCTAAACCTCGATAGAGATAAAACCAAAAGGATCGTTTTTAATTCTATCACCAAAAAAGCGATTCAATATGCGATAGATAATCCTAGAGAGATCGACTATAACCTGGTAAATGCTCAGCAGGCACGTCGTGTTTTAGACCGCCTGGTAGGATATGAACTCTCGCCGGTCTTATGGAAAAAAATCAAACCGGGATTATCTGCAGGGCGGGTACAGTCTGTAGCGGTTCGACTCATCGTTGAACGCGAGCGGCAGATTGAGGCATTCTCTCCTCAGGCATCTTTCAGGGTGGTGGCAGAATTTGCTACTGCCGATGGTGTAGCCTTTAAGGCCAGGCTGCAATCTGCTTTTACTACAGCAGCAGAAGCGCTTGATTTTCTAAAGAGGAACATCGGCGCAGCATACCAGGTCGCTGATCTGGATAAAAAACCAGCCACAAAATCACCCGCTGCGCCATTTACCACTTCCACCCTTCAGCAGGAGGCCTCGAGAAAACTCTTTTACTCGGTCTCAAGAACCATGCAGGTGGCCCAGCGATTGTACGAAGCCGGACTCATCACATATATGAGAACAGATAGCGTGAACCTCAGCGGCGAAGCCATCCAGGCGGCCAAGAATATGATCAAAGAGAACTACGGCGAGAAATACAGCAAGGTAAGGAATTATAAAGGCAAGGCCAAGGGGGCTCAGGAAGCCCATGAAGCGATTCGTCCTACTGAAATGTCGAACCAGAATCCGCCATTGGAAGCAGACCAGGCCAAATTATATGACCTGATCTGGAAGCGTACCGTAGCCTCACAAATGAGCGACGCAAAACTGGAAAGAACGAATATGAAAATCAAGGCCAATTCCTTTGATGAACTTTATGCAGCGCAGGGCGAGGTTATCACCTTTGACGGTTTTCTTAAAGTCTATCTCGAAGGAAAAGATGAGGAGGATCTTGAAGAACAGCAAGGCGTATTACCAGCGGTACAGTTGGGTGACCCCCTCGACAACATTTATGTTACCGCTACCCAAAGGTTTACCAGGGCGCCTTATCGCTACACCGAAGCTACCTTGGTCAAGAAACTAGAAGAATTGGGAATAGGAAGACCATCTACCTATGCCCCTACAATATCCACCATTCAAAACAGGGGTTATGTTGAAAAAGGGACCATAGAAGGAAGTGAACGGCCCTACACCCAGCTAAAATTAGAAAAAGGAGCGATACAGGAAAGCACATTGACAGAGCTCGTCGGTTCGGATAAAGGAAAACTGGTGCCTTCTGATATCGGTATGATTGTGAATGATTTCCTGGTGAGTCATTTTTCGAATATCCTGGATTATAATTTTACCGCCCAGGTGGAAAAGGATTTCGATGAGATCGCCACAGGCGATGAAGACTGGCAAAAGGTGATGAAAGAGTTCTATAAGGACTTTCATCCCAATGTAGTCGATGTTGAAGAAAATGCCGAAAGAGCCAGTGGGGAAAGGGTTCTGGGAACCGACCCGAAAACCGGACGTCAGGTGGCCGCTCGTCTTGGAAAATTTGGCCCGATGGTACAGATAGGCACCGTAGAAGAAGAGGAAAAGCCTCTTTTTGCAAGCCTTCTGCCAGATCAATCCCTCAATACGATATCTTTTGAAGAAGCTATGGAGCTTTTTGATCTGCCACGGAAGCTGGGGGTATACAAGGGCGAAGAAGTACAGGCCAATGTCGGCCGATATGGACCATATGTAAGGTATGGAAAGAAATTTGTATCGCTCGACAAGGGCGAGAGTGCCTTTGAGGTTGATATGGAAAGAGCTCTGGAACTGATCAAAGCCAAGGAAGTCGCCGATGCGCCTATCGCGGTCTACAAAGATAAAGATGTCTCAAAAGGAAAAGGCAGATTTGGTCCATTCATAAAGTGGGATGGCATGTTTATCAATGTTAATAAGAAATACGACTTTGATGATCTTAGTAAAACCGACATAGAGGAATTAATCGAAGCCAAGCTGAAAAAAGAAGCCGAAAAACTGGTTAAGGAATGGCCGGAGGAAAGCATAAGGGTTGAAAAGGCACGCTGGGGCAGGCATAGCCTTATAAAAGGAAAAACCAAGGTGGAATTGGGCAAAGAGGTAGACGTGGAATCCATGACACTCGAACAGGCCAAAGAGCGTCTGGGCAGTAAGAAGAAGAAACGTTCGGGAAAATCTAAAGGAACAACCTAAACATGGCTTTCGATTTTTTGGTACCGGTGGATGACAAAGTACTTGCTCACTGCGAGTTGCTTCCACCACAAGCTCTCGGAAATCAAATTCAGAAACATACTTCTAAAAAGGGTCTTCCGGTACTGGCGATGTCTACATTTGCCCTACTGGGGGTACACGAATCGCGAAACGCATTCATAAAAAAACCCGAAAGACTCGATATCAACGCGATCCGACTGGAGCTCTACAAATTGATGGCGGGCAACTGGAATACCACGATGGTAGATCTGGGAGATGTGGAAGAAGGAGAAAAGGTAGAAGACACTTATTTCGTGGTCAAAGAAATCTTGGCGGGCCTTTTGGAGGAAAACGTCATTCCGATTATCATCGGGGCTACTCAGGATATTACCTTTCCTGTTTACCGGGGTTTTGACGGTATAAAGAATATGGTAAACCTCGTCTCGGTTGACAGTCGCTTCGATTTTGGAACAGACGAGGAGCTGATCTCCTCACATTCTTACATGAGTAAGATCATTACCGATAAACCTAATAATCTCTTCAACTTCTCCAATTTAGGGTACCAAAGTTATTTTAACGCCCAGGAAGAAATGGACCTGATGGAAAGGCTTTTTTTCGACGCCTACCGTCTGGGGGAAATAATAGCAGACCTTCCCTTGGCAGAACCTGTACTGCGAAATGCTCATATTGTTAGTATAGATGCAAGGTCGGTAATGGCAGGCCACCAGGGCGGATCTTCTAATTTTTCTCCCAATGGATTCAACGGAAGGGAAATTTGTGCAATATCGCGATACGCCGGGATGGGAGATAATATATCTGCATTCGGGATATTTGAATGCGAAAATCATCCACAGTCATTTCAGCTGATCGCCCAGGTGATCTGGTACTTCGTGGAAGGTCACAACATAAGGGTAAAGGAATTCCCCGCCGGGGATGATTCAAATTTTAACAAGTTCATCGTACCTACGGATACAGAAGAACTCATCTTCTATAAAAGCCTCCTTTCAGAAAGATGGTGGGTAGAAGTTCCTTCAATTTTACCTTTGCATACTAAAACCAATACACCTGCGTTATTACCATGCACCGAAAAGGACTATTTGGATGCATGTAGTCAAAATATTCCCGACCGGTGGTTTAAAGCCTATAAAAAAGGTTTTTAAGCCAAATCAATAAATTAAACGTATAGGCAGTTTTATACAATAATTTCGGTAAAATTCAGTTTTAGTGAATAATACCATTGTCATTACTGTTTATTGTCTAAATCGAAATTTAACCTAAAGTATGAAGAAGCTATTGTTGTCCTCTATAGCCCTCGTGTTTTTGCTCAGTAGTTGTGGGTCTAAAACCAAAGGAGAACTCGTGGGAGTACAAGGAAAAAAATGGTACCCTGAAAAACCTTATGGGATGGAATTAATTCCCAGAGGTTCATTTATTATGGGTAAGAGTGAGGAGGATATGGCCCAGGTGCAGAATGCTCCCACCAGAACGGTTACGGTTCGTTCATTTTATATGGATGATACCGAAATAACCAATAGTGAATACCGCCAGTTTGTGGAATGGGTTAAGGACTCCATCGTGAGAACTAAACTCGCCATCCTCGCCGATGAACTCGGAATGGGGCCAGACGATGGCGGCATCGGAGAATTTGCCTTCAGGGATGCTGATACCACCAATATGTCTGTGTACGACCAGTACATGTTAGACAATTACGCTGGCATGGGCGAAACCGGTTACGAAGGGAGAGCACTCAACAAAGATGAAGACCTGATTTGGGATACTTCAGATTACCCGGATGAATACTATACCGAGGTGATGGATTCGGTGTATATCCCCGAAGAAGAATCCTATAACGGTCAGCGCACTATCGATGTAACCAAGTTGAAATACAGATATAATTGGATGGATATTGAAGCTGCTGCCAGGTCTAAATCGGCCAGGAGAAAAGATTTTATCCGCCAGGAAGTTACTCAGATCTATCCGGATACAACAGTATGGATCAAGGATTTTGAGTATTCTTATAACGAACCTATGCACAACGACTATTTCTGGCACGATGCCTATAGCGAATATCCTGTTGTTGGAGTTTCGTGGACTCAGGCCAAGGCGTTTTGCAACTGGAGAACCAAGTTTAAGAACGACGACCAAAAAGACCGGGGCAGGCAATTTGTAAACCAATTCCGTTTACCTACTGAAGCGGAATGGGAATATGCTGCTCGGGGTGGTATCGAAGGAGGAACCTATCCATGGGGAGGACCTTATGTCATCAGTGACACAGGTTGCTTTATGGCTAACTTCAAACCTCAGAGAGGTGATTATGCCGCCGATGCTGCACTCTACACTGTAGAAGCCAAATCTTACGAACCTAACGACTTCAACCTGTATAATATGGCAGGTAATGTATCGGAGTGGACCAATTCGAGTTATGATCCTGGTTCATATGAATATTTCTCTACAATGAATCCTAACGGACGCGAACAGGGTAATGCCCGTAAAGTGATCCGTGGTGGTTCATGGAAAGATGTTGCTTATTTCCTACAGGTAAGTACAAGAGATTATGAATACAAGGATTCGGCGAGAAGCTATGTCGGGTTCAGGACGGTACAGGATTATATGGGTGAAGAAGATTCAACTCAATAATCAGCTAAAATCAATACCATAAACCTTTTAACCAAATACTTTAAATAACTTTAAACTTCAATTAAATCTAGAATTATGGCACAGTCAAAATCAACAAAAAAATTATTTAATATGGCCTACGGGCTTGGCGCCTCGGTGGTGATCATCGGTGCGTTATTTAAGATCCTTCACTGGGAATTCGGTCCGCTTACAGGTGGATTGCTTCTTGCGGTTGGATTGATTACAGAAGCACTTATTTTTGCGATAAGCGCCTTTGAACCAGTAGACGATGAATACGATTGGTCTTTGGTTTATCCAGAACTTTCAGGTGGTATGACCCGAGGTAAAACTGATGCCCAGGAAGCTCAGGAAGCCGAAGGATTGCTTTCAAGAAAATTAGACGATCTATTGAAAGAGGCCAATATCGATGCAGAATTGATGGGAAGCCTTGGAAGTAGTATCCGAAACTTCGAAGAAACCGCCAAAGGTATGGTTCCTTCTTCTGAAGCTGTAGAGTCTACCAGGAAGTATTCTGAAGAAATGGCCCAGGCCGCTACTCAGATGGAATCCCTGAACAGCCTCTATAAAGTGCAGTTGGAAAGCGCCAGCAAACAAGCTTCTATCAACGAAGAAGTTGTTCAAAACGCAGGAGCGCTTAAAGATCAAATGGAATCTCTTGCTTCGAACCTATCGTCATTGAACGGTGTTTATGGAGGTATGTTAACCGCTATGAACCGTAACTAATTAGTTAAGTTCAACACCCAAATCAAATTATTAATCATAACTAATTAGAGAAAATGGCATCAGGAAAATTGTCACCGCGTCAGAAAATGATCAATCTTATGTATTTGATCTTTATCGCGATGCTGGCATTAAATATGAGCAAAGAAGTTCTGGCTGCATTCGGATTGATGAATGAAAAACTGGAAGCTTCTAACAATAAGGTTACAGAGAACAATCTAGCGTTCCTGGAAAACCTCGAAACAAAGGCCTCTGAAGATGCTGCTAAATACGCTGAGCTTTATGAAGATGCTCAGAAGATCAAGCAGTTGTCTAAAGAGTACTACGACTATTTAGAAGAACTGAAAACCGAGATGGTTAAGGATATAGAAGATCCTGAGGATTACCAGATAATGGATAAATCGGATTACCTCGACCAGAAGTTTTTTCAGGGCGATAACCTGGCACCCCAGGGGAAAGAATTCATGAAAAGGATCACCGAATACCGAACACAGGTAAGCGCGATTCTTGGCGAGGGATTCCCCGAGGTAAAGGATGCCCTGAACGCAAGGTTTAAAACCGGCGATGATAGCGGAAAGGTGGAGCGAAGAGATGGTGCGAAAGTTGATTGGATCAACTACCACTATGAAGGTTTTCCATTGATCGCTTCATTGACTAAACTGACCTCCATGCAGTCGGATATCAAAGCGACTGAAGAGTCTGCTTTAAAAGCAATGCTGCAGGGTGAGCTGACCAGTCAGGTTTCACTTTCAAATTTCTCTACCCTTTTAGACACGGAAAAATCCGCCTTCTATTCAGGTGAGAAATTTCAGGGAAGTATCGTACTCGGTAAAACCGATAAATCGGCCAAACCTGTACGAGCCGACTTAAAACTCGACGGAAGGAAACTGAACGAAGGCCGTGACTACCAGCTTGAAGAAGGTGGTGTGAAGCTTTTGATCGGTGCAGGTAGCCCTGGAGATCACCAGATCAGTGGGATCCTGGTATACATGCAGGATGGGAATGAGAAGGAAGTTCCCGTAAAGAACTCTTTTTCTACCATTTCCAAGCCTAATGCAGCTTTGATTGCTGCTGATAAGATGAATGTGGTATACCGGGGTGTATCTAACCCTATGTCTATCACCATTCCTGGAATTCCTAATAACAAGGTTTCTGCTTCTGCAACCGGTCTTTCCAAGCGCAGTGGTAGTAGCTATGTTATGAACCCAGGTAAGGGAAGAACGGTTACCATAACGGCTTCGGGTACCTTGCCCGATGGTCAGCGAGTGTCTTCAAGATCCGAGTTCAGGATCAAAGACATCCCAAGACCTGCTGGAGCTATCCGGGGTGAAACCGGAAGCACTAAAATGCCGAGAAGGAACCTGGAGATCTCTACCGTTGGTGCGGTATTGGAAGACTTCGATTTCGACCTGAATCTTGCGATCAGCGGATTTAAGTTTAAGGTTCCCGGACAGCCTACGGTTGTTGTTAAAGGTGGTAAGCTTGATAGCAGGGCCAAATCTGCCCTGAAAAGAGCGAAGAGAGGCGATGCCGTTCAAATCTTCGATATCCAGGCATATATTACCAATAACAAGTCATACAAATTGAAGAAAGTATCTCCTGTTATCGTGGAGATTACAAACTAAGCATAGTAAATTTTAACAGATGAATTGGAAAAGTTTAATTGTAGTTGGAGCGGTGGCAATGATGCCATTGTCTATGGCAGCACAGGCCAATATCCTCAATGCGAAAAAGCCAGAGGATATCGGTAAGAAAACGGCCGAGCAAATTGCCGAAGACAATGACGCCCCCCTTCCTTATGGATATGTGGACGACAGGGATATACTATGGTCAAAGACCGTTTGGGAAGTGATCGACCTCGATGAGAGGGTTAATTTCCCAATGTACTATCCCCTCGATACGATCGATATAGGGGCCGACAGAAGATCGCTTTACGATGTGTTCTTGAAAAACATCAAGAACGGTAAACTCAAGGATGTATATGTAGATTCTTATTTTACCGAAAAGCGTAATTTCGGCGATCTGGCAGCGACCCTGAAAAAAGTCGATACTACCGACCTCGGTTATGAGCAGATCAATGCCGGGGAGGAATTGTCGCCTGAATATATCAACCAAAGGGAACTGACCGCCGCCGATATCGAAGAATACCGTATCAAAGGTATATGGTACTTCGACAAGCGTCAGGGAGAACTAAAATACCGATTGCTGGGAATAGCACCGGTAGCTCCCGATGTAAACTTTATCGACGACGAGTCCATGGATCCTGCGGATGCCAAAGTAGAATTATTCTGGGTTTGGTTTCCAAGTGCCAGAGAGATCCTGCACGATGCCAAAGTGTTTAACCAGCGCAATTCAGCTCAACCCCTCTCTTTCGACATGCTCCTCAATGCAAGGAGGTTTAACGCAATTATCTATAAAGAAGACAACGTTCATGGAGATAGAGAGATCAGAGACTACATAGCAGACAATGCCCTGTTCCAGTTATTGGAAGCGGATAGGATCAAAGAAGCGATCCGCGATAGGGAACAAGATATGTGGGCTTACTAGAGACCTGATTTTTATTCCAATTCAGATCAGTAATGACCAGCACCCCGGCCCACACCGGGGTGCTTCTTTTTTTACGCCTTCGACATAGAATTCCTTTCAGCAGGTATGACTGTCTTTTCCTAGATTTGTAATATGTTAGACTACCTGATAGTGGGTTTGGGATTAGCTGGCGTTTCATTCTGTCATACCCTGGAAAAGGCCCAAAAGTCGTTTATGGTCTTTAACGATAGTTCCCAACGGTCCTCCTGGGTTGCCGGGGGCATCTATAATCCCCTTGTACTTAAAAGATTTAAAGCGTCATGGCGTTCTGCTGAGCAACTCGAATTGCTAAAACCTTTCTACAGCTCACTTGCCGATCAACTCGGTATCACCATAGATCATCCCATTCCGGTATTGCGGAGACTGGCCTCGGCTGAAGAACAAAATTTGTGGTTCGAGGCAGCTGATAAACCCGATTTGGCTCCTTTTATGAAACCGGACCTCTACGACTATCAAAACCCCTTGATCGATGCACCTTATGGCTTTGGAATGGTCATGGGCACCGGCAGGATCGATACCAGGTTATTGGTTGAAACGTATGAAGCCCACTTGTGGAAATCAGAAAATCTTGTACGTGAAAGCCTCGATCCCAGCCTATTGGAGCATCAATCCGATAGCGTGGTTTATGGACCGTACAAAGCCAGGAGAATTGTATTCTGCACCGGCTATGGTATTTCCGAAAACCCTTTCTTCAATTACCTGCCGTTACCCGGAACCAAGGGAGAGCTGCTGACTATTAAGGCAGCTCAGCTAAAGGAAAAACACCTCATAAAATCTTCGGTATTTCTAATACCAATAGGAGAGGATTTCTATAGGGTAGGGGCCACCTACAAATGGAAAGACAAGACTAACGCACCCACAAGTGAAGCCAGAGACGAACTACAGGCAAAGCTCGATAAGTTTCTAAAATGTCCTTATGAAGTAGTGGATCATATTGCAGGGATCCGGCCTACTGTTACCGACAGAAGACCGCTGGTGGGACAGCACCCCGCTTATAAAAATTTTTTCGTCTTAAATGGTTTTGGTTCCCGGGGGGTCATGATCGCCCCATTTGCCTCCGGGTCTTTGTTCAACTACATCGAAAATAGAGCGCCTCTGCCAGAAGATATGGATATCAGAAGGTTCGATCAGAAATACACATCATCTGCCTCTAAATGATGTGATCTTCTTTCAGCCCGTTTCTGAGGAATAATTGATGAAGAAATTCGCCCAGATATTTCTCGATATCCTGATGATGACGGGAAGGAATACAACGAGTGTGATGACAATGGTGATAAATGCATTCAGCAAAGTGAAGTCAAGAAAAATATAAGTGATCACAAATGCCGCAACAGCAAAAGCGATTCCCACGGCATAACTCACGTACATGGCTCCAAAGAAAAAAGAAGGCTCTATCTTGTACTTGGTCCCACAGTGGGAACAATGCTCACGCATCTTGAAAAGGCTGCCCAGGTAATACGGATTTGGGTTGGCGTACATGCTTTCTTCATGACAACTAGGGCAGGTACCTGTTAAAATGCTGTAGAGTTTGTTTCCTTTTTTTAACATTTGCAAAAATCTTTTTGTAAAATTAAGGCTTTGATAAAGCCGGTGCGTAACCCGGGTCACAAAGATGATAAATATTCATAAACTCTCCGTTTCCTTTGCTGGGGACGAACTCTTCGGCGATATTTCGTTCCGGATCAATCAGGGCGACAGGATCGGCCTTATTGGAAAGAACGGAGCCGGTAAGACGACTCTTCTTAAACTATTGTCTGGAACCATTTCTGCAGATTCAGGCGATATAGCCTTTGAAAAAGGAATACGTACCGGGTTTTTAAAACAGGATATCGACTTTGAAAAGGGATGTACGGTATTGCAAGAGGCTTACAAGGCTTTTGACGAACTGCAAGAACTCGAAGGAAGCTTAGAGGAAATAAACCAGGCCCTGGCCGATCGTACCGATTACGACTCTGAATCCTATCAGCAATTGATGGTAGATCTCAATGATGTAACCCACCGGTACGAGTTATTAGGGGGCTATAATTATCATGGTAATACCGAACGTGTGCTGCAAGGGCTGGGATTTAAAAGATCAGATTTTGATAAACCTACAGACACTTTTTCCGGCGGATGGAGGATGCGTATCGAATTGGCAAAACTCCTACTTCAAAAAAACGATGTGCTTTTACTCGATGAGCCGACCAATCACCTGGATATTGATTCGATTATATGGCTTGAATCCCATCTGCAGGGATTTCCAGGAGCATTGGTCATTGTATCCCATGATAGGATGTTCCTCGATCAGGTGACCAACAGAACGATTGAAATTTCATTTAAACGGATCTATGACTATAAAAAATCATATTCGCAGTATATGATCTTGAGAGAAGAGATCCGGGAACAACAGTTAAACGCCAAGAAAAACCAGGACCGGGAAATTCAGCAGACCCAAAGACTTATAGAACGGTTCAGGGCAAAGGCATCTAAAGCCACCATGGCGCAGTCATTGATCAAGAAACTCGATCGGTTGGAACGGATAGAGGTCGAAGCCGAAGATCAGCAGGTGATGAAGGTTCAGTTTCCGGTATCGGTCAATCCGGGCAAAATTGTCGCCGAACTCAAAGATGTTCATAAAAGTTATGGTGATAAAAAAGTACTTGGACGGCTTAACCTTTTGATCGAAAGAAACAGTAAAATTGCTTTTGTCGGGCAGAACGGACAAGGGAAAACCACTCTGGCCCGGATCCTGGTAGGGGAATTAGACCATGGGGGAAGCTTTAGATTGGGCCATAATGTGCAAATCGGCTATTTCGCACAAGATCAGGTAGATTATCTTGATGGTGAGAAAACGGTACTCGACACTATGGTCGATGCCGCCCGGGAGAGTAACAGAAGTAGGGTGAGAGACATACTCGGGGCCTTTCTTTTCAGCGGCGACGATGTGGATAAATACGTAAAAGTGCTGTCCGGAGGCGAACGAAACCGACTTGCACTGGCCCGTATGCTTCTCGAACCCATAAATGTTCTGGTCATGGATGAGCCCACCAACCATCTCGACATGAAATCCAAGCAGGTATTGAAACAAGCTCTTGCTCGTTTCGAAGGAACCTTAATCGTGGTATCTCACGACCGGGATTTTCTCCAGGGCCTAACCAATAAGGTATATGAGTTCAAGGATCAAAAAATAAAGGAGTTTCTCGGGGATATCGATGAGTACCTAAAGGCAAGGATGGTCGATGATTTCAGGGCGATAGAAAAATCGCAAAAAATTAGAGCAGAAAATCAAACCGGAAATAAAAGAAAACTTGAATATCAGGAGCAGAAGCGAATTAAATCTGCAAAAAACAGAATATCAAAACTCGAGAAAGAAATATCGACCCTTGAAAAGCAAATTTCAGATATAGATCATGAACTGCTTATGAATTATGACCAAACCATATCTCAACCTGATTTTTTTGATCGGTATCAGAAGAGAAAAAAGGATTTGGAAAAACTTATGAACGTTTGGGAAGAGGAGACAGAGAAGCTCGAGAAACAGGGTAATGGCGGGTCTTAGCTTCGGTTTAGAAATTTTCACAACAGAAAAAAGGGCTTTCGCAACAAAAACGAACCGATTATCGATATTATTGGCATTTTATCAGGAAAAGTCGTTATTTTTGTAAGGTAATTCTTTAAAAAGTGTTTCTTTCGGAGAAAAGACTGAATTACTTTCCAATCTGTGACGTATGAAAAAGCTGCTTGTTGCCCTGGTTCTGGTCCTTCTCATTGCACCATCGTTGTATGCCCGTGTAAGCAAGGCTGAACGCCAGGCATTGGTAGATCTTTACCAAAGTACCAACGGTCATCATTGGGTCAGGAAATGGAACCTGGAAGAGCCGGTAGAGAAATGGTATGGTGTTGAAGTAGCATCGAATCATGTAGTCTCCATCAATCTTTTTCGAAATAATCTTATGGGCCCATTGCCTGAGAGTATCGGTAACCTAGCCAATTTGAGAATTTTGAATCTGGCGTTTAATAATATTAATGGTCCTATCCCTACAGGTATTACCAGGCTGGAAAACCTTCAGGAATTACGTTTGGAAATGAACAAGATTAAAGGGGAGATCCCTCGCGATATCGGGAATCTTACCCAACTTTCGCGCTTTACGGCGTTCAATAACTTTCTGAGCGGTCGTATTCCTGAAAGTCTCGGAGAGCTGCAGAATTTAACAGAGCTGAACCTTTCGAGTAACGATATTTTTGGCAGGATACCCTCATCACTCGGAAAATTAGTGAAGCTCGAGAAACTCGGACTATTTCAAAACACCCTCTACGGCGATGTGCCATCCGAATTGGGTCAATTATCAAATTTGGAAGAGCTCGTTCTGGCTAACAATGAATTAAGCGGTGAGATCCCGGTGGAGTTCAGCGAATTAGCAAGTCTTAAGATCATTCAGATACAAAACAATAAATTTGAGTCACTCAAAAACCTGGAGATGATGAATACCAAACAATTCCTGGTTTTCGATTATGATAAAACCGGTGAAGAACTCGAATTCAAGGATATCAATTTCCAAAGGACACGAATGGCCGACACAAAATTTGAGGACGACGACAACGATTAGTCGACTTGTAGTTTAGTTAGTTTGGTAAAGGGATGCTTGGCGTCCCTTTTTTCTTTGCTCATTTAATATTGTTTAATCTTATAGTAAAATAAGTAAACAAAATTTAATAAACTTTTAACATTAGTTGCATATGCAACTAATTTTATTTTAAGTAGTTTAGCCCTCATGAAAGTTGAGGTTAAGGTAGATTTTGAAGATTCTATAGCTCCCTGGTTGGGCAAAACGGTAAAGATTTTGGACTATTTTCTCCAGGAGGAAATGGTTAAACACGAGCTCGACCTGAGTAAAGAGCAGATGATCGTCCTAAAGAAATTGCACGAGCAGGATGGCAGGAATCAAAATGAACTGGCTTTTCTCACTTTACGCAACAAATCGTCCCTAACCCGATTGATTTCCAAAATGGAGACTAAAGGATATATAATAAGGGAACAAAGCGAAGAAGACAGGCGTGTAAATCATGTTTACATCACCGAACTTGGAAGAGAAACCTACCAAAAGACAAGGCCTATTATTCAGCAAATGATCTCCACTATGGAACGTCATATCACATCGGAGGAAATCGATCAAATGATCAGTACACTCCAAAAAATTCAATACAATTTAACCTCACAGAAAGCATATTTATAAAGAAATCATGAGAAAAATAATTCTTACCATACTTGGTATCCTGATCATGGTAGCATCGGTTTACGGGGCTATGATGATCGTCAAGAGCAAAAAACAGACTCGTCCAAGACCGGAAAAGGTGATGAAGACCGTTTTTGTGGATACTGTAAAGAATAGCAGTATAGCTATTATGGTGCCTGCCAATGGAAACCTTGTTGCTAAGCGTCGTGTGGAACTCTATTCTGAGGTCCAGGGGGTTTTCAGAAAGGGAAGCGAGCTTTTTAAGGCCGGTCAGCGTTATCGTCGTGGAGAGGCTATCATAAAAATAGACGCCTCAGAGTACTACGCCTCGGTTCAGTCGGCCAAAAGCGAACTCTACAACCTGATCACATC
The DNA here is from genome assembly GCA_024638915.1 of Robiginitalea sp. Classification (GTDB taxonomy): domain Bacteria; phylum Bacteroidota; class Bacteroidia; order Flavobacteriales; family Flavobacteriaceae; genus JAHEJJ01. The sequence continues at coordinate 14,027 of JAHEJJ010000039.1, forward strand.
GATTATGCCCGACCTACGTCTGGATTATCCCGAAGTCTACGGTAAATGGGAAAACTACCTCAACGGTTTTGACCTTGAAAAAAGCACACCGGAATTACCTGCCATGGTTTCTGATAAAGAGAAGTATTTTATTTCGGGCCGGGGTATCCTTACGAGTTTTTACAATGTCAGGAACATGGAGCAAAGGCTTTCAAAATATTCTATTCGCGCACCTTTTAACGGCATCCTTACCGAGGCCTTGGTGACCGAAGGCACCCTGATACGATCGGGACAGAAACTAGGTGAATATATAGACCCCGATGTTTATGAGCTCGAAGTAGCCATCAGCAAAGCGTTTAGCGATCTGTTAAAAATAGGAGAGAAAGTAACCCTTTCCAATCTAGATAAATCAAAGGCCTACACGGGAAAAGTGAGCAGGATCAATGGTAAGGTCGACCAGACTTCACAGACCATTACTGCCTTCATCGAAGTGACGGATGCAGACCTAAAAGAAGGGATGTATCTAGAAGCCAATCTAAATGCAAAGGAAGAGGTCGATGCTATCGAAATAGATCGCGGGCTTTTATTGGCCAATGACGAGATCTTTGTGGTGAGGGATTCCGTACTCGATTTAATAGGGGTAAGACCGGTCTATTTTTCAGATAAGAAAGTGGTACTTAAAGAAGTTCCAGAAGGAACTACTATAGTGTCTAAACCTGTTGTCGGCGCCTATGCCGGTATGTTGGTAAAAGTCTATAAGCAACCTCTTAACTAACCTCAGCGACTATATACTCATGAAAAAAGTCATCGCCTATTTTATCAAGTACCATGTCGCGGTAAACGTGATCATCCTGGCCTTCTTTATTTTTGGAATTCTAGGAGCACTGTCGCTTAAGTCATCGTTCTTTCCGCTGGTAGATTCCAAGAATATTCTGATCAACATTGCGTATCCTGGTGCTTCGCCACAAGAGATAGAGGAGGGCGTTGTTCTTAAGATCGAAGACAACTTAAAAGGATTAGAAGGGGTTGAAAGGGTAACATCGACCTCGAGGGAGAATAGCGGGTCGATCAATGTGGAGATCGAAAAGGGCCGTGATATCGATTTTATGCTTCTCGAAGTGAAGAATGCGGTAGATCGCGTGCCTACGTTTCCATCACAAATGGAACCTCTAATCGTTTCGAAATTAGATGCGGTAAGGCAGACAATCACCTTCGCGATTAGCGGTGAACAGGTGCCCCTGGCCACCTTGAAACAAATAGGGCGACAGGTAGAAAACGATTTGAGGGCCATAGACGGGATTTCTCAAATAGCCATTGAGGGATATCCTGAAGAGGAGATCGAAATTGCCGTGAATGAGAATAATCTGCTGGCCTATAACCTTTCTTTTGAAGAAGTTTCCCAGGCGGTAAGCAATGCCAATATCCTGGTTACCGGGGGTAATATTAAAACCGATGCTGAAGAATATCTCATCCGGGCGAATAACAGGGCCTATTACGGTCAGGAACTCTCCAATCTGATTATCCGTGCCGATGTTTCCGGACGTACCATCAGGTTAAAAGATGTGGCAACCATACGGGACCGTTTTGCAGAAACTCCGAACGCCTCTTATTTCAATGGTGATCTGTCGGTCAATACAACGATTACCAGCACTAATACGGAAGACCTGATCTCTTCAGCGGAGAAAGTGAAGGAATATATTGAAGATTTCAACCAGAAATATAACAACATACAATTAAATGTTGTTCGGGATCTTTCTAAAACACTTACCCAAAGAACAACATTGCTAACGGAGAACGCCATCCTGGGAATGTTACTTGTACTGATGTTTCTCTCCATATTCCTCAATACCCGTCTCGCCTTCTGGGTGGCTTTTGGCCTGCCTATTTCATTCTTAGGTATGTTTGTCTTTGCCCCCATGTTCGGGGTGACCATCAATGTCCTTTCGCTTTTTGGAATGATCATCGTTATCGGGATACTCGTAGACGATGGTATTGTGATCGCTGAAAATATATACCAGCATTATGAAAGAGGTAAAAGCCCTATCAAAGCAGCAATAGACGGAACAATGGAGGTAATTCCACCTATCGTCTCTGCTATCCTCACCACCATACTGGCATTTTCTCTTTTCTTTTATCTCGACGGACGGATTGGCGAATTCTTTGCGGAGGCTTCGGTCATCGTAATTCTCACCCTGGTGGTTTCGCTGGTCGAAGCGTTGATCATATTGCCAGCCCACCTGGCCCATTCCAAAGCGCTCCAGCCGCAAGACAAAGGACCCAAAAGAGGTATAGCCTATTTATTTTCCAAGATGCGGATCTTTAACCAGTGGGGCGACCGGATAATGATGTATATGCGTGAAAACTGGTACAGCCCTACGCTGCGATTTGCGCTAAAATATAAGATCCTCACCTTTTCATTTTTTATCATGGCACTCATCCTCACCTTTGGATCTATCGGTGGTGGAATTATCAGGACGGCATTTTTCCCAAGGATCGCCAGTGACAGGGTAGCTGTGGAACTTCTCATGCCCAATGGGACAAACGAAAGAGTCACAGATTCGATCATTAGTTTGATCGAAGATAAGTCGCAGATCGTAAATGAAGAACTGACCGGGGAATATTTGAAAGGCACCGATAAAATCCTATTTGAGAATACGATTAAAAGACTGGGGCCTGGTTCTTCGGCAGCTACTCTGGTGATCAACCTGCTTCCCGGTGAAGAACGTCCCGATGAGATCAGGGCCGATATGGTGACCTCGAGGCTGAGGGAGTTGGTAGGCCCCGTAATAGGCGTAGAAAGCCTTATCTATGGTTCCGGAGGTAATTTTGGTGGAGATCCTGTTTCAGTATCCTTACTGGGTAATAATATCTCTGAACTTAAAGCTGCCAAAACCGAACTTAAAACGGCGATGCTAAACAATGCCTTATTGAAAGATGTTGCTGACAACGATCCTGCGGGGATAAAAGAAATACGTCTAGAACTTAAAGACAACGCATATTTGCTGGGGTTAAATCTTCGCAATGTGATGAATCAGGTTCGCGCAGGATTTTTTGGTGCCCCGGTACAGCGATTTCAGAGAGGACAGGACGAGATCAGGGTCTGGGTACGTTACGACCGTTCGAATAGATCTTCTATCACTAACCTCGACGAAATGAGGATTGTAACTCCATCGGGTAGCAGGGTACCTATATCTGAAATTGCAAACTACAGTATTGTAAGGGGAGATGTGGCGATCAATCACCTCGACGGAAGACGTGAAATCCAATTAACATCAGATCTGAAAGATCCTCAAGCCACTAGTCCGACCGATATTATGGCCTGGATTAAAGATGATGTGATGCCTGAGATCGAGTCTAAATACCCTACCATAACGCCTTCCTATGAAGGTCAGAACCGGGAGGCAGGGAAAATGGTGCGTTCACTGAAAGTAGCAGGACTCTCTGTGCTCTTGTTGATCTACATAACGATAGCATTTACCTTTAGAAGTATGAGTCAGCCTTTGCTGCTCCTTCTGCTGGTACCTTTTAGTCTTACCGCTGTAGCCTGGGGACATTGGCTTCACGGATTTCCGATAAATATTCTTTCTGTATTGGGAATTATTGCCCTAATAGGAATCATGGTAAACGACGGCCTGGTGCTGATCAGCAAGTTTAACGGGAATCTCCGAATAGGGATGTCATTCGACGACGCACTTTATGAAGCCGGTAGATCTCGATTCAGGGCGATCTTCCTTACCTCGCTCACCACAGTGGCCGGATTGGCACCTCTTATTTTGGAAAAAAGCCGTCAGGCACAGTTCCTGATCCCCATGGCTATTTCTATCGCCTATGGAATTGCCTTTGCGACTTTCCTGACACTGATTATGCTCCCCATTTTCCTCGCTTTCAGCAACAGGATCAAAATGTCTACCAAATGGTTGGTAACGGGGCAAGTCATTACCAAGGAAGAGGTAGAGCGGGCGATCAAAGAACAGATGGAAGAGATACATCTCGAACGTGCAACCAGTGCTACGGATTTAGAGGAAGACCAACCCAGAACCAAAGTGACTCCCAAAAGGGAATTAGAAAGCAAAGAATCATGAATATTCAAAAATTGATTTTGGGGGCTATATTTCTGTCGTTCGGAATTGCAGCAGCCCAGGAACCCCTACTGACCAAAGAGGAAGCCATCAATAAGGCTCTGGACGGTAATTTTGGTATACTCGTTGCCCGTAATGAGGTTGAAATAGCCGACAACAACCAAAACATCCTCAACTCCGGATTTTTGCCTATTCTTTCGGGTACGGCAGGAGCTAATTATAACCGTGATGATTCGACTATTGAATTTCCCGGGCAGGTCGATGAGGATGGTAATCCCAGGCCTGATGTGGAGATCAACCAGGCAGAATCGCAGCGGTACAATGCCGGCGTTAATCTGGATTATACCCTGTTCGACGGGATGGGACGCTTATATAATTTCAAAATCCTCAAAGAACAGTATAATCTAAGTGAATTACAGGCCCGGCAGACCATTGAACTCACTATGGTAGAATTGTTGAGTATTTATTATGAAGTAGCCCGCTTAACCGAGAATAAATTCGTCCAGAAACAGGCCTTGGATATCTCGAAAGATCGGATCACACGCCTGGAATATGCTTTCGAATACGGGCAGGCCACGAAACTCGATATCTTGAATGCCGAGGTGGACCTTACCAACGACAGTATTAATCTGCTCAATACCCAACAACTGCTTAATAATACAAAGCGCGACCTTAACGTGGTGTTAAATCGGGATCTCACGCATACATTTGAGGTGGATACCACAGTGCGCTTCCTGCCCGAGTTGGAGATCGATGCGATGTTAGAATCGGCCTCGGCGAATAATGTAACTGTCCTGCAAACCGAACGCAATCTGGCTATAAACGAATACGATATCAAGGTGAGTAAATCTGGCTACTTACCACGGGTAGGTTTGCTGGGTTCCTATGGATGGAACCTGAACCAAACTGCAGCCTCGGCCTTTTTTCCCGGGGTCAACAATGAGACCTTTAGCTTTGGTCTGGGGGCAAGCCTTACCTGGAATCTTTTCGATGGAGGGACCACTATTACCAGGGTTAAAAATGCCAAGATTGCCTACAAGAACCAACAGTTGATTAAGAAACAGGTACTGCTCGAGGTAGACCGTGATATCCTTAATGCCCTTGAGACCTATCAGAACAGGCTTGAGATTTATGAGATACAGGAGCAGGCTGTGATTACCAATCAAAGCAATTTTGAGCGGTCCAGGGAACAATTCCAGTTGGGGCGGATCACCTCTATCCAGTTCCGGCAGGCGCAGATCGACCTGCTCAATGCCCAGACGGTAAAGAATCTGGCCAAATACGATGCGAAACTGGCCGAGGTACAATTACTGCAACTCACCGGACAGATCCTGAACGTAGATATCTAAAATGCTGGAACATTTTTTTCAATGCCCTTATTGCTGGGAGGAAATCTCTATGCTTCTAGACCCTTCGGTTTCCGCCCAGACCTATGTTGAAGATTGCGAGATATGTTGTAATCCGATTGAGGTTAATACCCGATTTGCGGACCAGGAATTACAAGAGTTTGAGGCGGGCTCCATAGAACAATGACGAATAATGGTTATGTGAAATTGGAAGTTTATAACCTAGAATCCTGAACTTCAAACTATGGCTGAAATACTAAAACTAGATAGCAAAGAAATCATGCAACTGCCGACCCGTTACAGGGCAAGGCTTATCAACAATATTTCGGGTTTTAAAAGTGCAAATCTGATCGGAACACGTTCGGGGGAAGGATCGGAGAACCTGGCGATTTTCAACAGCGTGGTTCATATCGGGGCTAGTCCGCCTTACCTGGGCTTTATACTGCGGCCTACAACCGTAGAAAGGCATACCTATGAAAATCTTAAGAGTACCGGGTTTTATACGATCAATCAGGTTCATGCGGGGATCCACCGTGAGGCGCATATGACTTCCGGGAAGTTCGGGCGCAGGGTATCGGAATTTGAGGCTTGTAATTTGACACCGGAATACCGGGGTGAATTTCAAGCGCCATTTGTAGCCGAAAGCAAAATCAGGATAGGGCTGTCCTATGCTGAGGAGCATATACTCTCTTGCAATAAGACCATTTTAGTAGTTGGAAAAGTTGAATTACTGGAAGTGCCGGGTAGCGCAGTGGCAGAAGACGGACATATTGCTTTGGAATCCTTAGAAACCGTCGCCATTTCAGGTCTGGAAGGCTATTTTACAGCAACTGGTCTTGGCCGTTACGATTACTATAAACCGGGAGAAGAACTCAGATCCATATAGGTAATTTGTTAAAGGGCGACTTTTAAATAGTCGGAGGTGTTGTTACGCCTTTCCCTTTCCTGGGATGACTCGATAACAATGAAAAAAGAAGGTCAGTTTGATGATTTTAATTGGTTTTTTGCAGTTAATTGGCACCCCCACCCTCCCATTATAAAGTTAATTTGATTCACCGAAATTTCAATGCAGGTTGAAAGTTGATGGATGATGAGGTGCTGTGAGCAGTCCAAAGATAAAAGTTGGGTGTGGGGTGTAGGTAGTTGGAAGACGCGACGGCAAACGGTAGACGGAAGTCCGAATATCGAAGTGAGCAATGTGCGGAAGTAGACCTTAGTTTTGTTACTTCGAGTGAATTTTGGACACATGGTGGACAAAATTTTTATCGAGAAGCCGAAAACGTATTTCCAGTAGTTCTCGATACATATTTCTCCTCACAAAGTTCGTCGGAAAACACTCGAACTAACATATGATTTATTAATTGAAAAAAGGATTTATGATAGTACTTGAAGACCTCGGCAAACTGCGACTGCTAACCACCAACACTAAACCCTCCCTACCGCTGGCAGGCTTGAACCTGTAATCCGAAACGAATCTTTTAGATAGTAAATCACTCTACTTCAGCCTCTGCGTGTTGCTTTTCCTCCTCCGTGAGCCACCCTGTACCCAGGGCCTTATAAAGTCTCACATAAGCCGATAACAAGTTCGCCCTTAAATCTTCGAGCAGGAGTTCAGCATCAAAAGCCTGTCGTTGTTGTTCCAAAAACACAAGGTAGCTGGTTATCCCTTTGTTGTATCGTTCCCGAGAAAGGGCCTGTGCCTGCGGCGCAGCTTTTTTTCGCAGGTTGGTAATTTCGATCTCCATTTTGGTGGTTCGAATTCCTGCCAGTACATCTTCTACTTCCCCAAACCTGCAAAGGTGATTATTGCTGGCCTGTCTGAAAAGGAAAATAAGTCAATGATTACATGACAATATCATTCACCCATTGATAGGGTTCGGGAATATCTTTATCATCGATCAGCTGGCGGATATCGATCTCAATCCCTCTGCTCAGATCGGTTATCGGAACATCGTTAGGACCGCCTTCAAAAGGATTTTCGGTGTTTTCACCAATAGATTCCATCGTGTGAAATACCCAGGCGATCAACGCACTGAAGGGTATCGAGAACCAAACGAAATGCTGGCCGATAAAAAGTTGAAGTTTTTGCGTAATATCGAAATAGGCCGGATTTTCAGTCATATAGACAACGATCTTCTTCCCGATCCCCTCGAAGCCTTCCATAATCCCGAAAGGGAGCAGTAAAATAAATATCCATACAAACATATAATTCAGGGTGGCAAACTGGCGGGGATAGGGAAAATTTTTAATCCGTTCGCTCTTGCCCTGAAGTGTATATAATTCCACGAGAATATTGGCCATCTCCATATGCCTGAAATCCTCGATGAACCCTTGTTGCAAAAGTTCCCTGAGTCGCTTCGATTGTTTGCCCAGCAATTGAGAGGCCCAGTTTCCCTTGCTTAAGACCTCTTTTCTTTCTTTTTCTGAGAGGTAAGGAGCAATTACCACTTCAATGGGGTAAGTGTCTTCGTGAACCGTATAATGGGATTCCCTGAATTCCCGGTTCGAAGGATTCGTTTTTACGTGCATTTCCCAGGGCTTGTCTTGTCGCATTTGGTAGCGCAAAGCGGTGAGCCAGGCTATATGGCGGTGTACCAATTCGCGCTGGATTGATTTCAATTCCTTTTCTGTAGCAGGCTTCTTCGCATGATCATTGGTGATGAAATCCTTTACCATGATCGTCCAGGAGCGGGAGGTATTAACGATTCCACCCCAGATCTTTCGTGCTTCCCAAAGACGGTCGTAGGAGGCGTTATTCTTAAACCCTATGATAAAGGCCACAGCAATACCCAGGACACTCATAGGAAGCCATGGTACATGCAACCATTTCATCCGGAGCACATCGAACATCACAACCGGGATGGTGGCGACCAGAAAAAAGATAAAGATGTATCGGCGTGTCCATTTGAGGACACCTCGGATTGGAAATATACGTCTTGTGTACATGATTGATATTGCTGGATTCGAAAGATACAAAAGAATGTCGATCCGGATTTTGAGGGGAGTAATTCAGGACCTCCGAAAAAGTACTTATGGTTGGATTGCCGTCCAGAGTTTTATGGGCCTTTTTCGTCCTTTAAGTGCAATTTCTCCTATGGAAGTTACCGAATAGTCGTTTTCCCAGGTCATAAGCTGCTTCAGGTCGTCGGAGATAAGTAGGTCTACTCCATGTGAATTACACAGACCCTGGATTCGGGAAGTGGCGTTCAGCACGTCTCCAGTAATCAAAATTTCCTTCTTTGCCACTCCAATCTCACCAACAGTGACCTGACCACAATGGATACCGGCTTTAAATTCAGGTACTAATCCAAAGAGTTGCTCATACCGAGGTGCCCGTATTCTGATGTCTTCCGTCATTTTAAAAAAACATTTTAGGCAATTGGTATTTCGAATACCATCCTCAACAGGCCAGGTCACAACCATTTCGTCCCCTACATATTGGTAAATAGAACCGCCGTACTTAATCACCCCGGCTGAGAGATCAGCGTAGTACTCCCTAAGAAGTCTAAAGTATCGAATATGCCCCAATTTCTCGGCAATTGTTGTGGAGGAACGCATATCGATAAACATGAATACATAGCTGTATTCTGAGGGTTGATGGTGTTTGCCTGTAAAGAAATTTTCTAAAACACCATGGCCGATATGGTCACGAACTTCGGAGTAAAAAAGAGATACTACCAGGGATATAGTCATCTGCGACAGGGTGCTGAAGTGGGTGATGCTACCGAGGAATTCGACATATTTCCTCCAGACTTCAATATCGAATATTCCGATCTTTAGTTCCAGGCTTGCGGCCACCGGGAAGGTGATAAAGATCATCAATGAAAACAGTGCAGCATAGATAAGAATCTTATAGACGAGCTTCTTGGCAAAAGATTGTTTTATGAATTTTTTCTCGAGATAGCGCACTTCTATTAGTCCGACCAATATGCCGATAACAAAAACAGCAATACTCGCAAAGAGGACAATTGTCGCATTTATTCGTATAGCTGTGGAAGGTATTGCACCCTGTTCTATTGTGGCAGCATATTCTGTAGCCAGAAAGATCCAGCCCACGATTAGCCAGATAATTCCGAAGGGCAGGATGCGGATCAGCACCCATTTGGTTTTTGGACCAACTATTGGCATCTGCTTTGTCCCCATAATTAGAGTTGAAACAGTATCAAAAATATGTTACCCGGAACAGCTTCGACTATGGATCTTCAGCTATTGATAGATTCTCACATAGTCGATCTCGAAGATGTCTTCGGTAAAATCGTCCGGTATTTCTCCCCCTAGATTCCCGCCCATGGCTATGTTCAATAGCAGGTAGTGCAAGTTGTCGTAGGGTTTGTCTGCGGTATTCG
>JAHEJJ010000040.1 GCA_024638915.1 Robiginitalea sp.
AATCCGGTTATATCGGCAAATACATCGTATTCGCCAGCCGCGAGGACTCCAGTGGCCAGTGTACCATCAAGATTAAAGACATCAAATGCCGTAATGGAAGGAATAGGATCATTACATACCAATCCTGTGGTTGTAATACCAAAATCATTTGGAATAACATCTCCTTCAGAAATGAAATTTGAATCAATTATGATGGATAAAGGCGTGTTCTGTATCGTTAAAGCACCATCTTCATATACTACATTATAATTATCAGGCTGGATTTGTGGTTCTACTGATATTAAGTCGGATGTGGTACAGCCATCCGAAGGACTAAAGGTCAGCGTACCTAATATGTCATCGAGCGTTTCCCCATAAGGTAAGTCCGTTGGGGAGCCCATAACTTCAAAGTTAAAAGGACCTGTGTCACCATAGGTAATACTTGCGTCCTGAACAGAAACCGTCAATTCAAACTTGTCGACAGACAGGAATCCGGCATTGTTATAGGTAATGTTGTAATTAGAAGATGTATTATTTCCACTTGCACTAATAACATATGGACTGTTGGCAACTCCACATACTTCACATTCCACCGTATATTGTATCCCTTCCGGAAATGCGTTGGCTTCGTTATCATTAAACTGAAGGCCTTCCAGTACCCCACTAAATTCAGGTAATTCATCACCATATGTTATCGCCTCATCCTCAGTGGTTACTATCAGCTCGGCCGGTACGATCACCAATTCCTTAGGTTGGGTATAAATTTCAAAGTTTGAATCGAGGATGATACCCGGCAAACAGTATTGCGTGCCAACATCGAGTCCCGTTATCACATTTACCGGCTTGATGTCTACCGGCTGGGCATTCTCCGGGTCATCCGGTACATCAGCCTGATTTAAAACTACCAGGACATTGTCAAATGCGCTGATTATCGGATCAGCCTCATTATTCACCAAAGGGATCCCATTAACAAACGGAATGCCATTAACCAGGGAGAGCCCGTTCACAAAACTGATTCCATTGACAAAGCTGATGCCGTTAACCAGGGAAATTCCATTGACAAATGGAATTCCGTTGACCAACGAGAGACCATTCACCAGCGAAAGGCCATTGACAAGCGAAATACCATTGGTAATACTCGAGGATGTGCCATTCTCAATATTATCGAGCGAAAACAAATCGGCTCCAAATTCTATGATTTTTTCGTTTCCGGTACCATTGACAAATGAAATACCATTCTCAATTGCCGTGGACGCCTGCTGAACGGTCGTCTCGGAAACGAAAAACGAGGTATTTACAAGTGAAATACCGTTAATGGTCGGTTCTCCATTTACAAAAGAAATACCGTTCACCAAAGAGAGTCCGTTGACCAGCGAAAGCCCGTTGACCAGTGATAGTCCATTCACGTGATTTTCAGCAAAGTCGCTCGCCACAGTAGGATCTATTTCGGCCGGAGTTCCTCCTGGATCACCGAAAGCATAGTCGAATATTATATCCGGTAATGGATCACCGTATACGATGGGATCCACACCTTGAGGCGTAATGGTCACCGGCATTGGAACTATATTGAGATTACCGGGTTCTATAATAAAATTGTATAGCTCCAACAGTCCCTGATTTACATCGACGAGTTGTAGTTCAATGGCATAAATGCCTACTATGGAGCTACTGCTCGCTTGTGTTGTTAGGCTTACCGAAGGGAGCAGGAGATCTAACTCCTCCTGGGTTAAGGGTTGTCCTGTATCGGTTACCGTAGAGGTAAATGTGAATTCCGGGTTCGCTTCACCGTATCTTCGAGATTTATTACTGGGTTTCAATACCACATCTAAAATAACAGGATCCTGAAAAGTGAGGGTAACCGATTGTCCCCCATCCAAACCGTTGGTAAGCGGCCCCGGTTCTGTAAAAACATAAATAGGGGGGTTTCCAATGAATTCAGGTACTGTGGTCACCAGGGTATTGCTATCCAGAAAGTTTGTTTCCAGTTCTTCCCCCCTGAAGAATACGACAGAAGATTCATCAAAAGAATTTCCTTCAAGAATGAGGTCGAATGCTACGTCTCCTGGATCATAAAGTGTAGTATCTAAATTGGCCAGGTTTAATTTTCTTAGATTGGGTGAAGGATTAGAAAAAGAACCCAGCACTTCGTCCGCAGAGACAAAACCATAACCGCTTTCAAAATCAAATCCGGCTGGCCCCATATCTGTGGCATTATTGATCAGAAGATTCCGTACACTTAGAGAATCTACAATATTCAGGCTGTCTACTCCGAACGTTGTTTTAGCCTCTATGACTAGCGCTGCCAAAGCACCGGCGTGAGGTGCCGAGGCCGAAGTACCAAAAAAGTTGGGAATTGTATCCATTTCAAAGTCTTGGCCACCCAGTTCCACCGAAGTATTAACGCCGGTGGGAGACATAATTATGGGTTTGTTCCGTATTTCTCCTTCTGTGGATGTTCCGCCTCTGGAAGAGGATTGCTGAGCCGTGAATACACCCCCAAAATTTGGTGTATTGTCATAGCGCACTGCACCTACTGTAATAGTGCCTTCTGCATTAGCATGCCCAATCACAGTAGATTTATTTACAACCGGTACTGCATCGTACTGGCCGTCGTCACCGGCCCTGAACACCACATATTTAAAATTCAATGGCATCCCGTTACCTACCGCTCTTTCGATAAAAATGTTCGTTGTTGTAGGATTGATTACAATAAAAGGAATGATCTCAACCGGGTCTGCTCCCAGGTTGTTTCGATTAAAACCATAAATAATATCACCCTGATTATTGGCAAGATAAATATCCACGTCGTTCAGCGCTCCGGTGGTGGAACCAAGTGAGTAAAACTCATCGTCCCATTGCACTGCTATGATATACTGTCCGGTTCCCAGGGATAGATTTTGCAAAAAGCTACCTCCTCCAAAATCGTGTCGATTCTGATTAGGTGCCGGTGCCGGTGTAAAGCTTGCTTCGTATGAGCGAATGCCAAAATTACCTGCTGAACTAAAATAGTCAACACCAGATTGAGTTGCAGCGTCTATGGCTGCCGCCACAATGCCGTCCCGGTAGAATGGGGCTTTCATATAGGTAAGGTCGTCGATTATAATGTCGCATCCCAGCGCATCCAGCTGGGCAATTCCAGCCGCCATATTCCCTTCAGAAACGTAACCTGTCCTAAAATAGAGTTCTGCATCCGGAGCCACGTCGTGCACGATTTGCAGCATTGCCCTTCCCTCGTCGCTAGCGGGTCCGTAGGGAAAGTCCTCAACTATATTTACGGGATTCGAAGAACCAGGCAGATCGCCATTGTTAATATCGGTTTGTACCGCGGGGCTTGTGCCTGATATAACGCCACTCTTCCTGTCATAGCTATCAGAAATCACGCCTATTTTCACGCCTTGACCAGATACATTCCAACCCAGCCTGGCGATAGTGGAATTTTGGGCAAAATCACCCTGGCTGTCGATTAATCCGGTATTGGGAATCGGTGGTGAAACCTCATATACCTGGTTGATCAGATCGGAACGTTCGTTCAATGCCAGAAGGTCATCGATGGGAAAGAATACGGTGATAACGCGTTCATCATCAACTGGATTATATACATCTGCAATGAAATCAGCGGGACTTATACCAAAAGTGGAAAGCAAGGCCACTACAGCGTTATAACTTCCAAAATTGACCACAATTTCAATCAGTACCTGATTGTTTCCCCTTACCTGGTAGATAAACTCATTAAAACCTTCATCAGGATCGAAGGTCGTCCCTAATGAAAAAAGGGCAGATCCGATAATCCCATCAAATTTAGAATTAGGCGGATAACCCGGCAGAATATCGCAGTTGGTGAGTACGCATTCGCATAGGGCATCTACTTCTTCTTCTGTGCTTACCGATCCAGGCAATCCGCTACCATTGTTCGGATAGAAATAGAGGACATCCTGGCTCCAGTTACCAAAGTTGTTAATGTTGCCTGACAAGACTTTTATCCCTCCACTTCCGCTTAATGTATCATTATTATTAAAATTACCAGATGACAACGTAATACAGGAGTTGGAAATTGAAATGTTCGAATCGTTTACAATATTTCCATCCTTTATTAATAGGGCATTTGTAAGGGTTATGGCTCCCAGATTATTTAACACTCCGGGGCCTATAGAAATTTGACCCGTATTTATCGTCAGTGTTCCACCTGTATCCAGGTTAAGATTACTGGTAATGGTTAATAAAGCGCTGTTTCCAATATTCAGTGCGGCATTATTACCTACTTTGATAGGCGGATTCGCATCATAAGTAATATTGTGATTAATGGTAATAATACTATTCTTTATGTCATTGTCGGGCACGGGATTGGTATTGCATGGCCCTCCCTGGCAGTCCCAGGCCTGGGGGTCCATCCAATCTCCTGACAGTCCGGTAGTAGTATAATCTTGTGAATAAATTGAAGTGGTTCCGAGCAGCAGCATCAGAAGGATAGCGGTCCAATATTGGATATACTTCTCAATACCTATCATTATGACCAGATTACGCACCTTATACAATTCCATATACTATTCATTTTTGAGATATCTTTTCGATACTCAGATTCAAAATATGTTTTCAGACAACCGAAATTTGGGGAGTGGGAAGGGGGATAAATACTTTTCAAACTACATGGTGCCTTCATTAAATAAGAAGATCACCAAGCTTGTTAAGACAATGTAGTCATTCTCCGTCTAAATACAAATTAATATAGGCCCTAACGCGGGTTTTGGTATCAATAAAGCAGAATAAAATATCGATTTATAAGTCTTTTCGTACAAATAACAGGTGATTGAAAAGATTGGAAGAAATACTTTGCCCACCGAAAGTCAGGTTGGGCTACTCTCCAGAACGAAGATTCTTTAATTCGGAAAGCTTTTGCTGTTTTTTGAATACTCTATTTTCAATAGCAAGGCTTACATGATATCGATGATTCTCCAGAAATTTGATTTGTAATTCCAACCATTGCTCATCATTACTCACCACCCCATAATGAAGAAATTCCTGATATAATTTTGAACTAAGTTTATCGTAATCATCACGCCCAAGATAATCCAGGTCTGCATCGGCAACAATTTCCTCGAAGAAATTACCGGGCTTTTGAGGCACTCTGGTGGCACGAATCATGCCGTTGATCAACTCAATATCCTCCTGACTAAATGATGCGTTGAGCTTGGGCCTTAATTCAACAATACTTCTTTCTTCGTGCTCTTCAGGGGAGAATATATAGCCGTAATCGTGGCTAATGGCTGCAATTCTGATCAGTCGGGCCACATCATCATCAATTCCGTAATGTCTTATATAATGATCACATACATTGGCCACATCAATAATGTGTTCGATGGTATGATAGGTAAGGTGATTCGGAAATTTTTCCGACATCTCTTCCAATAAATCGAAGCAGAGTTTTGGGTAGGATACTTTGTTGTGTAATTCCATTAATTACAGATAGGACAGAATTCAATCATTATTCAAACATCGAATTGGGTTTATTTATTGTATATAAGTACCTCAATCCACCTAATTTGGCTGATTTCCGGCTTAGTTTGAAATATGTTTCGAAAATTGGTCTGTGTTTATTTTTTCGATAGTTCTATTAAAGAGCTTATGTTAATAATTAACTTCCTTCAAATGTCATTCCATAGCATCGATTAAACTTTCACTTCGACTTCTTCGCCTACAAAATACATTTTCAAAAACTGTTTATTTTTCACTTCAAACTCTCCACGGTAGGTAAATTTTCTTTTTTCTTTAAGAATTTGATAGGTGTTTTCGGAAACGTTAATTCTTCCGGGCTCGGATTTAGACTCCATACGAGCAGCAATGTTTACGGTGCTACCCCAGATATCATATTGGAATTTTTTGGTGCCCACCACCCCGGCCACAACAGGTCCGGAGTTGAGGCCTATCCGAATTTCAAACGGATGAATCCCTTTTGGCGGGTTCTTTTCGGTATCCTTGACAAATTCAAGGATCTCCATAGCGGCGTTGTAGGCATCTTCAGCATGCGTGGAATTCTCGGTAGGCAGGCCCCCTGCGCACATATAGGCATCGCCAATAGTCTTTATTTTCTCAAGATTATTTCGTTCGGTGATCTCGTCGAAAGCCTTAAAATAATAATCCACACTTTTAACAAGATCGTCTGCAGATATGTGTCGGGCTACTACGGAAAACTCCTTGAAATCCGTAAAAAGTACCGTAATACTTTTAAATTCTTTGGCTTTGATAAACCCGTTCTCCTTAAGTTCTTCTGCTGTTTCTTTAGGAAGTATATTCAATAATATCCGTTCAGATCGGTTTCTTTCAAAGGCGAGTTTTTTATTGGACCTTTTAACATAAAAATACTGAAAAACAAATCCGGCGATAATCGCTATAAAGAGTCCCAGAATGATTATCAGTAATTGCTTTGCCCGTGCATCTTTTTCTATTTGAAACTCTTTTAACTTATTATCGGCGTTCAGCAGGTTGATTTCCTTTTCTTTTGCCTGAAGATCATATTGAACCCTTAGCAAACCTACCCCTCGAGCATAGTCATTGTTCTTGATGGTATCCTTGGTTTTGGCATATAGTTGCTGATACTCAAAAGCGCGGCTAAAGTCCTCGTTTTGGGCATATACATTGGCCAAACCTTCATAAGCGTCGGCCAAATCGTAGAATACTTCTGTGCTACTTGCCAAATCAAGGCTCTTTTCGTAATTAGCTTTAGCTTCCTGATAATTTCCCTGTTGATATAGATTATCAGCAAGTTTCAAATATGTTCTGCCCAACTCTTTATAGGCTTTATTCTTTAGGGCAACATATATGGCGTCTCTAAGATATTTTTCAGATAATTGGTAATTGTCGAATTCTAAATATACCTGGCCAATCATCCTTAAATTGTCTACGTAAAGGGGATTAAGCTTATCGGCATATTTTAGCGATTCCTCCAGGTATTCTAGAGCGGATTCAGGATTACCTTTAGCAAGTTCGATCTCTCCTAAATTCAGATAGGTGATAAACATACCTTCTTTATAATCCAGCTCCTGCCAGTCAAGCAGGGCCTCTTTATAGGCTTCCTGTGCCAGGTCATAGGTGGTAGGAGAATTAGAATACACCGTACCGATATTTAACTGGGCGGTGGCTATTCGAACTGTATCTCCAATCGTTTCGGCATTTTGAAGAGAGTTTATAAAATATTCCAATGCCTTTGGATCGTCTCCTTTCGTTTGATAAACTGAACCTATATTATTTTGCATATTGCTTATGCCCAGTTTAAATCCAATCTCTTCAAATGCCTTTAAGGATTTAGTCCAGTAATTAATAGCCTCATCAAAATCGCCTTTACTATAATAGACCATCCCGATGTTCTTAAAACCATAACCTACGCCTTTTTTAAAATCTAACGATTCGCCCAGGTCAATAGCTTCCTGTGCGTATGCCGTCGCCGAATCGGGTTGAGACCGCATTAGTAATCCAGAAGCTTCTATTAAAAGGTTGACCCTGACTGTGTCAGCTGTTTGTTGCGACAGTAAAAGCTTAAGGCTATCCAGTTCAGAATTTTGTGCGCTGCTAGGTGGAGATACCAGAGTGAATAACACGAAAAGCAATATCCACATCAATTTTTTATTCACTTTTTGAATCAAGAATATGATATTGCTCATGCTTAAATGTAAGAATTATTGTTTTTAATATGACAATCCGCTCAATTATCCACCTGAAAATAGACAGATGCTAATACAACTCCTGATAGTCAACCTCCTGAAAAATGAAGGACTGAACGATCGCCAAGGTCCTTAACCGATCTTTATAGGTTCAATTGGATTTTTGGCCTCAAACCATATTTTGACCATCGACTTATAAAGCAGTAAGTAATTACAAAGGTATCTTAGCCAAATTTCGCAAACCACCATTGCTTACCCTGAGAAGTCCAGGTGTTTAGGATCATTCAGCCTAATGCTTGCTTTTTGCAGTTGCCAAGGTTATCTTGTTACTGTGGGGAGGAGGCTTCACGCCCCCAAGGCCATATTAAGTCGGTCATTAAATTGTAATAAAGAAATTTAGTATGGAGCTGTAACTTTTGGGCGCTCGGTATACATCTCCATTGTTTTTACCCCATAATCCTGTCACGACCAAAGCGTCAAGGAAAAATTCCATGACTCCAAATGCAGCTGAAGTCCATAGTTACTCCTTACGATCTGGAGTGTCTCTTTGTATTCGGTGATTCATTGTTGAACCACTCTTATAAACCTGCCTCGCCGACAGGCGGGTAGAAAATAAAAACCCATCCACCTTTGGCGAGATGGGTTTATGACTTGATGTGGGCCCTACTGGATTACAGCATTACCGTGATCCGGATTTAACCGCTATTGCAAACTTGTCCCAGCCCAAGCGTCGGGGTAGAAAACAATACTTCGCTTCCGTGAATTTTATTTTTATTTCCCCTCAAAAAGTGAATTACTGGATTAAATATCCATTGCAACCACTACTGCAAATAGAAAACCAACAGGCCATTTCTGGCCTGTTTGGGTTTTTGTTTCCCTGCGAAAGCTAAAGCATGCTACTCTTTCTACGGGAAACAAAAAACCTGCACCGAACGGTGCAGGTTTTCTGCTTGATGTGGGCCCTGTTGGATTCGAACCAACGACCCCCTGCTTGTAAGGCAGGTGCTCTGAACCAACTGAGCTAAGAGCCCAACTATTTATTGGTAAATTACCTGGGCGTGTTGCCCGCCGTAGCGACTAACAAATGTTGCAAAGGCGGGTGCAAATATAGGACAGTTTTTTCTTTACCCAAAAGAATCATAACTAAAAATCAAAGGACTTCAGCTACTGTAAATGTGCTGCCACCAACATAAATGAGATCTGAGACAGAGGCCCTCGATCTTGCGTTATCGAGTGCTTCCTTTACCGAACTATGGCCGGTCCCGTTTAATCCATAATAAGTAGCAGCAGCGAGCAAATTTTCCACATCCAACCCTCTTCGTATATCAGGTCTGGCCCAATAATAGTGAGCGGTTTTGGGAAATAACGGCAATATCATCTCCAGATTTTTGTCTTGTACAAATCCAAGTACAAAATGAAGTTGGTCATAGTCTTCTTCCGTCAACTGTTCTAGTACCAAAGCAAGACCTTCCTTATTGTGCGCCGTATCACAGATTACTTTTGGTATACCAGGTAATATCTGCCATCGACCCAACAGACCAGTATTCTTAACCACATTGAAAAGGCCTTTTTCAATATGATCGGTTGTCACGGTGAATCCCCTGAGCAATTTTAGGGAAGCCAGCACACCCTTCATATTTTTACGTTGATAGGCCCCTAACAAATCGGTCTTATATGTTTTAGAGATCACCTGCTCGGCGAATACGATCTCTGAACCATTTTCCCTGGCTAAAGCCTGAAATATTCCTGCCGTTTCATCCTGATATTCACCGATCACCAAAGGTACCCCCGGTTTGATTATCCCAGCCTTCTCCCTGGTAATCAAGGCAAGGGTCTTACCCAGAATATCGGTATGATCCAAGCCTATGTTCGTAATCAAAGATACCTCAGGTGTGATAATGTTGGTCGAGTCCAGTCGGCCACCAAGTCCTACTTCGATGATAGCAATGTCCACTCTTTCCCTGGCAAAAAAATCGAACGCCATACCGACTGTCATTTCGAAAAATGACAGTTTATGCTCCATCAGGAATGATTTATGTTCTTTGATAAAATCGATCACAAACGACTTTGGTGCCATTTGGCCATTGATCTTAATACGCTCACGGAAATCTTTCAAATGAGGAGACGTGTACAAGCCTACCTTGTATCCTGCTTCTTGTAGAATAGAGGCAATCATATGACTACACGAACCTTTTCCATTGGTGCCCGCTATATGGATGCTTTTGAATTGGGTATGAGGGTTTCCCAGGTAGGAAGACATTGCCAGGGTATTGTCTAATTTGGAAGTATATGCAGATTTGCCTTTCTGCTGGTACATCGGAAGTTGTCCAAACATCCATTTAAGGGTCTGTTCGTAGGTCACTCTCCCAATTTAAAATTGACCACCACAAATCCTATTTGTTGACCGGGAGCATTGGAATCGAGATTCCATCGATGTAAAAAAGCTGTTTTTCGCGCTGGTTCCAGCAGACAAGGATTAGTATTGGTTGTTCCCTTAACTCCGGGTTCTGCCTTAACCACCTTTCCATTGCGATCGACCGTAATCTTTACAACAACCCTTCCTTCCTGATTGCACTCCTGCTTCACCTTGCCGTTGCTCACCAAAGATCTCCCACTGAGTCCGTAACCACCTGTCCCGGCGCCACTGCCTGGACTACCATAATATGTAGTCGCATATGGGTCCCCGTCGGGTTGTCCTTTATCTCCAGCCAGTTGATCGTCTCCTTCTCCTCCGTTCACTTCACCGTCAGCCTGGCTAACTCCCCCGATCAAAGCATCTAGCTCTTTCTTTTTGGCTTCCTGCTCGCGTCTGGCTTTCTCTTCCGCCGCTTTTTTTTGTCGTTCCATGCGTTCGGCTTCTTCCCTGGCTTTTTTATTAGCGGCATCTTCGGCACGTTTCTTAGCTTCTGCCTGCTGTTTTATTCTAATAGACTCCTCATTTTCCTGAGTAAGTAGTTCTTCACTTGACTTGTCTGGGGCAGAGGGTTCTTCAGTTTCGGTTTCCTGCTCTTCAACTGGTTTCTCTTCTGCCGGAACCGGCTGGGGAACAGTTGGTTTTTCAACGGGTTGAGATTTTACCTTTTCTTTAGGTTGGTCCTCGCCCATTCCAAATTCCATAGCACCAAAATTCACGGTGATTCCATTTTCGATAGGAGGCTCCAAATAAGTGAGGCCGATGTAAAACATCAATAGCAACAGTGCACTTAAAAGGATCGTAGTAAGTGTAAAAGATTTTTTCTTGTGTCTCGTATCTAATAGCGACATTAATTCGGTCGCACAGCAAGGATCACTTTGTATTTATTCCTATTAGCAATGTCCATAACGTTCACGGCTTCCTTGATCGCAACGCTCTCCTCTGCTCTTAGGATAATGGTAGGTTTATCTTTGCCTTCCAGTGCTTTTTTTAATTCAATTTCAATGTATTCTTCGTTGATCTGTTCGTTATTCACAAAATACTGAAGGTTCTTGTTGATGGTAACCGAAACATTCTGTGTACTGGTCGATTTTCCCCTGGCTTTTGGAAGCAACAGATCCAAGGCATTTGGCGCATTGGCCGTCAGCATGAAAAATATCAGTAGGAGGAAAACTATGTCTGTCATTGAAGACATGCTGAACTCCGGATTGATCTTATTTCTTCCTTTTAATCTCATCGCGTTCTAGGAAACAGGTTCATTTAATAAATCGAGGAATTCGACAGCATTAGCCTCCATCTTATGGACCACCTTATCCGTTCTGTTTACCAGGTGATTATAGCCCATATAGGCAATTATACCAACAACCAATCCCGCAACCGTTGTGGTCATGGCGGTATAAATCCCAGATGCCAGAGCCCCCATTTCGGCCTGACCTCCACTGCTGGCTAATTGATGAAAGGCAATGATCATACCAATTACGGTTCCCAGGAAACCGATCATCGGGGCAGCACCTGCTACCGTTGCGAGAATATTGACATTCTTTTCCAGCTTATATACTTCCAGGGTACC
The DNA here is from genome assembly GCA_024638915.1 of Robiginitalea sp. GTDB lineage: Bacteria > Bacteroidota > Bacteroidia > Flavobacteriales > Flavobacteriaceae > JAHEJJ01. The sequence goes on from JAHEJJ010000040.1 coordinate 11,615, forward strand.
GGCATTCTCAATGGCGGTATTGATATCATCCAACGGTTTGCCGATTCTCGACACCCCCTTTTCAGTTAGCCTGGCCACGGGTGAATCTGTTTGTGCACACAATATTTTAGCAGAATCTAGCTTGCCATTTATAACGTGATCGCGGATCTGATTCATAAAATTTTTATCGATCTTGGAGGCTGCTTTAATCGCGAGTAACCGTTCGAAATAGATGTAAAGGGCTACGGCCAGCATGGCAAACAAAACAGAAATAATGACGATACTACCCGTACCGCCATTAAGAATCAATTCTACGACCGAAAGTGTTTTTTCCTCTGAGATCACTTCCCCTGCTTGCGTCTCATCTACGAGGTCTTGGAATACCATAAATGTTCTCTGTTTTGGATTTCGCCTTTATAACGGTGTTTTTCTGATAAAATTATGCATGCATCACAAAATCGCGCAGTAAAATAAAACAGATGGCACCCGCAAGGAAACCTGCAGCGGCCAACCAGGCAATTTTTCTGAGGTACCAGAAAAAATCTATCTTTTCCATTCCCATCGCAACAACACCTGCTGCCGAACCTATAATAAGCATGCTACCGCCTGTACCGGCTGAATAAGCTATAAAATGCCATAGGGGGCTGTCCATGGGCTCGGAAAACATACCCATGCTAGCCGCAACCAACGGGACATTATCGATTACAGCAGACCCAACTCCGAGGATCATCACCACAATATCCGTATTGGGTATCGCCTGATTAAGACTTTCTGCATAATGGAACAAATAGCCTAACGATTCTAAGGCGGCAACGGCTAACAAAATCCCCAAAAAGAAAAGGATACTCGGTAATTCAATTTTTGACAGCGATTTATGAACAGGACTATGCTGCGCATGATCAGTGTGCTCGCCACTGTCGACACTAGAAATACTGAACTTGGCATTACTGTAAATCTCAGCGAAAGTGGCTACAAGGGCTAGCGAAAGCATCATACCTACATACGGGGGCAGATGAGTGATGGTTTTAAAGAAGGGTACAAAAATGATCGATCCCAAACCGAGATACAACATTGTTGATCCGAATTTCGATTTAGGAATTTCTTGTGTAAGATCCGCTTCAATTTCGCCGGAAAAGGCCTTAAATCGCTGGGCAATGAGTGTGGGTACAACCATACATACAATCGATGGTATCAAAACATTGATCACTAATTGTGATGCCGATACTTTGTCGGCAATCCAGAGCATTGTAGTGGTCACATCACCTATAGGCGACCAGGCTCCACCAGCATTGGCGTTGATGACGATCAACCCGGCAAACCACAGTCGCGTATTTCTGTCCTTGATCACTTTCTGTAGGATAGTCACCAAAACAATTGTCGCCGTCAGATTATCGATAATGGCGGAAAGAATAAATGCCAATATCGAAAAAAGCCATAATAATTTCTTTTTACTCTTGGTCTTTATATATCCTTTTATGGTGGCAAAACCATCAAAATAGTCGATAATCTCAACGATGGTCATAGCCCCCAAAAGAAAAACCAGGATCTCGGCTGTTTTACCCAGGTGGTGGAGTAACATTTCGTCCAAATGGGAAGGTACCAGTTCCTTCATCTCCGCATTAACCTCAAATACCGGCATATGCGCCAGTGCGATGATAGCCCATAAAAGAGCCATCATGGCAAGCGCTGGTATCAGTTTATCGATTTTTAAATTGTGCTCCAGGGTTATGGCCAGATAGCCTACTACGAATACAATAATAATTATGGATTCCATAAAAGGTTGGTTTTATATTAGTTGTTTTAACGCTATTTCAAACGCAGTCTTGCTCAGATTCTCTTTTGTTACATTCTGCTTAAAGATATTTAAAATTGCTTTTCGAATGGTATCAGAAGTATCACTAAATATTTTTTCGTCATCCATCGACACCCTTCTTTCCATAAAATAGGCGAAAACCCGGGCCATACCGCAGTTGGAAATAAAATCCGGAATGAGGCTTACACGTTCATCTGTATACTCCATAATGGGGCCAAAGAAAATCTCTTTGTCTGCAAAAGGAACATTGGCACCGCATGAAATAACTTCGAGTCCTGTATCGATTAATTCTGATATTTGTTTTTTACCGATAAGTCTCGATGAAGCACAGGGTGCGAAGATCTCTGCTTGTAATCCCCATATTTTTTTATTCATCTCATCAAAAGGAATCATTCGATCGGCATCGGCGATAAGCATATTACCTTTTTTATGTAAAAAAAAGTGTTTAATCTCATCGAAACTGAAACCGTCTTCGTTGATGACACCACCCACACGATCAATAATACCTACAATTCTGGCACCCATCTGAGCCAGGTAGAATGCGGCAGAAGAGCCTACATTTCCAAATCCCTGGACGATCGTCTTTTTACCGATCACAGTCCCGCCATAGATATCATAGTAATGCCTGATCGCTTCGGCCACGCCAAAACCTGTTATCATATCGGCCACCGTATACTTTTTGCTCGGATCGGGTGAATAATGATCGCTTTCTATTACCTTTTTCACACCGAGCCGCAATTGACCGATCCGATTGATCTTATCGGCCTCTGATGGTCTGAAATGACCGTTAAATACCCCCTCCTGTGGATGCCAAACACCTACGTCCTCTGTTATAGGAATCACTTCCAATACTTCATCGACATTTAAATCTCCACCTGTACCATAGTAAGTTTTAAGCAAGGGGGCAACAGCTTTGTACCAACGTTCTAGAACCCCCTTTTTCCGGGGATCATGCGGATTAAAATTGATACCCGATTTTGCACCGCCAATAGGAGGTCCGGAAACTGTAAATTTTACTTCCATGGTTTTGGCCAAAGACAAAACTTCGTTCATATCCAGGCCTTCCCTCATCCTGGTGCCACCACCAGCCGCTCCGCCTCGGAGAGAATTAATAACGGTCCATCCTTCTGCTTCGGTTTCTGAATCCTTCCAGTTAAATACTATTTCAGGGGCTTTATTTTCGTATTGTTGTAGTAAATCTTTCATTTCTATTTGTTTCAAAATTTTTATCGATCCGTTATAGCGGTTTCAATAACTGCCTTAGGAATTTCTTTGGCTCCCTGGATTTAAGCTAATGCTGCCACATAAAAACTTAGATTTACAATTGAAGAAACGTAGACAGACAAATATATAAATATTGACGGGCAATCATATAATAGTTTCGGTAGCTCAGGCCTATTTTTATTTCTTGTATTTCTAACCCTCCTCTGATAGGATCTATTTATGATTCTTCTCATAAAAATATCTCCATTAACCGCGTATATTTGCAGGACTAATTCGAAAAAATATTAAATGGACTTTACGCTGACCGAAGAACAACAAATGATCCGGCAGGCGGCAAGAGATTTTGCCAATATCGAATTGTTGCCCGGAGTTATTGAACGTGATGAAAATCAGAAATTTCCGAAAGAGCTGATCCAAAAAATGGGAGCTTTAGGTTTTTTGGGAATGATGGTCGATCCTAAGTATGGTGGTAGCGGTCTAGACACCATCTCCTATGTCCTGGCCATGGAGGAATTATCGAAAATAGATGCCTCTGCTTCGGTGATCGTTTCTGTAAATAACTCTCTGGTATGTTGGGGTCTCGAAACCTACGGTACGGAAGAACAAAAAGAAAAATATCTCACCAGGCTTGCTACCGGTGAACTTCTTGGAGCTTTCTGCCTTTCCGAACCTGAAGCAGGCAGTGATGCAACTTCCCAGAAAACAACGGCCCTTGACAAAGGAGACCATTATGTCCTTAATGGTACAAAAAACTGGATTACCAATGGAGGTGCTGCCGATGTGTACATGGTCATCGCACAAACCGATATCGACAAGGGCCATAGGGGAATTAACGCACTAATTGTGGAAAAAGGAGCTGACGGGTTCGAAATTGGCCCCAAAGAGAATAAACTTGGGATACGGGGAAGTGATACCCACTCACTTATTTTCAACGATGTGAAGGTCCCTAAGGAAAATCGGCTGGGTGAAAACGGATTCGGATTTAAATTCGCCATGAAAACTTTGGCAGGAGGTCGTATCGGTATCGCTGCTCAGGCTTTGGGTATCGCTGCAGGGGCTTATGAGTTGGCCAAAAAATACTCCCTTGAAAGAAAAGCATTTGGCACCGAAATAGCCAATCATCAAGCTATCGCCTTTAAACTGGCCGATATGCATACTCAGATTGACGCAGCCAGACAACTGGTATATAAGTCGGCCTGGGATAAAGACAATGACCACGATTATGCCTTGTCTGGAGCGATGGCCAAATTATATGCATCGCAAGTAGCTATGGAAACCACAGTTGAAGCAGTTCAGATCTATGGAGGAAATGGCTATGTGAAGGAATATCATGTTGAACGTTTGATGAGAGATGCGAAAATCACACAGATTTATGAAGGTACCTCTGAGATACAGAAAATCGTTATATCCAGGAGTATTCTTGACAACTGATTCATTTTAAAATAATTATGATGTCGATACCCCCTCTTATAAAGGGGGTGACCTCTGCAGATAAAGAGTCTTTATACCGATAAAATTTCAGATTCATGTTTATTTGGCCTAAGCAACCTAAATAAATAGACCACATACCTAATCTTTATGAGAATAGGTCTTATTTGCTCTAGACTGATTATCAATTTCCCAATTTCAGGTGTTGATTATTTTTAAAATGCATAATAATTAACGTTTTATTGCCGACGTTGAATTTCTGTTACACTTATTGTGATTAGTATACATATTTGTCAATCGATTTGATATTTTTGAGCAAATTCCTCAAAGTATGAAGTTGAAGAAGCAAGGCTTGTATTTACCTGAATTTGAACATGATAATTGTGGTGCCGGATTTATTTGCAGTCTGAAAGGCAAGAAATCCAATGACATCATCTCGAAGGCCTTGGAAATTCTGGTGAAACTCGAACACAGGGGTGCAGTGAGCGCTGATGGTAAAACAGGCGATGGTGCCGGGATTCTTATCGATATTCCCCATGAGTTTTTTACAGAGGTCTGCGACTTTGTTCTTCCCAGTCCGGGATCCTATGCCGTTGCCAATGTTTTTCTTCCTCAAAAGGAAAATCAAAGGAAATATTGCATCGAAGAATTCGAGAAGAATATCTACGGGCAGGGTCTTAAACTTTTAGGTTGGAGAGATGTCCCAGTCAATAAAACAGTTACAGGTCGAATGGCTTCAGAGACAGAGCCTTTTGTAAAGCAAGTCTTTGTCTCCAGATCGGAAAAGGATCAGACCGACCAAGAGTTTAACATCAAGCTCTTCATCGCCCGGAAGATCAGTGAACATGCCATTTACAACTCAAAACTATCGGAAAGTAAGTTTTTTTACCTGCCAAGCCTTTCTACCAAGATCATCATTTTTAAAGGGCTTTTAAAACCAGAGGATATAGAACTTTATTATAAGGATCTCATGGATTCCAGGGTGATTACGCGTTTGGCATTGGTACATCAGCGATTTTCAACCAACACTTTTCCTACCTGGGACCTGGCACAACCCTTCAGGTACATGTGCCATAATGGAGAGATCAATACGCTGAGAGGAAATATATCGAGGATGCGATCCCGTGAAGCGCTGCTGAAAAGCGATCTCTTTGGCGATGACATCAAGAATATTCTGCCCATCATTTTACCTGCAAAATCCGATTCAGCGACCATGGATATGGTGGTGGAATTATTACTGATGACCGGAAGATCGCTTCCTGAGGTCATGATGATACTCGTCCCTGAAGCGTGGGAGAAAAACACCGAAATGTCTGAATCAAAAAAGGCCTTTTATGAGTTTCACTCCTGCCTGATGGAACCCTGGGATGGCCCGGCATCTATTCCCTTCACCGATGGGAGTTATATCGGTGCAGTCCTCGATAGAAATGGTTTAAGACCTTCCAGATATTCAGTCACAAAAGATGGTTATGTGGTCATGTCTTCGGAAACTGGTGTATTAGACCTCGCTCCCGAAAATATCGAATCCCACGGCCGGTTGGAGCCAGGAAAAATGTTCCTTGTAAACATGGAAGAAGGTCGTATTGTGAATGACGAAGAGATCAAGGAAAAAATCGCAGGCAAATATCCCTATCAGGAATGGGTTGATAACAACCTTGTACATTTAAAGGACATTCCATACAGGGATTGTCCGCTGTTTCTGGGAGAAGAGTCTCTTGAAAAACGCAAGGCGATCTTTGGCTATACCCTGGAGGATATCAATACCATCATTCTGCCGATGAGTAAACATGCAAAAGAACCGATTGGATCTATGGGTTCGGATACCCCTATCGCCGTTCTCTCTGAAAGACCACAACTCATCTACAACTACTTCAAGCAACTTTTTGCGCAAGTAACCAATCCTCCGCTCGATGGCATTAGGGAAGAGCTTATTACCGACATAAGCCTCACCCTGGGTAGTGATCACAATATTTTTGAATATACCGAGCTTCACTGCAGAAAATTAAAGATCCAAAATCCTGTGATATCGAAAGAGGATTTGGATAAGATCAAAAATCACGATCAAAGCCCTGATTATAAAGTAGTGTCCATCCCGATATTATATAATATAGACCGGGGGCTTAATGCTCTTGAAGAAGCCCTTGAGGATGTTCTGGATCAGGCGATAAAAGCAATTGATGTGGGCACAAACATCATTATACTGTCTGATCGTAGCGCAAATAAACAAAAAGCTCCTATTCCTTCCCTTTTGGCATGTGCCTTCGTTAACAGTGGTCTGCAAAAACTTGGGAAGCGCTCACAACTAAGTGTTATCATCGAATCAGCTGAGCCGCGGGAAGTTCATCATTTTGCCTGCCTTTTTGGATTTGGCGCCAGCGCGATAAATCCTTATCTGGTAAATGAGATTATTGCAGAACAGGTTAAAGAACAGGAAATAACCGATTTCAGTGTAGCAGAAGCTATTCAGAATTATAATAAGGCCGTTGGAAAAGGGATTTTGAAGGTGATGAATAAAATGGGGGTGTCGACTCTAAACTCTTACAGGGGTTCGCAATTATTTGAATGTATAGGAATCAACTCCAAAGTAGTCGACAAGTACTTTCCTAACACGCCTACGCGTCTTGAAGGAATTGGCCTCTATGAAATAGAGAAAGAAGTCGCTAAAAGACATCGAAAAGCATATCAGGATCAAAATATCTCCGCAAATCTAGATCTGGAAATCGGGGGTGAGTACCGCTGGAGACGAGACGGGGAATTACATATGTTCAATCCGCTGTCGATTGCTAAACTTCAGAAAGCTGTCCGCAGCAATGAACCTGACACATACAAGGAGTTTGCCGAGATGGTAAACAAGCAATCTAAAAATCTGATGACCATCCGTGGTTTATTCGAATTCTCGAACTACGACCCTATCCCATTAGAGGAAGTGGAGCCCTGGACCGAAATCGTAAAACGGTTTAAAACGGGGGCTATGTCGTATGGATCCATCAGCAAAGAAGCTCACGAAAATCTTGCTATCGCCATGAACAGGATAGGCGGCAAAAGCAATTCCGGAGAAGGAGGGGAAGATGCCGAACGTTTTTATAAAAACGACTCTGGCGATTGGAAGAACAGCGCGATCAAGCAAGTTGCTTCCGGTCGGTTTGGGGTTACTTCAAACTATCTGACCAATGCTCTGGAAATACAGATCAAGATGGCCCAGGGAGCAAAACCTGGTGAGGGAGGACAATTGCCTGGCCCAAAAGTAAATCCAAGTATTGCCAAAACCAGAAATTCTACTCCTTATGTCGGACTTATTTCTCCGCCGCCTCATCACGATATCTACTCGATCGAAGATCTCTCACAATTGATATATGACCTGAAATCAGCCAACCGGGAGGCGCGTATCAACGTTAAACTTGTATCCGAAGTCGGTGTTGGAACAGTAGCAGCAGGTGTTTCCAAGGCAAAAGCGGATGTGATCCTTATTTCAGGACACGATGGTGGGACCGGGGCCTCCCCCTTAACCTCCCTGAAACACGCGGGTTTACCATGGGAATTGGGTATAGCTGAAGCACAGCAAACCCTGGTGTTAAACGATTTGAGAAACAGGGTGGTATTGGAGTGTGATGGTCAGCTAAAGACGGGGCGGGATGTTGCGATCGCATGCCTTTTAGGGGCGGAAGAATTCGGATTTGCTACCGCTCCGTTGGTGGCCTCCGGTTGTATTATGATGCGGGTTTGCCACCTGAATACCTGTCCTGTAGGGATCGCTACACAAAATCCGGAACTTAGAAAGAAATTTGAAGGCAAACCCGAACACGTAGTGAACTACATGTATTTTGTAGCAAAGGAGCTTCGCGAAATCATGGCTCAATTAGGTTTCAGAACGGTTAAGGAAATGGTGGGCCAGGTTGACAAATTAGACCGCAATAAAGCAATAGAGCATTATAAGGCCAGGGGATTGGACCTCACCCCTATCCTACATCGGATAAAGGTTCCGAAAGGCACAAAATTATGCAACACCGAACCACAATTGCACAAGATCGACAATTCTATAGAGTTTGAAATAATCGAGAAAGCTCATCCTGCCTTGTTCAGAAAAGAAAAGACAGTTCTGGAATTTCCCATTCGGAATACGGATAGGGCGGTTGGAGCTATTATCAGCAATGAAATTTCAAAGAACTATGGGGCTAAAGGGCTTCCTGAAAATACCTTAAAGTTAATTTTTACAGGTTCTGCAGGGCAGAGCTTCGGAGCTTTTGCCACCAGTGGTCTTACCATGGTAGTTAATGGTACAACCAATGATTATCTCGGAAAAGGTCTGTCCGGGGCAAAATTGGTGATCAAAGTACCTGCGGGATCTACTCTTACTCCCCATGAAAATATAATTACCGGAAATGTGGCCTTATATGGTGCGACTGCAGGGGAGGTTTATATCAACGGAAAAGCAGGGGAGCGTTTTTGCGTGAGAAATTCTGGAGCTAAAGCTGTGGTAGAAGGAATAGGAGATCATGGGTGTGAATATATGACCGGTGGTGTTGCAGTGATATTAGGTGAAACAGGCCGGAATTTTGGTGCTGGTATGAGTGGTGGTATCGCGTATGTTTTTGATCCGGAAAATACATTCGAGAAGAAATGCAATGGGCAAGCGCTAAATCTATTGAGTGTTGAAACCGAAAATGACATATTTGAACTTAAGTCCTTGATTGAAAACCATTACAATACCACCTATAGCGTTCAGGCCCAGAAAATTCTGGAGAATTGGGAATACCACCTTCCCAAATTCGTAAAAGTGTTTCCGGAAGAGTATCGCCAGGCACTGATAAGATTGGAAAAGGAGAAATACGAAATCATTGAATAGAGATATGGGAAAGATAACAGGCTTTATGGAATATGGCAGAAAGGTGGAGTCTTATGCACCCGTAAAAGAGCGCGTAAAACATTTTAAGGAATTCACCATTCCTATGAAAGAAAAGGAATTGAAGGATCAGGGCGCACGATGCATGGACTGCGGCATTCCATTTTGCCATAGTGGGTGTCCGCTGGGTAATTTAATTCCCGATTTTAATGATGCTATCTACAGGGGGAAATGGGAAAAAGCAGCCGATATATTGCATGCCACGAACAATTTCCCGGAATTCACCGGACGTTTATGTCCCGCACCTTGTGAAGAAGCCTGTGTATTGGGTATTAATGAGGATCCTGTTTCCATTGAGAACATAGAAAAAAATATTGTGGAAACCGCCTTCCAAAAAGGTTGGATTCGCCCTGAACCTCCGGAACAGCGTACGGATAAGAAAGTGGCCGTCGTAGGCTCAGGACCTGCAGGGCTTGCCGCAGCACAGCAATTGAATAGAGCAGGCCACCAGGTCACGGTTTTCGAACGTGATGAAAAACCCGGGGGACTTCTTCGGTATGGCATACCGGATTTTAAATTAGAGAAGCAGGTGATCGACCGACGGCTGGATATTTTAAAACAAGAGGGGATTGATTTTAAATGTGGTGTACATATAGGGGTCGATATAAAAGCCGAAAAGTTGAAAGACGATTTCGACGCTGTATTATTATGTGGGGGGGCCACAGTAAAAAGAAACTTGCCTATCAAAGGTTCTGATCTTAAAGGTGTTGTTCAGGCTATGGATTTTTTAAGCCAAAACAACAAAAGAGTCGATGGATCAACCATTACACGAGAAGAAATTCTGGCCACCAAAAAAGACGTGATTGTTATTGGTGGAGGCGATACCGGCTCGGACTGCATAGGTACTTCGTTCCGTCAGGGTGCCCTTTCGGTTTCCAATTTTGAAATACTTGGAAAACCTTCACTTTCACGACCCAATGAACAGCCCTGGCCTTTTTGGCCTATGCGATTACGCACAAGTTCTTCCCATAAAGAAGGTGTGGAGCGTTATTTCAGCATCTCTACCAAAGAGTTCGTAGGTGATGATAATGGAAATCTTAAAGGCTTAATTACCGTTGATGTCGAGTGGGTTAAAAATCCGGGTGAGCGACCTGTCTTGAAGGAAATAGCAGGAACAGAAAAAGAATGGAAGTGCGAGCTGGTACTTTTAGCCCTTGGATTCACCGGCTCGGAGTCAACGATCGCAGATCAATTGGGTTTGGTGATGGATTTACGTACTAATATTGAGGCCAACACAAATAATTATCAGACCAATGTACCTGGGGTATTTGTAGCTGGAGATCAACGCAGGGGTCAATCTTTAATCGTCTGGGCTATCTCAGAAGGCCGACAGGCAGCACATCACTTAGATACCCATTTGATGGGAAGTTCTAACTTACCGCTCAAGGGCGAAGGAGATATGCCGAGGATCTAATGCTTTTCTGCTAGATAATTACAGTCTTGTGAGTTACCTTGTTATTGTGGGGAGGTGGCGCTTTGCGCCCCTACCAAAATAAATGACAGGCATTAGTACCACCATTTCAATTTGTGAATCGATAAAGAATAGGCTCAAATAATTTAACTTTCCAAATCGAATACCTTCCAACAACTGTTATAGCCCTCATATTACCCCAAATAGAGGGACTTCTCTACTATTCTTATTTTATTTAGGCTATAAATTATCCCTTTGACAGAGATTTGCGATATCATTGTTTACCTAGACAATTAGCAATAATATCCGGTAAAACCAATCTACAATTCTTTTTTTGATGTGAAAATCATGTCCGAAAAATAATTTGGTGCCTTGGTACATCAAAAAGCGCATTTCATACAAAATATTGACAGTGAGAACGATAAGTCCTTATATTGAAATCTATTAAAACCAATAAAACACCTAAATAATGAAATCTCTCCTGGAAAAGTACATGACCATAATATTAATTTTGCTTATGATACTTACGGCCTGTAAAGAAACTACAAAGAAAACTGAGCCAGAAATCACAACAGAATCCAACTCAACAGAGGAAATTACATTTATTACGAAATCCATGGAGTTCTATGGGGTGGATACTATTCAGTCTGGTTGGAACAAGATTGTCTATGAAAACCAATCTACAGAACCTCATTTTATTCTACTGGATAAATACCCTGAAGGACGGTCAATTGATGACACAAAAAGGGATATTATACCTCCGTTCGATGAAGGCATGGCCCTAATAATGGAAGAGAAGAATGAAGAGGCCATGGAAGCCTTTGGAAAATTACCAGAATGGTTCTCAGAGATTGTATTTTCCGGAGGGACTGGCTTGATATCACCCAGGAAAACAGCAATCACACATGTAAATTTCAAACCGGGTTATTATATCATGGAGTGCTATGTAAAAATGCCAGGCGGCAAATTCCATACATCCATGGGTATGACCAAGGAGTTATGGGTAGTCGAAGAGGCAAGTTCAAATATGGCACCCCAGGCAGATGTTCAAATAGAACTTTCAAGTGAAAATGGAATAAGATATGACAGTTCTCTTACCCGTGGTCATAAGATTTTTGCGGTAAATTATTTAGACCAGATAGTTCATGAAAATTTTGTGGGACACGATTTAAGTCTGGTTCACCTGGATACGGAAGCCGATATTCAGGCATTGGAAAACTGGATGAACTGGGCGGTACCCTCGGGCCTCATGAGTTCCACTTTACC
>JAHEJJ010000071.1 GCA_024638915.1 Robiginitalea sp.
CAATTACAACATAAATTATTCCTGCTTCAAAGAAATCATCTTGATTTTATTATCAGTTACCCCATCGTTGATTTTTGATATGTACTCGTCCAGCAATTGACTTAGAGCAGAAATCTCGGCATCCAATTCTTTTGTAAGCTCTACTAAGAATTCCTCTGCCTGATCTGTAGGTGGATAATCCCCCCGTTGAGAGTCTGTCATCAAAAACGCCAGTCGGTTGTTGATCCTGATACCATAGTTCAAAGGGTCTTGTCGACTCTGGTTCTTGGTCATGTGTATGTTGTTTTCGATAACATCCAATTTTGATTCAAAGTCTGATATCATGTCTTTCAGCTCTTTGCTCAACTCCTCCTTACCCTTGAGATAATCCAGGTCTTTTTTAACCGTTCTGACATCGATAATTGCAGAATTTGCCCTACTGACCTGATCCCTTATCTTGATCAGGAAATCAAATTGTTTTTGATAATCGTCCTCTGAATTAGGCATTCTGGGATCCTTGACAACAGTAAGAATCTGTTCAGAGGTTTTTCCATTATAATTCAATCTTATCTTGTAGTTTCCCGGGACAGCTTTGGGCCCGGCATTGGGGGATGAATAGAATACCATGCCCTCGAAGGTCTTGTAGCCCGGATAACGCATATTCCAGATCAGTCTGTTGCCTCCAGAACTAACCTCTAAAGGTTTATTTGCTTCCGGGTTTAATTTATCTTCTTCGGCCAGATTTGAAAAGCGCTGGATCAATGAGCCATCCATTTCCAAAATATCTATACTAATAGTATCGGTCTCATGCATGTCTTTAATAAAATAATTGATGATTGCCCCATCCGGATGGTTTTCACCCACCAACTTGGTATTCGGTTCTTGCCATCCCTTTGATTGCTGCATACGGTATGCCTGATCAGGTTTAAATAAATAGAACTTTGCATTGGCTACTTCATCTGACAGTTGGTGAAGAGGTGTTAGGTCATCGATCATCCAAAAACTACGGCCGTGGGTGGCCGCAATTAAGTCATTGTCCCTCACATGAAGGTCTCTAATAGATGTGATGGGCAGGTTCAGTTGAAATGGTGACCAACTGTTCCCATCGTCAAAAGAAACGTACATGCCCCATTCGGTCCCAGCATATAGCAGTCCTTCCCGCACTTTGTCCGAGCGAATGGCTCGTGTATAGTGGTTGCTTTTGATCCCGCTGGTAATCACCTTCCAGGTCTTTCCATAGTCCGAGGTCTTATATAAGTAAGGAGTGTAATCTCCAAATTTATATGAAGTAGCAGCAACATAGGCTGTCCCCTTTTGAAATGGGCTCGGATCAATACAGTTGATCATGTTTAGTTTCGGACTTATGCTTAATGGAGGAGTGATGTTCTCCCAATTTTCGCCATGGTCTCTCGAAATATGAATCAACCCATCATCGCTGCCAACCCAAATAACACCTTCTTCTAAAGTGGACTCATTGATCGCAAAGAGGTTGGAGTAGAATTCAGCACCCGTATTATCTTGTGTAATTGGCCCGCCGGAAGATTTTATGGTTTCAGGCAATGCACGGGTAAGATCTGGTGAAATGGTCTTCCAGCTTTGGCCTTCATTGGTAGTTACATGTAAAAAATTGGATCCTGCATATAGCTTATTTTGGTCATGTAAACTGAACTTGACCGGAAAGTTCCAGTTAAAACGATATTTCATGACCTCAGCACCCGAACCGGCAGGGTTATCTGGCCAGATATTGATAGACCGGGTTTGGTCTACCGAATGGTCCTGACGCATCATATACCCTTTATAAGTCCCTCCGTAAACAATTTCATTGTTCTTGGGGTCGGGAGCAAGGTGAGCACTTTCGCCACCAGCCGTCGGTTCCCAGTCGCTTTCCGTTATACTTGAATGGGAGGTGCGATGGTAGATGCGCACCGTACTATTGTCTTGTTGTGCGCCGTATATTCTATATGGAAAAGAATTGTCTGTTGTAACCCTATAGAACTGGGCTGTAGGTTGATTGTGATAGGTGGTCCAATTCTCTCCCCCATCGTTAGAAACCTGTGCACCGCCGTCATCGGCAATGACCATTCTCAGATTATTATGTGGATCGATCCATAGATCATGATGGTCTCCATGTGGTGCGTCCTTAAGGGTAAATGTCTTTCCACCGTCTGTAGACACCCCATAGCTCACATTCATAACATAAACCTTGTCCTTGTTTTGTGTGTCTGCATAAATTCGACTATAATACCATGCCCTTTGTCTCAAAGCCCTGTTTTCATTGATCTTTTCCCAGCTCTTACCTGCATCGTCGGATCTGAAGACACCGCCATCCTCCGCCTCAATTATCGCCCAGACCCTATTTGAGTCAACGGGAGAAACCGTTATACCCACTATGCCCCATGGACCCTTGGGTAAGCCTTTGTATTTTGAAATATCGGTCCAGGTATCGCCACCATCAATACTTTTATACATTCTACTATCAGGGCCGCCACTGTCCATTCGGTATCCGTTTCTCTTCATCTGCCAGGTAGCTGCATATATAATTCTTGCATTGTTCGGGTCCATTATCAAATCTCCAGCTCCTGCTTTATCACTTTCATAGAGAATCTTTTCCCAGTTTTGACCTCCATCTTCAGAGCGAAAAACACCACGGGTCTTATTGGGCTTCCAAAGATTGCCGATAGCAGCAACGTAAACAAGATCGGGATTTGAGGGGTGTATTCGAATTCTTGAAATGTGTTCTGAACCTTCCAGGCCGATAAATTTCCAGGTTTCTCCTGCATCCAGACTTTTCCAAATACCATTCCCTGAAGAAACATTTCCCCTTAGGGTTTGTTCTCCTTCGCCAACGTATATAACATTGGGATCCGATTCTGAAACTGCCACCGCTCCGATAGACCCTCCAAAATACCCATCGGAAATACAGCTCCAGGTACTACCCGCATCAGTGGTTTTCCATATCCCTCCGCCGGCGGTTCCCATATAGTAAAGGTTCGGATTGTTTAAAACTCCCGTAACGGTTCCGGCCCGACCTCCCCTGAATGGGCCTACCAAACGCCATTGGATGGAATTGTATAAAGCCTCGGGATAATTTTCAGGGGTTGCCTTACTGCCCTTTTTACGTTGAGCATTTAAATCACCCAAAGGGATTACGAAAAGAATTACTAAGAGAAATAGGTAAAATGGTTTCATAAAAACTGTTTAGTTAGGTATTTTAAAAATAGCAATAATAATCTCTCAGCATTGTAAAACGGCGAAAATGTGTTTTAATCTTGAAACGGTTGTATAGTATTTTTTTGTCACCTAAGTTACTCGCCATAGGCTATTTGGAATAATATGACAATTATCATTAAAATCGGCATCTAAAGCCTGTAATTTCGGGCCATAATTTTTTTCTGTCAAATCGAAATAATAGTATGATCATGGAGACTACAGCCGACATCAGAACCCGGGTATATAAATTTGGAAATAAACAAGCCGACGGAAATAGTGAAATGCGGAATTTATTAGGCGGCAAGGGCGCCAACCTGGCCGAGATGAGTTCCATTGGAATACCAGTTCCTCCGGGCTTTACCATCACCACAGAAGTATGTACCGAATATAATAAGCTGGGGAAGGATGCTACTATTGACTTGCTTAAAGAAGAAGTGGCACAGGCGATCCATCATATCGAAGAGATAATGGAATCCACTTTTGGCGATCCTAATAATCCTCTTTTGATTTCCGTACGCTCAGGGGCTCGTGTCTCTATGCCCGGGATGATGGACACTGTTCTTAACCTCGGTCTTAACGATAAAGCCGTGGTCGGACTGGCAAAAAAGACCAAAAATGATCGGTTTGCCTGGGATTCCTATCGCCGATTTATTCAGATGTACGGTGGGGTTGTCATGGGAATGAAACCCAAAAGCAAAGAAGATATCGATCCGTTCGAGGAGATCATTGAACACCTTAAGGAGAAAAGAAATATAGAACTCGATACAGACTTTACGGTCCAGGATCTTCAGGATTTGGTCTATGATTTCAAGGATGTTATACATAAACAAACCGGACTCGATTTTCCTACCGATCCCTGGGAACAATTATGGGGGTCAGTTATGGCCGTCTTTGATAGCTGGAATGGCCAAAGGGCTGTATACTACAGGAAAATGCACGGCTATCCCGCCGATTGGGGTACTGCTGTGAATGTACAGGCCATGGTATATGGCAATATGGGAGAAAATTCAGGAACAGGGGTATGCTTTACAAGGGATGCCGCAACTGGCGAGAACGTCTTTAATGGTGAGTACTTGCTCAATGCTCAGGGTGAGGATGTGGTAGCGGGTGTCAGGACACCACGGCAGATCACCAATAAAGGTGCCATACGCTGGGGTGAACTGGCTCAGGTA
The DNA here is from genome assembly GCA_024638915.1 of Robiginitalea sp. Classification (GTDB taxonomy): domain Bacteria; phylum Bacteroidota; class Bacteroidia; order Flavobacteriales; family Flavobacteriaceae; genus JAHEJJ01. The sequence continues at coordinate 4,362 of JAHEJJ010000071.1, forward strand.
GAAGAAGAGATCAGGCGGGCAGAATATCCTTCTCTGGAAGAAATAATGCCCGATAACTACAAAGAACTTTATAACTACCAGGAAAAGTTGGAAAAACACTACAGGGACATGCAGGATATGGAGTTCACCATTCAGGATGGCAAACTCTGGATACTACAGACCCGAAATGGCAAACGCACAGGAGCATCCATGGTCAAGATCGCTATAGATCTTTTTAAAGAAGGACTTATCGATGAAAAAGAAGCACTTTTAAGGATAGAACCCAATAAACTCGATGAACTTCTCCACCCCATCTTTGATCCTTCAAGCCTGGATGATGAGGACATTATAGCTCAGGGTCTGCCTGCCTCTCCCGGTGCGGCTACCGGTCAGATCGTCTTTTTTGCAGATGAGGCGGCTAAATTTAAAAATACCATATTAACCCGAATGGAAACCTCACCAGAAGACCTGGAGGGCATGAATCTGGCCAAGGGAATATTGACTGCCCGTGGGGGTATGACCTCACACGCAGCTGTGGTGGCGCGTGGTATGGGAAAATGCTGCGTTTCCGGTGCAGGAGCACTGAAAATAGATTATAAGAATCGTGTGATGAAGGTGGGCGACAGAGAATTCCACGAAGGAGACTGGATATCTATCAATGGTACGACCGGCAATATTATAGAGGGTAAAGTTCCTACCATGGAGCCTGAACTCAGCGGTGAATTTTCGGAGATTATGAAACTGGCCAATAAATATGCCAGGATGGAGGTCAGAACCAATGCCGATACTCCCAAAGACGCAAAAGCAGCTCGTAATTTTGGAGCCGAAGGAATTGGTTTGGCCCGTACGGAACATATGTTCTTTGAAGTGGACCGAATTAAGGTTATGCGGGAAATGATCCTCGCCGATACTGCGAAAGGGCGGAAATTTGCTCTTAAGGAGTTGTTACCCATGCAACGCGGGGATTTTGAACAGATCTTTGAGGCCATGAAAGGGTTGCCGGTGACGATACGTCTGCTGGATCCGCCTTTACATGAATTTGTGCCCCACCAATTGGCTACTCAAAAAGAACTGGCGGAAGACCTGCATATCTCCCTTTCTGCCGTGAAAACCAAGATTGCCGAATTGCATGAATTCAATCCTATGCTCGGGCACAGGGGTTGTAGATTGGGTAATACCTATCCCGAAATTACTGAAATGCAAACCACAGCGATCATTGAAGCAGCATTGAATTTGAAGAAAAAGGGGATCGAGGCAAAACCCGAGATCATGATCCCACTGGTGGGAACGGTAAATGAGTTTTTGGAACAGGCCAAGATCATCCACGCCACAGCAGATAGGATATTCAAGCGAAGAAAAGACAAGATAGACTATAAGGTAGGGACAATGATTGAAGTGCCAAGGGCTGCCATAATAGCGCATAAGATCGCAGAGCATGCCGATTTTTTCTCCTTCGGCACCAACGACCTCACCCAAATGACGTATGGCTATTCGCGCGATGACGCCGGTAAATTCCTAAATATATATCTGCAAAAAGGTATTCTCACTGAAGATCCCTTTGAAGTGCTCGACAGGGAGGGTGTCGGCGAACTCGTCAAAATGGCCACTGAAAAAGGAAGGGGTACCAAACCGGAATTAAAGGTGGGTATTTGTGGCGAGCATGGAGGCGAACCTAATTCAGTTGAATTTTGCCATATATCGGGCATGAATTATGTAAGCTGTTCTCCCTTCCGGGTGCCTATAGCCAGGGTTGCTGCAGCCCAGGCAGCATTGAGGAATTCATAATTCTGATTTTAGTTGGATAATTAGGGCTCTTTTAAAAGAACTTTATTATAAGAGAAGTGCTATTTTTACGCGGACAGGCTCGCAGCACATGTTTAGTTTTTTTAGCAAGAAATACTTTCTGGTCGACTATCTTAATAATTTTGTCGACATCCATAATCATATTCTGCCCGGAATAGATGACGGTCCTAAAAACGTGGAGGAGTCTGTAAAACTTTTAAAAGGCTTTAAGGAGCTCGGTATCAAAAGTTTTATTGCCACGCCCCATATCATGTTGGATTATTACAATAATAATCCTGAGACCATAAGAGCTTCTCTGGAACAGTTGAGGGGAGAATTAGCACGACAGGGGATGCTGGATATAGCGATTGAAGCTTCTGCCGAATATATGATCGACCATCATTTTGAAAAAATTTTAGATCAGGGAAAGATCATCCCAATGCG
>JAHEJJ010000072.1 GCA_024638915.1 Robiginitalea sp.
AGGGTAGAAATCTGGTGGTACATGATCCGACGAGAATTTCTGGAGGGTCTGGGATTTGAATTTGGCAATAATCAGTATAACGCTGATGTAGTTTTTACCTTAAGGCTTCTGATGAATTCTCAGCGTATTGGATATGCGCCCTACTCAGTTCATCGCTATTATCAATCCTCAGATTCCCTGATGCGCACCAAAGATCCTTTTAAGAGAAAACGGCTGCTAATAGCCATTTTTAACATGGTTAAGGACCTGGATATTTATGTGGATAGTGTTACCAATAGTTCAAATGAGCTTAGCGAAGATATAATTGCTATTCTCAATAAACGACGAGACCAATTTTCATTTTTCTTTCTGATAAAGTTATCAGTTTCAGGAATGAGAGCCGATAGCTTGAAACGAAAAGTTGAATCATTGAAAGAAATGGATGTCTACCCTCTACGAACCTATATCGGGAACAAATATTCCTTCAAATATCAATTATTGAACCTGATGATCAACAATGAACATGCATTATTCCCGTTGGCTCTCCTTTATCGTTTTATTAAGAAATTCCAAGGTTGATCGCGGTATAAAAATTCAGGACTTAATAGAGTCCAAAGTAGGGCTATTGAAGCAAAAGGCATTAAGTAAAAAAGAGCATCCTGAATTGGATGCTCTTTTTACTTTATAATTAAAAGCCTGATATTTTCAAATATATTTAATAGGCCGGTTTATTACTATTAATCCTCGTCATCGTCGCCTTCAAAATCATCAGAGCAAACTACTGCGTGAGCAATGATATAGATCTCACCTTCCAGGTCCTCACCAATAGTATATTGGCCTGGTGCTACCGTGGGCCTACCTTGCTTGTCAGATGCAACTGGATCATATCCGGCGTACGTATGTGTCTCTTCCACTTCAAATTCAGAATCAATGTTATAGGTAACCTCAACGTTTCCATCTGCATAGCTCACATCAACCGTACCGACGAGAGTTCCTTTTTCAATATCACATTGGCCTGCAGCTGCATAAATATCATATGTATACTCACCTTCAGATAATGGTCCGATTGACCAGCCCCATCGGCTGAAATCATAATCTTCAAGATCGATGAAGCATGTGGCACCTTCATCTCCACGAGCGAAAGCCGTTTCACATACAGGTTCTTTTACTTCACAATCGAACTTAAAGTTAAAGTCCATTACCCAAAGCCGCTCACCGGTTTGAATGTCGGTGATCCAACCCCAGGTACTCAAGCCATCAGCACCGATTTCTGAATCAAAATTGGCACCACCAGGGCCTACATGGGCTCCAAAATTTGGAGTATTATCATCAAAGGGATCGGGTCGTTGTTCAAGCCCGAAAGTTCCTTCTGCGAGACAATCACCGCCGGTAGCTGTCAGCGTACTATTTTCGGCATCAATTACATAGAAAGACATGTCCTCAGAGCTCGAGGCCAGGCCGGCACATCCTTCTTTTTTGTGGCCACCACCTTCGGCCCACCACTGCGACCATGATTTACGGTCTTTTAGTGTTACATCGACTTCCACCACACACTCACCTCTGATCACAGAGCCAACTATCGTAGCCGTACCGTCCTCATTTTCTGTAAATACAAGAAAGTGCTCATCTGTTGAGGAAAAATAGGCATCCGCATTAAAAAAATCTGTTTCAGTCTCTGGCCACCAGAAATTGGATGCTGGCTGGCTGGCTTCATAAGGACATCGATCCACATTGAGCACGATGCATTCTTTTAGCAGTTCTCCCCTTACAGATGCGGATTTGGTGTAATTTTGATCCACGGCATCGGTGGAATCTTCAACTGAATCCGATTCACAGGAAATAAATACCAAGAGCAAACTAAAAAATAGTAATCCAAGCTTTTTCATTTCGATATCGATTTATTAGGCTTAATAATTAGTGTTAAAGATTTAAAAATATAAGAAATAATCTTCTAAATGTCAAAAAAACGTTAAACTACACAATGTGCCGTCAAACAGTGCTATAAAGCTCGTTTCATAATCAACATCAATAGGTTGTGATGGTGTGTCGCAGACTTCAGACGAAAATCGTATCGGGCTAGCGAAAGGTCAAAATTTATAGGTGTCTCAAGAATTTTTGATCTCGACCTTGAGCTATTGAATTATTTTACGTTGTTGAATAGCTGATGTAATGCTAATTATTCAGCATGACCGGCATTACAAGCATGGTCACATTTTCTCCTTCATCGAGTCCGTCAGCAGGGGTGAGGATCCCTGCACGATTGGGCAGGCTCATCTCCAGCGAGACCTCATCAGAGCTTAAGTTGGTCAGCATCTCGACCAGGAATCTTGAATTGAAACCGATTTGCATGTCCTCGCCCTGATACGAGCAGGTAAGCCTTTCTTCGGCCTTATTGCTGTAATCGATATCCTCTGCGGAGATATTCAGTTCTGCACCGGCAATTTTAAGCCGGATCTGATGCGTGGTTTTATTCGAAAATATCGAGACGCGTTTTACTGAACTGAGGAACTGATTCCTGGAAATCGAAAGCTGGTTCGGATTTTCTTTTGGGATTACCGCGTCATAATTAGGATATTTCCCGTCGATAAGCCTGCAGATCAGCTCTGAATTCTCAAAATTGAACTTTGCATTGCTATCGTTATACTCGATCTGAACTTCTTCTTCGCTGCCGGCAAGTATCCCTTTCAAAAGATTCAATGGCTTTTTCGGCATGATGAATTCGGCTACCTGGGAAGCTGTGGTATCGGTACGCTGGTATTTTACCAGTTTATGGGCATCGGTAGCCACAAAAGTTAAGTTTTCAGGGGAAAACTGAAAAAATACGCCGCTCATTACCGGTCTGAGGTCATCGTTTCCAGCGGCAAAGATGGTCTTGTTGATGGCTGTGGCAAGGATGTCGCCCAGAATAGTGGTAGAGCTGGGATTTGCCAATTTGACCGCCTTGGGGAATTCGGCTCCGTCTGCATAGGCCAGTGCATATTTACCATGATTGGAACTGATTTCGACCGTATTATTGTCGGCTACCAAAAAGGTTAAAGGTTGTTCCGGAAAAGTTTTGAGCGTATCCAAAAGCAGCCTCGCAGGAACGGCAATGACGCCTTCATTGTCTGAGTCTACTTCGAGTACGGAACTCATGGTGGTCTCAAGATCTGAGGCCGAAACGGTGAGTTTATTCTTTTCGAGAACAAATAAAAAGTTATCCAGGATCGGGAGCGTATTGCTCGCATTGATCACCCCTCCCAACACCTGTAATTGCTTTAGTAAGTAAGTACTCGATACTATGAATTTCATTCTTTGGATTTGATTGTGTTAGTCGTGTCTTTTAGATAGTTGCGTCCATGTCAAAGAAGTAGTCCAATAAAACAAATATATTTTATTTGTCCTAGTCCGGTTATAGATTTTTATTAACAGTTAAGCGGCATATTTTCTGCGCCTGTAGAGGTTAAAAATCCATCCGCAAATCAGTACGAGGATCACCGGGGCACCAATATTGATAAACTGCCACTTCGTTTTGTGATTTTTGATTTTTTCCGGATCAAGAATAGGAATGACAACCTTTTTGTTCCTAATGTTTATAAGTCCTGTGTCATCCAGCAGAAAATTGATGCTATTGATCAAGAATTCTTTATTCCCGTAAAAGTTATTGGTCCACTTATCGTAACCCAACTCCAGCGGTCTTCCCTGCCTTAGCTGATTTTTGGCCAGGTCTCCGTCGGAGATCACCAACATTTTGTTATCTCCTCCACTTTCCTTCGCACCATCTAGTTCAAAGGGCTTTATCCTATTTTTAAAGGCGGAATTAAAACTTCCTTCCACTAAAACGGCCAGAGGTTTGTTCCCTGCCTTAAAACTTTCTTTATCTGGAGGATTGCTAATCATATCTAGACTTATGATACGGGGAGCTCCCTCAGCCTTGGAAAGAGGCGAACTGTGGTACAAAATAGTCTTTTTGTACTCTGCTCCCAAGGTGTCTATGCTGCTGGCAAATTGAAATCGCAATGCTTCCAGGTTTTTGTTGATAGGATGGTCATCATTTGAAAAAACCATGGGATGGTAATACCAGGGCATTGGACTATATTGCGAATCGGTGGCATCGCCTGTGGCCAGGACGATCTGGGTAAAATAAAGATCGCTTATCAGGTCGGGATTAATCCGAATACCAAATTTAAAAAAGAAATCATCGAGGTTCAGTTCCCGGGGAAGTGCCATTCCTTTGCCTTCCTGGTTAAGCAAACTGTCGAGTTCCATGGCTACCTTATCGATTAGCCACAAAGATCGACCACCGTTAACCACAAATTGGTCGAGGATATATTTTTCCTCATCGGTAAAGGCTTCGGTGGGTTTGGCTACGAGGATCAGATCAAAAGACTTTAGTTGGTCATAGACTTTTTGGGGATCGGAAGGCACCGAGTCGAGCGTAACCGCTCCGATATTGTAATAATCACGAAGCGACCCCAATAGATCGGCTATGTAAATATCTTCTAATTCTCCATTTCCTTTTAAAACGGCGATCTTTTTCTTTTCGACCCTTTGGAGTTTGGCAAATGCATCGGCAAATGCGTATTCGAGATTTTGCACCGAATTATTGACGCGCTCCTCCGATGAAGCACCCAATTTATTCTTTAGCAGCGGTACTTTAATCGTCCTGTTACCCTGGTTCACAATTGCCCAGGGGATCACCAGTTCCTGGCTCACGCGCCCGTTCTCTTCGATCGTAACCGATGCCGGTTTAAGACCGATCCGCTGCAGTTGAGCGAGCGTGGCTTCCGCCTGACGCTCATCCTCAAGGGGGTCTATAAAATCGTACTTGATATTCCCGTTTACACTCGTAAACTGTTCGAGTATAAGCTTTGTTTCTGCGCGTAGCTTCTCGAATTCAACAGGCAGGTCTCCGGCCAACAGCACATCGATAATAATAGGAATTTCGACCTTCTCCACTGTATTTGCAGCCGCATCAGAAAGTGAGTACCTCCGGTCTTCTGTCAGGTCTATCCGGGTATATATAAAAGAGGAGATCGCATTGGCAATTCCAACAATAAGAATAACAGGCAGCCATATTTGGATTATTCTCTTCATCATCAGCGGGAACGATATTTGAGTTGTGATACCGTAAGGTAGAGGAACAGGAATGAAAGACTGAGAAAGTAAACAACATCCCTGGTATCGAGAATACCCCGTGCCATAGTTCCGAACCGCCCTTTAAGCCCTAAATTTTGTAGAAAAAACGCTAAGTCTCCATTTTTGACGAGCGTTGCCAGACCTTCCGAAAAATAAAAGAGAGTGAAACAGATAATAAGACCACTGATAAAGGCTACGATCTGGTTATCTGTGATGGAAGAAGTAAACAGGCTAATGCCGGTATAGGTGGTGATCAGAAACAAAAGACCAATGTATGATCCCAGCGCCAGCCCTATATCGATATTACCGACGGTAGTACCTAATTCCGACAAGCTATAAATGTATAATAGGGTGGGCAGTAGTGCGATGGCGGCCAGTGTAATGGCAGCAAAGTACTTTGCCAACACCATCTGCCACAGAGAGGTGGGGGAAATATAGAGCAGTTCGAGGGTGCCCGACCTCATTTCTTCAGAAAAACTTTTCATACAAATCGCCGGGATAAGTAACAACAGGATCCATGGCGCCAGGAGGAAAAAATTACTCAAATCGGCAAACCCATAATCGAATATGTTAAAACTCCCCTGGAACACCCAAAGGAAAAGTCCGTTGATCACAAGAAAAATACCTATGATCAAATAGGCGGTTGGGGAGGCGAAAAAGGATGTTATTTCTCTTTTATATATAGCCCACATAATCGATTTAATTTAACGAGGCAATGGTATCAACACTCCAGGCTTCCGGCTTGGATTCAAACAGTAGTTTGGTCTTACCCCAAACGTTCCTGAAAAAATCGGACTGTCTGTATGCTTCCAGATCTTCTTCTGAATTCCACCGGCTATAGGTAAAAAAAACCTTAGGATCATTTCTGTCTTTATATAGTTCCAATAGCCCGCATCCCTGAAAACTTCGGATCGTATTTTTAGTCTTTTCAAAAATCTGCTCAAAACTAGAAATATTTTCTTCCCGGATGGTCAGTTTTACAATACGGATCAACATCTAAAGAAAATTTATGGTTATGGTATCCCTGTAATCCAGGCCGAGCAGTGTTGAAGCACTTCCCACGGTATTCATATCGCTTTTATAGATAGCCAACTCGATATAATCTCCAGAATTAAAAAGTGCCAAAAGATCTCCAGGACCCCGTCGTTTGCTTTTATCCTGACTAAAATCGATAATGTCGCTGTATTTGTTGTGGATATTGTGGATTTTTTTGTTCCTGGCCATCAGTTCAAATTTTCTGCCATTACGATAGGCTTCAAAAAGGCTGCGTTGAATATTGGTGATTACATTGCCGTAGTTATCGATATAAATCACGCTGCCGACAATGGTTTTGCCATCATTTGC